>CALXOZ010000007.1 GCA_944390195.1 uncultured Alphaproteobacteria bacterium
CACTTCATAATCGGGCTTGTGCAATACCACAAGCCCGTTCCGCGTCACTAACTTTCTACTCTCCCTATCCTATATAAAAAATTATCCCTTCACTTCGAAAAAAGAAAGATCCCACCTTTTTTATTAAAGCCTAATGTCTATATAGACAAAGGGTATTTTTAATAGTAGACTTATTGAGTTAGTTTTACTAATAAAACTAAATCTAAAGTTGTTATTTAGCGGGCTTAGAATAAAAGAGGGGAGACTGTCGCAAAGAATGCCATTAAAGAAAAAATATTCTAATCTTACTCCTAAACAAGAGGAGGTTTTAAAATATCTAGCACAAGGATTTCAAAATAAAGAAATTGCTTTTCAAATGAATTTATCCGTTTCTACAGTAAAGCTTCATGTATCAGGATTGATGTTGCGTTTAAATGTTAGAACAAGAACGGCGGCTGTAATTGAAGCTCAGCGTTTGAATTTAATATAAGTTAAGGGTGTTTCTTTTTTGGATAAATAAGAAAAACAGCTCTGAAAACCAGAGCTGTTTTTTTATTAATTACAACAACAACCGTTAGCGCTTGCAACAGGAGAAAATCCGCTTTTGCATATTACATTTTGACATCCTACAGGTTTGCAACAACATCCTGCATCAGTTGCTTCCGCAACGGAATTAGCACGACAAGCAACATCTGTACAGTTCGGAATTGCATTTTTTCCATCACAATAGTTCTTTGGTGGACACGACAAACACATGTTTTCAGAAAGATATCGATTAGTTGTACATACCTGACATTGACCTGTCGAATCATCACATTGAGTGCAATTGATATCACAACTTAATTTTTCAGGCAGTTTAGAGCCGGAATTAAAATTCCCTGCTGGTTGATATGATGTTGCATTGATCTTACGACCCAGTTTAACAACTTTAGCCTCTATCTGTGTACTAAACAGCCACAAGACAGATAAAAAACATATTATCCATTTCATGAATAGAAGCCTTATTTGTTAATACAACAACAGCCATCTGATGACAGGGTCATGTGTGATGGACAGGAGCTAACAGTGTTGGTTTGTGCAGGTTCTTGCGTACTTTGCAGACATTTACCTTCTGTATAAACATATCCTTCTTTGCATCCGAAAACAGATGATCCGTCGCACACGGCATTTTCAGGACAAGACAAACACTTACCATTTGATAAAAGCTGTCCGCCAGGGCAAGAAGTGCATTGACTGTTTGAGTTTCCTGAGCATGTTCTGCATGAGGCATCACAACTTTGACAGCTGGATCCGTTAAAAAAGGCTCCATCTGCACATCCTTTTGTTATGCCGTCACATACAAAACCGACAGGGCAACTAAAACATGCACTCTTACTATCGGAAAGATAATAGCCTTGAGCGCACCTGTTACATTGAGTCGAACCATTTAGTGCATCAACGCATTGTCTGTCGATACACACATTTTGCCCTAAGCTGTTCCTGCCGTTGGATTTGTAGCCTATTGTTTCACATCCGGTACAGCGATAATCGGCTCCCAATGGACTGGTGCAGACAGCCCATACGGGGTTATCAAATAGCAAAACGAAAAAAGTGCTATAATAAAGATAAAAGTAGATACTTTCATTTCTGAACAATCCTTCTTGTTTGAGTTAAACAAAAACCTACCCTGAAAGGTAGGCGGATGTTCAGAAACCGTATGACAATTTACGGCTCGGCGATTTCGCGCAAAGCCTTATAACGCCGACATCCGCCCGTATAAGACAGAAATCGGCATAATTATTTTAAAGTCGCCATATGCTTGCGACTATTGTCAAAAGGGTTTCTGACGCCCTGAGTAACTGATTTAAGTTACCTGAAGAAATTATAACAAAGCAGGGGTGAAAAATCCAGAATTTATAGATTTTGAACAAAATATAAAAATACCCCCACCGTACAGGACAGGTGGGGGAGGAGGATGATTTTTACGAATGTTTTTCCAAATTATCTTTTATATAGCGGTTTAAAAGACGAACACCGAAGCCGCTAGCTCCTTTGGGATCAAGAACAAGGTCTTTGTTTCTTAAAGCGACGCCGGCAATATCCAAATGAGCCCATTTTGTTTGTGGCATGATAAAGCGTTTTAGAAATGCCGCGGCTGTTATACTGGCTCCCGCATGATCTGTTGTCGCTATATTACGAATATCAGCTATGTCGGATAAAATTTCCTCATCAAATGAATCATCAAGAGGCATACGCCAAACTTTTTCGCCGCTGTCAACAGAAGCCTTTTCGATTTTTTTTGCCAGATCGTCATCATTGGAAAACAATCCAGCATACTGTGTCCCCAAAGCAACAATAATAGCTCCGGTCAAACTGGCAAGATCGATTACGATGGGAGCTTTGAACCGCTCTTGGGCATACCATAACGCATCGCCTAAAATCAAGCGTCCTTCAGCATCGGTATTGATGATTTCCACCGAAATCCCAGATAATGACTTTACAATATCTCCGGGGCGTTGTGCTGTTCCGGAAGGCATATTTTCGACCATCGCCATAACAGCGGCAGCGTTGACTTTTGCTTTACGCATGGCTAATGTTTGTAATACGCCTAAAGCCGTTGCGGCGCCTGCAAGATCTTCTTTCATCTCTTCCATGCCTTTTGCCGGTTTTAAACTAATTCCTCCGGAATCAAAAGTAACTCCTTTTCCGACAATAACGACATGTGTGTTTTTATCATCTGGGCATCCGCGCCATTGAACGACAACGAGGCGGGGCGGGTTGATAGACCCTTGGGCAACGCCCAACATCATATTCAACCCTTTTGCTTTCAGCTGATTCGGATCGTAAACTTCTGTTTTCAATCCGTATTTTTGAAGCTCTTCGGCTCTGTTGGCAAAGGCGATCGGGGTAATGACATTTGAAGGCTCATTGACCAGATCTCGAGCCGTATGAATGCCTTTTGCGACGGCAAAGTAGGGTTCGTATTGATTTTGAGCGGCTTGAGCCGTTTCTGACAGAATATAGAATTCTTTGACAGTAACAGGTTTTTTGAAAATGGTTTTGTGTTTTGTAAAACGGTAAGACGCGATTTTTGCTCCGAAGCCGACAGCGGCGGCGGGCAAATCATCTACAGCGAACGCGACGGCGGTTTCTCCGCTTGTCAACAACGCATTTGCGGCATAGGCTCCGACATTTTGCGCTTTCAGTTCGTTCATTTCATTTTTTTTGCCGAGACCGACGCATAACAGACGTTTTACAGGTAAAATTCCTAAAGCGATGAAATCATACAGATCTCCTGATTTTCCAGAAAAATTATCAATTTTCAAGGCTCTTACCAAAGCCCCTTTTAATAAGGCATCAATTTTTTTTGCAGTTTTTGTTAAAATCATATCTTCATAAATGCCGACGATCAAAACGGCATCATTGGAGATTTCATTTTTTTTAAAAAGAATATCCATTCGTTTTGCCTATTTCTTTATTATGTTCAAATATTTTTAGCATACACGGACTGATCCGGAAAGCAAGAGGATGGTATGAAATTTATAAATAAAATTTTTAAAATCAGGTACATTTTTTATAAAATCAGGTGCATTTTTTAACAATCTTTGATAAAAATGCCCAAAGCGTGTATTTCGCGGAGGAGAACATGTCAGAAAATAAAGATATTACATCCGAAGAGTGGTTGTTATTTTCTTTTTTGCTGGATGGGGAAGGCGGGGCGCGGAAGCTGACAGAGGAAGAAGTGGAACATTGGACGCCGGAACAAGGCGTTTTATGGATGCATTTGAATTTGAATTCGATTAAAACAAAAGAATTCATGAACGAAAGAAGCGGCATAAATCCGATGGCTTTGGAAACATTGACCGAAGAAGAGGACGATGATCGCCCGCGTTGTATAGCTTTTGGCGATAAACTGATGTTATTTCTCAGAGCGATCAACTTGAATCCCGGAGAAGAACCGGATGATATGATTCCTTTGCGCATTTGGTGTGAAAAATACAGAATGATTACATTGCGTCAAACGCCGATGAATTTTTTAACCGCTTTAGAACGTGAATTCACTTCAGGTGTCGGCGCAAAAAACGTAGGTGAATTACTTGATGAGCTGTGTTCTTTCACGTTGGATAAAATTGTGGAAGTCGTTTCCAATGTCGAAGTTGTCATTGACAATGTCGAAGACAAGATTATTGACGAAGAAGAAGATGTTGAAGGTGATTTTTTGCCTCAGTTGTCCGAGGCTCGTCGTAATTTGACAGAAATGAGACGCTATCTTTATCCGCAACGTGATGCCATGGATGTCTTGCCTCGTCAGATTATGCCGTGGCTTGATGCGGAAAACCGTTATCAACTGCGTGAAAATGCCAACCGGATGCTTCGTATTATCGAAGACATAGATTCCTTGCGTGAACGCGCTATGATCAATATGGATGAATTATCCAACCGTGTGCGGGAACAGACACAGGAAAATATGTATATGCTGTCGATTTTAGCGGCTGTTTTTGTCCCGTTGACATTTATTACAGGCTTGTTCGGTATGAATGTCGGCGGTATTCCTTTGGCAACCAGTGAATACGGTTTTTTAATTGCAACATTATTTTTGGTGGGATTAGGTTTTTCTTTAGCTTTTCTGTTAAAGTGCTTAAAGTGGTATTAGATGTCGGTTGAAATAATTAATATACAAAGTATTGCTTTGGCGGCGAAATTGTTAGAATCAGGGCAACTTGTCGCTTTTCCGACGGAAACAGTGTATGGTTTAGGAGCTGATGCTCAAAACGATTTGGCGGTCGCGTCAATTTTTGAAGCGAAAGGGCGTCCGCAATTCAATCCGTTAATTGCTCATATTGCTGACATATCATGGGTTGAACGTTTTGCCGTAATGACGCCTTCCGCTTTATTGTTGGCGGAAAAGTTCTGGCCGGGACCGTTGACAATGGTCATGAAAAGAACAAAAGATTGCCCGATTTCCCATTTGGTCAGTGCGGGATTGGATACGGTCGGCGTCCGTTTTCCGGTGCATCCCGCCGCACGCGAGATGATTGCGGCTTTTGGACGACCTGTCGCAGCGCCAAGTGCCAATATTTCAGGAACGGTCAGTCCGACAACCGCAGAACATGTTAATCAGGGATTGGGGAAGAAGATTCCTTTGATCTTGGACGGCGGAGCGTGTGACGTGGGGGTGGAATCAACGATCCTTGATGTTTCCTGTGATGACCCAGCGTTATTAAGAGCCGGCGGAATCGCGGTTGAAGAAATAGAAGATGTTCTGAAAAAGAAATTACGCCGACCGGAAATCAATCCCGATGCGCCGCGTTCTCCGGGACAGTTGTTGTCGCATTATGCGCCGCGTCTTCCCGTTCGTCTGAATGCCGATCATGCCGAAGAAGGAGAAGCTTTCTTAGCATTTGGAAAAGCCGAAAAGGCGACGTTGAATCTCAGTCCGTCCGGAGATTTAAAAGAAGCGGCGGCGCATCTGTTCGCTTATATGCGTTTGTTGGACGATCCGAAATACAAAGGGATCGCCGTCATGCCGATCCCGATAAACGGATTGGGGTTGGCCATCAACGACAGATTAAAAAGAGCCGCTTACCCGCACTAATCGCAAGGTAGGGCGGCAAAGTGGTTTTTGACATCCCTTAAAGCATTAAAAAACGAATTTTTTGTTAGTTTTAATTCTTTTCCTGAACGGGCATAAAAAGGCTTGGGATATTCAGGTCTGTCTTTCCATTTTTTTATGATACCGTCATCGCTGTGACTGATTGCCCCTACGATTATTGCGGCATATCCTGAATTCGTCTTGATTGATTGTAATTTTTTTGTGCACTTATAGTAGTCGGAATAAAAATCAAAATCGCGTTCTTGCAATCCGAATTCTTTTTTGGCTTCTTTTTTCCATTCAGGTAATACTTTTCCGTTCATTTTTCCGATGACAAGGATTTTTCCCCCTTTTAAAAGTGAACGGAACAAAGAAATTTGTTCCGTCTTTTTCGGAGATTCGAATATTTCCGGTTCTTTGGGCGGGGCAATGATTCCCGCTTGCTCTGTTTCTGCTGTTTCAAACGGTAAAACGGGAGGTGTATCGATTTCGGATGTTTCAATTGTTTCCGGTTGCGATAAAGCTTCTTCTTCTTCCGATTCTAAAACTTCATCAAAATCTTCTTCCGGTTCTTCTTCATCAAAGTAAAATGCTTTGAATGTTCGCCATTCATCGCTGTCAATCAGATTGAATTTTTCCGCTTGATTTAAATAAGCGTCAAAGTCGATTTCAAGATTCTTTTCATCGCGTTTTTCGATAAAGATGCGCAAGGCATCTTTGAAAATTGCGTTACGTTGATTAACGGCTGATTCGTTTGTAACATCAACATTATTTAAACGGTTGAAAAAATGTCGTTCGGGAAGTCTGAAATAATTCAAGTCCGCAGATTGAATCAACGATGCCGCGATATATAAATTGACCCATTCAGGTGGATTCGCAGAATTTTCCAGAATCTGTAAACGATTTAATGCTAAATGATATTCTTTTTGACGATAATACAGTTGCGCCAGTTGTTTTGTGATTTCGAAATAGCGTTCGGAAAACAGTCTGATGTTTTCTTTTTCCTGTTCCAATAAAGAAATTTGTTCTGCATCTGTCATATTTTTATTCTTCTATGAAGTCGGATAGTTTTTTATAAACAGTATCGTTTTTTATGTTTTTTTCCTGATAGATATACAGTTTTTCCTTTGCCCGTGTAATAGCGATGTAAACTTGATTTTCTATCGTTTTCTGATTTCTTATGTTTGCAGGATTAACCAAAATAACGATGTCAAATTCCAGTCCTTTAATTACTCTGTATTGGAATATGAAAACTCCCTCTTGAGAAAAGTCGATATAATTATTATTGTCATATCCGGTTTTATATACCTGAGGGTTGAATTCGCTTAATGCTCTCTCATATCTATCAACTTCTTCTTTCAGTACGGCAATGCCGATTGTTTTGTTTGAGTTTTCTTCGATAATTTGTTTTATTTTGTCAAAAGTTCCAAGGGAGACAGGTTTTTCACCCATGCCAATCATGGATTTTGTCGGAAAGAATCCTTCTTCGTTCCAGAATCGTTTTGCCAGATTGATAATGCTTTGTGTGTTTCTGTAATTATTTTCCAAAGTAAATGTCGTTTCGCAATCAAGGCAACTTTTTAAATCATCAACGCTTGTTTTGTTGGATTCTGTCGCCTGATTTGGGTCAATGAAACAAATTAAACGATACGCATATGTCGTTAATAAGAGAAGCATTTCCAGACTGAAATCCTGCGTCTCATCAATAATGATTGTGTCATAATCTCGTCTTCTGTTTAATCGTTTCTGATATTCAGTTTGTAAGAAAAGAGAATCTTTTATTTTTTTAGGGCTGTATCTATGATATTTTTTTGAAAAAAAAGAGTGTAGAGTTCGGATATTTTCTTTTTCCTTAAGACATTGTTTGAACCACATATTTAAAGGTTTATTGAAAGAAAGAAGAAGAATGTCTTCCCTTTTTTCTTTTAAACATTTAAACAATTTTTCAGCTATCCAACTTTTTCCTGTTCCCGGTCCGCCCTCAATTATGCAATGATTGTTGACGAGCCGTTTTAATTTTTGATTCCGAATAGGCGAAGGAGGCTCGTTTTTCAAAAGATTTTCAATTGCAGAAACGTTATTATGCTGACTATATAAGACTGTTTCAACGATACGATTTTGAGATTCATCTAAAGTAATAGACATTTTTATTTCTTTCTTATTTGTTATTAATTTAATGTTTAAGTTTGAGGTGGATTTTGTATTAAGACGATGAGTGTTTTGTAATTGAATAATTTCTTTTAAATTTTGAAAGTCTGCTTCAGGGTTTGATAATTGACAAAATATGGTATCCGGATATCTGTCGCTATCGAATCAATTAATGCTTCACTGACTCGATAAGGTGTTAACTGAACTACACCGCCTTGTAATCCTTTTTTTGACAAGTAATCATTTTCGTTTGAACGGATCTTTTTAACTCTGTTTCACACGGAGCCGTGCAAACAAATTTACCATTCATGTAAATATCGGCGTTACTATGAGATGTTTGAAAAAAATCGTCTGAGTGCCGCTACAGGCAGATAAAAGCGGTATTATTAACAGATATCCTTTTTTCATTCTTTATCCCTTACAAAAAACGAAGTTAAAATTATATTTTTATTAAAACATATAAACTTCAGCTTCGTTTTGTCAATCCGAAAAATAAGTTAAAATACGTCTTATGAAAAAAAATACGAAACAACGCATCGGGTTTTTGTTGCAAAAATCGCGCAAAGAACAAAAGTTGACGCAAGCCGATATCGCAGAGTTTTGCGGTCTGTCCGTTGAAGCTGTCTCTAATATTGAACGAGGCGTCAATTATCCTTCTTTTGACAACTTCGTTTCCATTTGTGAAAAACTAGGGTGTTCTTGCGGTGAAATTTTAAATGATGCCGTTGAATCGCATAAAACCAAAGAACGTTTGTCTTTAGAAACAAAAGCAATCGGCGTTATTCATTCTTTGTCAGAGAATGATTTGAAAATTATTGTAAAAATGCTTTCCGCATTAAAAGCGTAAGAATTTCACTAATCTTTTGCGTGTTTTAAAGTTTGATGATATCCTACCTCGGGAATTACTGACGGGGTTACCATGGCTTTTATAAAGAAAAATAAAGACTTGCCGCCTTTGACTAAAGAAAGCATGTTAATGTACAAACGTGTATGGAATACATATATGGCTTCCAAATGGCGGTGGTTAATTCTGGCTGTTTTTTTGATGCTTGTCGCCGCAAGCTTTGATGCGTTGTTGGTTCGTCAGCTCAAACCCATTTTTGACGAGGTCTTTATCGACAAAAACAGAGCCTCTTTGGGGACAATCGGAATGACAATCCTTGTCCTGTACTTTTTAAAAGGCGTCTTCAGTTATTCTCAATCGGTCGTCATGACAAAGTTGTCGATCCGCGTGATCGCCGATATGCAAAGAGATATCTTTAAGCGTTTGATCTGTATGGATAACGCTTTCTTTCAGGAACACTCCACCGGAGAAATCATTACCCGTTTTACGTCCGATGTCGCTATGGTCAAAGACGCTGTCTTAAACAGTTTGACAACTTTTGTCAAAGATACGGCTTCGGTCGTGTTCTTGGTCGTTTTAATGTTTTTTCAATCCTTTGAAATGGCTTGTGTCGTCTTTTTCGTTTTTCCCGTCGGTATTTATCCCGTTGTTGTTTGCGGACGAAAAATGCGCAAGAAAACAAAACGGAATCAGGAAGCAAACGAAGGGTTTTTTAACTTGCTGACCCAGTGTTTTAAGGGGATAAAAATTGTTAAATCCTATTGCACTGAAGAAAAAGAATATGACGAATTAAATCAAACAATTCTCAAGATGAACAAGCTGTCTTTTTCAATGGCGTGTCTTCATGCTTTGCAAAGCCCCCTGATGGAATTTTTCGGAGGCATAGCCATGGCAGCCACTTTGGGATACGGCGGCTATCAAATCATGCAAGGCAATATGAGCCCCGGTAATTTTATGGTTTTTTTGCTGGCAATCGTCGCCGCTTATAAGCCGATGAAAAATGTGGCAAGCCTGCATATGCGTATGCAAATGGGTGTTGCCAGCATGCAACGTTTGTTTACGATGCTGGATATTGAGCCGACAATCAAAAATGTCCCCGATGCAAAAGAATTAACTGTTTCAAAAGGTGAAATAAAAATTGAAAACGTTTCTTTTTCCTACGATGGCGAACGCGATGTTTTAAAGAATGTTTCTTTGACTGTCGAGCCGAATAAAACAGTTGCATTGGTAGGACATTCGGGATCTGGTAAATCAACGTTGATCAACTTTATTCCCCGTTTCTATGATCCGGATCAAGGACGTATTTTGATTGATGGGCAGGATATTCGACAGGTAACATTGGAAAGCTTAAGAAAAAATACGGCTTATGTTTCTCAAGAAGTGATTTTATTTAACGATACGATCAAAAACAATATCCGTTACGGTTCTCCCGAAGCGACGGATGAACAGGTGATCGAGGCGGCAAAAGCTGCAGCCGTGGATTCTTTTATCCGACAGTTGGAAAAAGGATACGATACCATGCTCGGAGAACAGGGGGCGGGGTTGTCGGGCGGACAACGGCAAATGATATCCATTGCTCGCGCCATGCTGAAAAATGCGCCGATCTTGTTATTGGATGAAGCAACATCCGCTTTGGATTCCCGATCTGAAAAGATTGTTCAAGATTCTTTAGAAGTCTTGATGCGTGGCAGGACATCCATCGTCATTGCCCATCGCTTGTCAACGATTATTAATGCTGATAAAATTTGCGTTTTTAACGAAGGCAAAATTATTGATTGCGGGACTCATGAAGAGTTGTTGAAACGTGATGGTATCTACGCGCAATTATATAAAATCCAATTTATGAAAAAAGACAACTAGCCTTTTTTTCGTCTTTTCTGTCCGATCAGGCAGGTACGCAAACTCGCTTTCTTGTCCTTATAATATTCCCGAACGCATTATAATAGGGAGGTAAAGACATGAAAAGGTTTATTCTGGGAGCCTTAGCCGCTTTGGGGGGCATCGGCTTGTACAAACTGCATAAAGACGGGAGATTTCCTGTTTTGAAAATGAAAGGGACGTTAGACTCTGTAGACCTGGAAAAACGTTCTTTTCAAATCCGTTCAGCGTTGGATAAGAATGTTTTAATGGATTTTATGATCTCTCCGTTAACACGTTTCATGTGGTTGACACACCCGTTGGAAGGTACGAACATTGCCAGTCCGGAAGACATGGTAACAGGACAAAAAGTCAGTGTTTCCTTTATTAAAAACAGGGAAAGCGGACGATTGATCGCCGAACGTGTCGTGATAGAGAATGTGTAACACATGAAAAAACAGCAGAATCATCCCCGTGTGTATCGGATATCTTTTTTTGTTCGTTTGATCTTTTGGTTGATTCTGCTGTCAATGATCTTGTTCAGTCCGATATTGATTTAGAAAATCTTGCCATTGTTCCGGCGTGTTTAAGTTGAATCCGATATTTTTGTCTGTTTGTTCAATTGCCAGACAGTGTCGAGGCGGCAATGTTTTTCGTAAAAAATCCATACGGGTGTTTTCAGCGGGCAAGGAAATGATTTCCTGTGCAAAACGTTTTGAAATCATAACGGGATGTCCGTCCTTGCCATTTCTGACGGGGAAAACCATATCGGCTTTTTTTGTAACGAGAATATCCGCCAGTTGATGCCAGACGCAACGGCACGGGGCTGGTTTATCTAAGGCTAAAAAGGAAAAGGATGTTCCCTGTCCTTTCAATAAAAAAGACAGTCCTGTTTGAATGGTTGAAAACGGACCGAATGCGGGCAGGGGATTGATTAAAGTCGTTATGTTTAATTGATTGTATTTAACTGTACTGTTGATTTTTAAAAAAGGCAGAGCCGTCAGATACGGCTCTGCGTTAAATCCCAAAACAAGCGCAACTTGCTTACCGCCAGCAACATGATAACGACTGAGCTGATACAATAACCAAGGCTCTCCGAAAAAATCCAAAAGACCTTTCGGTTTTTTCATGCGTTCGGATTTACCGCCGGCTAAAACGACCAGCGGCGGCAGTTCATTCGACCAGTTTTGAAATGTTGTCACTGCTATTTAATGTAAATACTCTGTTTTGAACAATAGGAAGATCGCATTTGCGTTCATCAACGCCTGTAAAAAGAATACCGCAGCGTTCCCCTTGTAAAACAAGCTTATTTTTTATTAATTGACGCAATCCCGCCAACCCGGCACTTCCGGTTGCGGATACGTCGACACCGGTATGTTTTTTTGCCAGTTCATAAGCTTTTTTCAATTCGTCTTCATTGACGATCAAGGGCAGTCCGCCTGAAATCATCATATTGCGTACAACTTCCAACCCGTCGTAAGTCGTATCGTCCAGTATGCCTTCAGCAATGCTTTCCGGAACGTTTGCCGTCCATGCTTTGAAATAATCGTTTCTGTTTTCTCCGACTTTTTTAAACACGGCTTTAAAGTCGTCGTGTATTTTAGGATACATTTCAGCAATCAAACCGGCAGTCATTTTAATTTGCCCGAGATTGTTTTCCAACAAAGTCTTTGCATCGAAATCGGCTTCCAACAACATTGCCAATTCGGGGGGCAGTGTTACGACGCCGTTTTTCCCCATTTCTTTCAAGATCAAGAAATAACTTTGAGCCAAGGGATAACAACTGGTCGTCTGGCATGTATAAAAGCGGGGCAGCTTTCTGATGATATCCAGGCGTTTAAACAAGGCGTTGGCACAAGAAACCGCATTTGCCAGTCCGCCGCCACCGACTTGGACGACTTGGACGTCTAATGGAGCGTCAACCAAGTACTGGTTGAACAAAAATTCATACTCCAATGTTTCAGCGCCTTCAACGGTTGACCAGATATCATGTCCGTATGAAGTGAAGGGCAACCAACCGAATTTTTTCAAAGCCTCCTGATAACGCAGGTTGCACGGGTCTCCTTGACCGACGGAATCGTCCCGACTGACTTTAACGACATTTGTTCCCAAGTTTGTCAAGATGGAAACGACGTTGTTATCAACATGATCTGGGACGAAGGCGAAAAGCTGATAACCGGCAGCTCCTGCAATGGCGGCCGCTCCCAATGCGGCATTTCCGCATGAAAAAATGGCCAGCGTTTTTCTTTCCGCCGGTTCGCCTGAAATTTCCCGCAATGTTTCCAAGTGCATGATGGCGCTTGCCAGATGGCGGGATTTATGGGATCCCATTAATTGCAGAGTTTCATTTTTTACAAATAAAGAGCCTTTCGGCAAATCAATGGCTTGAGCCAGATCATCGGCTTGGATTTCGGGAGTACGGATAAAACCGCGTCCGGTCATTCTTTCACACGCGTTTGATAAAGCCAGAACACGTTCCACCCACCATGAAGCCTTGCCATGTGCGGCCGCCAACTGATAACTTCCCATAAACTCGCGAAAAACACTGAAAGACAACTTATTGTCGTTCCAACGTCTTGTCAAAGTTGTCGGAAATACACGAGCCAGTTCTGACGTGTTTTCTTTTCTGATCAGAGGGTGGGCACCTTTTTCATTGCTTTCGGGGCAGGATAAATCAGCCGTGTCCAAAGGATATTCCTTGTCACAAACAGGACAGTACAATTGCATTTTCCCAAAATCCTTCTTTTTTATTATCTGTTATGATTTCATCACTATACTGTTTTTTTGCAGAATATAAAGCGTTTTTTTAGCATGTAAGAAAGCATGGGCAAAACAGTTCAAAAGAAAAAGAAGTCCCTTAACAATTGTTTTCCTTTTTTCTGGCGATAGCGAGCAGTTTACGTTCTTTTTCGATGATTGTCATCATATGTTTCAAAGCGCAATAATAATCGCCACTTAAAATGATTTTGTTCAATTCATCAATGGCGGGGGTGAAGCTGGGGGCAGCTGTCGTAATTTCCTTTATACGGGAAAAATACTCCGGATGCAGTACTTTAGGATCTTTTGCCAGATACATTTCTTGTAAAACATAGTAGACTTTTTTGCACGGTGTATCGGCTTCCTTTTGAGTTAAGATGTACTTTTCGCGTAAAATCGGGACATTTCCTTCAATAAACAATTTTACACGTTCTTTGTCATTTGTGATCAAGGCATTGCCGACAATCAAACGTTCTCCCGGTTTCAATTCGATTTTCAAAGGCATCTGAAATTCCTTTTTCAAAATAAAGACAGAACACTCGAATTAGCTTCAAGTGTAATACTGATTACGCTGTTTACCAATTGTTTTTGCGTTTCCACAGCTAAAATTTCCGCTGATATTTCGTTTAGGTCTGCGCCGGTCAACAGTTCCGCCCCTGTGGAACAAGTGTTCGACAAGGCGTCCAAGAATGTTTCTCTTGATTGTATCATATAAGAAAACCGGTCAAATGCGCTGGCACTTTGTTTGACTTGGTCGTTGGCAAGATCAAGAGCCTCCAGAACGTTTTGAATGTTTTCTTTGTCCGTCAGATCCGCCGGATACAATCCCAAAGAGCTCGAATCTAAATTTCGACCTGTAATTGTACGATAGTTTTCGGCTTTTTCATCAAAAACGACTTTGATCGTATCACCTTGTAACAGATTGACTCCGTTGAAAGAACTATCGGCGATGATATTGTCGATTTGAATTAAAATTTCATTATACTGTTCTGTATAAGTTTGTCCCGTATGACCGGCTGTGCCGTTTATGCCGAAAGATTGCGCACTGTTTCCTGTCAGATCGGCAATAATCAAGTCTTGAGTGTTAATAGAACTGACTTCAAAATAGCCCCGAGAATTGACATAGGCGCAAAAGTCTCCGAGATCACTGAAAGCTTTTGCCAAATCATTGACAGTCCAATTTTCCTGTATTGTAATTTTGTAAGTTTCACTTAAATCAAAGCCTAAGGCTTCGGCGAGGTTTCCTGATAACATAATGGCGCTATTGTCTGTTGTCGATATGGTCAAATGCCGGTTTGTGATGTCATAGGTAAAGTTTTCCAATCCGGCTTGATTGGTGATTTGTGCGAAAAAATCGTTGACAGTCATATTTTCATCGACAACTGTCAATGCGACCCACTCATTGTCGGCGATTTTTATTTTCAACTCTTCATTTTCGAGAATGTTTAAATCTGCCAGAGTTGTTTTTTGATCGATTGCGAAAGAGGATACCATTTTATCGGCATCGCCTGTTCGGATCAGGATTTCGTCGCCTGATTTTATATTCGGCAGACAAGACAGTTTTTCTTGTCCACTTGTAGTAAAGCAATCGCCGGTAAGGATTGAGCGGTGATCCTGTCCATCAAGAGCGCTTGAAACGATTGCTTTTGCATGGGAAAGAAGATCTGAAACGGCATCAATCGAGGAATCGGTTGCATTTAATGTTGATACGGCGATTGACAGACCGTCAATAATGTTTTGTAATTCTTTGGCATGTTCGTTCAAACGCATGTCTTTAAAAAACAACGCCGGATTGTCATAAGACGAGTTAACGGTTTTCCCGCTGGCTAGGGATGAGGAGGCTTTGTCATAAAGGGCGGTTAAAGATTTCGCTTGGGATAAAGCCGTCGAAATTGAGGTTGTTGTTGAAACAAGGTTGTAGGGCATTGTCTTCATTGACTCAATCTCCTTTTTTCAGATCAAAAAGGTAAAAGACCATTTTTTCATGGTAACATGAAAGCATATTTCTGAAAACAGGGAAAATACATATATTTCAATATATTAGTAGGCAATTTTTGCCCAGTTGAAAAAAACTTCTCCGCTTTTTGATTTTTTTCGGGGAAAGGCGTTTATTTCAATCCAAGGCCAAAACACTTACATCAACATTGACTGTATGAGCCCCTCCGCCGGTTATGATGCCTTTAATCGGGCTTATGTCGTTGAAATCGCGTCCCCAACCGATTGTTAAATGTTCCGTTCCCAGATACATGTCATTCGTCGGATCCAAATCGACCCATCCGAATTCGGGAACATATACGGAAAACCATGCATGGGAAGCATCTCCTCCGACAGTTTCGATCAGAGCGTCTGCGGATTTTCCCTGATCCTTGTAAGTGCGGATGTAGCCGCTGACATAACGGGCGGCTAAGCCGAACTGGCGCAGACAAGCTATGCCGATATGAGCAAAGTCTTGACAGACGCCTCTTTTCATTCGGAGGGTTTCTTCCAAAGGCGTTGTTATATCTGTCGCGTTCGGGTCATATATGAAATCGGAATGGATTCGATGCATGATTTCTTCGGCGACTTCCAGTATGGGTTTGCCTTTACTGAAAGAAATCAGAGCATATTCCCGAATTTCGGGGTTTGGAGGA
Organism: uncultured Alphaproteobacteria bacterium; assembly: GCA_944390195.1. GTDB lineage: Bacteria > Pseudomonadota > Alphaproteobacteria > CAAGCB01 > CAG-977 > UBA11549. Next base: position 15,788 of record CALXOZ010000007.1, read on the forward strand.
ATAAAGGAAGAAGGCGCAACCATCGCGCTGGCCTGCAATAATTCGGACGTATCCGGCTTTGACAGCATTTGTGCCGTTTTTTCCCATTCGAGGGTTTTTGACGGATCCGGATAAACGGGCGGGGTCAGTTCCGCATTGAATTCGGAAATGATCGTCATTTCCCGATAAGGTGTTTCGACAATGAAAAAAGTGCCGGTATTCCCGAAAGCGTCCGTTTGATCGTTTTGAAACGATGCTTGCGGGTTTATGGTCAGCGTGGAAGAAACAACATGTTGATAAGGTGTTTCGCGCGGTTTCAAGTGTGCCAGATGATGGGACAAGGTAACGGGAATGCCATATTCATAACTTGTTTTGTGCCGCACGCGATAAGTTACACTCATATTTACCCCTCTTTTGAACAATAAGGCTTTTGACGTGTTGAACCGGTATGTACGAAACATGATAAGGTCAAAGTATCCGAAAATTGCTGCAATTCTTGTTTCAGCCGGTTTAATGTCGTTTCGAAAAGGGAGGAGATTATGATTTTCTTATCCGGATCGGAAGCGTATTCCGCTAAAGCCGTGACATCAATGCTGTTGATTTGCTTTAAAATGTTTTCCAAAATGGAAAGCTCTTTTAAAAATAAACCGTTTAAAGAACTTTCCTGTTTTAGGACGGAAATGTTCTGGCGTAATTTCAACACCTGATAAATCAGGGAACGGGGGTTTCCCGTATCACAGCTTAACAGATCGAAAACAAGAGGGATTACCGGAACGGACATATACCGTACACGATATGTCATCCGACTGTCTGACACTTCCAACAAAGTCTCGAGAGACGCATTAAACCCGTTGCGGGTGCAAAAAGGAATGCCAGACAACAAACTCAAGGTTTGCAAACCTCTTTCCAGTCGTCGTCCGATTTCCATGAAACGCCAGCTGTGATCGCGTGTCATGTTTTCACGGATCAGACCGCTTAAGGCGTTTTGGTGTAAAATAATATTATCAAGACAGGCTAAAAGACGGTGGTAGGATGAAGGATTGTGAGGCAACAGTGAAATCATTTGCGTCAATAGTTTCCAAGTTTCCATGGACAGCCTGTCATGCAACAGATCCGCCATTTCTTTTATCCGCGAGAACAGATGGTAAAAACCGGACGGATTGTTTGGGGAAACGATGATATCTTTCATTTCTTCCAAAGCCCGTTTTTGTACAAAGGAATCTTGAAAGTTTGCAACAGGCAAATTTCCCGTCAAAGACAACAAGGACATCAAAGTGGCAATATCGTCCGGTTCGACAGATTCAAACCCTGCAGTCGCACGTTCGATACAAGTTCGCAATAAACGTGCCAGAAACTCACTTCTTTCCAGATTGCGTCCCAACCAAAACATATTATCTGCCGTTCTTGATGTCAATTCGAACGCCGTCCGTACCGGCTTTGTTGATATTGCGGCTTTTGTATAAAAGTCCGGACGACTGTTTTGTTCTTGATTTGTCGATCTGACCCAGATATCCCCAAATCCGGAAATGTCCGTTTGTGTAAAGGCCAATCCTCCCTTTAAAATGCGGTATGTGCCGTTTTCATGGATCAAGTGAAAGCGTAACCGTGTGCGGGCGGGCAACAACTTGCCGTTTTGAAAAACGGGCGTACAGGAAGCGTTGATTTTTTCCTGTCCGATAAAGTTTTCCGGATTTTGAATGATTTCTTGTGCCGTCGGAGATCTCTTTTGTCCTGTGATGTCGTAGATTTCCAATTCGGATAAATGTTTTATCACATATTCTTTTTCTTCAGATCGTCCGCACCATCGGGTGTCAGCGTCTGGCAATAAAAGGTCTTGAGCGTTGAAATGCCGGTTTATTTCGTGAAAGAAGGCTTTTAATGCAGGGGATTCCGCCAATCCCGTCCCCAACGGGTTGACCAGTGCGACATTGCCTTTTCGCACGACATAACTCAGACCGGCTATGCCTTCGCAAGAGGATCCGTCCAATTCCAAAGGGTCGCATGAAATATCGTCGATCCTTCGTAAAATCACATCGACCGGTTTCAGTCGATCGACATTTTTTAAATAAACATGATCGTCGCGTACGGTTAAATCGGACGGGTAGGCTATACTGATCCCGAGGTTTCGGGCATAAAAGGATTCTTCAAACGACAGTTGTTTTTTGACATGTCCGCTTAATAAAACGACAAGAGGAACTTCCGTTTTCCTGTTTTCGGAAAAAAGGGCGAACAAGTGTCTGCGCACGGCTTCAAAAAAATCAAAGATGCGATCCGGAGCGGCTTTCATATAAATTTCCGGCATGACCTTGGATAAAACCAAGCGGTTTTTGATTGTCAAACCGATTCCTTCAGGGGTCTGGGTTTTGTCCGCCACGATCCGGAAACGTCCGTCGGGACTTCGTTCCAGATCGGCTGCGTATTCTTGTAAAAAAACGTTATGAGGCGGTTTTATGTTTTTTAATGCCGGTTGGTATGAAGGATTGGAAAAAACGATTTCAGGGGGAATGATATTTTGCGTAATAAGCTCTTGACGCGTATACAAGTCGCACAGTATTTGATTGATCAATCGGGCGCGTTGTATCAATCCTTCGGAAATTATCTGAAAGTCTTTGCGAGGAAGGATAAACGGAATGATGTTATGAAAATTTTCTTGCTTTAAAATACCGTCGAAAATGTCCGCATTCATCAAACGGGCGGATTGGGCGGCGTAATTTGAAAATTGTTTTTCGCCTTTTTCTTGAAAAGCGGTGATAAAATCACGCCAATGAGCTCTGATTTGACCGTTCGTGTCGATTAGTTCATTATATCCGCCCGTCGGACAAAAAACCGGATAGGAAAAAAGGGGGTGCATAAAAAATGCCTTTACTGTCTTTTTATTTTTAAGATAAAAAAATAAGAGGTTATTAATATTTTTCAACTTAATTTTTACGGAAAAGCCATGAAGCTGAAAAGCGAAATCATATTTTTCATGTTTGTTTCTTCAGGCTTGACAGTTTCTTTTTTTCATTGTTTCGGGACGAAAGCCCGTTTAATACTGCCTGTCTTGTTGCTCATCGCTTTTATAACAACGGTTTTTGTTTCGTTTTTTTCTCCGGATTGGCGGAAAAAAATGTTTGATTTCTCTTTGAAAATGCAACCGCTGGCGGCTGTGGTCTTTTGTGTCGCTTTTATCTTGTCTTTTTCAAAAGTGCCGATGGTTTTACCGATGCTGTTTGTTACGCTTGTTTTGAACACGATGTGTCTGTGCCGGTGTTTTGAAAATAAAACACGTTTATCCGCTTTTGCTTTTTATTCTTGCTGTTTGGCAGGAGCGGTTCTTGGAGGAACGTTTTCTTGCTTCATTCCTGCGACATCCGGATTCATCTTTTTCGTTCTTGCCGGTCTGCTTTGCCGTCCTTGTGAAAGGAATAGGACTTTTGAGGAAATCTGGAAAGATATTGCACTGCCTTTGTTCGTGTTGCTGTGTTCCTTCGCTTTGTTCCTGACAACGAAACATTCGGACAATTTTCCGGATATCATCGCTGAATCGATTGTCATGGTCATGATTGGAATCTTTCTTATGCCTTCCAAAGTTTCAGGACTCAGATTGATGTTGCTGACGGTCGTTTTGATGATATTCGGCAGTTATGTGTTCTCTTTGAAAAATCCGGCTTCCGTTTTTCACCAACAATTCCGGACACTGCTCACAAGCAATTATAAGGCAATGTAGCTTAATGTGTTTTCCGAAAATCCGCCGGATCTTGGAAATATTCGCAACGCCATAATCCGAGCTTGTTTTTCATGGCAAAAAGTTCTTCGTTGAAAAAACGGGTGTCATATTTTGAGCTTACAGCCCAGCCGTTTTCAACCATAAGAGCGTTAAGGCTGAATTCCCGACCGTCTTTTTCAATAAAGCATTCAGCAATCAACCGACCGTAAAAATCACGACCGGTAGAACGGCATGAAACAGAGCGGGAACCGATTAAACGGTAAAGTTCTTTTTTCGCAACCAAACCGCAATCCGAATTTTCGCCGGCGCAACGGCACATTTGTTTTAATTCCGGAGCATCAATTCCGACCAGCCGGACTTTTTGTTTCCCGATAAAAAGCGTGTCTCCGTCAATGACCGATTGATACCGTTCGGCAAGGAAAGAAAAACTGATGCCGGCAAGAAAAACGACAACATACTTTATGATACGCATCAAAAAAACCGTTTCCGACTGGTTATTTAAAGGGATTTTGGTTAAACTGTTTTATCGGGCGATCAGAACACGGAGCCGTATGCAATGTCAAAAAAAATTTTATGTTTACTGTTATTTTCGGGTATTGTCTTTTTCCATACTTCTGTTTATGCGGAATCTTCGCTGTTTGTCCGGCGTATGGTTCCCGAAGGAACAGAAGTCAAGCCCACGGATAAGATTGTTTTTGAATTCAGCGAACAGGTTGTCCCTTTAGGAAAGATGGAGCGTTCGGACAACCAAGTCCCGATTGACATCAAACCGCGATTGAATTGTCAGTGGCGTTGGTTGAACCAATCGTCATTGGGGTGTTTTTTGTCATCAAATGATGGTTTGAAGCCTTCGACTTCTTATCAAATAGATGTTTTAAAAGGCTTTACGGCTTTATCCGGAGCGCAAATGGCAAGCAAACAGTCTTTTGTTTTGGAAACCGTCCGTCCCGAAATCAATCCGTCTTATTCCCGTTTTATACGTTTTGTGAATCCCGAACGCCCTCAGTGGAAAATATACTTTAATACGGCGGCGGAACCGGAATCCGTTCAGAAACATATTTTTTTCGAGGTCGGGGATAAAAGGGTCGAAGTCCGTGTTACGCAAGAGCAATGTCAAACGGGAAAAAAGGACTGTTTTACGCAATACTTTGTTGAACCCGTTGAAGATTTGGGGATAGACCGGTCTTATGAGTTGAGGTACGAAGCCGGCTTTAAATCCGTTCAAGGCGGTTCTTTGGACTCTCGGAAAGAAGGTGTGATCGGACGGGCGAAGACGTTGCCCGCATTTAAAGCCGAAGCATTGCAATGTTATGCAAAGGATTTTTCGTTAAAATCGTACACGCCGCAGGAAACAAGAGCAAACCCGCCGGAATGTTTGTTTGATTATCCTGTCAATATCGTGTTGTCCGGTGAAACGGTATTGGAAAATGTCGGGGATTTTTTAAAGACAAAGCCTCTATTGTCAATTCAGGAAAGACCTCAAGTGTCGAACTTGATTTCGATGTATGCTCCGCAAGCGGAAAGTTTTTACAGTATTTCTCTGTCTGACCAATTGATTGACGTTTGGGGTTCGCCTCTTCAACAACCTGTCGAGTTTTTCTTCCGTTCCGGTTCGCGCAGTCCTCAATTGGATTTACCTTATTCTTCAGTGGTGTTGGAAAGCGGCGAAAAAACCAGAGCCGTTGGATATGCAACCAATTTAAATCAGGTCAAGATAGATTTTAAAGGGTTTGATGCGCAAAAAAGCATTTCCGGTTCATATGATATCCCCGAGATTTCCTCTTTGATCAAAAATGAACCCTATCCGTTTGATTACGGCATTCGTTCCATGTTGAATGATAAAACAGGTTTTATAGCGGGGACTGTTAAATCTGTTCCTGAATTATCCGGCAATTATGTTTTTACGGCTTCGGTAACCCCGTGGCAGGTTGTCGCCAAAATCGGATGGAAAAACTCGTTGGTTTGGGTCGTCGATTTAAAAACCGGAAAGCCGGTTCGCGAGGCAACGGTCGAGTTATCCGCCCGTCCGCTTTTTTCTTCCGGTGACCACAAAGAGCAATTGCAACTGGTTCGCACGGATGAAACGGGGCGTGCCGTTTTAAAAGGATACGAAAAATTCGATCCGGAAGCTAAATTTTTAAACCAATGGGAACCGGATAAGGACTTTTTGTTTTTAACGGTTTCCAAAGGAAACGACATCGCCGTTCTTCCTTTGAAAAACGAGTTTTCCTTATCGGCGGGAAGCTTAAGCGATTGGGCTGTTTATAGTGTTTATTCTCCGGAACCTTATCTTTATTTGCGCGCTTTCGGCTTTACGCCGCAGGGAGTGTACCGTCCTGAAGATACAGTTGATTTTAAAATTTATGTTCGGCAAATAGACAATGAAGGAAAATCGGGGAAAGCCCCTGCAAGCGGTTATGATTTGATGGTAACGGATTCTTCTGGCAAAAGTGTTTACGAACAAAAGAATTTGTCTTTGTCGGAATTCGGAGCGTTTGACGGTGGTTTTTCATTGCCGTCGACGGCACCGAGTGGATGGTACAATGTTGTTTTAAAATATAAAGACGCTTCTTTGTATCCGATACGTTTTCTTGTTTCCGATTTTTCCGCTCCGTCATTCAAGTCTTCCACGGAAATCGATTCCGGTGTTGTGAATGCAAAGGAAAAAGTGGAAGTTGTTTCTCGCGCTTCGTTGTTTTCCGGTGGGGCGTATGCCAAAGCGAAAATGCGCCAAAGCGCTGTGCTGTCCTTTGCTTCCTTTTCTGTCAAGGTGGGGGATAAGGATTTCAGCTTCAATCCGGATCTGTCCAATGAAGATTATGCGTCGGAAATTCTGATTGATCAAGAAGGCAGCGGTGATGAAAAAGGAGAGTTAAGACAGACGTTCATTTTGCCTGTATCTGAAAAACCGCATGGGAAAATACGTTTTGAAACAAAAGTTTTTGATGATTCCGGACGTTCTGTTTCTTCTTTCGCCGTTGCGGATTATTTTGCCGTTGACAGGCTTGTCGGGTTGAGAAACGGAACGGAAACGGCTGTTGTCGGAAAGCCTGTCGATATGGAATATGTCGTTGTCGATCCTCGAAAGAAACTTGTTGCTGGCGTTCCTGTCAATGTTGTTTTTTCTCGGAAAATAAACAAGCTGATACGCGAAAAGTCGGCAGGCAACGCCTATTTGATGAAATATGTTCAGGAAGATCAAAAGGTCGCGGAATGTATGGGAATGAGCGCGACGGAAATACAAAAATGCTCTTTTATCCCTGAAAAAAGCGGCTTGTATAAGGCGACGGCGATTATTAACGGGTATTCTTCCGATTTGATGTTTTATGTCGACGGATCCGATTATGTTCCTTGGGCGTTTGCAGAAAACCGTTTGAAAATCGTTCCGGATAAAAAAGTGTATCAAACAGGAGACACCATTACTTTAACTGTGGAAAATCCTGTTCCGGGGGCTCAAGCGTTAATCACTGTCGAACGTTACGGCGTTTTGGAATCGTTTGTTCAAAAACTCGATCAATCTGTGGATCAAATAAAAATTCCTGTAAAACCGGACTTTTTCCCTGGCGTATATCTTTCCGTCGCAGTGTTTTCACAACGTGTGGAACCTTCCGGAAAATCATCTTCGCTTGATTTGGGAAAACCGGCTCAGTGGACGGGATATTTAAAGGTCGCCGTAGAAGATCCTTCCAACCGGATAAAAGTCGATATCCGTCCGTCAAAAAAGGAATACCGTCCCGGTGAAAAAATGACAGTTCAAATAAATGCGTCCGTCCAAACGCAAACGCGTCCACCGATCGAAGCGGCGGTCGTCGTTGTCGATGAAGCGGTGTTGTCTTTGCTTCCCGACGGAGTGAAGCGCTTTGATCCGTATGAAGGATTGAACAAACTTGGTAGTCTGGATGTTCGGACATACAGTTTGATACAACAGTTGATCGGGCGCCAGTCGGTGGAAAAAAAGGGAGCCGATCAGGGCGGGGACGGCGGTTCCGATTTTGCTGTGCGCGATGTCTTTAAATTTGTCGGTTATTTCAATCCCTCTATCAAACTTGACGCGAACGGGACAGGGTCTTTTGAAATGACGATGCCGGACAATTTGACGGGATGGAAAATTATTGTCTTGGCTGTTAGTCCGGAAGATCTGAGTGGGATGGGACAAGCGGAAGTAACCGTAACCCGCCCGTTGGAAATTAGGGCATTGTTACCGAACCGGTTGCGTACGGGGGATATATTTTATCCCGCCGTGTCCGTTTTTAACCGAACGAACCGGGACGCGGTATTGACGGTTTCCATGCAAGCTGAAGGTGATTTGGTTTCAACGGCGGTTGATGAAAAACAAATGAGGTTGCAAGCGTTTGAACGTAAAAAAGTTACATTTTCTCCTGTTAAGGCATATTTGAAACCTGAAGAAATGAAAGGGGCGGTTTCTTTGACATTCAAAGCTGATGACGGAGAAAATCGCGATGCTTTGAAACAACGGGTAGATGTTTTGAATTTGACGACACAACAAACGGCGGCATTGTTTGGCAGTGCGGAAGCGGGAAAAACAGAGATACCCGTTGATGTGCCTTCGGAAATCGAAAAATATGCGGGCGATTTGTCCGTATCGGTTTCTTGCAATGTTTTAAACGGTGTAACGCCGGTATTGCAAGCAATGCGCGATTATCCGTATCCGTGCTGGGAACAGAAGATCAGTCGGGCAATTGCCGCAAGTGTTTATGTCGATCAACAAAACGCGATCGGATCGGGGGTATGGGACGATGCTCGAAAATTCGTTTCGCAAATGTTGGATCAGGCGGCTTCATATCAAGCGCCGAACGGCGGAATGACCTATTTTGTTGCCCGAAATGATTTGGTCAGCCCTTATTTGTCGGCTTATACGGCGTATGCTTTTGATTTTCTGGAACGCCACGGTTACAGTATCCCACAGCAAGTCAAAGAAAAATTAACAGCATATTTATCGGACTTTTTTAAACGTACGGATGATTCCACAGATCGGAAAACGGTGTTGACGACACGGTTGTTATCTGCCGCCTTTTTAAAAAGGCAAGGGGTTGTCAAAGACGCTGATATTATGGTTTTCGATCGTTCTGTGCCGTTGATGACGGCGTTTGACAAAGCTCTTTATCTGCAATTAGATCCGGATAATCCTTTGATTTTGAAAGACTTGATGAATCAATCCCATCAAACTTCCGGCAGTCTGGTATTTAAAGAAACAGGTCAAAAAGATTATACGCTTTTGTCGTCTTCCTCAAAGACGACGTGTATGGCTTTGCTTGCCGTTTCCGATATCGACCTTGACATGGCGGAACGTTTGATGCGGGGGGCATACACTTTGCGAACTCCGGACGGGACATGGGAAAATACGCAAGCCAACGCCTTTTGTCTGATGGGACTTCAGACGTATGCCAAAAAAGCACAGTCCGGCAAGATCGATCTGGATATACAGGCTTTGTTTGATCGTAAAGAACTTTTATCAGCATCATGTCGCCGCCAATCGGATCCTGCGTTTGAAAAGAAAATTTCCTTGTTACCCGATCAAGCCGGCAAAAAAGATCGACTGGAGTTGAACGCCAAAGGGCAAGGGCGTTATTATTATTCAACAAATTTATCGTATCCGTCCGATCTGAATCAATCGGTGAATGCCGGTATCGAACTGAAACGGGAATATTTTGTTTACCGTAATGGCGCTTATGTTCCGCTTGAGCGCTCCGATTCTTTGAAACAAGGGGAAAATGTCAAAGTAACGTTGACATTGAATAACCCTGTTCCTCAATATTTCATTGCTTTGACGGATCCGGTGGCAGGCGCTTTTGAACCTGTTAACGCCTTGCTGGCGATATCGTCTCAAAGCGATCAGGAAAGGGTGCAAGATCAAGACGGAACTTTTATAAAAGACATCGGTCATGATTTTGTCGGCTTTTATGCGCAATATTTGCCGGCGGGAGTGCATCAGGTTTCTTACTTGGCTCAAGTCGTTTGCGCCGGAGAATTTACAGCTTTTCCGGCGAAAGCGGAAGCAATGTACACTCCGGACATTTTTGGTTTGACAGCACGGGATATGATCAAGGTTGAACCGTAGTTTGAAAAAACAAGTTGTTTTCGGTGTGGCGGCGGTTATCTTGTGCCTGAGTGTCATACTGGCGGCTGTTTTTATGAAAACAGCCGCTTTGCCGGATTCTTTCGACCGGTTGGTTGGCGAATCCGGTAAAACTCAATTTTTGGATTCATCGGGAGAAATACTGAATGCGTCTTATCAAAGCTATTGGAATGTTCATGACCGGTTGAAGTTATACGAGATACCGCCGTTATTGGTGAAAATGTTCGTTTTTTCGGAAGATAAAAACTTTTATGAGCATTCCGGCGTTGATTTTTTGGCAAAAGCGGCGGCATTTGTTCAAAATGTCAAAGCCTTGAAAATCGTTCGAGGAGCCAGTTCCCTAAGTGAGCAGGTTGTTCGCATGATCGTTCCCAGAACGCGGACTTTTTTTTCAAAGATCGTGGAAGGTGTTGATGCCGTTCGATTAGAACACCGGTTTTTAAAAAATGACATTTTAGAGTTTTATCTTAATCAGGTTCCGTACTCTTCCAACAGACGGGGGATAAAACAAGCGGCTGCATATTATTTTTCAAAGACTCCCGATCGTTTGACAATACGGGAAATGGCGGCGTTGGTTGTTTTAATCAGAGCTCCGTCTTCGTATGACTTGTATCGTTTTCCTGAAAGGACTGAAGCTTTGATCGACCGGCAGTTGAAAAAATTTAAAGACAACAGCCTTATCAACGAACAAGAGTATCAAAGCGCTTTGAAAGAACGGATACAGCTTGTCCCTCCCGAATTGATTGTGTCCGCCAATCATTTTTTGGAATATGTGCGTTTTCTTGAATTGCCCAGTGGACAAGCGATTGAAACGACGTTGGACGCTTTTTTTCAAAAAAAGATATCGGATCTGACACGTCAGCGTTTGAAAGATTTGCGTTACAGGCATGTGTCAAATGCAGCCGTTTTGGTTGTTGAACGTGAAAGCGGTCGTATTTTATCTTGGGGTGTTGAAAGCACGGATGAAAAAACAGCGGCTATTAATGCAGTTTTGGTGGCGCGTCAACCGGCGTCCGCGCAAAAACCGCTACTATATGCTTTGGCGTTGACAAAAGGGATGAGAAGCTGGACGGAGATAAACGACGCTCCTTTTTCAAGACCCGTCGGGCAAGGGATCCATCACTTTAAAAACTACAGCCGCACGCATTATGGAAAAGTTACAATGCGTGAAGCTTTGGGAAATTCGTTGAATATTCCCGCATTGAAAACGATCGAATTTACAGGGATAAAAACGTACTTCGATTTTTTGAAACGCACGGGGTTTTCAGGGTTGGACAAGCCGTTTGATTTTTATCGGGAAGGGCTGGCTTTGGGAAACGCCGAGGTAACATTGTTCGATTTGACGCGGGCTTATTTGATGTTGGCGAATGCGGGCGTGTTAAAACCTTTGAAGGCTTTTGAAGGGCAGGAAACCGAGCCTGAAAAACGCGTTCTGCCAGAAACGTCGGCGACTTTGATCGGTAATATCCTGTCAGATCCTTTGGCAAGGCAATTGGAATTCGGATCGGACAGCATTTTGAATTTTCCCGTACAGACTGCTGTAAAAACAGGGACTTCGACGGATTATCGGGACGCGTGGGCCATGGGATATAATTCGGATTTCGTTGTCGGTGTGTGGATGGGGAATTTGGACTATCGCCCGATGCTCAATGTAACAGGGGCGGTCGGACCGGCGTTATTGCTCCGTTCCGTTTTCGGCGAGCTTAATAAAATGAAAAAAGGGAAGCCCCTTTATTTATCACCGTCTTTAAAAGAAAGGAAAATCGCCGGAAAGACGGAATATTTTGATCCTGATATTCCGGAAACCGTTTTTTTTGATGATGTCGATCCGGTTGTGGTTTCTCCTGCCGGATCCGTGTCAATAGCGTTGGATCCGCGTGTGCCGGAACAATATCAAGCTTATCCTTTTTCAATTTCTTTTTTGCCCGAAGGGGCGAGTGTTGTCTGGTCGGTAGACGGGAAAGAATGTAAAACCGTTCAAACAGACACTTTTTTGTGGCAACCTCGAAAAGGAAATCATACAGTGCAAGCCGAGATCATTTTAAATGATGGTAGGAAAATTATTTTGCCGCAACGCCGAATAAGCGTTCATTAAAAAAGGAGTGCCATGAAAAAACCAGAATTATTGTTACCGGCGGGATCTCCGGAAGCTTTGGAAACGGCTTTTTTATATGGAGCCGACGCCGTTTATGCCGGATTATCCTCTTTGTCTTTGCGTACGACACGGGGGTTCAGCATGGAAACGCTTCGAGAGGCGATTGAAAAAGCGCATCGGAAAAATAAGAAGATCTATCTGACGCTGAATCTTTTTTCAAAGAACAGCGATCTTGACAAGCTGTCCGGTTTTGCACAGACAGTGAATCTACTTGATCCGGACGGTCTGATTGTTTCTGATCCCGGAGTGTTTATGTTTATGAAAAAACATGCGCCGTCCATACCATTACACATTTCCACCCAAGCCAATGTCGGATCAAGCCTGACAGTTGACTTTTGGCGTTCTTTGGGGGCAAAAGCCTGTGTTTTATCCAGAGAAACGTCTTTTGCGGAGATTTGTGAGATCAAAAAACAAATTCCCGACATGAAAATCGAGATGTTCATTCACGGTTCCATGTGTATGAGTTATTCCGGTCGTTGCCTTTTATCTTCTTTTTTGACGGGACGCAGCGCGAATCGAGGGCAATGCGCGCATGTATGCCGTTGGAAATATAAATTGTTTTTACAAGAGGAAAGCCGTCCGTTTGAGTTTTTCCCGATACAGGAAGATGAACGCGGAACATATATCATGAATTCCAAAGACCTTTGTTTGATGCCGAAATTGGATTTGATTTTAAAGGCTGGAATTGATTTGTTAAAAGTCGAAGGGCGCAACAAAACGCCTTATTATGTCGCTCAAACGGCGAGAGTGTATCGCAAAGCCATCGACGATTGGTTTGAAAATCCGGATGATTGGGATTTCAAACCGTATCAAGCGGAGTTGGATACATTGCAAAACAGGGGGTATACGTTCGGTTTTTTTGACGGTGTTCCGGACGGTTGCGCACAAAATTACGAATCGACGCAAAGTGTGTCGGAATACCGTAATGCGGCGGTGATTTCCGATTGGACGGAGCAGGGGGCTGAAGCTGTCATTTACCAAAAAATAAACAGCGGAGACACATTGTCTTTTTTATCACCGTATCATTTTTCTCCGGTCGATATAACCATTTCAAGGCTTATTGACGGTTTTTCTAAAAAAGAGGTTGACGTTCTTTCTCCGGGACGTGTCGGGCAAAGCATTTTCATACCGCGTTCTTTTTTCGGAAAATTCACTGCGGCGGAACTTCCCGTTTTCACAGTGGCACGCTTGAAAGTGAAAAGGTGAAATAGCATTTTGATTTCCGGCTTACTTTTGCTAAGATGGCTCTTAGCAGAAAAATGAGGATCTTAAATGAATACGGCGTTGAAAGTCTTTTGCCTGACAGTTCTTTTGGCATCTTGTACCATTGTCGAATATAAACATGAACCTACAAAAGTGCAGCCGATTGTAAAGCTGTCTTTGATTGATCGCATTCAAACACAAATTGTTGACATGCAAAGAGACGTACTTGACGCGCTGCCTGATGAAATTGCGGGATTTAAATCGGTGGAACCCGCAGCGAACCGAGAACAAAACAAACGCGGGGCGGGGTATACGCGTGTTTATCTGGCAGGAGATATCGTTGCAACGGTTTTTGTTTATAATGATCGGGACTTTGATATCCCCGTAAAAATCGATTCAAAAGTGGAAAACCTGATGGACAAACATCTTGATACGTTTCAGGTCATGCAGTCCTATAAGAATGTTAAAACAGGCAAGGCAAAAAAACGCAATTTCCGTTGGCGTGGCGTGAATTATCAAGTGTTGGAGGCGGATGTTGAATTTTCTCAACGCGATGAAGATAAAAAGTCTTTGCTTGTTTTGGGGACGAACAAGGATTTGATGTCGTATGTTCGTATTCATTATACTTATCCGAAGGCGAAACAAGCGGAAGTGAATAAAAAGAACATTGCTTTCACCCGTTCTGTTTTCGTGGCTTTGCATGATTTCGCCGTTGCTCAAAATTCACCTGTCGCGCAATAAACCGATAAAGAGATGTTTATGAAGAAATATATTGTTTTATTTTTGTTTTTTCTTTCCGGATGCACCGTAGATCCTTCCGGAGAAATCAACCGGACACTGGATATGATGAATCAAGCTTATGAAAATAAAGATCTTGATGCTTTTATGTACTTTATCAGTCCGAATTATTTGGGGAAAAAAGATATTCTGCAGATCGGTGTTGAAAATGATTTCGCCGGCTTTACGGAAATAGATTATCAAACATCCGTTTTTCATACGGATATCGATCCTCAAAGCGGTATATATCAGGCGGATGTGTCTTATTCCCGTTCTTTGAAGTCCCCGCGTCATGGCGTCGATAATCAAGAAGGAAAAGCTTTTCTGACGTTTATTAAAAAAGACGGCGAATTGAAACTGGTAGATATGTCTGATCCGACACTATACGGTATAATTGCTCCATAAAGTTGAAGAAGGTTATGTTGAACGCTGAAGAAATTATGCAGATGTATGAATCTGCTTATGATGCGCCGCGCGCTTTCGATCCCTTGCATCCTCAGGACGGAACGCTGTCCAGAAAACAAGATGGTCTGCCGCCTTTGGCGTTGAATGCGGAACAGGTCAAAGCCTGTGTTTCATTGTTGGAACAGGGAAAACAAACACAAAAGATGTTGGACTGCCTGTTAAACCGCGTCTGTGCGGGTACGTCCGATGCCGCGGCGGTAAAAGCGGATTTTCTGGGACGTGTGGCAAAAAAACAGGTTTTGATTAAAGGCTTGTCCGAACGCGAGGCAATCGATCATTTGGGGTATATGAAGGGCGGTCATAATATAGCCGTGTTGATTTCCTTGTTGCAAAATGATGAAACGGCGCCGGCTGCTGTTGCCGTCTTATCTGAATTGGTTCTTATTTATCAGGCTTTGGATAAAGTAAAATGCTTGTATGAAGCCGGCAACAAATATGCCGCCGCTTTGCTGGAAGCATGGGCAAGGGCGGATTGGTTCACCCATCGGCACGCATTGGAAGACGAAACGGAACTGGTCGTTTTTAAAATTCCTGACGATATAGAGGCTTCTACGGATTTTTTATCCCATTCAAAAGGGGGACATACCAGAACGGATATTCCCTTTCATGCCAAACATTATTTTATGAATGAAAAGCTGTTGACCGAATTGGAAGCTTTGAAGTCTGCACATCCTGATACCCAAGTGGTTCTGGTCGCCGATAAAATCGGGACGAGCTCTTCCCGTAAATCCGGCATGAACAATATCGAATACAATATCGGTGTGGAAAATGAGGATACGCGTTTCCAGCCGGATAAAAAAACACGGGCAATCATTTTCGCCGGAAGTGTTTTAGGACCGATTTTCGCCAAGACGGCTCAAGATATGGGTTCGATCATTGTTCGTGTGGATACGGACTTGTTCCATACGGGGGATAAAATCCGTGTCGTGTGGCGAACAGGGGAAATTTTATCGCAAACAAGGGAAAAGAGAGCTTCATTCGTTCCTTTGAAGCAAGAAGAGTTGGACAGTTTGCAAGCCGGCGGGGCGACGGTCTTCCGTATGGGAAAGATATTGACGGCGAAAGCTTCGGAAATCATAGGCAGAAAATTTCCTTTGCCTTATGGCGAACCGAAGGGTGACGACCAAGATCATCCTATGAGCGCTGCGCAAAAGATCATTGCGAAAGCAGCCGGATTGAAAAGTGTCCGTCCTTCTCAAACCGTTTATGCCAAAGTGGATACGGTGGCGTCCCAAGATACAACCGGAGCCATGACGGTGCAAGAATTACAAGGAACCTTAGCAGCGATGCAGTTGGCTGTTCCGTTATTCTTGCAATCGCAATGCCATAATGCCGCTTTGGGATTCAGAACCCCCGCCGTTGTGGAAGCGAACAAAAAACTGACGGACTTTATAAGAAAAACCGGCGGGATCACTTTGAACATGGGAGACGGTATCATTCATTCATGGCTTAATGAATTGGTCGTCCCGAATACGATTGTCGTTGGGGGGGATTCCCATACACGGACTCCGCGAGCGTTGAGTTTTCCTTTGGGATCAGGGGGAATCGCTGAAGCCGCCGCTACCGGTATAACGCAAATTACCATCCCCGAGAGTGTGTTGGTTCGTCTGAAAGGCGAGTTCATTCCGGGGATCACCGTAAGGGATCTGGTTAATTATATTCCTTATAAAGCTCAAAAGTTGTTCGGGAAAAACGTCTTTGAAGGGGCGATTATCGAATTTCAAAGAACCGGTTCCCCTTTTGAAATGATAGATGTTTTTAAAATGACAAATTCTTCTGCGGAACGTTCCGCCGCTGCGGCTTATTTTGAACAAGACGCAACGATATTGGCGGACTATATCCGTGAACACAGCTTGCCATTAATCAAACGGATGATCGAAACGGGGTATGACAATCATTCTGTTTTAGAAAACAGGTGTCAAGCTTTACAAGCTTATCTGGACGATCCGCAAGAAGTTCATTTTGATGATGAGTCTGTTTTCAAATATGTTTTAGAGATTGATTTGGAGGAAATCGACCAGCCTTACATTGCTTGTCCGCACACTCCCGATCATGTAAAGCCTTTATCTGAATTGGCGGGGATTCCCGTAGAGTTTTGTTTCGTCGGTTCATGTATGTCGGGACGGACGGATTTTGAAGATTTCGAGCGTGTAACACGTCCTGTTCAATCTTTACAAGCCGAAACATGGGTTGCGCCGCCTACTCGCATGATTGCATACGAGTTGCAACAAGCGGGGATATTGGATGCCTTGAAAGAACGGGGGGGTCGTGTGGAAATTTCCGGATGTTCTTTGTGCATGGGGAATCAAGAGCGTGTTCAAGGGCGACGTAATGTGTTGACGACATCGACACGGAATTTTAAAGGACGCATGGGAGACGAAGCCAGTGTTTATCTGGTCTCGGCTTGTGTAGCGGCGACAGGGGCGTTGTTCGGTCGTTTCCCCGCGTTGGATGAATATTTTAAGGCGGTAAAAAATGGTTAAGTCTTTTGTCAATGTTGTTCTTCCTGAAGAAACGGCGGGGTTGGCTTATGAAATTGTAAAAAAGGAACTTATTGAGGCTTTCCCTGATTTTGTCGGTCAAAACCGTTTGCGTGAACATGATTGGAGTTTGAAAAACAGGATTCAAACAAACGGGGAAGTGATCAAGGAAACATTGGAGCTGGTCGGCGGAGATGAAAACGCCGTTTTGATCAAAGGTCCGGGGATTACACCGACAAAAGAACAAACGCAAAGTGTTTTGACCATGCTTGATGATTCGCGTAAACCCGAAGAACTCGGGAAGTTGGTAACAGGGACGCCGAACGGGTATTTGCGCGGGCATTGGTTGGTGAAAGGTAACCTTGAACGTTATGAAAATCCCGGTTTGTCGGATTTATTGATCTCTTCTTTGCCGGTTTACGATGCGGCGCAAAAGCCCGACGTATTGTTTTTAGAGGGCGGCAGAAAAAAAGACGGTTTCTTTTTCATATTGGATAAAGAGTGCGAAGTGCGTGTCGATTTTAACCGGCATACGGTACGGGAACCGGAAAAGTTATCCGCCGGTTCGGCTGTTTATGCTAAATTCACACGCCGCAAAGATGTTTGTGATCTGTGCGATAAGGCGATCGCGAAAAGAAAACCGGTTGTTTTTATGTCGAAATATACTGTTCGCCCGCAATTGGACGGTGAAAAGAAAAAGATCTATAACGACCAAAGACAAAAAGCCGGATTGAAACGGTTGGAAGGCAATCAAGGGGATATTGTTGATGCGGCTTTTGCGCGGTTATTGGCTCGTCCTGAAAATCGCCCGATAACAGTTTTAGTTCCGGATCCCTCTTACGGTCCGAAAATAGCAACTGTTCTGAGTGCGGTCTATGGGCGAGGGGTAAAACGGCATTCGGGCGGATTTTCGGTGTGCCGTTTTTCCGCGGGCAAAAGTGAATATGGCGGATTGAACCACGTCGTTGATGTCGACGGGGAATACAAAATCGTGATCGGTTCTCAGGAATATAAAATTCCGGTCAAAGCCGGTGATATGTTTGAAGAAATGCACTATGATTATGCGGATGCGAAACGTTATGTCAAACAGGTCTTTCATCAGGCGATGATCAAAAAGTATGATCGTGTCGTTTTCGCTTTTGATGAAGCGGATCCGTATGATACACCAGTGATCAAAGCTGTTCGGGAAACCGCTTTGAAGTTGAAAAAAGTCGAAGGTGATGATTTCTTGATCATGAAGCCTGATGAGGCTGCTGTGATGATGTTTACCGCGCCTTTGCCCGGAGGCACATGTTATGCGTACGATAATTTATGGGGCGATATCGTTTCGGATGCCATAGATTTGGGAACCAGCATAGCTTCCATTGATTCTGTCATTTTATTGGCTGACGGGCGCGTGTGGGTCGAAATGGGGGCGGCAGGAACGGCACCGGATTTGATGACTCTTTATAAAAAAGAAGGTCTTCTGCGTTATGACCCTATCCCTATCATCGAAGCGTTCAGTATCGGTTTTACGCAAGCGGCTTTAAAAGAACCGGAAAATGAAAAGCTGGCGGTTTATGCCACAGCCCTGCATCAAGCTTATTTGAATGTTTTGAAAAAAGGAATTGCCACGCCGGATCTTGTCGAAAAATTAAAACAAGAACATAAAACCGGTGTCGATACGCTGTCGTTCGTAAAGGCGGTCAAAGTGGAATTGTCAATTCTTTTGGGGTTGAAAGAACAGGAAGGTCTTTTCCGGTCGGATTTTGAAAAAACATTAAAGGAAATCAGATGATGGCAAAAACAGTCAAACTGGAATACGATGGAAAACAGATTGAAATGCCGTTGGTGGAATCAACCACCGGCGAAATGTGTATAGATATTTCGGAACTTCGTTCAAAAACGGGACTGACGACATTGGATCCTGGATTCGGAAACACGGCTTCATGTGTCAGCAGGATCACTTATGTCAACGGGGAAAAAGGCATACTTCGTTATCGTGGCATTCCGATTGAAACGGTTGCCGAAAAAATGACGTTTGTCGAAACAGCATGGTTGTTGATTTACGGGCGTTTGCCGACGATGTCCGAAATGAAAACATTCAGTACGCGTTTGACTAATAATGAATTGTTGCATGAAGGCTTGTTGCATCATTTCGACGCTTTTCCACCCAACGGGCAACCCATGTCGATTTTATCAGCGGTTATTAATTCTTTAATCTGTTATTCTCCGGAAATCATGGATACGACAGATGAAGAAGCCATGCGTAACGCTGTCGCCGCCATCATTTCTAAAGTGCGCACGATTGCCGCATTTTCTTATCGTAAAGCAATGGGATTGCCTTTTGTTTATCCGGATCCCGCCAGAAGTTATTGTGAAAACTTTTTGCATATGATGTTTTCAATTCCGCATAAGCCGCATCAACCGACACCTGAAGCGATAAAGGCTCTGAACTTGTTTTTAATGCTACATGCGGATCATGAACAGAATTGTTCGACTTCAACTGTTCGCATTGTCGGATCGGCGGAAACGAATTTGTTTTCTTCGGTAGCCTCCGGTGTGTGCGCTTTATGGGGAAAATTGCACGGAGGGGCGAATGTCGCCGTTTTTGAAATGCTTTCCCGTTTGGCACAGGGGAAGGAAAATATTGACGATTTCGTTCAAAGGGTTAAAAACAAGCAAGTCCGTTTAATGGGCTTCGGGCATCGTGTTTATAAAACATTCGATCCGAGGGCGAAGATTTTAAAAAAAGCCGTTTTCGACCTTTTGGAAACGCAACGGATTGACGATCCTTTGATTGACATCGCTTTGAAGTTGGAAGAAAAGGCGTTGAATGATGATTACTTTAAAGAACGCCATCTTTACCCTAATGTCGATTTTTATTCTGGGATGATCTTAAGGGCGTTGAAAATTCCTTTGAACATGTATACGGTGATGTTTGCGATCGGTCGCGTTCCGGGCTGGATAGCGCATTGGCGCGAAGGCAATGAAGGAGCTCGCCGTTTGGCAAGGCCGAGACAGTTGTATCAAGGAGCCGTCGATACGCCTTTTGTGCCGATTGAACTGCGTCATGGAGACGAACTTTAATCGTTCTTTGATTTTTGATATTTTCCGGATCGTACCGGATATTGAAAGACAATCTGTTCCGGATTTCGCGAAAACAGGGGGCAGTTTTTCTTACTTGGAAATTTTTCTGAAAGCAGCTTTGGCTTTGGAAGGGCTTTCCTGTTTTTAACGGATAAATAGTGTCGTAATGCCTTCCTGAGAAAGCTCTCCTCCGAAATGCATAAAACAAAGCATCGACGGATCATCTGTAAAGGATTGTTGTTTGTTTTATTGTAGGGCATATATTTCAGGAGGGCTGTTTAAATATTTGCGATTTTTGCGTCATTTTTGCAGATAATCACCGTTACTTTTTGAAAAGGCGGGGAAGGGGAAGCGTTCTGTCAATCTTGATGTCGAAAACAGTAAGGAAATTTATCAGACAGTGTTGATTTTTCCAGTTTGAAACGATATCAGCAATAAAGCTTTTTTATCAAGAAGTGATGTAAAAGCTTCACTTGATTTTTTCCGTCCAACAACTTGTTAAAATCCTTTACCTTTAAAAAATACCTAATACATACCCCGTATGTTTTGGAACAAAATATTGAAAACGGCTTTTGTTAAATGATGCCTTCGTTTGTTAGACATGACCGGAAGGGTGTGGACTTTTGTTTGATCGCCTAATGTCTTGATGTCGTTTTTGATTTTTTTGTGTACTGTTATTATATTGCCGGTATGATATTTCAGGAGAAGCCGATGGCGGTAAATGAGCAATTGATCGCAAAAAAAATGGCAAAGGCTTTAGCGTTTTTATGTTTGAATGAACATCTTCAAACGCCTTTGCATAACGGGGAACACCCCGTATCAAAAACAGGTGATTATTCCGATGTTTTCATCACCGATGCCGAAGGGCGTCAAATCGTTTGGTGCCAAGCTTGTCGTGTGTCATGCAAAGAACGCGAGAGAGTGTTTGATGATGTCGCAAAAGGGATTTATGATTTTTTACTCAACATTGAAACGGATTTTTATACCAGACGGTTGGAACGCGCATATCGTGCTTGCGTCCATTGGAAAAAAGAAGGACTTAAAAAAAAGACAAAAAGGAGAATATAGCTTTTTTTTGTTTCTTTTATAACGGATTCAAGGTAAAACAAAAATAAGTGTTTTAACCGATGGATCTGATTTTGATATGAAAAAATCTGCGTTTTCGGGATTGTTGCCTGTCGGTATGACAGATGTTCTTCCTCCCTTCGTCGATGACGAAGCCAAGGCTGTAGAAAAAATTATTAATGTGTTCCAAAATAACGGTTATCAACGTGTCGAACCGCCTTTATTGGAATTTGAAGAAACATTATTATCTGAAAAATATGTCGATTTATCGCTTCAAACTTTTCGCTTAACGGATTCCGTTTCCGGAAAAATCATGGGATTGCGTGCGGATATGACACCGCAAATCAGCCGGATTGCCGTAACACGGCTGAAAGACGAACCGCGTCCGCTCCGCTTGGCTTATTTGGGGCACGTTGTGCGTGTTTTTGCCGATCAATTAAATCCATCGCGTCAAATTTTGCAAGTCGGAGCCGAGTTGATCGGGGCGGATTGCGCAAAAGCGGACGGAGAAATCATTCTGTTGGCGGCGGAGGCTTTGAGACATTTGAAAATTTCTTCCGTCATTTTCGATTTGAATTTGCCGACATTATTTCCAGCATTATGTTCAGCAGTCGATATAAATCGTGAAGATCGTGAAAAAATGGTAGATTTTCTTAACCGGAAAGACTTTTCCGCCGTGTTGTCGGTATTGGAAACGACAAACAGAAAGGCGCGGGAAGCAAAGCCTTTGTTTGAAGCTTTGTTCCAAGCGTTCGGGGATTGTCAGCGTGTTTTGGAAATCTTGCGCCCTTTGCGTTTACCACAAGAAGCGGCAGCCGAATGTCATCGTCTGTTTGATGTTATCGCTTTGTTGAAAAAAGAAGCTCCGGATTTGTCCGTAACAGTAGATGTTCTGGAAAACAGAGGGTTTGAATATCATACGGGGATAGGCTTTTCCGTCTTTTCCAAGCAAAACGAACATGAATTAGGGCGAGGCGGGCGTTATATCGCCGGTATGGATGGAGCTGTATCACAACCGGCGGTCGGAGTAACGTTGTTTGTTGCCGACATTTTGAACGTCTTGAATGACAGGGAAGTGAAAAAAAGAGTGTATGTTCCTATGGATGTTTCTTTTTCACAAGCCGCTCAATTGCGTGAAAAAGGGTATGTAACGGTTTGTGCGTTAAAATCCGGAAACGATATAGAGGAGGCACGGCGTTTGTCGTGTTCTTGGATTTATTCAAGCGGATGTGTCCAACCGCTTTAGCTTTGTTTTTTTAAGGAGAAAAAATTATGACGAATATTGTAATCATCGGGGCTCAGTGGGGGGATGAAGGCAAAGGTAAAATTGTCGATCTGATGAGCGAAAAAGCCGATGTTGTCGTTCGTTTCCAAGGCGGTAATAATGCCGGTCATACTTTGGTTGTGAACGGTATAACTTATAAACTTTCCTTGTTGCCGTCTGGCATAGTGCGGGGCAAGCTGTCCGTAGTCGGAAACGGTGTCGTTGTCGATCCTTGGGCTTTGCGCGAGGAAATAGGGCGCATTTGCGCTCTGGGAACAGAAGTTACACCGGACGTTTTAAAAATATCGGATCAGGCGACATTGATTTTACCGTTGCATCGCGAACTGGATCAAATGAGTGAAGCGGCGGCAGGAAAAGGGAAAATCGGTACGACGGGTCGTGGTATCGGTCCGGCGTATCAGGACAAGGTGGCGCGTCGCGCCATTCGTGTCGGAGATTTGGCGGAAAAAGAAACTCTGTCCGGAAAAGTTGACAATTTATTGTTGTTTCATAATGCGTTGCGTAAAGGTTGGGGACAACCGGAAATAAAAAAAGAAGACGTGATGGCTCAATTGGAAGAAATTTCCGGTTTCATTTTGCCTTTTGCTGTTCCCGCTTGGAAAATTTTATCGCAGCAACTGAAACAAGGAAAGAAACTGTTGTTTGAAGGCGCTCAAGCAACGATGCTGGATAATGACTTCGGGACATATCCGTTTGTAACGTCTTCGAATACGATAGCGGGACAAGCGGCGGTCGGTTCCGGTGTTGGCATGAAAGAAATCGATAAGGTGATCGGTGTTGTGAAAGCTTATACGACCCGTGTCGGTTCCGGACCGTTCCCGACGGAATTGTTTGATGCCGACGCAGATCGTATCCGTGAAGTCGGACATGAATTTGGAACGGTAACCGGGCGTCCCCGCCGTTGCGGGTGGTTTGATGCGGTTTTGGTTCGTCAAGCCATTGTTGTAAACGGTGTCGAAAATTTGGCGGTTATGAAGTTGGATGTTTTGGATCAGTTTGATGAAATTAAAGTTTGTGTCGGATACGAATATAAAGGTCGGAAATTGGATTATTATCCGATGCAGATGAATGCTCAAGCGGAAGTGAAACCGATTTATGAAACCTTGCCGGGATGGAAAACGTCAACATACGGTGTGCGCGATTATGAAAAATTGCCTGAAAACGCGAAAAAGTATATTGAAAGATTGGAAACCTTGTTGGAGGTGAAAATCGGCATGATTTCGACAAGTCCGGAACGCGAAGATACGGTTATTCGCATTGATCCTTATGAAAAATAATAAAAATCTTTTTATTTAAAGCAAATCATGTAAAATAAGGGAAAGAGCGGAAGCTTTTTCCCTTTTTTCCGTACTTCGGAAGGCGAATATGGCTGGAAATGATACGTCAACAAATCAAGATCGGTCTTCGGAGTTATTAGCCCCTTTAAAAAATAAAGGGGAAGTGTGCTTTTTAAAAAACAGGTTTCGCATATATCCGGAATTGCCGCTTTTATCATTGGATATGCCTTGTGCAAAGGCGTTTCAAGCCGAAGAAACAAGTGTTTCGGATCGTAAGGTTTTCGCGTTGGTTTGCCGTCCCGATTTGCCGGTCAGAAAAGATCATATAAAGTCCAGATCCGGTTTGGAAATGGAAGGGATTTTAACTTTGGTTGATGCCGGTATAGCGTTTTGGGAACCGTTTAAATCCAAAACGATGATTTTGATTTATGAATTGCCTTTGGGCGGGCGTGTCGTGCAGTCTGGGACGTATGATAAGGTTTTACCGGAAGAGGAAACAGAAAAAATTTCACGCTGGATCCGTCCTTTATTAATGGGGATCAATAATCTGTCCTTGCAGGGGTTGACACATCGGGAAATCCGTCCGGACAATTTATTTTATTTGGATGCGGAAAAAACAAAAGTTGTCTGGGGGGATTGCATTTCTTCCCCTGCGGGTTATGACCAGCCATCCTGTTTTGAAACAATTGAATCCTCGATGTGTTCTGCTGCCGGTAAAGGGAACGGTGTTACGGCAGATGATTTGTATGCTTTCGGGGCGACGCTGGTTTGTTTGGGATTGGGGTATAATCCGGTCGAACATCTATCCGATGATGAATTGCTGACGTTGAAAATTTATAAAGGATCTTATGCGGCTTTGATCGGAGAAGAACGCATTCCCTTGGCTTTGATCGAATTGTTGCGAGGACTTCTGGCGGATAATGTTTCTCAACGCTGGGACATTTCATCAACGC
The DNA here is from genome assembly GCA_944390195.1 of uncultured Alphaproteobacteria bacterium. Lineage (GTDB taxonomy): Bacteria > Pseudomonadota > Alphaproteobacteria > CAAGCB01 > CAG-977 > UBA11549. The sequence goes on from CALXOZ010000007.1 coordinate 40,302, forward strand.
AATTGTGGGCGGACGGAAGACGTTTGACTCCGATCCAATCAAAATCATTCAATTCGTCTCAACGCCCTTTTTTGTTTAATAATGTCGAATATTTTTCTTATCGTACATTGGCTTATGCTTTTTCTAAAAATTGGGATCTGGCTTCGGATGCTATCCGTTCCGAAAAATTATTGACTTGGGTTGTTCGGGGGTTCGATGATAAAACAACGGCTGAAGCGATAACGGCATCAATAAATATGGCACTGGAACGCTTTTCAATCAAAGAAAAACAAGACGACTTTATCATTGCCAGAACTTGTATGCTTCTGGATTCCAATGCTCCTTTACGCATGCGTGAATGTTCTTTTATGCCTGATGCTTTGGGAACAATGCTTGCCTTGTATGCTCATGATGAAAAAATGACAAAAACGCTTATCGGTGTCGTGGCGGCCGGATATTTGGAAAGCTGGTATGAATTTCACCATGATAGAATTTCCGCTCAATATATTAAAAATATGCAAGTTGTTTTGCAAAAACCGGATCTGGGGATGGGGGCGGAAAGATTGTTATATGATTTAAATGATAATCTTGCTTGCCAAAGCCCGCTTGTTATTAAAGACTATGTCGATGATATTAAAGATCTGATGCCGGCATTGGAGAAAACGGCTAAAACCGTTTCTTATGAAACTTATCCGCTTGACCGGCATATCGCCGCCTTTATTGCCGTTAAATTCGGTTTAAGGTCGGCGGAAGCATTGACTTTATTAAATTCTCGCAAAGAATATGTTTCAATGCAAGGGATGTTAAATATATTTTCGGCGTTGCAAAGCGCTTTCGGACCCCAAAAACTGTATGCTTTTTGCGGCTGGATCGGAAAGTGGTTGTCTCCGATTGTTAAAAGCTATCATAGTATTGAAAAACGAATGATATTGGAAAAAAATTTGCCTCAGTTGCTCAAAAAAGGTAGCCTTCCGGACATTTGCGCCTTTTTGGATGATAAACAAGAGCGTTTGTTGGATACGAATTATTTTGAACAGGCTAAAAAGGAATATGCCAGACTATCCGGTGAAATTGAACTCTTGTCAGAAAAGAGCGAAAAAAGAAAAAGTGAAAATATGATCTTAGGCTATCAAATAGCGGCTGTTTTTTGTTTCGGAACGGCTGTTTTGATGATGTCTTTTTTGCTGTTGTCCGAATTTTTTTAGGAAAGGGCGAAAAATGGTAAGTGATAAAAAAAAATCAAATGAAATTTTTTTCGCTTCGGCTCTTTCTTTTTTAATTTTATTCCCGATGCTGTTCTGGATGTTGCCGACTTTTGTTTTTTTCTGTCTTAGTATGTTGCCGACATTTATCGTTCTGATTACTGAGATCCATTCAAAAACAAAATTAAAATACAAATGGCTATGTGTCGGCGGACTGAATTTTGCCGGAGCATTGCCTTTTTTGTTTCAATTATGGTTCGGCAATAATACGTTACAAGAAGCTGTTACGATATTTTTTTGTAACACGGCTTTTGTTATGATTTATTGCTCGGCTTTGGTCGGATGGTTCTTTTATCGTTTTATTCCTGCAATTGTTTCTGTTTTTTTAGAAATGTCGGATCAACGGCGCCTTGTTTATTTACAAGAGTTACAAACGAAATTAATTGCGAAATGGGGAAAAGAGGTTAGTTTTGAAGACAACCCTTTCCTGATTGTAAAAGAAAAAATTTCTTCTTCAAAAGACGATTTTTCCTGATATTGTCTGATGAGCTATCTGTCATATTTACATTTTTGAACCTTTTTTACAAAAGCTTGAAAGGATTACTGTTTGTTTTTGTGAAATAACGAGCAAAACATGGCTTTGATTTATCTGTTTTTTTTATCATAACATATCGTTTTATTTCCTTTTTGATGAAACATCTGTCTTGGTCTCTAATTGTCTTTGGAAATTTTTCAGTCGTGTAAGATGTTCTTGTTTAATAAGGATTTGGAGTCATAGGAGGAAGCTTTATGCATTCTGGTAAGTGTAAAATGCACCAGTTTAAATTCGTAAAACGTGTGGTTGTTTTTAGATTGTAAAGAGCACTTTTATTGATGCCGGAAAAATTTTTCACCGGTCAGGGTGAGTTCTTCTTGTTTTCCGAAATGAAACCGATAGAAGGGGTTCCCGTTATGATCAAGTGTCAAGTTTGCAAAAATATAAGGTATTCGTATCCGTGTCGAATAACCCGATGGTAAGGTTGAAAGAAAATCTTTGCAAAATATCAACTTTTGATTCCGTGTTATTTTTAACCTGCCTGTCAATCAACAAATAATATCCGTTTCGGATTTCCGGAACCAAGGCGTTTCCGTTATTGTCGTTTAAATATGGTCCGTCGCTGTGTGTTTTATGCGAAATTCCATAAACCAATGTCCGGACGGTTTGATCAAGAGGAAAGGAACGCCAAAAAGGGTTGGATTTTATTTCTGTAACAACCGTGTTGTCCTCAAAACTGAAAGTAACGCAAGAGGTTCCATCTCCGTTTCCGCTATGAGTGTCATAATTTGAAATTTCTTTTCCGGCGGACACATCAATTCCAAGTTCTTTTGAGGCGGTATGTCGGACAGATTCCGGACTGCAGGCAATTAAAATAAAAAGTGAAAGAAGAAAAATACACCCAGCTGAAAAAACTTTTTTCATAAACATATTTATTTCCAATATATTTGCCTTTGTTGACAATTACGATCATATTATTATATGTTTTCTTGTTTTTTTCGACAAGTTCGGAAATTATATTGTAAGAATGTTATTATGCTTTGAATAAAAGACGCCGCCTGAACTGTAGCGTGCATGTAAAAAGCATATTATAGTCATTGAAACAGATGACAGCGTAAGAATAGTTCGGGCAGAATTTTTTTACTCTTTAAGATAATATTAAAAATTGATGTTGCTTCATTAATGCTTTTTTTTACATCACAACGGCATCGTATTGAAAATAAAATTTTTATTATACAGTTTTTAATCGTTGCCATACGACATTATCGTTTTATCATAAAAAATATAAACGAATTTGCCATGGAATGGTGAAAATATCAGGGCAGTGTTTTTTTCTATGCTGTCATTTATAATTTCATTTTAGAATATTAAGTATTTCGTTTCTCTGTATTCAAAGCGATATCCGTTTTTTCTCGGGTATAAAAAATACTTTCCGGATCATACTTTTTCCTTCTGATACATGAGGAACACTTGTCAGGCATAGAACGTCTTGCAAGAACCAAATGTCTAATTACTGAAGGTTTTTCCTCTTTAACAAAGCAGTCTTTTAAAAAGAATAACACCTTATGTTGCGATAAGTTTAAAAAGCAGTTGAACGCACGGATTTTTTTTCTTTTCGCCAAGCTAATGGCAAAAGGAGAACGAAAATCGTCATGTATTCCAATCGTCCCAGCATCATTCCGATGGAAAAGATCCATTTTCCCATATCTGGCAGATTGGCGAAATGACCGCTTGAACCGATGACGGGACCGAATGCTATGCCGGTGTTCCCCAGAGCGCACAAAGTTCCGCTGATAACAGTCAGGAAATCAAGTCCCAGTAAAGATAAAGACAAAACGGAGCACAAAAAGGAAATCAAAAAAATGGCAATGAAAACAAATACGTCAGAAGAAATTTCTTCTGTAATGGGTTTGCCGTTATATTTGGCGACGAAAATGCCGTGTGGCAGGATTTTCCGTCTAAGGTACTGTAAGGAAGACAGAAACATGATATTGAATCTGAAGATCTTGATGCCGCCGGAGGTTGATCCGCTACACGCACCGACAGATAAGGATAAAGTAAGAAAAGTGATTGCGAAATTTCCCAATTGTTCCAAATCCGTATTGACGAAACCGGTTGAAGTGATGATGGAAATGAAATTAAAAGCGGCTATGCGCAAGCTGTCAGCAAAAGACTTGTCTCTCATCAGGCAAAGGTAGGAGGTTAAGAGCAGGATGCAAATCAGGACGCAAAAGACGTATGTTTTTATTTGCAGATCATTTTTCAAGCTTTTCCAATTTTTTTTGAACAATAGGTAAAAGGACAACAAAGGCATACCGGAAATAAACATAAAAAACGCCAAAATCCATTGTGAAGAGTAATTCAGATCTATGGCCGACGTATTTCTGGGAGCCAATCCACCGGTCGGAATCGTTCCCATTGTAAAAATTAGTGATTCAAAAGAATCCAATCCTGAAAAGCACAGGCAAAGTGTACACAATATTGTCAATAGTGTATAAACGATCATGATTCTGGCTATGATCTGGGACGTTTTCGGTAAAGTCTTATCGGATTTGTCTGAAGATTCAGTCGCATACAATTGCATACCGCCGATCCGTAAAAGCGGTAATATTCCCAAAGCAATCACGATAATTCCGATGCCTCCGAACCATTGCAACATACCTCGCCATAACAGGATGCCTCTGGGTTGAATGGACAAATCCCGTATGATTGTAGAACCTGTTGTTGTCAATCCGGACATGGCTTCAAAAAAAGAATCCGTATAGCTTAAAGGATATTGTGAGAAAAAGAAAGGCAATGCCGAAAAGCAACAAACCATCAGCCAGACAAGCGATGTCGTCAAGTACATTTCCCGTACGGTTAATTTTTCATATTTATTGTAAAAAGTCGCCGTGAACAAAAGACCGAAGAAAACAGTTACAACCGAAGCCTGCCAAAATCCGTAAGCCGATATGACATTGTCATCAAAAAAATCAAGCATTCCCGGAATGATCATCGTAATTCCGAACAAAATCAGGATACATCCCGAAACAAAGAAAGTGATGCCGGCTCTCATGTGAAACCTTTATAAAACGACACAAGCTGTTTTCAGCCAACAGGCGGTTTGTTTGTCAACCAAAGGTGAAATTGTGCTGTAAACCTGTTCATGATAATTATTCAGCCATGTTTTTTCAACTGGTGTCAAAGCGGTAAAGTCGATCAAGCGCTTATCGAACGGTGCCAAACCGAGCGTAGATAAACCAAAAACTTTTATTTCGGCGTCTTTTGGCAAAGCAACAGGCTTCACCATGACGACGTTTTCCAAACGGATCCCGAATGCACCGGGCTTATAGTATCCGGGTTCGTTTGAGATCAGCATCCCGGGCATTAAAGGAATTTTACTGCAACTTCTGGCAATTCTTTGCGGTCCTTCATGAACGCTAAGATAACTGCCGATGCCATGACCCGTTCCGTGAGCATAATCGACGCCGTCCTTCCATAAGAATTGACGTGCCAGAAGATCAAGCTGAGATCCCGTTGTTCCTTGACAGAAGACGGCAGATGCCAAAGCAATATGCCCTTTTAAGACTTGAGTATATCGTTTTTTTTCCAGATCGGAAACGATGCCAACGCAAATCGTCCGCGTAATGTCCGTCGTTCCGTCTAAATATTGGGCTCCGGTGTCGATCAGAAACATTGCGTTGTTTTTTATGCGAGCATTGTTTTTTTCATCTGTGTGGTAATGAATGTAAGCGGCATTTTGCCCAGAGGCGGCAATTGTTGAAAAACTTTCTCCGCAATATAAATCGTTTTCCGCACGCAATTGAGCGATTTTATGCACGGCATCCATTTCGGTAAGCTCTCCGGAGCTTGCATTAGCGTCAAACCAACATAGAAAACGGCATAAAGCGACACCATCTCTGATATGAGCATTGATAGCGCCGTTTTGTTCGGTTTTGTTTTTGCAGGCTTTTGGCATCAGACAAGGATCTTCTTTGATATGGATACGAGCGCCTCCTTGAGATAAACGTTCATATATCCAAGCGGAAGACGAATGTGTATCCAATTGCACTTGCGCTTTTTGAATACTCAAGGCATCCAAGGTCGCAGCCAATAAGTCAGGAGATTTGATATTGACGTTGGGATTCAACCGTGTACGGAGACGATCCGTAATTTTTGCGGGATTGACGAACCAATCCAATGTCCCGTTTTTATAAAGGACGGCAAAAGATTGGACAACGGGAATATAAGGGATGTCTTGTCCGCGTACGTTTAACAGCCACGAAATCGATTCCGGAGAACAAAGTACTAATGCGTCGTCTTGATTTATTTTTAATGATTCGGTTATGTTTTCAAGTTTTATGGCACTATCCATTCCCGTGTATGTTTCGGGTAAAAAGACAACCGGATTTGTTTTTGTTTCTGGCTTATCCGTCCATAGTTTGTCAATCGGATTACAGGGAAGGGGCATGATTTTTATTTTAAACGGAGAACAGATTTCCCTGAGGTGTTGGATTTCATCCGGGCTGTGAAGCCAAGGATCGTATCCGATTACGGAATTTTCTGGCAAACCGGTTAATATGTTGTTTTGTACGCGGGCGGCAGGTGTTTGAATGACGGTAAATTCACAAGGATCTGTTTCTTTTTGTGCTTGCAAAGTATAACGCCCGTCAACAAACAGAAAGGCTTTTTTTGGCAAGATGAGCGCTTCTCCGGCGGATCCGGAAAAACCGGTTATCCATTGCAACCGTTTTGATTCGGGAGCAACATATTCCCCTTGATATTCGTCTGCGGTCGGAACAAGCACGCCCGAAAAGCCGTTTTCAATCATCCATTGTCTGAGTGCGTTAAGTTTTTGCATGAATTTTCCCCTTATCTTCCGATAATTAATGTGCTCCAACCTTGCAGCCGGTAACGTTTTTTCAGATGCAATCCGACGCGGCGATGCGCATCCAGAACCCAAGCTTCCTGCCGGCAAAGCAGACCGGACAGTACGGCGAGCCCGTCAGCAGCCAAAACGGAGGAAAGGTCTTTTGCCATCAGTGTCAAAGGACGAGCGAGGATGTTTGAAAAAACCAGATCATAAGGGGCTTTTGATCGTACAATGACAGGTTTGTAGCCGTTTCCGGCACAAGCTGTGATATAACGCGCCAAGTGGTTTGTTTTGGCGTTTTCTTTTGTAACGCGGACTGATTCGGGATCAATGTCTGCGGCAAGAACGTTTGTTCTGAATGTTTTTGCGGCAGCCAAAGCCAAAATTCCGGAACCGCATCCCATATCTAAAATGTTACGGACTTTTTTAAAGCGTGAAATTTCCTGCATCGCCATCAGACACCCTTTTGTTGTGAAATGTTCTCCGGATCCGAAAGCGGTTGCGGCATCTATTTTTAAAGACAATTTTGTTTTTGGCGGAGGTGTTTGAATATGGGAACCATAGATGTAATACCGTCCGACGGAAACGGGGGCAAAGCTGATGAGATTTTCCTTTAACCAATCCTTTTGGGCCAGTTCACTTAATTTATAATCCGGCAGATCCGTTTTTGCCGCCATAGCCGCCAAAGTTAACGACGTGTTTAATAAATTTTCATCGGGATGATTTTGAAAAATGGCGTCAAGTTTCCATTTTCCCTTATTTTCACCGCTTTCGATTTCAGATGCTAAGAGCGCGGTGTCCGGGGCATCAAGGGCGCGTTCAAAAAAAGGAACGGCTTGTGCGGGGAGGATGAAAGAAATTTGCCAGTTGCTTGCAGGTTTTGTATCCATATTATGCGCTTTCCAAATATTCAGATAAAATTGTTTTCACATTGCCGTCATTAAATGTAACACGGGCACTGTCAGTATTGACGGCAATCACTTTGCCATATCCGTAACGGCTGTGATAAACTTCGGATCCCACTTGAAAGGTCGGTTTTTTGCAAGATCCCAAATAGCCGGATTTTTTATTTTTATAAAAGTAAGTATATTCTCCGTTTTGATAGGCGGTGTTTTCATCATATTTATAATTATATGAAGAAATGTTTTGCATTTCCGCGTGTTCGACAGGAATTTCGGAAATAAAGCGGGAAGGAGGATTGTTTTGCCATTGGTTGTAAGTCCGTCTGGATCCGGCAAAGCTGATATACACGCGTTTTTTTGCGCGGGTCAATCCGACATAAGCCAGCCGTCGTTCCTCTTCTAAAGCTTTCGAGCCGTTTTCATTCAAGGATTTTTGATGCGGGAAGACGCCTTCCTCCCAGCCCGGAAGAAAAACGCAGTCGAATTCCAATCCTTTTGCGGCGTGCAAGGTCATGACGGAAATATGATCTCCGGTCAATGCGGTGGTTTCGTTGTCCATGATCAAGCTGACATATTCAAGATAGTCATTAAATGTGTCATACTTTTCTTTAAATTCTCCGATCAATTCGCGTAAATTTTCCATGCGTCCTTCGGATTCTGGGCTTTTATCCTCTTTGCGCATCTGCATATAGCCGCTTTCTTCCAATATTTTGCATAATAGCTGATCTGCTGGCATCCGGCTTTGTTGCATGCGCCATTGATCATAAATATTGAAAAACTGTTCCAGTTTTTTTTGAGAACTCCCTTTTAATTTTTTTTCTTTCAGCAAAGATTGAGCGGCTTCATATAAAGAAATCCGATTTTCAACAGCTTCTTTGCGGATTGTTTGCAAAGTCGCGTCTCCTATCCCGCGACGGGGTTTATTAATGATACGCGAAAAAGCCATGTCATCTTTAGGTTGGACAAGCAGGCGTATATAAGCTGTGGCATCCCTGATTTCCTCGCGTTCATAAAAACGCATGCCGGCAATGATTTTATAGGCGATTCCGTATTGCAGCAAAGCTTCCTCTATGGCGCGTGTTTGGAAGCTGGCACGAACCAAAACCGCCATTTGAGATAAGGCTGTGCCTGAACGAAGTTCTTTTTCAATTTGTTCACAAATTTTACAAGCTTCGTCTTCGGCATTCCATACGCCTGTAATTTTTACTTTATCTCCGATTTCCTTTTCGCGTCCTTGCGCGGGGTGCAAAGTTTTTCCCAACCGGTTTTTGTTGTGGGCTATTAATCCCGAGGCGGCGGCTAAAATATGTGCCGTTGAACGATAATTGCTTTCAAGGCGGATTAAAGTGGCATTGGGAAAGTCTTTTTCAAACCGTAGAATATTGCCGATTTCCGCTCCCCGCCAAGAATATATGGATTGATCATCGTCTCCGACGCAACAAATGTTTCCGTATCCGCCGGCAAGCAAACGCAACCACAGGTATTGTAAAACGTTGGTGTCTTGATATTCGTCAACCAAGATGTATTTGAACTGGTGACGGTATGAATTCAAAATTTCGGGATTGTTCTGAAACAGCTCCAAGCAATACAATAACAGATCTCCGAAATCAACCGCATTCATGGCTTTCAATCGTTCTTGGTATAAAGAATACAATTGTTTGACATGCAGATTGACGGGAAACGAGGCAAAATCCGTTTTTTCAGCACTAAGCCCTTGGTCTTTCAATCGTTGTATCTGATCCAAGATGATGTTGGGCGGGTTGTCTTTCAAATCAATGTGTTGATCAAGCATGATTTGTTTAACCAAGCGCTCCTGATCGGAAGCATCCAAAACGTTAAAGCCGGAAGATAAACCGACTTTTTCATAATATTGGCGTAAAATACGCAACCCGATGCGATGAAACGTTCCCAACCATAAAAAACGGCTGTCTTCTCCGATCAATCCGGATAAGCGTTCTTGCATTTGTGTCGCGGCTTTATTGGTGAATGTTACCGCAAGGCATTGGAAAGGTCTGGCTTTTCCTGTTTGAATGATGTAGGCAAGACGGGCTGTCAAAACAGTTGTTTTGCCGGTTCCCGCGCCGGATAAGACCAAAACAGGACCTTCTGTCGTTTCAACCGCTTGGCGTTGTTCCGGATTTAATCGTGTCAGATCGAAAGAATGTTGCATATTCAAGCCTTCGTTGTTTTTTTTGTTTTACTCTGAAACGGGGGGAAATTTCAAGTATGGAAAAGTTTTGTTTTTCTGTAACGTTTCAGAACTTTTGAAACAATGGAAAAATAACGGATGATCCTGTTAAAACGGGGCAATTAAAAAAATCCCCTTCTTGAATGAAAAGAAGGGGAAAGGGGGATCAATAATCCGTTTCGTTATCTTGTATCGTTTTAGTTAGATAAGAAAATGCCTTTTGAGCTGTGTTTTCATAGACCTTCAAGTTTAAATAGGACGCAAAATCGGATAAAAGGGCGTCTGATTTTTCATTGGCGGTTTGTTCTTGCATCAAACGGCGCAATTCGGTTATTCCCAGCTTGTCTTTTTCAGGATCGGCGGGGGTGATATCGACGGTTTTTATAACAAGGTATTCAGCAGGGTCTGAAACGGTAATGATTTCAGTTGTCGGTTTGTTAAACAACTGATATGTCGCTCCTGGCGGCAATTGGTTGCCATAGCGTGTCAAATCTTTGATCCTCTTATGGGCAATTCCCGTTTTTTTGGAAACGGTTGCTACGGAAGCACCTTTTTCCAATTCTTCTTTTATTGTTTTTGAAATTTGTTCGGCTTTTTCTTTTTGCTTTTGAATTTTCCAAGCTTCATTGATTTCTTTTTGAGCTTTTTCAATGGGTCTTAATGCAGGTTCCCTGATGTCGTCGACACGCAGGACAAAATAATCCGATCCGTCTTCGATCATCGGGGATTCACGCCCCGGATCACTGACGAAAGCCGTAGCTAAAACGGTTTTAGAAACAGAGACGGCTTGATTGTTTTCATTTTTCCCGCTGGGATCGACCAAGGTATAGGTTTTTACAGGGTAGCCGGTGGATTTCGCAATTTCTTCAATTGTTTCTCCGGCTCCGAAACGGTCGTCCAAAGCGACGACGGTTTCCGACAAGGTATCGTAAGCCATTGTGTCGATCATTTTTTGTTCGATTTCATCGCGGACTTCGTTGAATTGTTTTTCAACACGCGGCGTGATTTTGTTGACACGCAAAATTTGCCAGCCGAAAGCGGTTTGAACTGGACCGACAAAATCTCCTTTTTTAGCGGCAAAAACGACTTCCGACCAATCTCCCGTCGCCGTCGACGGGGTCAGTTCGCCCAACTTTGTTTGTTCTTCCGTCTGGTTTGCAAATTTTTTTGCGACATCCATGAAATCTTGTCCGTCTTGTAAGGCATTGTAGGCTTTATCCGCTTCCTCTTTTGTCGTAAAGAGCATTTGATCAATGTCGCGGATTTCTTCTATGGCATAGGAATCCTTGTTTTCGTTATAGATTTCCAACAGTTCTTCGTCAGAGATTTTAATCTTTTTCGCGACATCTTCCAATGTCAGATGCAATACCGTAAAAGTCCTGTATTCAGGAGCCATTAATTGATCGGATAATGTTTTATAAATTTGTTCTTTTTCTTCTTTAGACGGTTTTTGCGTGATTTTTAAATCTTCCGGTTTGATGCTGAAAACATCGGCGGTGCGTTTTTCATTTTTCAAGCTGTATTTCGTTTCCACCAGCTTTGCCGGCTGAATGGAAACCGTTTGAGCCGCTCCGGTCAGTTGTTGAGCTTTCAAATCTAAAAAAGTGTCATGGATAAAGCGATTTTCGGTCATTCCCATGTCGCTGAGATATTCTTTATAAGCTTTCAGACTGAAAGAACCGTCGTAATCCGTAAAAACGGGCATATTTGAAATGGCTTGACGGACAGCTTCATCAGAAACGGCCAAATGTAAATCGTCCACAGCCGATTGCATGACGGCTTGAGAAATCATCTGGCTGAACAAAGAAAAAAGCATGCCGGATTCCAAGGCGTCTTGCACGTTGAAAGGTTTTTGCAAAATACGGCTCATGGAACGAACTTGATGATCGAACTCGTCGATGTACTGAGCAACCGTAATCTTTTGACCTTTCAATTCGGCTACAGCCTTTCCTTCATCGGGAATTTTTGTTAAAAACCGATTCGAACCAAACAATGAAATAAAGCTTAATGCCGTTAAAATTAAAATGCCTTTGACCAACCAGCTGTTTTTTTGGTCGCGAAAAAATTTTAACATATCCGGATCCTCTGTTAGGAAAGTTGTAAGAACGCAAAAATAATAAAGATATGAAATTATTCTTGCAACAGCCTTTTTCTAAAAAAAGCTTAAAAAAGCAAATAAATGTTTTTTTCGATGCGGTGTTGTGTTAAACCTTGATGAAATTTGTTGAAACGTTTTTCGTATTGAGGAGAATATAACATGCAAAGGCGTCCTTTAATTGCCGGAAATTGGAAGATGAATTGTCTGAAAGAGGAAGCATACGCTTTGGCGAAAGGGGTCGCAGAAAAATATGCGGCTTGCACGGATCCCGAATGCGATGTGCTGGTTTGTCCGCCCGCAATCTGGATTTTGCCTGTCGTTGATGCTGTTAAGGGGCGCGTTGCCGTCGGTGCCCAAGATGCGCACGCTGCAAAGTCGGGAGCCCATACGGGGGATGTCAGTGTTCCCATGATCAAAGATGCCGGCGCTCGTTTTGTCATTGTAGGGCATTCGGAACGCCGCGCGGATCACCATGAAACGGACGCCGATGTGAAAGCGAAGGCCAAAGCCGTTATTGCCGACGGATTGACGGCTGTTATTTGTATCGGTGAAACTCAAGATCAACGGGATGCGGGAAAAACAATTGATGTTTGCCGCACCCAGATACAAGGTTCCGTTCCAGAAGAAGCAAATGCTCAAAACGTTGTTATTGCTTATGAACCGGTTTGGGCTATCGGTACGGGGCGTACGCCGACAACAAAAGATGTTGAAGAGGTTCATGCGGCTGTTCGTGCTGAAATCGCGGCAAAGTTGGGACAGAAAGTTGCCGAAGAAATGCGCATCTTATATGGCGGTTCCGTGAAACCTTCCAATGCCAAAGAATTAATGGCTCTGCAAGATGTTGATGGCGCTCTTGTCGGAGGGGCAAGTTTGAAAGTCGACGATTTTTGGGCTATTGTCGAAACCTGTTTATAATTCTGAAAGAAAGAAAAAGGTATGCATACATTTATTCTGGTTGTTCACGTTATTCTGGCTGTCTGTCTGGTATGTGTGATTTTAATGCAACGATCCGAAGGCGGGGCTCTTGGCGGTCTTGGCGGCGGCATGGGAAGCTTTATGACGGGAAGGTCGGTCGGAAACATCTTGACTCGCACAACGGCAATTCTGGCAACTTGTTTTATGGTTACCAGCCTGACTCTGGCAATTATGAGTAAAGGCGAAGCTGCTAAAGCACAAAAGTCTTTTATGGAAGAAAAGCCTGCTGTCGTTGAAACAGAAGCGAATGCAACCAAAGAGCCGGTCGTTCCGGTTTCTTCCAAATAAACAGAAAATCGGAAATAAAAACGGGAACATTTTGTTCCCGTTTTTTTATGTATGATTCCCGTTTTTTTTACGGATTGATAAAATTTCTTTGGAAAGATAAAATTTTCCGATTAAAATGTTTTGTTAAATTAGTCTATTGTTCCTTTAGGAGAAATTTTATGCAAAACCGTCATGTCCAAGTCGGAAAAATCACTTTTTCAAATGAACTGCCGTTCGTCTTGATTGCAGGTCCGTGCCAATTGGAGAGTTTGGATCATACACTCGATTTAGCCGGAAAAATCGTCGAGATTACCACTAAATTGAATATCCCTTATGTTTTTAAAGCTTCTTTTGATAAAGCAAACAGGACTTCAATTGCCGGTGTTCGCGGTGTCGGTTTGCAAAAGGCATTGGAAATCTTTACAGAAGTGAAAAAACAATTCGCATGTCCGATCATTACCGACGTCCATGAACCCGATCAATGCGCAATTGTTGCGGAAGTTGTTGATATGTTACAAATCCCCGCCTTTTTGTGCCGTCAAACCGATTTGGTTGTTGCCGCCGCCAAGACAGGGAAACCTCTGAATATTAAAAAAGGTCAGTTCTTGGCGCCGTGGGATATGAAAAACGTTGTAACAAAAGCCGATCAAAGCGGTAATACCAATGTTCTGGTTACAGAACGCGGTGTTTCTTTCGGATATAATACATTGGTCGTTGATATGCGCTCTTTGCCGATTATGGCAGAACAGACAGGTTGTCCTGTCGTAATAGATGCGACACACTCGGTACAACAACCGGGCGGACAAGGCACTTCAACAGGCGGACAACGCGAATTCGCTCCGGTTTTGGCGCGTGCTGCTGTTGCCGTCGGAGTCGCAGGCGTATTCATTGAAACTCATCAAGATCCTGATAAGTCGCCAAGTGACGGTCCGAATATGATTCCTTTGGCTGAATTGGAAGATGTTCTGAAAAGTTTGAAGGCAATAGACCAACTGGTTAAAGGTTATTAATAGACTTTATTTTTTAAGAGGAGAAAAAATGTCTGAAATTATTGATATTCATGCTCGTGAAATATTGGATTCCCGTGGTACCCCGACTGTTGAAGTCGATGTCGTCTTGGATTCAGGCGCTTTCGGACGTGCGGCAGTTCCTTCCGGTGCCTCAACTGGCGTGCATGAAGCCGTTGAGTTGCGGGACGGTGATAAAGCCCGTTATAATGGCAAGGGTGTATTAAAAGCTGTTGAAGCTGTAAACGAAACGATTGCTGATGAATTATGTGGCATGGATGCTTTGGAACAACGGGAAATCGACAGAGTGTTGATTGAACTTGATGAAACACCAAATAAAGCGAATTTGGGAGCTAATGCCATTTTAGGTGTTTCTCTGGCAACTGCGAAAGCTGCGGCTGAAGAAGTCGGATTGCCTTTATACCGTTATGTCGGCGGTGTGAACGCTCATATTTTGCCGGTTCCCATGATGAATATTTTGAATGGTGGAAAGCATGCCGACAATCCGATTGATATTCAGGAATTTATGATTATGCCTGTATCCGCTCCTTCGATTGCCGAAGCCGTCCGTATGGGGGCTGAAGTCTTTCAAGCTTTGAAAGCGAATTTGAAACAAGCCGGATTGAATACTAATGTCGGTGATGAAGGTGGTTTTGCTCCGAATCTGAAAAGTGCTGACGAAGCGTTGGATTATATCGTTAAAGCCATTGAAACCGCCGGTTATTCTGCGGGATCCGATGTCGTTTTGGCAATTGATGCGGCTTCCAGTGAATTTTATCAAAACGGGGAATATGTTTTGGCGGGTGAGGGTAAAAAATTTGATTCCGCCGGAATTGTCAAATACTATGAAGAACTGGTTGCCAAATATCCGATCAAATCCATTGAAGACGGGTGCGCTGAAGACGATTGGAACGGTTGGGATATTTTAACAAAGACTTTGGGCAATAAGGTTCAGTTGGTCGGTGACGACTTGTTCGTAACAAATACGGCGCGTCTTGCTGAAGGCATTGAAAAAGGCATTGCCAATTCCATTTTGATTAAAGTCAATCAGATCGGAACTTTGACCGAAACATTGGAAGCTGTTTCAATGGCGCAAAAAGCCGGCTATACAGCTGTGCTTTCTCATCGTTCCGGTGAAACGGAAGATGCTACAATTGCCGATTTGGCCGTTGCAACGGGATGTGGACAGATCAAAACGGGATCTTTGTCCAGATCCGACCGGTTGGCAAAGTACAATCAGTTGATCCGGATTGAAGAAGAATTGGATTATTCCGCAAGATATGCAGGTTTTTCTGCTTTTGGCAGACTTGCCGGATGCACAAACAAGTAATATTGCCACAAATTCCATAAAAACAGAGAGGGGAGCCTCTCTGTTTTTTTATGGGGAAGATATGGTCTTTCCTTGTTTTGCAAAAACAGACAAGTGATCCTTGCTTGTTGAAGATAAATAAAATGTCGTAACAGACGAAGCCTGAAAACGGAAAGCGGATTATTTATAAGGCAAAAAAATACTTGGAAAAATCTTTTTATTTGAAGTTATTTAAAATCATATTTTATGGATCGTTAAATGCGAATAGAATTCAATTTGTTAAATATTATAAGTTTGAAATTTATGGATACGAGAATTGTTGTTTATCTTATGAATTTATAGAAGCCTGTTATTTTTGTTTTGAAATTTTTTATGGTAAGAGGCTTTTATAAATGTTCTAAAAAATCCGGAATTGAAGTGGGACGAAGAAAGGCGGCTTATTTTGAAATGTTTCTCTTGTTTGCTCCTGTTACTTAAGTTTTGATGCAGTGATCTTATTTGAAAATTAAAGGTTTTTCAAAAACTTTCTGGTTGCCCTTTTTCCTCCGACGGAAATTCTTGCCGGATTGGAACAAAGAGGTGTCTTTGTGTTTTTTGTAGAATATCATCAATTTTTTATGATTGGAAAAATGATTAAAAGGCGGGGCGATAATTTAAAAGCGCTCCGGAAACGGGTGGAGAGGGGGAGGGAGAGGGGAGTTTGGAAAGGCCGTCCGTTATCATATTACAACTGAGAATTGGAATGGAGTGTGTTATAGGCTTATTATGGAAAAGTTTTAAAAGAAAATGAAATATTCGGAGAAAAACGTCAAAATCATTTAAAAATCTTTTTGTTTTTTCCGGTTGATATTAGTCTTATGGCATATGTTGCAGTTCTTTTGAACTGTTTTGAAAAGCAATGGGTGTTACACAGTCTGTTTGGCATGAAAAATCCCGCATTTTATGCGGGATCTCTTTTCGGTAATTGAATGAAAATCTATTCTTCGCTGAAAATACGATAAGCCTCTGCCGGATCGTCAGTGTCCTGTACTTTCAAGTCCATCGGGCAAAGTCCAGTTTTCGTCCGGTTGAGTATATTATCCAATACTTGGTCGGCGCTGTATTTTATACCATATTTTTCATAGATTTTAATTGCCGGCTTAGATATGACCGGTGTGTAAACTTCTTTGACTTGTCCGTAGACGTGTAATAACGCTGATGCTTTTCCAACAATGCGGTCTGCGACAAAAGCGTCTTTGAACGTGCCGTCATTCAAACGGATTAATAAAGGATCAAGGCCTCTTTCATCATAAAATGTTGTTTTTCCGTCTTTATATACGATAAGGGTATGTTCCTTTAACTGATTACGAAGGAAATCCGTGTCAGGACGTTTTGACATTGAACAAGCTATTAATAAAATAGTCATCAAGCCGATAAAAAAAGATTTCATAATATCAACTCCATAAAAAAGGACATTAGAGAATACAAACCTAAAAAAGTTTTAAGTCAATACAAAAAAGTACATATTTTAAAGGTTTTTTTTACTGTTGAAAATCTGTTTTACGGATTTATGTAACAGAATAAAGAAAAAGCTATTTTAATCATTGTATGACAATAATGTAGAGACTGATTGATTTGCCATAAAGCGAAGGGGAAACATAATCTGAAAGAAGGGAAAAAGAAGTCTGTTTATGAAAGATTTCTTCGCCTATTTCCAGTTTTTAAGGTTAATAAAGGTATAAAATGAGTATAAAGAAGCTAGTTATAAATTTTAATTTTTTATAATATTGTCATCTTTAGCCTTAAAAAATCAATTTGATATAAAGCACTTTGTGGATTTCCATTCATTTTTAAAAATCAGGAATGCATTGAAAATATTATTGAATTTTTGTGTGGGCAATGTCATTCAGTTAAAAAAATCTGTCATACGAAAAACGGTTTTTCATATATTTATTGGTCTGTATTTTTTGTTGCCGGTTTTATGGTAAAAATTGAACGCCTATGATAGGCATGACAACACGATCGTCTTTAAGCTGATTTAATTGTAGGAAATTGTTCTGTCATGTATTGGTGAATGTTAAAAATATAAAATAATACAGGATCATCTTTAAAGATGCTTTTTTAACAAAATATCCCAAGCTCAAAGCGAGAGACGCTTTTTATTTCCGTTCAGTCTGGCGGAGTGGCAACCTCTTTGGAGTTTGAACCGCAGGCACGATTTAAAAGACGCTTTCTTAACAAGTGTCTCCAACACAAGTTTACATCCATACTTTTCTTACATATATGGATATCACCGTATTTTTCTGTAAATCCCCCGTACTCCCATAAACCGGAAATTACCTTATTTATCCGACTTTTCATTCCTCATTTTTCCCAAAAACGATCGAACAGAACGCGTTTAATAAATCACAACCGCTTAAAAAAGATGTGCTCGCCGCCTCACTGGGCTAAACAACCTCTCCATAAACATCAAAAAAACAAAATATACAAAATACTTTATCCCATTAATCTCAGAGAATATTTTCTCTCGATCATTCAATAAACAGGAATATACCTAACCACTAAAACACTTCACACTCTTTCACAGGCAATACAAAAAAATGTTTTCTATTCTTTTTTATAAAAAACATCTCATCTCTGTTCATTCCTACTAAAAAAACATACCTAAGCTCATTCCTAAAAAATAAGGGCGAATCCTGTGAAACTTTTTTATTCTATAAAACCGCAGAATTGTTTTTCACAAAAAAAATCCTCCAAGACAGGAGGATTTTTCGTTTTACGGATATAAAAAAACATTTAAGCCTTTTGAAATGATGAGTTATAGCCCACTTCTTTTATTGTTTCAAAAGATAAATATCTTTGCCAGTACTTTAAAAGACATATATCAAATGTAAATCTTTTAAATTTATTCTAGAATAAAGACAAAATATGGCAAAAATATGGTTTGAATTATGGCGAATTATGGCAAGGAAGCCTTATTTATTTCAAGTCAACAGGATAAACCGTATTCAACAAATGAAACAAATCTTTTTTTAATTGTTCCATTTCCTCAACCGTATCGGCTTCACAACGGCAAATTAAACGCTCTGATGTATTTGAAGCCCTTAACAACCACCATCCAGTTGACGGATAAATATATTTTATTCCATCCGTTTCGTCAAAAGACAGCTGTTGATCTTGAAGTATTTTTTTTATTTTTTCAACACATTGAAATTTTTGATCGTCAGGGCAAAAAATTTCCATTTCCGGAGAAATCACCGTTTTAGGTATGCGTTGAATACGTTCTAAAAAAGATTCTTCTTTTTGATTGGCGACGATGTTTAACAACCGGACTGCCGAATATAAGGCGTCATCAAAGCCGAAATACTTATCTGCAAAGCAAATGTGCCCACTTACTTCCCCGCCTAGCAAGGCATTGGTTTCTTTCATTTTCTTTTTTATGAAAGAATGTCCTGTTTTCCAAATTAACGGTCGACCGCCCATGCGCTTTATTTCGGATATGAAGGTCTTTCCGGTTTTGATATCCGCAATAAAAACAGCGTCAGGATTCTTTTTTAAAATATCTTCTGCAAAGATTTGCAATAGATGATCCGTTTGCAAAAAATTTCCGTCGGAAGTAATTACCCCCAAACGGTCGGCGTCTCCGTCAAAAGCCACTCCCAAATCCGCTTTTTCTTTTACGACCGTTTGGCTTAGAGCTGTTAAATATTCCGCCTTTGAAGAATCGGGAGGGTGAACGGGAAAATTTCCATCAATTTTTTTGTTAAGCAAAATATGGCAACCGGGCAACCGATTAATTAAAGAAGGAACGACAATGCCAGCCATAGCATTACCGCAATCCCAAACGACTTTCAGCGGCTTTCCATTAAAATTAAAGTCTTGAACCAGTCGATTGACATAACGGTTGAGAAAATTTTCATGTTTAAGATTTCCGATTCCGGTTTCAAAGTCTTGCCGATCAATAAGCCTTCCCAAATCTTCAATGGCTTTTCCGCAAAACGATTCTTGATCGACCATCATTTTAAATCCGTTGTATTCTTTCGGATTATGAGAGGCTGTAACCATAATTGCGCCCACATTTTTTTCGAGATGGGCGGCAAAGTACAACATCGGAGTGGGACAACTTCCGATATTGATGACATCAATTCCGCAAGAAAGTAATCCTTGTATTAAAGCTTCGGATAACATCGGCGTTGACAAACGTCCGTCTCCGCCAACAAAACAAATTTTGATACCTTTACGGATCAAAACCGTTCCAAACGCCTTACCGATCAAGCAGGCTGTCAATGGCGTCAAAGAAACACCCGCAACGCCGCGGATATCCGCGGCGCGCAAAATGGATTTATCTGCAAAAAGGGTGTTATCAGGTGATGACATCCGGCGCCATACGTCCTGTCTTTGCTTTTATTCCAGAAATGTTTTCAGCAATTTCAATCAGCTCTGCTAAAGCCTCTTGCGGATCCATATCATGATGTCCGACATTCGGTTCGTATTTTTCAATGTAAACGCGAATGGTCGCCCCTTGTGTCCCCGTTCCAGACAAGCGGAAAACAATTCGAGATCCGTCTTTGAACAAGACGCGGATTCCCTGATGATCGCTTTCGCTTTTATCGACGGGATCTACATATTTGAAATCGTCAAAGGTTTCAACTTCGTAATCGCCAAAGAATTTGCCGACACTGTCAGCAGCCATAGCGCGCATACTGTCCATGATTTCATTGGCAATTTGACTGTCTACAGCTTCATAATCATGCCTAGAGTAGAAATTACGTCCGTATTTTTTCCAATGGGCTTTGACGATATCTTCCACCGACATATTAACGGCGGCAATAATATTAAGCCAATATAAAACAGCCCATAAACCGTCTTTTTCGCGGACGTGGTTTGATCCTGTTCCGAAACTTTCCTCACCGCAAATTGTCGCTTTATTGGCATCTAAAAGATTACCGAAGAATTTCCAACCTGTCGGTGTTTCATAACAGCTCATTCCCATGCCGCGTGCGACACGGTCGACCGCTTGGGATGTTGGCATTGAACGGGCGACACCCGTCAATCCGCGATCATACCCCGGCGCATTCCAAAAGTTTGCGACAATAACTGCCAGACTGTCGCTGGGATTGACATAGAACTTACGCCCTAAAATCATGTTGCGATCACCGTCTCCGTCAGAAGCCGCTCCGAAATCGGGAGCATCGTCGGAAAACATATATTCCACCAGCTTATGGGCATGAACCAAGTTCGGATCGGGATGACCGCCACCGAAGTCTTCTTTGGGTTCTCCGTTGACTACGGTTCCTTTAGGAGCTTTAAGGACATCTTCCAAAATGAATTTGGCATAAGGTCCCGTAACTGCGTTCATCGCGTCATAGCGCATTTTAAAATTACCGATTTCAAACAAACGGCGGATCAGATCGAAATCGAACAACTTTGCCATTAATTCAGCGTAATCGGACACGGGGTCGATGATTGTGATTTTCGTTTCCCCCAAAATTTTTTCGCCGATCGAATCCAGATCCACATCCGGTGTGTCGGCAATTTGATAACTTGTGATTTTTTGCGTGTTAGCATAGATGGCTTCAGTTACTTTTTCAGGAGCCGGACCACCGTTTGAAATATTGTATTTGATGCCGAAATCTTCAGTCGGACCGCCGGGATTATGACTGGCGGAAAGAATAATCCCTCCGAACGCCTGATATTTACGGATGACGCAAGACGCTGCCGGTGTTGAAAGCAATCCTCCTTTTCCGATCATTAATTCCCCGAAACCTGAAGCGACTGCCATTTTTATAATCGTTTGAATGGCTTTGCGGTTAAAATAGCGTCCATCGCCTCCGATGACCAATGTCTTTCCTTGAAAATCGTCAAGACTGTCAAAAATGGACTGAACAAAATTTTCCAAATAATGAGTTTGTTCAAAAACGGAAACCTTTTTTCGCAATCCGGATGTCCCCGGACGTTGCCCATCAAAAGGTTTTGTCGGAACGGTTTTAATCTTCATCATGTCCCCCTAAGAACTTTTAATAAGAATCATTGTTTAAGAATCATCTGAAAAATACTTTGTAACAGGATTACGAATCCGAGCCCGTCTGTCAAGAAAAGCTTGTTTTTAGCTTGTTTTATGCGGTATTAAAGCCGGTCTTACGAAGAGATGTCTTCTCCTATTGCCTGCAAAATGGCGCGTAATTCTTGTCTTGCTGCGATGTGAGGCATTGACATTGAGATTCCCACCTTGGGTTTTCCGACATCAAGAAGCGTCAATCCTTTTAAAAAAAGTTCTCTGAACACGACCCGTTCCCCCAATCCGGACAAAGCTGTAAAATTGATTCTTTTACCCAAGGCTTCCAGCAACTTCCAAATCAATTTTTCATTTCGTGTCGAAACATGCATCATACGGTTGCGCAAAACGAACCATCTTGTTTGAGGCTTTTTTTGCGAAGCGCGTTGTTGGCGTGCCTGCCAAACGGTTTGAGCATAATGTGCCGGAGATTTGATCGTCAGTGTTTCCGGTTCGATTTGAGCCAGAACATCCAAATCAATCAGACTGTCGTTCAACGGTGTAATCAAAACGTCTGCGACAACATGAGCCAAACGGAACAAATAGCTGTCTGCCCCCGGTGTGTCGATGATGATCACATCGTTTTCTTTTTGCAATTTGTCCAGTTGTTTTATAAAAGCGTCTTCATCTTCTTTTCTTTGTTGGGGATCGGGGTTTGCGCGCACAGTTACACTAAGGTGTACGGGCAGTTCCAAAGCGACATGATGCAATTCGGCATAATCCGCCCTGTTTTGAATATAATGAGTCAACGTCCCTTGACGCCCGTCCAGATCAATTGAAGCGACCGTCTTTTTTTGATGTAGCAACCAAGCTATCAAATGCATTGCCAACGTTGATTTTCCGGTACCGCCTTTTTCGTTACCGATTACAATTATTTTCCCTTTCGGCATAAGTATCCCCGCTTTTTTTTGAACAGATCCTAACCAGCGGAAGACCAAAATTCAAGATTTTTAAATTCGATAAAAAAATCACGATTTATTTGTTATTTTTTTCACGATTAAGACTTGCTTTTAACGCATCGAAAGTTTAAAACTTAAAATGCGTAAAAGCCGAAACAATCAAGACCGATTTTAACCGGCTACCCGTCATACTTTTTGGAGAAAGCTAAATGAGTGAAACGACAGGGCATGAAATATCAGCCTTTGATAAAATAGAAAAGGTCAAGGAGATTTTGGATAAGAATGGTCGCCAAAGTTCTCGATTGATCCCCATTTTGCAGGAAGTACAGGAAGTTTACCGTTACCTGCCTAAGGAAATTATGAATTATGTTGCACAAGCGCTCGGCATTCCTGCCGGTCGTGTTTACGGTGTTGCGACGTTTTACGCCCACTTTTCTTTAGACCCTAAAGGGCGTTACTTAATCCGTTTATGCGACGGCACAGCCTGTCATGTACGCGGATCGGAACCGATATTGCACGCTTTACGTGACAAATTGGGATTGAGCGCGGAAAAACCAACAACCGATGATATGATGTTTACAATTGAAACCGTTTCCTGTCTGGGCGCTTGCGGTTTGGCTCCGGTCGTCGTTGTGAACGAAGACGTTCATGGACAAATGACACCGGATAAAGCGGTTAAAATGATTGATGATATTTTGCAGGCGGAGAATTCTTGATGACTGAAAATTTGGAAAAAATTGCTTCTGACTACAAAGCAATGCACGACACCGTAACCCGCCGTATGGTAATTTGCGCAGGGACGGGGTGTATTGCAAACGGATCGTTGAAACTGTACGAAGCCCTTTTAAAAGAAATTCAAAAAGCCGGTATCAATGTCGCTGTTGAATTGAAATCCGAAGACCATAATAAAAAATCTCTGTTATCCAAAAGCGGCTGTCAGGGATTTTGTCAGATGGGACCTTTGTTGACAATAGAACCGGACGGTATTTTATATTGTCGCGCACATGCGGCGGATGCTGCTGAAATCGTAGAAAAAACACTTAAAAATAACGAATTGATTGACCGTTTGGTCTATAAAAACCCGACGGACGGTTCTCATTGCCGCGGGACGAACGACATTCCGTTTTATACACGCCAACGTCGTACCGTTTTAAAAGCCTGCGGTCATGTCAATCCGGAAGATATTCGCGAATATATTTATCATGACGGTTATAAAGCTGCTCAAAAAGCCTATACGGAAATGAGTGATGAAGACGTTTGCAAAGAAATTTTGGATTCCGGTTTGCGCGGACGTGGCGGCGGCGGTTTCCCGACAGGTTTGAAATGGGATTTGACCCGTAAAGTCAAAGGTGAGAAAAAATACGTTATTTGTAACGCTGATGAAGGCGATCCGGGGGCTTTTATGGATCGTTCCGTTATGGAAGGCAATCCTCACTCCGTTATTGAAGGAATGATGATCGCCGCAAGGGGAATCGGTGCCGATGAAGGTTACATTTATGTCCGTGCCGAATATCCCTTGGCTGTCAAGCGTATGCGTAAAGCCATTGAGGACGCTCAAAACATCGGCGTTCTGGGACACGACATCTTCGGTTCCGGTAAAAATTTCATCCTGCACGTCATGGAAGGGGCGGGCGCGTTCGTTTGCGGTGAAGAAACAGCATTAATGGCTTCCATTGAAGGCTCGCGCGGTATGCCGCGTCCGAAACCGCCTTTCCCAGCTCAGTCGGGGTTGTGGGGAAAGCCGACGGTCATTAATAACGTTGAAACTTTAGCAAGCGTTCCGATGATCATTCTGCACGGTGCCGCGAATTACCGCTCCGTCGGTACGCAAAAATCCCCTGGAACAAAAACATTTGCAGTAACGGGGCATGTCGCAAACACAGGCTTGATCGAAGTCCCCTTTGGAACGACTTTGCGTGAAATCATCTTTGATATCGGCGGCGGCGTCTTGAACGCAAAAGGCGAAGTCGATAACGATAGTTTCAAAGCCGTGCAAATCGGCGGTCCGTCCGGCGGATGCCTGACTGCGGAACATTTGGATTTGCCGATTGATTTCGATTCTTTGCGTTCTGCAGGCGCTATGGTCGGTTCGGGCGGTCTTGTCGTCATGAACAAAAACACTTGCATGGTCAGTGTCGCCCGTTTCTTTATGCAATTTACGCAAAACGAATCATGTGGCAAATGTACTCCGTGCCGTGAAGGAACAAAACAAATGCTCGCCCTGCTGGATGATATCATGGCGGGTCGCGCTACCGAAGAAACTCTGGATCTGTTGGAAGAAACCGCTAAAACCGTCCAAAAAGCCTCTTTATGCGGTTTAGGTAAGACAGCTCCGAATCCGGTATTGTCCACTTTACGTTATTTCCGGGACGAATATTTGGCGCATGTACGCGATAAAACATGCCCAACCGGTCAATGCAAAGCTTTGGCAAAACCGGAAATCGATCCGATTCTGTGCCGCGGTTGTACCGCGTGCGCACGGAAATGTCCTGTCGGGGCCATATCTGGAACGGTTAAAAAACCACATGTTATTGATCCGACAAAATGTATTAAGTGCGGTGTTTGCGCCGCAACGTGTAAGTTCGGTGCCGTAAAAGGCATCGCTCCCCGTGCTTGAATGAAAGGTGAAGCTTGATGACTGAAAAGAAAACTCTGTTCATTGACGGCAAAGAAGTCGTAATCGAAAATGAACGCAATATTTTAGAGCTGTGCCGTAAAGCGGGGATCGATATCCCGACGTTTTGCTACCAGCCGGAATTGAGTATCTATGGCGCATGCCGGCTATGCTTGGTTGAAATCGAAGGCAGAGGTATTTTGTCTTCGTGTTCCACACCTCCTGAAGCAGGCTTGAAAATAAAAACAAATACGGATGAAATCCGTCAATTGCGCCGTACGACAATGGAATTGCTGTTGGCGTCCCATCCTCAAGATTGTTTGAAGTGCGGGAAAAGTACACACTGCAAATTGCAGGAAATCGCCCGTAAGGTGGGAGTAAAAGAAATCCGTTACAAACATTCGGTCAAAGACCTGCCGGTAGATAACAGTTCTTATTCTTTGGTGCGTGATCCCGCAAAGTGTATTTTGTGTGGCAATTGCGTGCGGATGTGCGCTGAAATTCAGGGAATCGGAGCCGTCAACTTTGCCAATCGCGGATCAAATAGTACGGTTATTACGGCGTTTGGTAAGGATATGGCTAAAACGGAATGTGTCAACTGCGGTCAATGTGCCGCCGTTTGCCCGACCGGAGCGTTACAAATCAAGTCTGAAATTGATGAAACAATGAAAGACATCAACAATCCCGAAAAGATAACGGTTGTCCAAATAGCTCCGGCCGTCCGTGTCGCCATAGCAGAAGAATTTGGTCTGCCTGCCGGTGTGGATTCAACGAAAAAGATTGTTTCCGCTTTAAAAAAGATCGGTGTCGATTATGTTTATGATACCAACTTTACAGCAGACATGACGATTGTCGAGGAAGCCACTGAATTTGTACAACGCTTACAGAACGGCGGCACATTCCCGATGTTTACCTCATGTTGTCCGGCATGGATCAAATATGCGGAAACGTATTATCCGTCTTTATTAAAGAACATCAGTTCCTGTCGTTCTCCGCAAGGAATGTTTGGCGCAATCGTGCGTAAAGCGATGCCTGGCGTTACCGGAAAAGACAACAAAGATATCGTTTCGATTTCCATTATGCCCTGCACGGCCAAAAAGTTCGAAGCCCGTCGCGATCAGTTCATTCATGACGGCAAAGCGGAAATTGATCATGTCCTGACAACGCAAGAATTGGCTGAGATGTTGAAATCAGCCGGTATCAATCTGGCGGAAATCGATGATGTCGAATTGGATATGCCGTTAGGCATGTACACCGGTGCCGGCGTTATTTTCGGCGTTACCGGAGGCGTGATGGAGGCCGTGTTGCGTTTTGCTGCGGAAAAAGTCGGCGGCGTCAAAGACGCAATTGAATTTAAAAACGTTCGCGGTTTTGAAGGCATTCGTGAAGCTGAAGTCGAATTAAACGGCAGAACGTTCAAATTAGCGGTTGTTCATGGGTTGGCGAATGCCGGAAAAGTGGCTCAATCCGTTATTGATGGAACATGTAAGTATGATTTGATCGAAGTGATGGCTTGCCCGATGGGATGTGTCGGCGGTGCTGGACAGCCTGTCAGCGAAGGTTGTGTCAAAAAGAAACTTCGTGCTCAAGGATTATATAAGGCTGATGAATCGTGTGCATTGCGTAAATCTCAAGAGAACACAGCTGTTTATGACGTTTACGAAAAATACTTTGAAGGTGGTCCCGCAACACATGCGGCGCATGAGAATCTACATACGACATATGTTTGCCGACCGAAAACGGAAATGGAAATGAGCATCAATAAGGCTGATAAGGATGCTGTTCGAGTCGAGCTGAATTTATCAGGTGAAAATATGCGCAAAGGTGTTGAAAACCTGATGGGTGACGTTTTGGCGAAAATCCGTGAGAACGACTTGCAAAAACGAACAAAAGTCGTAGTTACTTTTGGACATACGGGAGAGGATCCGATGGTTTCAGTCGCTGGAAAAGCGGTTAATCCTGATGTGGACGATGTTATAAAAGCCATTATTGAGAATAAATAAAAACGAATAGTGCAATAAAGCCCTCTGTGCAAGTCAGAGGGCTTTTTGTATATGGGACATTTTGTACTGAAAGGTGATTATAAAACAAAAGAAGTCAACATACATTTTAGAGAAATATCTGAAGATAAATATTAAAGTTCAAAATAAAGAGTATGTTTAGGAAAAATGCGAAAGGAGATAAAAAACATTTTTTTTCATTGTAGGTGGAATACAGTGATGTGTTTAAGCATATTCCGGTTTATCGAATAACTGTTTTTTTTTGAGACCGATTGGAAGATTCGATTTTATATATTCCAGCTATGCCAGAGAGATTGTTTTGGCAAATGGTCGATGAGGAACACCTGATATTTCAAATCTTTTTTTAACGGTTGTGATTTGACAAATGTGGTTTATTCGATTGTTTTCATGATAATGAAGGATAAAAAAACAAATAAATAAGATGCATTTTCGTTTTAAGGGGTAAATTGTTTTCAAGTTTATGAAGGATGAAAGAGGATGGGGAAAGAGTCAGAAGTACGAGAATATCCGGAAATGCAAGAAACATATGAACAGAACCGTGCACTTGGGACACCTTGTTAAGAAGGCGTCTCTTAAGGCTTTTGAATAATTCGAAAAACGTAACAGTTGAGAGCGAATAGTGGTCTTTAACTTTATATTCGGTACACCTTGTTAAGAAGGCGTCTCTTAAGGCTTTTGAATAATTCGAAAAACATAACAGTTGAGAGCGAACAGTGGTCTTTAACTTTATATTCGGTACACCTTGTTAAGAAGGCAGCTCTTAAAGCATTTGAATAATTCGAAAAACGTAACAGTTGAGAGCGAACAAAGGGAAAAAGCATCTTTAAAGATGATCTTGCATTGTTTTAAACATTTTTAACATTCCGCCAATACATAACCAAACACTTCCTTATATTAAAACCGGCAACAAAAAATACAGACCAATAAAATATATGAAAAAGTCTGTTAAGCTGGATTAGGCGAAGACTGTCAATGCACCTATAACTTTCAATATGATTTCAAAACCGGAGTATTTTTAAAATTTATTCTCTTCGTCCGAATAATTTTTCAATGTCTTTTAGTTTCAATTCAATATATGTCGGGCGTCCGTGAATGCATTGACCGGAATAGGGGACGGCTTCCATTTGCCGTAACAATGAGTTCATCTCTGAAACATCAAGCGTTTTGCCCGCACGAACAGAAGTATGACATGCCATTGTCGCCGCGATTTTCTTTATCCGTTCTGTAAGCGCCATATCACTGCCGAATTCGATCAATGTGTCTGCTATATCGGTAATTAACGTTTTAACGTTTGTTTCTCCTAAAATCGCGGGTATTGCTCGAACTAAAACGGCATCTGTTCCAAAAGGTTCAAACAGAAGCCCCGTTTTTTCCAATTCATTTTTTTGCTTGAGGAATGCATCGCATTTTTCACCGGATAATTCTACGATTTCGGGTAGTAAAAGGTATTGTGCCGGTGCGTTTCCCTCTTGCATATTTTTTTTGATTTTTTCATAAGTCAGACGTTCATGTGCGGCATGTTGGTCGACAATGGCAATTCCATCTTGTGTTTGTGAAATAATATATGTTTTGTGCAATTGTGCTCTGGCTAATCCCAAAGGGGGAAAAATATCCGGTTCCGATTGTTGATGCTTGTCAATATCAACGGTTTCCTGACTGATAGGAGCGGAAAATAACTCTTCAGCATTAAACAAAACTCTGGTTTCTTTTAAAGAAGGGGTTGATTTTGCATGATACCGGAACGATCCGTTTTTAAACGGTAGGGAAAACTTTTTTAATGACGTTGACGACGGTGAAGGAAAAACAGGTGGGGCTTCGACAGCGACTTTTAAGGCCGTATCGGACAAAGTTGACGAAGTGCGAAAAGCTGAACCCATTAAAGCTTGTCGTACAGCTGTGATAATCATTCCCCTGACAGCTTGAGAGTTTCTGAAACGGACTTCCGCTTTTGTCGGATGAACGTTAACATCGACATCTTCCGGTGGAATCGTTAAAAACAGTACGACAACAGGGAAACGGTCTGATGCTATTAACTCTTGATAAGCAACTTTAATCGCACTGAACAACACCTTATCGCGGACAGGGCGATTGTTAACAAAAAAATACTGAGATGCGGCGGTCGATTTGTTCAAAGTGGGAATTCCGATAAATCCGTTTAAATGAATATCTTCCTTTTGAATATCCACCGGAACTGCGTTATCACTGAATTCTTTTCCGATGACATCGGTGATGCGTTCGATTTTATTGTTTGATAAAATGGGTTTTAATTCCAGACGTTTCTTCTTTTCGTCGGATAAAGTAAAACCAACATGAGGATGGGCTAATGCCAATTTTTCAATAATTTCTTGAATATAGCTTGTTTCCGTTTGTGCGGATTTCAAAAATTTCAATCGGGCAGGGACAGCATAAAACAAATCCCTTACCTCTACCCGTGTACCGACCGGAGCACTTGCCGGTTCGGGATCATATTTTTTTCCGCCTTCGACAAATAACGTCCATGCCGTATCCATTGTTGCGGTTCTGGACGTAATGCGCATGCGTGACACGGAGGCAATGGAGGGTAAAGCTTCGCCTCTGAATCCTAAAAAACGTATGTCGAATAAATCATCGTCCGGCAGTTTTGAGGTCGCAAAACGTTCGACTGCCAAATTCAATTCTTCAACCGTCATGCCTTTGCCGTTGTCTATGACCGTTAAAGCCGCTTTACCGGCTTCATTCAAAATGATGTCGATCTTTGTGGCTTGAGCGTCCAAGGCGTTTTCAATCAATTCTTTTACCGCCGATGCCGGACGTTCCAAAACTTCTCCGGCGGCGATGCGGTTGACCAATGTCGGCGGTAAAAGACGCAATGTCATAAGTTATACCTTTTTACGCATACTTCTTGCAGTGTTAATCAATGCGTTCGTTGAGGCATCATGACCGGTTACGGTTTGGGAACCTTTGATTTCCGGCAAAATCTTCTTTGCCAGCTGTTTGCCCAGTTCCACCCCCCATTGATCGTAGCTGTTGATATTCCAGATGACTCCTTGAACAAATATCTTATGTTCATACATGGCTATTAAACGACCTAATGTTCTTGGGTCTATTTTTTCAACAAGAATGACATTTGACGGACGATTGCCTGAAAAGATTTTATGTGGCAACAGCTCTTGAATCTTTTCTTCGCTCATGCCTTGAGTTTCCAATTCGTTGCGGACTTCCGACGCCGTTTTTCCTTTCATCAAAGCTTCGGCCTGTGCAAAAACATTGGATAACAGTATTTGATGATGTTCTCCGGTTTCATTCAAAGAAATTGCCGGCACGATGAAATCACATGGAATAAGATGAGTGCCTTGATGGATGAGCTGGTAAAAGGAATGTTGACCGTTCGTTCCTGGTTCTCCGAATAAAATGGGACCGGTCGTGTAGGGAACGGGCTTTCCGTCTTTTGTTACACCTTTTCCGTTTGATTCCATATCCGCTTGTTGCAAATAAGCCGGCAAACGGTGCAGGTATTGATCATACGGCAGAACAGCATAAGCTTCTGCGCCGAAAAAGTTGTGATACCACACTCCTAAAACGCCTAAAATGACAGGAATATTTCTTTCCAGCGGTGCATTACGGAAATGTTCGTCCATTTCAAATCCGCCAGTCAATAATTCTTCAAAATTATCGTATCCGATTGCTATGGCAATCGACAAGCCGATAGCCGACCATAAGGAATAACGGCCACCAACCCAATCCCAGAATTCGAACATATTAGCGGGGTCTATTCCGAATTTTTTCACTTCTTCCGTGTTCGTCGACAGGGCGACAAAGTGTTTTGCAACCGCTTCTTCACCCAAAGCTTTGACAAGCCAATCTCTGGCGGTGCGCGCATTCGTCAATGTTTCCTGTGTTGTAAAGGTTTTTGAGGCAATAATGAACAATGTGGTTTCAGGATTTAAATTTTTGAGTGTTTCCACAATATGCGTTCCGTCCACATTGGAAACAAAGTGGGTGTGAAGACCTTTTTGTTGATAATGCTTTAAAGCTTCAACAACCATGACAGGACCTAAATCAGAACCGCCGATCCCGATATTGACGATATCCGTCATGGGTTTTCCTGTCGCCCCTTTCCATTGACCGCAACGGACGGCGTTTGAGAATGTTTTCATTTTTTTTAAAACGTCTTTGATCTGTTTCATGACATTGTTGCCGTCAACGTAAACAGGACGGTTCGACCGGTTGCGTAAAGCCGTATGTAAAACGGCACGATTTTCCGTTGTATTGATTTTTTCCCCGTTGAACATGGCTTCTCTGGCTTTTTCCAAGCCGGCTTCTTTCGCCAGCTCGATCAAGAGCTTTATTGTTTCTTCGTCAATGCGGTTTTTCGAGTAATCCAGTAAGAAATTGTTCAAAGAAATCGAAAATTTTTCAAAACGCGCCGGATCTTCGGAAAACATATCGCGCATTGTTTTTTTGCGTATCTCAGCATAATTTTTTTCTAAAGCTTTCCATGAGCTTAAATCGGTTAAAGTCATTACAGTATTCTCCTAAAGAATCATTTTTTTAAAGGTTAGCAGGTTTGCCGACGACAACAAAGAACAAACTGTCCGGTAACAACAATTTTGCGGCTGTCTTTTTTGCTTGTGCCAATGTAACGGAGTTGATCAAATCATTGTATTTTTCCAGATAATCTATTCCCAAATCATAATATTGCATGCCGGCTAAAAAAGAGGCAAGATCGCCGCTGGATGTAAAAGCCATCGGAAAAGAACCTGTCATATAAGTTTTCGCGTCTTGTAATTCTTGAGCATACGGTCCTTCTTTTGCCATTTTTTTCCATTGTTCTTGTATGATTTCAATGGCTTGTGCCAGTTTAGCATTATCGGAACCGACATATCCCACGATCATCGGAGCGTTTGGATTGACGTTCAATGTCGTTCCCACGCTGTAAGCCAGTCCTTTTTTTTCACGGACTTCGTCAAACAGGCGGGCGGAAAAAGATCCGCTGCCGAAAATGTAATTGACAAGAAGGGCTGCGTAAAAATCCGGATCGTTCCGTGCGATGCCTTTATGACCGAACAAGACGGCGCTTTGCGGCACATCCATTGATAAGATGTCGATCCTGCCGGAAAGTTCGGCTGTAAACGGTTCTGGAAATGTTACGCGGGATTTTTCGGGCAGATCTGCAAAAGTCTTTTCAATCAAGGGTTTCAGTTCCTCGGCGGAAATATTGCCGGCGACACCGATAATCATGTTATCACGCGCCAGCCTGTCGGAAACAAGAGTTCGCAAATTTGACCGTGTGATTGAACGAACCGTCCTTTTTGTCGGCAACATATGTCCGTAAGGATGATCACCGTAAACAAGCCTTGCCCAGCGTTCCGCAGCGATGGCGTCGGGATTGCCTTTGCGCGCGTCGATACCGGCATACATTTGTTCTTTCATCCGTTGAATGGCTTTGCGATCAAAACGCGGAGAGTGCAAAGCAAGGCGGAACAGTTCGAAAGCTTCTTCCTTATTTGCGCGCAACGTTTCCAAAGAAGCGCTTAAAGTGTCCGAAGAGGCGCCGAATTGCATTGCAATGGCTTTTTCCGCCAAAATCTCTGTAAACTGTTCGCCGCTGTAACGTCCAGAGCCTTCGTCCATCAAAGACATTGCCAAGGTGGATAATCCTGTCAATCTTTTGGGATCGGACGCCTTTCCCCCTTTAAACAGGACGTTGACGGCAATGACAGGAGTGGATTTTTCTTCAATCAGCCAAGCTTCGATTCCGCTGTCCGTAACAACCTTTTGTACCGGAGGAATGTGAAAGGGAACCGGAGTGATTTTTGGCAATTCGACATTTTGTTCGACTTTTTGAACCGTTGCGGGTTTTTTGACGGTGATTTTGTTTTTTTTGACCGGCTGGGCGATGCTTGTCGAAGCGAATATCAAACACGTTACTAAAAAAACAATTTGTTTTTTCATAAAGCCTCCTGCGGCATCAAGTAGGTTGTTACCGATGAAGAAGTCAACATGTCCGCATAAGCTTTTTGAACTTCTTCCAAAGTTACTTTTTCTATATTTGACGCCCAATTGTTCAAATCTTTTATGGTCAACCCCAACACATAAAAGCGTCCGATCAAATTAGCCGCCGTTTCCGGATTGTCATTCAGGTATTCCAAATCGGAAACCAAACGTTTCTTGGCTTTGTCGACATCTTTTTGGCGGATTGAGGAAGGATCCAGAAATTGATCCAACTGCTTTTCCAAATCCGCAAGAGGAATGCCTTCTTTTGCCGTCAATGCGATGGAAAAGGTGCCTCTGTCCAAAGAAAAGCCGGAATAACCGGCGCTTGCCGATCGGGCTGATTTCTTATTGACAATGAAATGCTTGTATAATTTCCCTAAATGATATCGTCCCAATATTTCGTCCAAAACGGCGTAAGCATGGCTTTGTTCTTTGTTTTCGGACAGATATGAGGGGACAACGTAGACTCTGAGCAAGGAATGCAGTTGTGCTTGGGGATGGCGCATTTCTATTTTAGAACGCACGGGGTGGGGCAGAACGAATTGTCTTTT
Source organism: uncultured Alphaproteobacteria bacterium (assembly GCA_944390195.1). Lineage (GTDB taxonomy): Bacteria > Pseudomonadota > Alphaproteobacteria > CAAGCB01 > CAG-977 > UBA11549. The sequence continues at coordinate 73,711 of CALXOZ010000007.1, forward strand.
TGAGGTGGCGGTGCGACTGGGGGCGATTTTCCCGTAATATTTTTGAGCCAAGGGTTTGAGCTCTTTTGCGGTGATGTCTCCGGCGACCACCAAGATGGCGTTGTCAGGCGCGTAATGGGCGCGATAAAAGCGCTTTACATCTTCCAATGTCAAAGAGGACAACTCTTTTTTCGTTCCAATGATCGGACGGGAATAAGGGTGTTCCGACCATAACAGGTTATTTCTTCGTTCGCTTAATAAAGCCGAAGGGTTGTTTTCCGTACGCATGAGACGTTCTTCTTTGACGACTTCAAGTTCAGGATCGAATTGCTGTTGCGAAAAACGAAGGTTCTTCATACGGTCGGATTCTAAAAACATGACTAATTCCAACCGGTCACGTGCAATGTTTTGGTAATAAGCCGTGTAGTCGTACGAAGTAAAAGCGTTTTCACTGCCTCCGTTGCGCGCGATGATTTTTGAAAATTCTCCGTCGGGAACTTTGGACGTTCCTTTGAACATCATGTGTTCCAATACATGAGCCGTTCCGGATTTGCCTAAAGGATCATCAATTGATCCCGTCTTGTACCAAACCATGTGTGTAACAACAGGGGCTCGGTGATTTTCGATGACAACGACTTGCATACCGTTATCCAGTTTGAATGTCTCTGCATTGAAAACGGAACCAAAAGCCGGTGAAAAAAATAAAAACAATGTTAAAAAAAAGATTATGGGGCGCATTTGTTTCCTCGGCGGTATCAATTATCCGCTTGAGCGTCAGTGTTTGTAAAAGGTTGCTTTTTCGTTTGAGTGTCAGTATTTGTAAAAGGCTGTTTTTTTGTTTGTTTCGATTTTTTTGTCGTCTTTTTTGTTTTTTTCTTGACCGTTTTTGCAGGTTTCGGTGCGCGTAACAAATAATCGGGCGGTAAAACCAGCGGGTTGTTCGTTGAAATACCTTCAGCTTCTGGACCTCGATCCTTGTCCAAAGAATAACGATCCGCACATCCTGAAAGGCAAAGCAACAAAAACAAACAAAATATTTTTTTCATGATTCCCTCTCTACTTTTCAACCGGCAAAGCCATGATATTCGTACTGAGCATGACTTGTGCGTATTTGTCGGCTATGTTTGCCAAAGCCGTTTCTTGCATTTTCTTGCCGGATATAACTCTTGTTGCGTCCCATGAAACAACATCGCGGGATGCGGTCAGATCCGCAGCAAGCAAACAGGTGTATCCTAAATGACAAGCGTCGTGGGCGCTTGCCGAAATTGTCGACGGAGTTGACATACCGGTCAAAATCAATGTGTCAATCCCATGGGATTGCAGGACGGTATGTATTCCGGAACCTGAAAAAATGCTGGAAGCGTATTTTGTTTCCACAAGATGATTTTTCCTTGGCACAACAGGAGGATAAAACTCGACCGCATTGCTTTGCGGGGCAAACACAGGGCTCGCCGGACTTTTTGCCAAATGGCGCACATGAATGCTTAAAATTTTGTGCTTATCCGCCCAATCCATCATTTTTACAGCGCAAGGTAATAGAGTCTCCGCTTCTTCGACAGGCAAGGCGCCTGTAAAATGTTCCGCTTGAAATTCAATCAATAATAAAGCCGTTTTCTTGCTTTTCAATTTTGTAATGTCCGCCGCACCGGACAGTTTGCGAAACGTGTTGGGAATTGACGACATTTTAATTTTCCTTTTTTGTTGTCTGTTCTGGTTGTCTTTCTGGATCGGATAACTTTTCTATCGGAGCGAAAAATAAATTCCAAATTAAAATAAAACAAGCTCCGACACAAATGGCGGAATCTGCGATATTGAACGCCGGCCAATGGTAATCTCCGATATGAAAGTCCAAAAAGTCGATAACGGCGCGAAAACGAATGCGATCAATGACGTTGCCTAAAGCGCCGCCTAAAATCAGCCCGAAACAATTGATTGTCGATTGGTCTTTTTCCATGGACATCCAATGTAAAACAACACCGCAAACCAATAAGGCGACGACCACTAAAACCCAAGGCATTGCCGGATGATCCGAATGGAGCATGGAAAAGCTTACCCCTTTGTTCCAAGCAAGCACGAAATTAAAAAAAGGAGTGATCTTGACAGGTGAAACGTGGTCGGAAAAGTAAAACAAAACAAAAGCTTTGCTGATTTGATCCGCCAATAAAACAGCTAAGCCGTAAAATAATCCTTTTTTCATTCCTTGTGTCATTTAAGAATCCTTTTGACTGTCTGAGTATCTTTCATAATTTGCATTTTCAGTTCTTCCATCGAATTGAAGCGGACTTCCGGACGAATGAATGTCAATAATTTAACACGCAAACGTTTGCCGTACAGATCGCCGTTAAATCCTAAAATATGCGCTTCTAATAAAAAACCTTCGCCGTTGACGGTCGGGCGTGTACCGATATTGGCAACCGCTTTGTAATGTTGTCCGTTCATTTCAACGCAAGCCGCGTATACGCCAATGCGCGGTAAAATGGATTCCTGAGGTTTTATATTGATGGTCGGAAAACCCAAAAGTCGTCCTTGCTGTTTACCGTGAATGACATAACCTTCGATTTCAAAAGGATGTTCCATCAATCCTGACGCCTTTTCCACTTCGCCGTCACGTAAAAATGACCGGATTCTTGAGGAAGAGATGATTTCTGCATTCTGATCCCTTAATTTGGGAACGGCGGTTACTGGTAATGACGGATAATGATTGCGAATGTAAGCTATATCGCCTTGCCGGTTTTTACCGAATCCGTAGTCTTCTCCGACAACGATATGCGCGGCATGCAACCCGTTGATTAAAACGTCATTAATAAAATCATCCGCGCTCATGTCGGCAAAAGAACGGTTGAAGGCAAAAACAAAAAAACCGTCGATCGGCAATTGGCAAATGGCTCGGACTTTTGAACGAATCGGGGTGATCCTGAATGTTCTGCCTCCTGGACGGAAAAAACCGCTGGGATGCGGTTCAAATGTCATCAAAACAACGGGGCGCTTTTCTTTTCGTGCTATTTTAACGGCTGTTTCCACTACAGCGCGATGACCTTTGTGAAAACCGTCAAAATTGCCGATTGCGACAACGGCGTTTTGAAATGAGGGCGGAACATTGCGCCATGAGTGAAAAAATTTCATTTCAATACTTGTCCTGAAAATTTATAATTGCCTAAATATAATATACTGTGAAAAAAGGTTAAAGATGTCATTTGTTTTTCCTGTCGTCTTCGGTCATAGGGGAGCCAAAGCGGTTGAAATCGAAAACACAATAGAAGCTTTCAGGTATGCTTGTCAATCGGGCGTTCGTTGGGTTGAATTGGATGCGATGCTTTCCAAAGACAAACAACCGGTGGTGTTTCATGATGAAACTTTGGATCGCTTAAGCGGTGTACACGCCCGTTTAGACCAATTGACGTTAAAAGAATTAAAGGAAGTTTCTTTGATTAATGACAGACGGATACCCACTCTTGATGAAGTCTTGGACTGCTTGAACGGGTACGACGGCGGCGTTAATATCGAAATAAAACCTTCTTGCCGGCAAGCGGAGCGCGAAACGGCGCAAAAGGTCTGGCAAGTCGTTCGTCAAAAGGGGTTCGACGATCCGAAAAGAGTGTTCTTTTCAAGTTTCGCTTGGGATTCTTTGGAAGAAATCGGAAAAATAGCTCCCCATATAAAAAGAGGACTGCTGCTTGAGGATCTTCGTCCTGATTGGCGTTTCTTCGCTCGTAAAATTCAAGCCTACTCGATTAACTGTGACGCTCGTTTGTTGACTGTATCATTAATCAATGAGATAAAAAAAGCGGGGTATCGTTTAATGGCGTATACCGTTAACGACCCCGCTCAAGCTGTTTATCTTTACCGTCATGGTGTTGACGGCTTTTTTTGCGATGATCCCGTTTCCATGATTGAGGTTTTGAAGAACGTTCAGCGCCTTTGAGCGATGACGCATTGGTACATATCTCCAAAAAACGTCTTTTTCACCCAGATGAGTTTGTCTGTTTCAGGGGCAAAGTCCTTGATTTCGTTATACCAAAGGCTTTCAGCGAATGGCTCGTACAAACGGTTGAACAACTTGACGGGATATTTTAACAAATGAAATTTTTGAGGGCGGGCATAGTCGATAAAAATCATTTTCCCTCTTGATTTTAAAGCGTTGAATGCTCTTTTCAATGTGGCTTTTTTGCGTGCGTCCGGCAGTTCGTGTAACACAAAATAGCCAAGCACGACATCATAACGGCAATCATTTTCTATTGTAAAATCCCGTTTTTTCATTTCCACATTCAACCAAGGCGAAACTCGCCGCTTTGCGGCTTGGATATGGGCGAAGGAAACGTCTTCAATGTGATAAACCCCCTGCGAATCCATTCTTGAAGCAACGTTTCTTTCAAATGAACCCGACGCTATCCCCAACTGCAAAACATCATTGCCGGGAACGATTTCGCTGGTAACGATTTTGGTTAATTTCCTGCCGTAAAAAAAATTCCCGAGTCCCGCGACCCATTCGTCATCGAAAAATTTTGATAAAAACGGATCCAGATAACGTCGTTTGTACACGGATTGTAAATATTCGGGAATGTGAGACTTTTCCTTTTTGGAAGAAAGTCCAGAGGAAGTTAATGAAGTAGAGGAAGTGTCGTTTTTATTTTCAGTCATTATTTAATCAATCAGTCCTAATTTCTTTCCGGCAATTACAGCTCCGGTCCGGTTGGCAACATTAAGGGTTTTTAAAATGGCGGTTACATGAAGTTTGACGGTTCCTTCAGATAAGTCCAGCTCTTTGGCTATGATTTTGTTGGATTTGCTTTGTCCCATCAAGCGCAAAACATCCAGTTGTCGCGGGGTTAACAGCCCCTTGTGTTCCAAAGGGGGGTGCGTATGTTCGGACAGATTCAACAATTCCGTGGGCAGGTACAAACCGCCCGATAAAATTAACTGTAATGCGCTTAAAATTAATTTGCTTGACGCGGTTTTGGGAATGAAACCCGAAGCGCCGATATCAACGGCTTGTAAAACATTTTCGGATTCCGTTACAGCCGATAAAATGACAACGGGTGTTTCCGGATTGTGTTCCTTTAATAAACGCAACGATTCACGCCAGTTCAATCCAGGCATTGCTAAATCGGTCAGAATGAGGTCGTAAAAAACGGTTCCGTCTGCTTTTTCCTGCAATTCCTTGTGGTTGTGTACGGTATCAATAGCGATATTGCTATCCAAACCGGATAAAACCAAACGCAACCCGTCTAAAAACAATTCGTGATCATCGGCAATTAAAATTTTCAACATTGGAAACTCCGATCTGTTTAAGCTATAGTGTAATGGTAAAAACAATTTAAAAACAGGAAAAAATGTTTAAAGGAAAAGTTTTTGATCTAGGGCGCCAAGGAGACGGCGTATTGAAGCATGACGGTGAAAATATCTTCATACCGGGAGGGCTTTGGGGCGAAACGGTGGAATACGAGATTGTCGACCGTCAACAGGGGCGTTTGACAAAAATTCTGGATCCTTGTGTGGACAGGGTTCAACCTGTTTGCTCTTTTTTTTATGAGTGTGGCGGGTGTAATTTACAACACTTGAATGTTGAAGCCTACTGTCGTTTTAAAATGAAGTGTTTGAAAGAGTTGCTCAAATCCGCAGAGATTGTAACGGATTTTGACGATCCGGTTTTTATCAAACCGGAAAGTCGCAGACGTGCAACTTTCGCTTTTTCTTGGGACGGATCGAAACGGCGATTCGGTTTTAACGCAAAACACAGTACAAAAATTGTAGAAATAAATTGTTGTACTGTTTTGGTTCCGGAACTGGAAAAGCTGATACCGGCTTTGCGTTCGTATTTAAAGGATCAAAAACATTTTTTCCCCAAAAAATCAGGTGCGGGAGACATATTTGTCCAGTTGACGGATAGCGGAGCGGATATTTTGATCACTTTTCCTTTCAAACCTGATTTGCAATGGCGCCAAAGTGCCGCCGTCTTCAGCCATGAAAATGATATTGCCCGTATTTCTTGGCGTACCGGTGTAAATCAAGAACCGGAACCTGTTGTCATGTTACATGTACCGGAAATAAAAATCGGCGATTTTATTTTGTGTCCTCCTGCGGGCGCTTTTTTACAGCCCAGTGTTGAAGGACAGCAGGTTTTAACGCAAACGGTCGTCGAATATGCCGGTAAGGCGAAAAGAATTTGCGATTTATTTTGTGGAACAGGAACGTTTGCCTTGTCTTTGCTTAAAAAGAAAAGAACTGTCGTCGGGGTGGACAATGTTTCTTGTGCTTTGTCGGCTTTGTATGCCGCTTCCTCAAGCAGAATAAAAACACATCTGCGCGATTTGTTTGAAACCCCTCTTTATCCTGATGAACTTGACGGTTTCGATGCTGTCGTTTTCGATCCGCCCAGAGCCGGTGCAAAAGCGCAATGCGAACAACTCGCCTTATCGGACGTACCGCGTGTCATTGCTGTTTCTTGCAATCCAGTAACCTTTATACGGGACGCCCGTATTTTAATGCAGGGCGGTTACCGATTAAATCGGTTGCGTCCGGTTGATCAATTCGCTTTTACCCCCCATATGGAACTGGTCGCCTTGTTTGAAAAGTAATTTACTCTTCATCCTCTTTTTGTAAATTCCTGCAAGCGAACTGTAAAAAGCTGGCAATCAGATTTTCATTCCACACTTTAATATTATGAGGGACTTTTAAAACTGCCGGTGTGAAATTCCAAATATACTTTATATTGGAGTCGATCAAGAACTCGGCTGTTTTTTGCGCGCAAGCGCGTGGTACAGTTAAAATGGCCAGTTCTATTCCCAACCGTTGCATCAGATTGGGCAAACGGGAAATATGAAAAATTTGTTTGTTATTGACAGTCATGTCGACTTTTTGAGGGTCGTTGTCAAACAAAGCCAATATGTTCAGACCGTAGTCGTTAAAGGCACTGTATTTCGCCAAAGCCAGTCCTAAATGTCCGGCGCCGACGATAACGGCATCTTTGGTCATCTTAAATCCCAAAGTGTCTTCAATCGAATCCTTTAGCGCGTGCACGCTGTAACCGACACGGCAACGACCGGCATTGTTGAGCAGCTTGAAATCCTTTCGCACTTGAGAATCGTCGATATTCAAGCGTGCGGCGATTTGCGGGCTGGAAATCGTGTCAATATCGTTATCAATGTATTCTATCAGAATACTGTGGTAAAGCGTCAAGCGTCCCAGTACTTTTTCAGGGATTTCTGTTTTCATGGCAATTCCTAAATTCAAATACCCTTTAAGATCGACAGTTTAGGCTGAAAAAGTAAAAAAATCCAGTCTGGATTTCATTTATTTGAGATTTTTTTCACTATTTCAAACGGCACAGAAATAAAGGATTTTTCTGAAAAATATTTTCTGTAACGATTGATTTTTGTTCTTTGTTAAGCTAGATTTTGCGTGAACAAAATCACTAATTCCAAAGATGAGGAAAATAATGTCCGAAAACGGGAAAATAGCCATTACAGTGTGTATGGGAAGTTCATGTTTTGCACGCGGGAATGCGGAAAATCTGTCTTTTATTGAAAATTTTGTTAAAGAAAAAAAATTGGATGCTAAAATCGATTTGTGCGGGGCACGTTGTGAAAACAAATGTGCGACAGGGCCGCATGTGAAAATCAACGGTACGGTATATTGCGGTGTTACGCCGGAAATGCTTAAAGCCGTCTTGAATAAAGCTGTGGAAGGAAATAAAGTTGTAGAAGGATAATTCAATGGATAAATCCAGTCCCGTATATACCTTGGAAAATGAATGTCATGATTGTTATAAATGTGTACGCCAATGCAGTGTGAAAGCCATTCGTGTTAAAAACGGGCACGCATCGGTGATAGCGAATAAATGTATTGCTTGCGGGCATTGTGTTGAAATTTGTCCTTCAAAGGCGAAACGTGTCCGCGATGATGTCAATAAAGCCAGAGCCTTGTTGGCATCGGGAAAGGACGTTTATGTTTCTTTGGCTCCAAGTTGGGCGGGGTTACTGGATTGTTCCAAACATGAAATCGTATCGGCATTAAAGCAATTGGGGTTTAAAGGGGTTTCGGAAACCGCTTTGGGGGCGCAGGAAGTTTCCATAGAAACAACGAAAATCATTTCCAATTCTGAACGTAATTTGTTCATTTCAACCGCTTGCCCCGCCATTGTCGATTACATCCGTTATTATTTGCCGGAATATACTCCTTATTTAACACCGATTGCTTCTCCGGCATTGACGCATGCCATGTTTTTAAAAAAGACTTACGGTGAAGAAATCGGTGTCGTCTTCATCGGTCCGTGCATTGCCAAAAAAAACGAAGCCGACCGCCATCCCGATTTAATCAATGTTTCTTTGACATTTAAAGAATTAATGGCTTGGCTTGAGGAGGCGCGCATCACATTAAAAGCTCCGGTTGATCCTTGTGAAACTTTCGTTCCGTATGAAGCTGATGAAGGGGCTTTGTACCCCATAGAAGGCGGAATGAACAAAACAATAGAGATATGCGGGGCTCCGAAAGATATCCAGCTCATTAACATCAGTCCGGTGCAACGGTTTAAAGCGGCTTTGAAAAATTTGGATCCCGACACCTTAAAACGCAAGGTGTTTATCGAGGCTTTGGCTTGTGAAGGCGGGTGCACGGCAGGACCGGGGGCGAATTCGTCCAAAGCCGGATTGGAAGTGGTTTCGGATATTTTAAATTATTCTCATTTGCGCGAACGGGTGCCGGATCAGCCAGAAGTCGTTGTTAATGAAAAGTTTGATCCCGCTCCGATCGAAAAACCGAAATATCCGATTTCTTCCATTGCCGAAGCGTTGGCCTTGATCGGAAAATATTCCCAAGAAGATCAGTTGAATTGCGGAGGATGCGGGTATAACACTTGTCACGGGTTGGCAAAAGCGCTTTTGGCGGGAGAAGCCGAACCGTCCATGTGTCAGGCTTATATGAGAAAACTCGCCGCCAGAAAAGCAAGTGCTATGTTGCGTTGCATGCCTTCCGCCGTCGTGATTGTCGATGCCGACTTGAATATTGTTGAAACTAACGAGGCTTTTGTAAAAATGTTCGCTCCCGAATTGATGGATCTGTTTAAATTGGGAACGGACGGAATTGCCGGAGCGCAACTTGAAAAAATCTTACCCTGTACCGCCTTGTTTAAAAATACTTTAAAAACAGGGGCGGAAACGCACAAAGAACATTTCCCGATCGGACAAAAATTATATGATATCTCCTTGTTTGAAATTGATGCCGGAAAATTGGTCGGAGCTATTATCACCGATGTTACGAAAACCCAACTAAGACGGGAGCAAATTGCCAAAAAGGCTCAAGAAGTCATTGAAAAAAATATTGCCACAGTGCAAAATATTGCTTGCTTGCTTGGAGAACACATGGTTGATACCGAACTCTTGTTAAGCCAAATCGCTGAAGGCTATAAACAGGAGGATGATGAATGATCGGTGCGGACGAAACGTTGTTTATTGATATCGGATGTTCCCAACAAAAAAAATATAATCAAAACACATACGGCGATTTTTTCATATCAAAACGTTATCCCGAAGAACGGCGATTGATAGCGGTGCTTTCGGACGGGTTGGGCAGCGGTGTAAAGGCGAATATTTTGGCAAATATGACGGCGACTATGATTTTAAAATTCGTTGCTGCCGGTCATAATTTGATGAAAGCCGCAGAAATCGTCATGAACTCGTTGCCGGTGTGTCAGGTGCGTAAAATCAGTTACGCGACTTTTTCAGTGGCGGATTGTTCGGAAACGGGGGCGGTGAAAATCGTTGAAGAGGGAAATCCGGAGTTTTTGTACATCAAAAACGGGAAAGTCGTTCCGCAGGAAGCAAAAGTGATCGTTTCAAAAAAATTCCCGAACCGTTTCATGCGTACTTATACAATTGATATGGATGTCGGAGACCGGCTTTTATTTTGTTCAGACGGTGTAACCCAATCCGGATTGGGCGGGGCGACATATAAGCTGGGATGGAGAAGGGAAGGCTTGATTGATTTTGTTGAAAGGCGTCTGAGCCTGATACCTGATATGTCATGCCGCCAGCTGGCACAGGAAGTTGTCGCCGAAGCGCAAACGAAAGAGCCTGAACGCAAAGCCAAAGACGATATATCCTGCATGGTTTTGCATTGGCGGGAACCGCGAAGTCTGTTAGTTTTTACCGGACCGCCTTATTACGCGGACAGAGATGCCGAATACGCTCATTTATTTATTAATTATCAAGGAAAAAAAGCCATTTGCGGAGGGACGACGGCAAATCTGGTTTCCAGAGAATTAAATCGTCCTATCACGACGGAAATGTTTGTCAAAGGGGCTTTGCCGGCGAATTCTTATATGGAGGGGGTGGATCTGATTACCGAAGGAGTTTTGACCTTGAGCAAAGCCGTCGAATATCTTGAAGACGCCCCTGAAGAACTGCCCGATGATGCGGCGGGAAAACTTGTCAATCTGTTTTTGGATTCCGATTGCATCACTTTTATGGTCGGGGCAAAAGTCAATCAGGCGCATTTTGATCCGGATTTACCGTTGGAATTGGAATTACGCAAAAACGTTGTTAAGCGCATGGAAAAAATCTTAACGCAAAAATATTTGAAACAAGTGTCTTTACATTTTATTTGACGGGGAGAGTTTTATGCTAAACGAAGGAAAGATTAAAGTACAGATTTGTTTGGGAACGACATGTTTTGTCATGGGAGCTTCCAAGTTGCAGGATTTGGAACGTATGCTTCCTCCTGAATGGAAAGATAAAGTCGATATATCGGCGCAGACGTGTTTGGGTATGTGTCAAAATCCGGATTCGGGATTTATAAAAGCTCCGTTTGTTAAAATAAATGACGAGATGATTGGCGAAGCCAGTGTTGAAAAAGTGATTGATAAATTGAAAGAACTGATTGTTGTATAAGGGGTAGGAATATGCAAACAGAAGTCAATACCGTTCTTTTGCGCCGCGAAGTCATGGTTCGTTTGATCAAGGCTTTTTTATCAGGCGACTTTCTTAAACAAGCTGATGGCGTACCTTTTGATATGCGCCCGAAGCATGCGGAAGTCCCTTTCCGTTGTTGTATTCACAAAGAACGTGCCATTTTACGGGAACGCGCCATAGCGGCTTTGGGCGGTTCGATCGAGGAAGATGACGATAAAACGCATTTAAGTGAATATGCCGCCCGCGCTCTTGAACGGGAAAGACCCGATGAAACCGTTTTAACGGTGATTGATACGGCATGTCAAGGATGTGTTCCCAGCCGTATTTATGTAACGGATTTATGTCAAGGTTGTGTTGCCAGACCGTGTACGACGGCATGTGCGTTCGGAGCTATTTCGATTAAGAACGGTCGTTCCGTCATTGACGGGGAAAAATGTAAAAGTTGCACAAAGTGTATGCAAGTTTGTCCCTATAGTGCCATTGTGAAAATAAAAGTGCCTTGTGAGGACGCCTGTCCCGTAGGGGCTATCACAAAAAACGGATCGGGACATGCCCAGATTGATGTGTCTCGCTGTTTAAGTTGTGGTGCTTGCATGGCTAGTTGCCCGTTCGGAGCTGTTGCTGAAAAAAGCCAGATGATTGATATCTTAAGGGCAATCAAGTCGGATAAAAAAGTTGTTGCAATGGTCGCGCCGGCAGTTGCGGGGCAAACGCCGGCCAGCATTAACAAGGTGGCTTCCGGTTTGATCAAAGCCGGTTTCGATATTGTGATGGAAGTGGCTCAAGGGGCGGATATTACAGCAAAAACGGAAGCTAAGGACTTTGCCGAACGCATGGAAAAAGGGGATCAGTTCATGACGACTTCTTGTTGTGCGGCTTATCGGGAAATGGTTAAAAAAATTGCTCCAGAGCTCAAACCGTATGTTTCCGAAACGGAAACGCCTATGCATTATACCGCTCAACTGGCAAAGGAAAAATATCCTGATTGCATTACGGTTTTCATCGGCCCCTGTGTCGCCAAGCGTAAAGAAGGTTTGCAGGATCGATTTGTCGATTATGTGATGAACTTTGAAGAAATGGGAGCGTTGTTCGTAGCCATGTCAATTGAACTGGCTCAATGCGATGATTATGTTTTTGAAACACAAACGTCAAAGCAGGCAAGAAATTTCGCTTTAACCGGTGGTGTCGCCGAATCTGTCAAAGTGGCTTCGGGGGGCAAGGTCGATATCCGTCCGACCTGTGTCAACGGTTTGAATCCGAAAGTTGTTCGGGAAATGATGATGTGGGCCAAAAAAGGGCAATGTCCGACAGGGAACATTGTCGAAGTCATGGCTTGCGAAGGAGGCTGCGTTGCCGGAGCGGCATGTTTGAATAATAAAAAAATTGCCGCACGAAACGTCGCTGCTTATGCCGACAAGGCGGAAGATATCAAGCCGGATTAAACGGACAATTCAATAAAAAATTCAATTAAAAGCCTCTTTCGAGAGGCTTTTCTTTATGAAAACGGCTTGCCTGAAAATATCGAAAGTTTTATCTTACTACATAAGAATGCATTTCTAAGGTGATGTGTTCGCTTTGGGTCCGTTCATCGGAATGAACATGGGGTTCGTTTCCGCTGTGACCATAACCAAAAGGATTTTAAAATATGAAAAAAGTTTTTCTTTTTTCTGTTTCCATCTTAGCTGTTGCCGTTTCACCGTCTTACGCTCAAAATGTCAAGGCTGATCAAACGGATAAAGCTGTTGTTGCAGAAAAAAACGTTCAAAAAAACACTCCGGCGCAGAATCGGTCGGAAATTGAAAAAAAACAAAACAATACAAACGAAAAAGAAGACGCTTCGATTCCTCAGGCAAATGAAAGCGCTTCCATGCAGAATAATCAGATTTTCAGGTTGGGGGAAATTTCCGTTTCCGTTGCAGATCAGTCCGTTTCAAATGTCGGGAATCTGAATACGGTTACTTCTGAGGAAATACAAGAATATACGGATTCGGATACTTTGGATAAAGCCGTTTCTTTATTACCCGGTGTCGATATAACATATCAGATCGGAGCGAAAAACCAAAAAGGCGTTTCCATTCGTGGTTTCACAACACGTCAAGTTTCCGTTATGGTGGATGGTGTTTCTCAGGCTTTACCATATGACAACGATCCCGATATGCAACGTTATTTGACCAACGATTTGTCGGAAATTCAAGTGGCAAAGGGGATCAGTTCCGTTTTAAACGGACCGAACACTTTAGGAGGCGTGGTCAATCTGGTAACGAAACGTCCGACAAAAGAAATTGAAGGCAACCTGACGATCAGAGCTAAATTCGATAATGACGGAAAATACAACGGCATTCAAAACAGTTTTAACGTAGGAACAAATCAAGGGGATTGGTATTTACAAACGGGCGGAACATACAATGATATTAATCATTGGAAATTGTCCCGTGATTATACGCCGGTCGCAGGTGGTGCCGAAGATGGCGGATATCGTGAAAATTCAGATTCCAAAGACTATAAGTTCAACTTTAAATTGGGTTATACGCCGAATGAAACGGACGAATATGTGATCGCGTATAACTATCAGCACGCCATTATGGGAATCCCGTATTGGGAAGGCGTGCCGACTGCAAATTCATACAGACGTTATGATCCCTATAACCATTGGGGAATTTATACGCTGACAAATACGGCGGTTGGAGAAACGGGGTATGTTAAAACACGCGCTTTTTATGACGAATATTCTAATCGCATGTATTTTTACACCGATCCGTCGCTGACACAAACCAGATTTGCCCCCGATGATTATCAGGACTATGCTTTTGGAGCGAATATCGAAGGCGGTTTTGATTTTAACGACTATAATACTTTGAAAGCGGCTTTCCATTATCGCCGTGACGTTCATACAAAACGCGAGTTGTATACGGACGATTTATGGGAAAGGTATGTTGATGACACATATTCCGTTGCGTTGGAAGACACTGTTCATCTGAGTGTGGATACGGATTTGATTGTCGGTGCCAGCTATGATTGGTTGGAAACGAAAGCTCCGAAAAACAATCCCGATTTAGCCGGACTTGATTATCGGAAAGATGATGATTCTTTTAATCCGATGATAGCGTTGCGGCATCGTTACAGCGATACGGGGACGGTTTATGCGGGTGTGGCGAAAAAAAGCCGTTTTGCAACGCAAAAAGAACGTTTTTCAACACGTCAAAACACATACATTGAAAATCCGATGTTGACAGCGGAAAAAGCGATTAATTATGAAATCGGTTTCACCGACACGTTTGCGGATCAGGTTAAAATTGAAAGCAATATTTTCTATAATGATATTGAAGACGCTTTAATGGCGGTCATTCCCGACCCGACACAATTGTGTCGCGGAGTAGCTTGTATGCAGGTGCAAAATGTCGGTAAAGCCAGATCCTACGGTTTGGAATTGGCAATGGGTTATCAATTCAGTGATGATATTTCTGTCGGTATGGGATATACCTATTTGCGTAAAAAACTCAAAGACAATCCGTTGTTGTCGGTTGTAACGAATGTGCCGAAACATAAGTTCAATCTGTATGCGGATATCGGTTTTGCAGAAGGTTGGCGCGTGGTTCCTGTGATTACGGCGTATTCTTCGCGCTATTCCCCAGCAAGTGGTTCTCCGGCGGAATCCGGTGCGGTGGCTCCGGCGGATGCGGTGAAATCAGCAGGATTTATGACAGCTGATCTGAAGTTTGTTTACAGCCCGACGAAAAACTTGGATATTGAAATCGGAGCGGCAAATATCTTTGATGAAAATTATGAGTTGTCTGACGGTTATCCTTCAGAAGGAAGAAATTTCTTTTTGACCTTGTCAACGAAGTTCTGATTTGACTAAATAAAAGGCGGAGCGGTTGTTTGTTCCGCCTTCGTTTTATAAAAGGAATAAAAATGAAACATATATTGGAAACATTAAAAGCTGAATTGGAAAAAGGGGAAAAAGCGGTTTTATGTACGGTTATTGACAATAGCGGTTCCTGTCCGCGTGGTAAGGGGGCGCATATGTTAGTCAGTGAACAATCGAAAACGATCGGGACGGTCGGAGGCGGACGGGTCGAATATGAAACGGAAATCAAAGCCAAAGAATTGTTGAAGACAAAGAAGAATTTTATTCAAGATTATCGGCTTTGTGCGAACGAAGTTGCCGATATCGGCATGATTTGCGGAGGAAACGTTACGATTTTGTTCCAATATGTTGATCAAAACGCTCTTGATTTTTGCAACCGTGCCTTGACATTGATCGACAAACATGAAGACGCTTGGATTGTCGCGCGTATTTCTTCTGATTTTAAATGGGAAATGGGATTCTATACGCCCGAAAATGGATTTGAAGGGATTGAAAGCGGTGAAGAATTCAAGCCTTTGTTAAAGCGCAAAGCAAAGCAAAGTAAAAAAGAGGACGGTTCACGACTTTATGCCGAACCGGTTTCTTTGTCCGGACAAGTCTATTTGTTCGGAGGCGGACATGTGGCTCAAGCCGTTGCGCCTTTGTTGCATTCGGTCGGTTTCCGCTATACGCTGTTTGAAGAACGCGAACAATTCGCTTCTGCGGATCTGTTCCCCGATGCCGAAAAAATCATTTTAAGCGGCTTTGACGATATCGCAAAAGAAATCACCATTACGGAAAACGATTTTGTTTTGATTATGACACGCGGTCATCAAAACGATTATATTTTGCAAGTGCAGGTATTGAAAACACCGGCATGTTACGTCGGTGTGATCGGCAGTGCGGCGAAGTACGAACGTTTATGCGAACGTCTGGCGGAAGACGGATTTTCCAAAGAACAGATCAATCGTGTCATTACGCCGGTCGGTTTGCCGATCAAAGCGGAAACACCGGCTGAAATCGCCGTCAGCATTGTTGCGCAGATGATACAGGTCAGGGCGGAACGTTTTGATGAAAAATAAATTTTTTTTTCTGTTCGTCTTATTGTTTTGTACTTGCGTTCAAGCTCGGACGTTTACCGATTCTGCCGGAAGAACTTTGGAAATTCCTGAAAAAATAGATCGTGTCGTTCCTTCCGGTCCGATTGCTCAAATGACTTTGATGACGTTTGCACCGCAAAAAGTTGCGGCTTTATCAAACAGGGAATCTCAAAAGGCTCATTTAAGCGAGGAGGATCGTCAAAAAAAAGTTGTCGGACAGCTTTACGGGTCGGCGGATTTGAATCTGGAAGAATTGGCGGTTATCAATCCGCAGCTGTTCGTTGATATCGGTGAGGCAAAGGAAAGAATTCAAGCCGATATGGATAGAATGGAAAAACGTTTGGGAATACAAACCGTTCATATTGATTCGTCTTTGAAAAACACGCCAAAGTCTTACTTATTGTTAGGCGAGTTGCTGAATTTGGAACAAAAAGGAGCTGAATTTGCCGCTTATACGCAAGAAGTCTATGACAGAGTTTCAAATATCCTGTCCGATATCAAAACGAAAAAGCGTATTTTATTTATTACAGGCAATAAAGCTTTATCGGTTTTGGGAAAAGGAAGTTTTCACGGGCAAGTCATTGATTTTGTGGGGGATAATGTTGCCGTTTTCCCCGTTGTTTTGACAACGGGAGGCGGGAATGAGGTCAACTTGGAACAGATTTTGATTTGGAATCCGCAATATGTCATTGCTGATACGGCGGCTTATAACGCTGTTTTCAAAAATCCGGTCTGGCAGACGGTTCCCGCTGTTAAAGCAAAAAGAATCTATCGCGTCCCCGACAAGCCGTACAGCTGGATCACGTCTCCGCCGGCGGTAAACCGCTTTTTGGGGTTGCTCTGGTTGGTTAAAGTCCTTTATCCGGAAAAAGCGAAATATGATATGTACGAAGAGACAAAACGCTTTTACAAGCTGTTTTATCAACAAGATCTGCCTTTGGAACAATATCGGGAACTGACGGCTAAATCCCTTTGATCCGGCGCAGATAAAGGATTGCTTCCAAAACGGAACCCGCAATGCAACGAGCTTTATCCGAAATGGTAAAGCAATTTTTCTTTTGTTCTTTGCGCGGATCGACATCGGCGATTTTAAATCCTTTCGTGACCTGAAAACCGTCTCGGATCAAACCGCGGATAATTCCCGAAATTTGCGCCGTTACAGGCGTGTCATCAATCATGGCAATGGTTTCTCCGGCTTCGACATAGTCCGAAATCTTACGCACGTTGCGCAACGTTCCGGCGCATGGGGCAAAGTTCACCCGTTCAATGCCGTAACCGCCGATAATCCCCGGAACGCCGGTGTTCGGCAAAGCGCTTCCGTTCGTAATGATGCGCCCCAGATCATGTCCGCGCATTGTTTCAATGACGGCGTCAACATCTTCGGGCGCGCTGAACCCCGGCCCTAAAGCAATCGTAATCGGTGCCATATCCCGATGCGTTCCGATGTTGCGCTTGGCTAAAATGGCGTCGACAACAGCCAAAGGCCGCAATTTTGATAAAACTTCAGCTTTCGGATCTATCATGACAGCCGGATTGCCGCGTCGCATGCATGCCAGAGCCTCATCGACATTTTTAACCAATTCTGCTGTAACGTCTTCAACTGTCGCCGAACCGTCATAAACAGCTTCCGAAAAAGCGATGTGTCTACGGATGGACGAGGGGCGTTGCGTTTCCAAAGCCAAAACAGGGAAGCCGCATTTTACCAAACGGTGAATGCTACCCGAAGCGATATCGCCGCTTCCGCGAATAATGATAAGATTGTCAATCATGCTGTTTTCCTTATATGAATGCTGTTTTGTGTGCGTGGCAGAACTTGTCCGATCACCGGTGCGTTGATCTTTGCCGCTTCCTTTTCGGGAAGAGCGATCAGTAACCCTCCGCTGGTTTGCGGGTCGAACAAAACGTCCGTTAATTCAAGGGGCATTTCATCGCAAACGACTTTGTCTTTTAAAAAGTCCCGATTGCGATAAGCTCCGGCGGGGATCATTCCCATGCGTGCAAAATGCAATGCAGAATCGAAAAGCGGAACGCGTTCGGCAAAAATTTCTATCGTAACGCCGGCTCCGTCCGCCATTTCGCGGCTGTGTCCTGTTAAAGAAAAGCCTGTGACATCTGTACACGCATGTACTTCAATACCGCTCAAGTCGATATTGTTTAGCTTTGTCATGGAGTTGATTAAAGCCTGATAGTCTTTTTCTTCCAACATTTCCGCTTTTAAAGCCGTTGTCAAAATTCCCGTGCCGAGCGGTTTGGTTAAAACCAGCACATCGCCTTCTTTTGCCCCCGCGTTGGTCAGCAAAGAATCCGGCGTGGCAAATCCGGAAACGGATAAGCCGTATTTCGGCGTAAAGTCGTCAATCGTATGACCGCCCGCGATAACGGTTTTGGCTTCAACGGCTTTGTCATGCCCGCCTTGCAGGATCGCTTTGACGCGTTCCAATTCCAAACAAGTCGGAAAACATAACAAATTCATTGCCAGAAACGGTTTGCCCCCCATGGCATAAATATCGCTTAATGCGTTTGCAGCGGCGATTTGTCCGAAAACGTAAGGATCATCAACCATCGGCGGAAAAAAGTCTACCGTTTCGATCAAGTATCTTCCGTCTTTCAAATCATAAACGCAAGCATCATCACTGGTATCAAACCCCAACAGCAATTGCGGGTTTTCATAGCGTGGCAAATTTCTTACGACTTCATTAAGGACGCCTTGACCGATTTTAGCAGCGCATCCGGCTGTTTGACAAAGTTGTGTCAGTGTTTTTTTCGACATATGAGCACCGTTTTATTCTCTTGAGTTGATTTTTCGACAGTATAACCGGAATTTGTTGCGAAACGTGTACAATTTTCGCAAGCTGCCGGTGCGTCAACATGAATGATGACTTCCGTTGGCTTTTCTTTCAAAGCCTTTGCTAGCATCACGACCGGTTCTGGGCAGGAAAGCCCGCAAGCATTAATTTCAATCATTTATTTTCTTTCTTTTTAAAAGTGGCAAAAAAAGCGATGAGGGTTAAAGAGACAAGTGCTGTAATAACAACGACTTTCCCCCCTGTAGTGGCTCCTGTCGCGGAAGAGGCCAAGTTAAAGTTATGCGCAAAAGCCGCACCGGCGGCAAAGCCCAGAATCGTCATGGCGGAATCGGTATTTCCTTCTCCCGACAGGATCAACTGGCGTAAAGGACAACCGCCCAACAAGACGGAGCCGAAGCCCACGACCGACATTCCCAAAAAATTCCATAAATGCTGGGTATGAGCGACCGGTTGCGCGTCAAAACTCAGATGAAACTGATCAACGGTCAAATTGGCGATCAAAGCGGCAACGAAAATAGCCACAAAGCCCGATAATAAGGTGATGTCTTTGAATAAAAACAGATCGCGTATACCACCTGCCATGCACAACCTGCTTTTTTGGGCGAAGAATCCGACAACCAACCCTGCCGCCAAAGACAACAGGAACGGAGCGTGCATTGATCCCGGACCGTTTGTGCTGAAAACCAACAAAGTCGGAACGGCGGCAAAGACGATCAGGAAAACGATTTGCAGAATCGAAAAAAGCAAACCTTCGATTTTGGATTGCGGATAGGCGCGATTAAGCGAAAAACCACGTTTAAGAAAAAACACACCCGCGCCGATACCCGCAATAAAGCCGATAAGGGCGATTAAAGCGTTCAAGTCCCCGCCTGCCAGACGTAAGATCATGCGAAACGGGCACCCCAAAAAAACCAGAGCGCCGGTCATAACAAAAAATCCGATGATAAATCGGATAAAAGGTGAACTGCCGCCTTTAGGGCTGAATTCTCGTCTGATCAAAGCCGATAGAGCCGCTCCCAAAACCAGCCCGACGATTTCCGGACGCATATATTGGACGACCGGTGCCGTATGCAGTTTTAAAGCGCCTGCCGTATCGCGGATGAAACAGGCTATACAGAACCCCATGTTGGCGGGATTGCCGTAAACTGTTAGTGCAACCGATATGATGCCGATGATCAATCCTGTAAAAATCAGAAATTTTTTTTCAGTCATGGTATCTTCCTTAAAAGCAAGTATCTTAAGTCAAGTGCCGGCGACAAAGGTTTCATGTTTTCTGTGAACAGGGTTACGCCGGATGTTTTTTTATTTGAGGCATGACAAAAAGACGTTTGAGGGGGGGGATTGAAAAAGTCGCCGCCGGATAGTATTGTTTTTCGATTTTGAAATACTCTTGTTGAATTGAAAATGTTTTTGCGTTTTGCGAAAAAATGAACCGTGTAAGGAAAAAAGACCGGTTGAGGTTATTTTTTCTTTTTTTATCAACTTGATACGTTTTCCAGACGGGCAATGGAAAAGAATGACGGCATGACTTCCGATTTTAAATGGGATCAATAAGCTGAACAAATTTTGCCGGTCTGCTTTGGAAAAGTTTGAGTCTGTTTGAATGATATTGTTTTTTTTCAAGAATTTAAAAATATCGTCAATAATTGTTTTTTTTGTTCTGGATTTTCTTTTTGCCAGCATAAAACGGAAAGAAAAAACGATATTTTTTATGATAGTAATGTCAATCATGTTTAACAAAGGCGTGACATTTATCAAGATGGCGGTTGATAGAAGCTGACGAGCTTCCGAACCTGTCAAAATATTTTTATTCATCATGTAACCCATTCGGTTATGATTCTACCGCTTTTGAAATTGTTCAAAACGGAAAACGAACCCGAAACAGACGTTTTATTCAGATATTTTTCGATTATGACCGAAATCGGCGGACACAAAAAAACAAAGAAATCAAACCGTCTTTAATGATCAAGGTTATATGATTATTTTTACAGGGCAAGAAAAATATTCAAAAAAAACAAAAAGCTGTTATTTTCAAGTTATGTACATAGCAACTTTTCATTCTCATTTTGCCGCAATGCAGGCGGCGGAAAATTTCAAAGCGGCGGGATTTAAGGCGACTTTGCGTCCCGTGCCGCGCAAAGTGTCTTCGTCTTGCGGGACGTGTCTTTCTTTTGATGAAGAAAAGGCGGTGAATAATTCCGCTTTGTTTGGCGATGAAGTGGAAGCTGTTTATCTTTATGACGGCAAAGGGGCGAAGACGGTATGGAAAAACGATTGATTTACATGGATAACGCGGCGACGTCTTTTCCAAAGGCGGACGGTGTCGTTCAAGCGTGCACATATTATTTGACCCAAGCGGGAGTCAATGTCGCCCGCGGGGGCTATTCTTTGGCCTATGAGGTTGGAGAAAACGTCTTTCAGGGGCGCAAAAAAACAGCGGAGATGTTCGGAGTCAAAGACCCGCATCGCGTAATTTTTACCGCCGGAGCGACAACGGCGATCAATATGATGATCAAAGGATTATTGCGCGCGGGCGATAAAGTTCTGGTAT
Organism: uncultured Alphaproteobacteria bacterium; assembly: GCA_944390195.1. Lineage (GTDB taxonomy): Bacteria > Pseudomonadota > Alphaproteobacteria > CAAGCB01 > CAG-977 > UBA11549. Next base: position 94,899 of record CALXOZ010000007.1, read on the forward strand.
CTTCTTTGGAACATAATGCCGTGATGCGTCCGTTAAACCAGATCAAAGCCGATTTTTATCGGGTGAAATCGGACGGGCGGGGCGTCTTTGATTTTCTTGATTTTAAAGCGCATTTGAAAGGCGCAAAAGCTGTCGTCTTGACGCACGCTTCCAATGTTTGCGGTACAATTCAACCGATTGAAGAAGTCGCTTCTCAAGCAAAAAAAGAAGGCGTCTTCGTTTGCATTGATGCGGCGCAGACAGCCGGTGTCGAAAAAATAGACTTTGATTGTTCAGGCTTTGACGCTCTGGCTTTTTCAGCGCACAAAGGCTTGATGGCGGCGCCCGGATTGGGGTGCCTGTTGTTGTCCGAACGTCTGGCGGAAACACTTGATCCGCTGATCTCGGGCGGAACGGGAAGCGTGTCCGATACCGAAGAAATCCCCCCTTTTTTACCCGATAAATTTGAATCGGGAACGCCTAATCTTTCAGGAATCTATGCGTTGAACGCGGCTTTGGAGTTTGTTTCAAAAAATCCCGTCAAAGACAAAATCATGAACGATACCGCCTTTTTAATTGACGGCTTGAGTTCTCTAGACGGTTTGCGACTGGTCGGATTGGAAACGACCGAAGGCAGGACAGGGGTTGTTTCCGTTGATTTTAAAGAAAAAGACAACGCTGATGCGGCTTATTTTCTGGAATCCGAATTTGGCATTATGACGCGTTGCGGCATGCATTGCGCTCCGAGCGCCCATAAAACATTGGGGACTTTTCCGCAGGGAACTGTCAGATTTTCTTCAGGCTTCTTTACAACTAAGGAAGAATTGGAAACGGTATTGTTTGCAGTCGGGGAATTTTTAAAATGAGTTTACATTCTTTGTTATTCGGGACAAAGCGGTTTTCTTTGATTTCCGTTGTTGGCGGCGGTGGAAAAACCAGTGTGTTGCGCACGTTGGCAAGCGAGTATCATAAAGAAGGTTTGAAAGTCGCCGTTACCACAACCACGAAAATGAAACACCCCGAACCGCGTTCTTTGTTGGCGTGGCGTGTTGACGAAATTGAAAGGAAACTGCAGACGGATCGATTTGTTGTTGTCGGCAAACCGTTTGACGATCGCAAGATCGGGTTGGTCGATCCGGTTGTTTTTGAAAAGACGTTATGTTTGGCGGACGTCACGATTAACGAAGCGGATGGGGCGAAAATGTTACCGTTAAAAGCGCCGATCATCAGCGAACCCGTCTTGCCTTTACGAACGGATATTGTTGTGGTTGTCGTTGGTTTGGATTGTATCGGTCGAAAATTGAAAGAGACATGTTTCCGTGTTGAGGAAGTCATGAAAATTTTAAAAACGGACGATGAGAATAAACGTATCACGCCGCGCGAGGTCACCAAGATTATTGAAAAAGGATATTTGGAAAAGACGCCTTTCCCGTGTGCGGTTTTGTTGAACAAGGCAGATAACGATCCCGCACGTTTAAAGGCGGCGGAAAAAATTTCCATTTATTTGAAACCTTTTAAATGTGTAACGACGACTTTGTTTCCGGCTCCGAAAATCTTCTAACAAAGGGAATGTTGATATAGCGGAAGGATTTTTATCAAGGTTTTTTCTTATTTCGTCTCAACGGTGCCGAAGTATAAAACCGTTTTATAAGGGTAAAACAAGGTATTGTTTTTTTGGTAACGCTCGAACAAGGTTTTCAGTTCCGCAACAAAGGGAATATATTCCGGATCGCCGTTTTTCGGAGAGGCGGATGAAGAGGTCGCCTGACAGATAAAAGTGTCCAAATTTAAAAATAAATTGTTTTCAAATTCAAGCCGTTGGAAAGAATCAAGAAAAATTTCCGCCGGTTTGAAAAAGTAGTTTTCCGTCAGATAAGCGGCTTCCTCTTCGGATTGATCTTTGCTATGAGTGTGTTTTTTCAAGATGATACCGTAATCTTTAAAGAAATCCGAACCGAATATTTCAACATTCCAAATTAAAGCGACTCTGCCGTGCGGTTTGAGAACACGAAGGCATTCCCGTTTAAAAACGCTTTTATCGAACCAATGGAAAGCTTGAGCGGCTGTAATGAAATCTACGCTTTGATCGGGCAGGGGGATTTTTTCCGCGGAACCGTCAATGGCATGAAACAAAGGAAAACAAGACAAATCGTGAAAAGCTTTTGCACGCATGTCGTCGTCGGGTTCTATGGCAAAGACTTCAGCGCCTGTCTTAAGCAAGGCTTTGGAAAACAATCCTGTTCCCGCTCCTATATCGGCTATTTTTTTCCCGCTCTGAAATCCGTTCCGGCTCAAAAATGAAATAGCTGTCATAGGATATTCGGGACGACCTTTGGCATAGACCTCCGCTTTTCCTGAAAAAGGGGCGTTTTCTTGTTTCATGATGTTACCTTTCATAATTTCCGGAAATATATCATAGTCGGTGATTGACGTAAAACGTTTCCGGAGGTATTAAAAAAAACGGTTTTTTTACAGGAGGACAACCTTATGGCCGAATGCAATCACGATTGCGCCAATTGCAGCTCCAATTGCGCGGAAAGAAAAGAAATTCAAAAAGATAAACCTAACGAATTGAGCAAAATTAAAAAAGTGGTCGGTATCGTCAGCGGAAAAGGCGGTGTCGGCAAGTCTTTAGTTACGTCGATGTTGGCGGTGGCTTTGAATCGGCGCGGTTTTAAAACGGCAGTTTTAGACGCGGATATTACGGGGCCGTCCATTCCCAAAGCGTTCGGGATTACGCAAAAAGCTTTCGGTAACGAATTGGGGATCATGCCGGCTGTAACGGAAACAGGCATAGAAATGATGTCAGTCAATTTGTTGTTGGAAAACGACAGTGATCCTGTTTTGTGGCGCGGTCCGATCATTGGCGGAACAGTTCGTCAATTCTGGACGGAAGTCGTTTGGAACGATGTGGATATGATGTTTGTCGATATGCCTCCGGGAACGGGGGATGTTCCTTTGACAGTCTTTCAATCTTTGCCGGTTGACGGGATCATTGTCGTAACGTCTCCACAAGAATTGGTTTCGATGATTGTCGGAAAAGCCGTTAAAATGGCAAAAATGATGAATATCCCGATTTTAGGTTTGGTTGAAAATATGTCTTATTTCAAGTGTCCCGATTGCGGCAAGGAACTGGAAGTTTTCGGCAAATCCAGAATAAAGGAAACGGCGCAGGATTTCGGGATCGAAACGACGGCACGCTTGCCGATCGATCCGGCGGTGGCTTCGGCGTGCGATCAAGGCAAGGTTGAACAGGTCGATACAAGTGCTTTGGATCCGATTACAGATATGTTGGAAAAAATGATCTGAAAAAGGTTTTGTCTCTGAAGTCTGTCAGAAAGTGATAAAAAACTTCAATGGAAAAAACGTTTTCTTAGAAAAAGCCTCTCTGATTGAGGGGCTTTTTTAATGAGGCATATCTTGACTTTCTTGTTTGCGTCCTGTGTTTTCAAACTCTGTTTTCAAATTGGTCTGAAAAAAGTATGTTTATCCTTAGAACGCTTCTTTTATATCTTTGAAAATTTCTTCCCTCGATATTAACTCCGGATTCGGTGACGGTTCTTATCTTTTTATAGGTTTTAAGCGTTAAAGATCCTCAAAGCATCATAGGGAGTAAACAGTCTTTTCTGTTCCTATCCGTTTGAGAACTCTTTTACAGCCGTATTGAAGATAGCAAAAGCACATTTTCCGACTCTGATTAACATGAAATGTTGATGTTTTTGATATTTGCGGGTGAAAATTTTTTAAGAACAAAACAAAAAACATAAAATTCGACTTTTATTTCCATTCCGAAAAGATCTGTCTGTGTCAATCGTTTGAGAGTTCATGCAAATTTTATCTTTGTCGTTTTTTTAATAAAAGGCTTAAAAAAAACGCCAGAACGGGAGTCGTTTTTTTTGATGAAAAAAAGGGGTTGCTTTTTTGAGTAGCGTTATTGTCAGATTTATTATTATCGATTGAAGATACTGATATTGAAAGCGAAATTGACTTCGGTTATAGAAATACTTGTTTTCCGGAGATATTTTTGAGCTTCTTTTTTTGATGAAAATGAAAAAGGCGATAAGACAGGCATTGTTTGAAAAACGTTATTCAATGTTGCGGTTTCTGTTTTTTTCTATAAAAAAGTGTGGAGTATTTGCTGGAAAAAAAATGCGCTCTTCGGAAATATGAATCTCATTAACTATCAATGTATCAAGAACTTTTCTTTTTGTCGTGTTGCTTTAATGGCGGAAGGAAAGATAAAAAAATGAAGAACATTCACTTTTTCAAGATTACAAGTTTTTTTTAAGAGGAGATGTCGTTTTTTCGTTACATTTATTTTTTTACAAATATTTCTTTGTTACAGTTACAGAAATAAAATTTTGTGTAATGATAAAGTGTTGAAAAACAATAAAAAATTAATGTCCGTGTCCGATTTCGGAGATGATATGCTTCTATTTCTGAAAATGAACTTTTGTGTCAACAAAAAATATTCCACGCCCTTTAAATGCTTTTGGGTCAGAAATAAAGCTATGCACGGCGGATAATAAAGTTTTTAAACAATGATTTTATTTCGGACAGCAAAGCGTTGTCTGTGAAAAAAGCCTTACACTCTTGAAAAGAGGGGGGATTTTGTTCAAAGCGATGCGAACGGTATTCTTGCAACGCGTAAGTTTTAACGCCTTTGTCGTATAGAATTGAAGAAAGTTCTTTTAATTCCTGTTTTGAAATCACACGGGGATCCAATGTTGTACGCACTTCCAATTCAACATTTGAATCGATTAAAAGATCCAGACAATTTTCGACCGTTCGTCCCATAGCGTGAGGAATTCGCTGTTCATAAACGTCAAATAATGTTTTAACGTCAAACCCAACCCAATCCAATAAAGGCAGGACTTGTTTCAAACGTTCCGGATTTACTCCGGAAGTGTGCAATCCGATGGAAAATCCTTTTTCTTTGACGGTTTTCATAGATTCGTACAAGTCGGGTTGAGCCAAAGGTTCTCCGCCGGAAAAGATGATACCGTCCAACAGGTTTTTTCTGCTGTCTAAAAATTCAATGAAGGTCTGCCACGAGATAAAAGGTTTCGCTTTAAAATCTTGCAATTCCGGATTATGGCAATAGGGACAGCGTAAGGGACAACCCAAACAAAATAAAACGGCGGCAAGCTTTCCCGGAAAATCAACCGTAGTGAAAGATTCTATACCGCCGATAATAACAGACATAATGTTTTATTCCGCTGCTATATCCATAAAAGAATCAAGCGCTTTATTTTCGGAAAAACACTTACGTTCGGCATATTCGCTTTTTTTGCCGATGTTGAATTCCGATACGGGGCGGAAATAGCCCATTACCCGCGTCCATACTTCGCAAGGTTGACGTTCTTCGTCCAAAAGCTGAATGTTTTCTTCTTTCATCATGTTCTTTCCTCGCTGTTATTAATGATAAGCGTTTTTATTTACTTGGACAAGCCTGCTTTAACAGGCACAGGCTTGCTGGCGTTTTAAAGCAATGAGCTCCTCATCGCATAACGGGCAGAATTTATGTTCTCCCGATATATATCCGTGTTTCGGACAAATGGAAAAAGTCGGTGTGATCGTTACATAAGGAATTCTGTAATTTTCCAAAATCCTTTTCAGTAAAGTGCGGCAGGCTTTTGCGTCGGATATCCTTTCCCCCATGTACAAATGCATGACGGTTCCGCCGGTGTACTTCGATTGTAAGGATTCTTGCAAATTCAAAGCAGTAAAAGGATCATCCGTAAAACCGACCGGCAACTGTGATGAATTCGTATAGTAGGGGGCGGCTTTTGTTCCGGCTTGAATAATGTCTTTATATCTTTTTTGATCCTCTTTTGCCAAACGGTAGGTCGTTCCTTCGGCGGGAGTCGCTTCCAAATTGTACATACTGCCCGTTTCTTGTTGGAAGACGACCATCTTGTTGCGGATGTATTCTAAGAAACGGTTGGCAAAGTCCTGACCGTAAGAATCGGTAATATCGTGTTCGTCATTGGTGAAGTTGCGAATCATTTCATTAATTCCATTGACACCGATTGTTGAAAAATGGTTGCGCAATGTTCCCAAATAACGTTTCGTAAAGGGGAAAAGACCGGCATCCATATGGCGTTGAATGACTTTTCGCTTGATTTCCAAAGTCGAACGCGCCAAATCCATTAACTCGTCAAGACGAGCCATCAAGCCGGCTTCATCTCCTTTGAACAGATAGCCTAAGCGCGCGCAGTTCAATGTTACGACTCCGACCGAACCGGTTTGTTCCGCCGAACCGAACAATCCGTTACCTCGTGCCAGAAGTTCGCGTAAATCAAGTTGTAAACGGCAACACATTGAACGAACTTGTCCCGGCTTCAAACTGGAATTAATGAAATTTTGAAAGTAAGGCAAACCGTATTTGGCCGTCATTTCAAACAACAGATCCGCATTTTCGCTTTCCCATGGGAAATCCGGCGTGATGTTGTATGTTGGAATCGGAAAAGTGAATAAACGTCCCTTCGCATCACCGGCTGTCATGATTTCAATATAGGCGCGGTTGATCATATCCATTTCTTTTTGCAGATCCCCGTAAGTGAAATCCATTTCTTTTCCGCCGATGACGGGAACCTGTTCCTTTAAATCGTCCGGACACACCCAATCGAACGTCAAGTTGGTAAATGGTGTTTGCGTTCCCCAACGTGATGGAACATTCAGATTATAAATAAATTCTTGGATATGTTGTTTTACTTCTGCATAGGGCAGGTTGTCTTTGCGAATGAAGGGGGCTAAATAGGTGTCTACGGACGAAAAAGCTTGTGCACCCGCCCATTCGTTTTGCAATGTCCCCAAAAAGTTGACCATCTGCCCCAATGCGGAACCCAAGTGTTTTGGAATGCCGGATTCAACCTTTCCCGGAACCCCGTTCAAACCTTCTTGCAACAAGGCGCGTAACGACCAACCGGCGCAATATCCGGACAGCATGTCCAAATCATGTATATGAAAGTCACCGTTGCGATGCGCTTCTCCGGCGGCTTGGGGATATACATGGGAAAGCCAGTAATTCGCTATGATTTTTCCGGACACGTTTAAAATCAAACCGCCTAAGGAATATCCTTGATTAGCATTCGCGTTGACACGCCAATCCGCACGTTCCAGATATTCATTGACGGAAGAGGCAACATCAATCAGAGTTTTTTTATCTTGACGCGATTTGCTACGTTGTTCACGGTAAACGATATAAGCGCGTGCTGTTTTATAGTAATTCGCAGAAATTAAAACTTGCTCGACAACATCTTGTATTTGTTCGATTGTCGGTAAGATACCTTTGGAAAAGCGATGACGTAGAACTTTTGTAACCTGATTGGTCAGCAACGCAGATTCTTCCTCATCGTATTCTCCTGTCGCTTCTCCGGCGCGACGGATCGCCGACATGATTTTTTCAGAATTGAAAATGACCTGCGTTCCATCACGTTTGACAATGTGGGACAGCTCCGTGTTTGCGTCTTCATTTTCGTCTATAAAGGCTGTTTTCAAGGATGTATCCGACATTGTCCGCTCCAATTATAATTAAAAATAACACAATAGATTGTATATCCCTATGTCATTTTATTACAAAATATTGTTTTTAAAATAAAGTTATTTTTTTGTTTGGCAATAGAAAAATATTTTTTTTTCCTATTGACACGGAAAACCGCCGTTTTCCGATTTTTTAAATTATTTCTTTAACGGTATTTTTACATATTCTTTTTTTATACAATTTTTTTTCGTAAGAAAAATCTTTTTAAATTGTTTTAAATATAAAAAATATCTTTTTTTAGTAGCAAAAATATCGTAAAAAAAGAACCGTCAAAAAAACGGTTCTTTTGCAAGAAAACGATAGAATCGTTGAAATTCATATGTTTTTTCCCAGATTGTAAGCTTGATCGGGAAAATTCGTTGCATTAATCGATCCTGCAGACCATACGCCAGAAGCGATTACACGACCGGCATCCGTCCATCCCAGATATTTAAGTAACACTTCATAATGTGATTCGATCGGAACAGCTTGTGAAGCAGCCGTATTCGCATATGTCATTAATAACACGGCTTTTTTGCTCGTATGAATTTTATCGTTTAAGGCATAAAAACGATCAATAACAGCTTTTATTTGTGCGGATAACCCGAAATAATACATAGGAGAAGCAAAAACAACGACGTCCGCATCTATGATATGTTCCCGAACGAAATTAAAATCATCGTTAAATATGCAAGGACCGTCCATACCGCAATGATTACACCCCGTACAAGGATGGACTGTTTTAAATGCGGCATCAAAACGTGCAACAGTATGACCGGATTCGCGAGCTCCTTTGATAAAAGAATCCGCCAAAATGGAAGAATTTCCCCCTTTGCGAGGACTGCCTGTAATAACAAGGATTTTCATCATATGATGACCTTTCTTTGAAGGAAGGGTTGCGTGTACTTTTTTGACGGTTCCAGACATTATTGTAAGCGCCGTCATTAAAAACGTTTTTTTTAAAAAATCGCGACGTTTCATACATTTTCTTCGTGCAGTTTTGAATAATACTCATTGGAAACGGGTTCAAGCCATTCATTTCTTGTTTCCTGTCCCGGCACTTCTATGGCTATATGGGAAAACCAGCTGTGTGCTTTGGCGCCGTGCCAGTGCTTGACATTGGCGGGAATCGTAACGACTGTACCGGGTTTTAATGAAACGGGAGATTTTCCTTCTTCTTGGTACCAACCTTCACCTGCTGTAACAATCAAAATTTGACCGCCGCCCGTTTTGGAATGGTGAATGTGCCAGTTATTGCGTGCTGCAGGTTCAAAAGTGACATTGGTTGCGGATAAAGAAGTCTTTTGAGGATCCGTCAACGGATTCAAATAGGAATTGCCAATGAAATATTGAGCGAAAGCCGTGTTTGAAACGCCTTTCCCGAAAATGTTTTGTTTTTTAAAGTCTGTTTCATCTTGCTTGGCGGCAAGGGATAAAATTTCGTTGATTTGATCATCTGTCAAACCGTTATGTTTGCCGATGGCAATGTGACTGTTCAATTGGGGCAGGGCATGTGGCAATTGAGCCAGCATCGCAATCGTAGCAATTTCACGGGTTTTCCAACTGATATTATCTCTTGAAAAGATATCACCGAACAAATGTGACTTTAAATATTCATCTATTGCCGGTGCAAAATCGAATAAAGCTCCTTTAACTTCGATCCCGACAAGTTTTGTTTGATTTTTTGTTCCGACGGTTATGCTGTTTCTTTTTTGCTTATCTAGAGGAGTCGGATCCGATCCCATAACGTCTTTGTTCCCGCGTTCAATAACTAACGAACGTAATGTTTCCAAAGCGTTCAATGATGACGGGAAACCGTTGTAAGCGTAAAGTTGAACTAGAATTTCTTTGTAGGTGTTAACGGCAATTCCGGAATCCAAACCTTGATTTAAAGCTGTTTTCAATGCGTCGTAATTACCGCGTGCGGCGGCGGCGGATACAGTAACAATTGATTTTTCCTCAGGAGTTAAGACAGAGTTCATTGAAATCTCCTTTGCAATGCAGGTTGATGAACATAAAAAAGAAAAAACGGTAAAAAAGAAAAATATTTTTTTCATGATTGAACACCTGTTTTATTTGAAATAAATTTGATATTATCAACCTTGCGACTTAAGCTTAACTTTAAGTCAAGAGAAAAATAAAAAAAACAGCCTCGAAAGGCTGTTTTTTTGAAAACGGTATTTATTTTTGTGAACCGGACGAAAGTAATTTCGTATATAACTCTTTGGTTTGCAAGGCAATGCTTTGCCAGCTAAAATGTTTTTCAACACGTCTTCGTCCAGCCTGTCCCATTTTCTTTGCCAAGGACGGATCTCTGATTAATTCGTTGATTTTTTCAGCTAAACGATTGGCAAAAGCTTCGGCGTCAACCGGATCATGCGGCGGTTTGTCCGATAAACAAGGATCAATCAAATATCCAGTTTCTCCGTCGACAACAACTTCTTTTATTCCTCCGACCGCACTGGCAACGACAGCTGTTCCACAAGCCATGGCTTCCAGATTGATAATTCCAAAAGGTTCGTAAATCGAAGGACAACAAAAAACCGTCGCTTGTGAATAAAGAGCTATGGCTTCTTGACGCGAAACCATTTCCGGAATCCATACAACTCCAGATCTGATTTGTTTCAATGAACTGACCATACTCTCAAGTTCAGCTTTCATCTCGGGAGTGTCGGCATCTCCTGCACATAAGACCAATTGGGCGTCCGGATCCAGTTTTGACGCCGCTTTCAGTAAGTATAACAACCCCTTTTGGCGCGTCATCCGTCCTACAAATAAAATATACGGTTTGTCGGTGCGTATGCCGAATTTCTGTAAAACGGAAATATCTTCGATTTCTTTATACTGATTTACATCTATTCCGTTATAAATAATCGATACTTTTTCAGGATTGATTTTCGGGAATAAACGCAAGACATCTTCTTTTGTGCTGTTTGATACGGCAATCACAGCATCTGCCATTTCCAAAGCCGTTTTTTCTATCCAGCCGGAAACATCATACCCGCGACCTAGTTGCTCGCGTTTCCAAGGACGTAAGGGTTCCAAAGAATGAACCGTGATTACCAACGGGATACCGTAAAGCATTTTTGCTAAAATGCCGGCAAAATGGGCATACCATGTATGACAGTGCGCCACGTCGGCTGTCATGTTTTCTCCTGCAAAAACAAGACCTTCATAAAATGCTTTCAACGGGGAGGAAAGCTCTTTGGGACAGTTTTTGAACAGTGAAGCATCGGGTGTTGTTCCGTTGACCGTTAAATTTCCTTCTTGTATTTTTTGGTCATGAAAGCTACGAACTTCGACTTCCATCAGTTTTGAAAGCTCTTTTGACAAATACTCAACATGAACACCGGCACCTCCGTAAATATATGGGGGATATTCATTTGTAATAAACATGACTTTCATTAGCTTGAACCTCCGATAAATAATAACCTTTTTCTAGAATTACCTTTTCATGACTGTTCGTCAATTCAAAAAAAAAGATTAAAGACTGGATTTTTAGACGAAAATTTTATACAAATAACATGTAATTTCTTTTCTGAAAACGAAGGTACAGTATGCTGAACAGTATTTATGAACAAAACTTTCTGCAAAAGATGCCTGACGGCACAGTAAAACAAGTTAATCCGTTCACCGGTACGCAAGTTTGGACGGTTCCCGGACGGGGAAAAAGACCAACTGTTAATAAAACCGAAGAAATTTTAAAACCGATAGCTTCTTCCGATGTGGAGGATTTCTGTTCTTTTTGTCCTTCCAATTACTTGAAAACACCTCCTGAAAAAGCAAGATTGGTTAAAAATGCAGACGGTTCCTTCCGTGTTTTGGAAAATTTGAAAGTTTCCCAGTTGTTTGAAACAACAGCCGAATTCAGACGTATCCCTAATCTGTTTGAAATCATTTCGTATGAATATTGGGAAAAAAACTATGCTTATGTCATCTCAGACCGCGCAAATGCATGGCGGGAAGCTTATATAGCCGAACCCGAAGGCAGAGAACACGTCTTGAACATTATTCAGTCGAAATTGAAAATGAGCGGTTTATCCCGTGAAGAAATAGACAGTATCTCTTCAGGAAGAAAATTGAAAATGGCAAACAGTTTCTTCGCCGGAGGGCATGAATTAATTATCGGTAAACGACACTTCGTCGAAGGGGCGGATTGTGAAAATGCCAAGGCTTCTTCCGGTAGTATGACACCTGAAATGCATTATCAGTACATTAACTTTACAATTGCCGCCCTTAAGGATATCTACTTGAACAACAGATACGTCCGTTATGTAACCGTTTTTCAAAACTGGTTGAATCAAGCGGGAGCCTCTTTCGATCATTTGCATAAACAGCTGGTCGCCATTGACGGTATCAGTGCCTCCAATGAAGCGGAATTTAAAATGTCACGGGAAAATCCAAATGTGTATAACGATTTCGCCGTCAATTACGCCGGATATCAAAATTTGATTTTCGCAGAAAACGATTATGCTGTCGCTTTTGCAGACTTTGGCCATCGTTATCCGACGTTGGCTATTTATTCCAAAGCTGAAAAAAATCAACCTTGGAACCAAACGCCGGAACAGGTTAAAGGAATGTCCGATTTGGTTCATGCTTGTCATGCCGCCATGGGCAGTGAAATCCCTTGCAATGAAGAATGGTATTATCGACCTCCAGCTGTCGATGTCGCTGTGCCTTGGCATATCTTGATTAAATGGCGTATCAGTAATCCTGCCGGTTTTGAGGCTGTGACAAAAATATTTGTTAATACCGTTGATCCTTGGACTTTGCGAGATAGAATCGTAAATCGCCTCTTTGAATTAAGAAAAGAAGAAAAATTGGCAAGTGGAATAAAAATTGCTGCCGAATGTGACTGTATTCCAAATTGTTTAATGTATAATCCAACTTTACGTCCGATTTCCTCCCATCCTTATGCCATGCGTGGAAGAGGGACTACTATGGATATGTAGTATGTGTATTGACGGATTATTTATAACAACTGTTAAATATTTTCTTTTGAACCTTGAATAAGGTGCTAAGGGGCGTTCACGGCTTGAAAAGCGTTTATTTTTGTATAAAAAATGACTCGAGAAAAGCTTTGAACGCACTCCTTTTCAAAAAGGAGTGATTAAAAAAATTTAACAAAACTCTGAAGATTGTTTTTTCCTGTTTTTATTCAGAGCTTGTAAATGGTATTTGATAATACTTTTTTCAGAATTTTTTCATTTTGAAAAAATTAATGTGATTTTTTTCTGTTTTTTTTAAGTCTATTTTGAATGTAAAATAAATTTGCGCTTTTGATTAGCCTCTGTTTCAAAAGGTGCTATTAGAGTTTTTTCAAGGGGTTATACTTATATTGATAAAATTCTGAAAATCATTTCAAAGCATGAACATCGTTATGTTTCAATATTTCTACCAAAACATGAGCCATATGATTAATTTTTCATTTTCATATGGATGGGCAAGTAGTTATAGGGGTTTAGGGAATATTTCTTTTCTTGATCATAAGTAGTTTAAAGCGTCTTAAAACTGATAAGATTTTTTTTATTTCTGTTCTCCAGTACAAAAAAGCATCTATAATACTAATAATGTACTATAAATGCTTTTTTATTTTATTCAGTTTAAAGAACTTTTTGCGACGAACGGAATATTTCATTAAAAGCCATCGCGAAAAGTTATGATGGCTTTAACGCGAAAAGCCTTTGATAAAACTGGCAATTTTGCTGACATTAATTTTCTTTCCGCCTTTCCCTTGAATATTAATGCCGTTGCGGTCAAAAGATATGGTCGCATCTGTTTTCCCGTTTCCACCAGTACTGATTTTTATCCCGTTTCTGTCTGGAGCGACAGAAACTGTACGTCCTGTTTGATTGTCGGTGATAACAGCCTTTGCAGACCGTTGTGCGGTATTGTAATCCACACGCGTTACTGTGACCCCTTCTTTTTCCGGATCTGCCATTTTGCTGATCCTTCCTTGCAAACCGACTTTTCCATCACGCCCGACTTTAACTTGGGAATAAGAATCTCCGTCTTGACGTGTTACGGTCGTATTTGAGCTGTTTGAATTTAAAGAAGTTTTTGAACCGTCATCATGATGCAAAGTACCACTGGCGGTTTGATCGCGTAAGTTGGCGTTGACATTGGTAACTCTTGTGTCTCCGATCTGTGTTTCGTAAGCGTGGCCTTTAATGTTAACGCCTTGGCTGTCGTGAACCAATTTGACGTTTTTAGACCCGTTGTCCGCATACAAACCGATATGTTCGTTAGCGTTGTTACGTTCGATTTCCATATTGTTGCCGGTTTGATTATCCGTGAAGACGGCACGAGCCGATTTTTGAGCCGTGTCATAATCGACGCGGGTCATTGTAACACCTTCTTTTGTCGGATCCGCATCACGATAAATGCTTCCTTTCGCATTCAGGCTGCCATCGCGTCCCGCTTTGACTTGGGAATAAGAATCTCCGTCTTGACGTGTTACGGTCGTATTTGAGCTGTTTGAATTTAAAGAAGTTTTTGAACCGTCATCATGATGCAAAGTACCACTGGCGGTTTGATCGCGTAAGTTGGCGTTGACATTGGTAACTCTTGTGTCTCCGATCTG
>CALXOZ010000008.1 GCA_944390195.1 uncultured Alphaproteobacteria bacterium
TCTGACAAGTTTGTTATAAGTGATTTTCATATGAACCCCTTATGTTTGATCATATTTAATCATATATCCTGAAAAAAGAAAATCTCGGATAAGAGGAAAAAGTAATAAATCTGATAAAATGAAAACACATCAAAATATACACTCTTTACACGAAACACAAAATGACGTTATCGTATAAAAAATGCTAATGAAACTGCTAATGGATTTGCTAATGAAATTGCTAATAAAATCGGACTGGCGGGGAATTTTTATGGTGTATCTGATTGATTTTCAACAAAAACACATCTCTCCGGGGGATTATCCCACGTCCTCCGCCATTTTGGACAAGCATCATCTATAACTGGTAATTTCTTATTTCTTTCGCTTTCAAAATAAGCCTCTTTTCTTGAAAATCAGCATTCCCCTTGTATGAAAAATCTTTTTTATAGAGAAAATTACAATCCCTTGAAAAAAACTTTGTTCGTTTTTATCATTTTTCCTCAAACGTCCACTCTTTCATCGTTAAAAAAATAACAGTCCGGCACATTTAACTCTTTCAGTTCTTAGATAAAAAACTTAATCTCTGAACTCTTTAAGCTGAAACCCCAGTTATCGCAGATCTATTACATTCTTTTCCGCCAGAAGCATAAATCGTTACACAAAAACCTTCTTTTGTATTCGCATATTCCGTCCGGCAATTATAAATAGACGCTATTTTATTCACTATCGACAACCCCAAACCACTTCCTTCTATCTTTTGACCAGCCGGTCGATAAAACCGTTGCCCAAAATGAACAAGATCTTCCGGATCGACAATCGTATCAGAGTTACAAACCTTTATTTCCTTATTTCCAACTGTAACTTTTATCGTCGCATTCTCTGGCGTGTATTTTACAGCGTTATCAACAAGATTTCTCATCATCAAAGCAGCCCAAACTGCATTTCCATTTCTAAAAGGAGGAAGACCGGACACTTCTATAATAAAGTTCAAATTTTTGGATTCCAGTCTCGGCAAGCATTCCTCTTTCACCTGATTAATAATGCTCTTCCAATCAAGTTCGTCATTGCTCTTTGGCAAAGCGTTCAAACCGGCTTCTATCCGTGAAAAAGCCAACAACTGTTCAACCAAACGCGTCGAACGGTCGACACCTTGTTCCAATTTTTCCAACGATTGCCTGATCAGTTCGGGATCGTCAAACGACATCTGAGCCACTTCCAATTGAACTTTCAAGGCAGTCAACGGACTGCGAAGCTCATGGGCGGAATCCGAAATGAAATTCCGTTCCCTTTGCAACATACTCTCAATCCTTTGAAACAATTGATTCACCGCATTAATTAAAGGGCTCACCTCTTGAGGAATGCCTGATTGATCCAAAGCGGACAAATCATCCGGATTCCGAGTCTTCAATTGTTGCGCCAAACGGTTTAACGATGAAAACTCTCTCGTCAACATCAAAATAATCGCCAACAGCAATATAACTAACCCCAGCCCCCACGGCATCATAAATTCTTCAAACATATCTTCAACAATTTCATGGCGAAAATCCAACTCTTGCCCTACCGCAACAATATATTTCCCATCTGTCGACATTAAACGGATAACACGCCAGTCTTCGTCTTCAACACGTTCCGTTCCAAAACCACCCGTCTTGCCAAACGGTGAAAAATCACCGCCGTTTTCACCATCATGGAAAATACGACGACCTTCATTGTTGAAAACGGCAAAACCGATTGACTCATCCTCGTCTTCCGCATTGTCAATACGCTCTACAAGCTCGTCACTGATCTTTTGTGTTTCCGAAACAATATGACTCCAATCCGCTGTCGATAACTGGCGCGCCAACGCTATTTGGTAAGTATCAAAAAACTCGTCCACCTTCTCCCGACTTTCCCGCCATGAAAAAATCCCCGCTATCGTAAAAACGCTGACGGAGATTATCATAAAAAAAATCATTAAACGAAAGCGAAGGTTAAGAGGTCTCATTCAATCCTCCATAATATAGCCGATCTTGTTAATTGTTTTGACAATATCCTTGCCCAATTTCCTGCGCAAATGATGAACGTGAACTTCAACAGCATTACTGGACACTTCGTCGTCCCATGAATAAATTTTCTCCTCAATACTTTCTTTCGATAAAACTTTGTTCCGGTTAAGCAATAAAAGCTCTAACAAAGCGGTTTCCTTCGGAGACAAAACGACCTCCACACCTTCCAGAAAAGTCCTGCGCGTCTGGGGATCAAAGGTGATATCCCGATAACGAATTTGTGCCGCACTGACACCACTTTTCCGCCGGATCAACGCATTCAGACGCGCTTGCACCTCCTTCAATGAAAAAGGTTTCCCCAAATAATCGTCCGCACCGCTGTTCAATCCGACAATCCGTTCATCAACGTCGCCCTTCGCACTCAATATCAAAACCGGTTCATCCTTTTTTCGCGCCCGCCATTCTTTTAAAATAGACAAACCATCCATACCCGGCAAACCTAAATCGAGGATGACAGCGTCATATCGAGCTTGGAACAACGCCTCGAAACCGTCGTTACCATCATAAAACCAGTCAAGTGTAAAACCCAACCGCTCCAGTCCGTTCTTTATTCCATCGCCTATCAGGCGGTCATCCTCGATCAGTAAAATACGCATCTTTATTTTTTCAGGGTAATTACATCAACGTCTATTTTTGCATCTTTGAACATATCTTTGTCAATCTCCCCTTCAATGATAACATCATCGTCAGGTGTGGCGGTAACACCTTTCCAATCATCATCATCTATCTCGATCGTGATCGTTCCGCTGGCATCCTTGAACAGATACTTTTCATTTCCAAAACTTTTCTCAATTCTTCCTTCCAACTTCACGGCTGTGTCATCAGGGCTGTTTAAAGCTTCCGCAACACTGATCACAGACAATCCGGGACCTTTAAAGCCTCCTCGTACCTGTTGGGCAAAGGCTTGACCCGCAAAACACAAAGATACGATCAATGATGTTGTCGCTATGAATTTTTTCATTTCTTTCTCCTTATTTCATTTATTCGTTTTCTTGACCACATCTCCAATTCAACATGGTGAACTTAAGGAACGCTTAAGCCTAATAATTTTTTTTCGACTTTTTTCAAATTCCTGAAACACCTTGAATTTAATGTCGTTTTTTAACACTCTTTTGAAAAATTCCGCCTTTCCCGACAAAATATGACTACTTTACCTGTACAGTCTGAACGTCAAATTGGAAATTACAAACATCATTAAAACAGAAAGACACTTATATTCAACTCTGCTTTTCGAACTGACAAAACTCATCAATCAACATCAAGAATTTCGCACTTGCTTCAATACCAATGGAAAACTCGGCTTTTATGATGAAATGATACCATGCTATACTGTTTTTAACAAAGAAACAGAAACTTTTACCAGCATTTGGACTCCTTTGCGCGAAAACTATAACGATTTTTATGCAGAATATAAAAAAGATGTTGAACTTTACTCTAAAAACATCGGAGTAATTGGAAAACCGGATATGCCCGAAAACGTATTCAATGTTTCCATGATACCATGGATCAATTTTGACGGATTTAACCTGAATTTACAAAAAGGGTATGATTATTTATTACCCATCTTTACTTTCGGAAAGTTTTATCAAAAAGATGATATGTATTTTTTACCTCTTGGTCTTCAAGTCCATCACGCTGTTTGTGACGGTTTTCATGCCGGTCGGTTTATTGACGAGTTGCAACAAAAACTGAATAACGGAAAATAATTCATTCTATATCCAAACAACCTGAAATAATGAAAAAGCTCTTTATTTCCATTTTCAACCTGTTTGAATTGTTCTGAAAGCCACAAATAATTAAAAATAAAAAAAGCCGCATTCAAGCGGCTTTATCAAAATGGTAGGCGATGAGGGATTCGAACCCACGGCCCGCTGATTAAGAGTCAGCTGCTCTACCAACTGAGCTAATCGCCCGTACTCCACCTAAAAGATGTTATAGACTTTTCTTGTCATCATTGCAATAAATTTTTAAAAAAATCCTGTTGTATTGCATCTGTCGCTTTTTTTTTCTAAAAAATATGCTGTCATTTAAACCATTCGGAGAATGTAATGTCTTTTGCAACAAAAGAATTGATTCGTTTGTGTCGCCCAAAACATTGGATTAAAAATTTTTTGATCTTTGCACCGCTAATATTCAGCGGAAGCCTTTTCAATCAAAATGATTTCATGACAGTCTGTGCCGGTTGGGTCGCTTTTAATTTCATGGCTTCTGCCGTCTATATATTTAACGACCTCAATGACGTAGATACGGACAGAAAACATGAAATAAAAAAAAATCGACCCTTAGCTACGGGAACAGTATCATCTCAATGTGCAAAAATCCTGCTCCTTTCCTTGATCTGTCTTGCTTTCTTGATAAATTTCCTTGCCTCGTGCGAATTAGCATCCGCCGGACTACTGCTCACCTATCTTGTCATCAACTTGTTCTATTCTTCGGGAGCAAAGAAAATCCCCCTGTTGGACATATCAATCCTTGTCTTCGGATTCTTGATCAGAATCTTTTACGGAGCCCTCCTCGTCCGTGAAAATGTATCGGTATGGTTGTATCTGACAGTTACAACAATGGCGACTTATCTGGGGTTGGGGAAAAGAAGAAACGAATTGCAAAAAAGAATTGACAACAATCATGAAATTAATGGTGTCTTAAAATTCTACACACCAGATTTCCTTGATAAAAACATGTATATGTGTTTGACTTTGACAATCGCGTTCTACGCCCTTTGGACAATTTTCCCGATTCCTGCCATATCCGATGCCGATAACATCCGTATATGGACGGTTCCTCTGGTTTTGTTGATCTGTATGCGTTACAGTCTATTAATCGAAGCAAAAACTTATGCCGACCCTGTTGATGTTTTAACCTCGGATAAAGTATTAATGGGCTTGGTCGTTGCTTACGGTATATGCTTGACCGGATTGATATACGGTAAAAACTTTTTATAGGAAACATTATGCTGACTATTTTAGATTACGGTGGCGGAAATTTAAAGAGTGTTGTCAATATGCTTGATTCTTTCGGCGTCTCTTACACACTTTCAGACAAACCCGAAGACATCAAAAAGGCCGATCAATTAATTTTCCCGGGACAAGGACACTTCGGGCAGGTCATGGAATCTTTAAAAATCAAAGACTTGATCGAACCTTTACGCCAATCCCTCCTCAAAGGAATCCCTTTTTTAGGAATTTGTGTCGGGTTACAAGTCTTGTTCGATTCTTCCGAAGAAGCCCCCGGCGTAAAAGGGCTGGGAATATTAAAAGGAAATATCATCCGCTTTCGCGAAGGAAAAATCCCTCAAGTCGGATGGAACAAAATTAATGTCAAAAACAATTCCTCCGTCCTGAAAAATGATTTTTATTACTTCGTCAATTCATATTATGCCGTTTGCTCGGATCCGGACGTTGTTCTTGCTACAGCGCAATATCACATCACCTTTACCGCAGCCGTTCAAAAAGGAAACATCATGGCAACCCAGTTCCATCCTGAAAAAAGCGGTCAAACCGGTTATGATACCATCAAACGCTGGTTGGATTCCCAAGGAGAAAAAAATTGTTGACAAAGCGTATCATCCCCTGTCTGGACGTCAAAGACGGACAAACCGTAAAAGGTATTAATTTTAAAAACTTGAAATATGCCGGAGATCCCGTTTCCCTTGCACGCAAATATTCTTCGGAAGGAGCGGACGAGTTGGTGTTTTTGGATATCACCGCGACAAATGACGGCAGGAAAACCATGCTTGACGTTGTTGAACGTGTCGCAAAACAAGTCTTCATCCCTTTCACCGTCGGCGGAGGCATTAAAACAATAGATGATGTCCGGTCTTTGTTGCTTGCCGGTGCCGATAAAGTTTCATTAAATACCGCCGCTGTAGAAAACCCAGCACTAATCAAACAAATCTCCGACCGGTTCGGTTCCCAATGTCTGGTGATCGCCATTGATGCCAAATTCATTGACAATGATTTCTATGTCGTTACTCACGCCGGTCAAAGAAAAACAAATAAAACCGTTCTTAACTGGGTTAAAGAAATCGAAGCGCTCGGAGCGGGAGAAATCTTACTGACTTCGATGGATACGGACGGAACTCAAAAAGGTTTCGACCTTAACTTAACCGCCATGGTTTCCAAAAATACAAACCTCCCCGTCATCGCATCCGGAGGCGCCGGCAGCAATCCAGATCATTTCTATGACGTCTTTACAAAAGGAGCGGCTGATGCGGCTTTGGCGGCATCAATCTTTCATTATAACACGTTGCCGATTCCCGATCTGAAATCGGCTTTAAAACAAAAAAACATTTCCGTCCGTCTTCCTTCTTAAAGATTGCCATCATGGATCTATTCTCAATCCCCCAATTGTCCGGATACCTCGCCTACTGCTTTTCTTTAAGCGCAGCTTTACAGAAAAACGATAAAAAGTTGTTCCTTTTTTTTGCCGTTTCAAACGCTTTGTTCAGTATCCATCATTTCCTGCTGGGTAATACAAGCGCGGCAATTTCCAAAATCATCGTCGGATCCAGAATGTACTTGAACATTCATTTCAAAGGGGCTGTCATCGCCTATCCTTTTGCAGCAATCGCCTTGATCTGCGGTTATTTCAGCTACAAGAACCTTTACAGTCTCCTGCCCGTCATCGCCGTCATAGCTGCAACGTTCACCGCCGCTTATTCGGGAGGCGTAAAATTGAGAATATGTTTCATCTTTTGTTGCTTTTTATGGCTGATCCACGACATCGCCGGTCATTCCGTCGGTGGAACGATTGAGGATCTTACAAACATCTTGATTTATTCATTGACCCTTTATCGCATGAAAAAAGAGGAAAAAAAGAGCCTGAACATTTCAGGCTCTGAAACAAAGTTACAACAAAATCGTGCCGCGTAAACTGAAAACCGTCCCGAAATCCCGATCACGTTTTGACGCCGGATGAATGAATAGCTGTATATCCGGAGCTATTGTGAAAAATTGTGTTATGCCGATGTTCCAATACGTTTCAACAACCGTTTCAAACTTACGCATCTCGGCGGAAGGGGCAAAATATTCTTGGCTGATCTTATTGTAAGCAACACCGAAACCTATTTGATCCAACGGGTTGCGATCCAAAGGATCATTATATACACCTCCTAATACATAAGACTGAGTAATCGGCATGGAATCTCCGGTCGCGGCGTTGGCACGCATGAAAACTCCCCATTTGTCCGTTAAGTTCTGAGATACGTTGACAGACCATCCCGTCGTATTCTGAGGTTGTGTTTCTACAGACGGTTGATTGTACACTAACAAAGAGTATTGACCGGACTGTCCATTAATGGTCGGCGTATATGAAATTGATCCGAATGTCGTAAAGCGATGATCTCCGAAACCTTTAGCCGAAAGCGTTTCCGCCGTTATATTGCGAGCGTTTTGAAAACCTGCCGCAAACGACCATTCCGAAGTCGGATTATATTGAATATACGCTCCCAACCCCGCTACAGGATACGTTTCGCTGGCGTTTTGGGACAATGCGTAATTGATGAAATTCGTTTGTTGATTTGAATCGTATTGCGATCCGTCAAAATCGTATAAAGGAAATTGCCCCACTGTAATCGAGAATTTATTATCAAACAAAGAATGCGTATAACTCAACTGGTCAAAGGCATTCGACGGAGTAGGATAATCATTAACCGAATTGGCTAAAAACAAATTGTTTCCTATGTTGGCTCCGTTATTTCCCCAATAGCGCACAGCTGTATAAGAAGCGTTTATCGTTCCAGACCCGAATTTTTCATCATTGAACATCTGCCATGAAAATGTTGGTGCGTAAACGCTTTGCGTCGCCGTTTTACCAGCATCGGGCACACCCTTTTGTGCCATGAAAGAAACATCCAATGAATATTGAATGCCAAAATCGTCAGAAAGCTTTGATTTGAATTTATTATAGTCTTTTTCAAAACCAACCGTATCGTTTTCCAAACGGTTCATAGCATTTTTCAATCGTGTCGAAAGCTTTCCCGTATTCGACATTTGAGAAGATGTTTCCAATACGATGAATTCTTCGGATAAATCCAATTCTCGTTCTTCTTGAGCAAAAGCAAATTCCGGAGAAAAAAACAACGCGCCGGCAACAGAAAAAATCGAAACAGTTTTAAAAAAAATATCCTTGATCATTCCATTGTACACTCCAAATAAAATAAAAACTATAAAATATCATACAAAAAACAAAAATATAATAAATTAGATATATCCTATATGTATTTATAAATTTAATGTTATCTATGAATGAATAAAAATTTATTTCATCTTTATTTGTGAATATTATTTTTTTACTTTATTTTTTAGGAGGTTTACATGTTAGTAGGTACACGTTATCCGACTTTGGCTTTTCATACCGGTGGCGCAGGACAGGCAGATGACGGCATTCCGCCGCAACCTTACGAAACGTTTTGTTACGATTCCGCTTTAACTCAAGCTAAGATTCAAGATTTCAACGTTGTTCCTTACACTTCCGTTTTACCACCAGAACTTTACAACAATATCGTTCCCGTCGACAAAGTTACAAAATTCTTTAAACACGGTGCCGTTTTGGAAGTCATCATCGCCGGAAACGGTGCAAGCATATCGGAACATCGCGCTATTGCAACCGGTGTCGGCGTATGTTGGGGAAAAGATAAAAACGGAAAGCTGATCGGCGGATGGGCGGCTGAATATGTCGAATATTTCCCGACATATATTGATGATGAAATCGCAAAAGGACACGCTGAAATGTGGCTGAACAAATCCTTGAATCATGAATTGTCGTTACGCGGTGTCGAAAAACACAGTGAATTCCAACTTTTCCATAACTACGTCAATATCACACAACAGTTCGCTTATTGCTTAACGGCTCTCGGATTCTTAAACTTTGAAACAGCAGATCCCGTCAAATTATAATCTCCCTTATAAAATGGTACGTTGTTTGTTCCAACGTGCCATTTTTCATTTTTCAAGGATAATAAAATGGCTCAGCAACAAGATTCAACAAAAAAACTGGGATTGATTGCCCTCGCCAGTGTCGTCATCAGTTCCATGATCGGAGGAGGTATCTACAGCCTGCCTCAAAATATGGCGGCAGGAGCTTCCGTCGGAGCAGTCCTCGTCGCTTGGTTGATTACAGCGGTCGGCATGTATTTCCTTGCCAACTCTTTCCGTATCCTGTCCGATGCAAAACCTGATCTAACAGCAGGCATCTATATGTACGCACGACAAGGATTCGGTCCTTTCATGGGATTCACAATCGGATGGGGATATTGGCTTTGTCAAATCTTTGGCAACGTAGGATACGCCGTTATCACAATGGATGCTTTGAATTATTTCTTTCCCCCTTATTTTGAAGGCGGAAATAATTTCTATTCCATTCTGGGAGGATCCTTTCTTATTTGGTTTTTCAATTTCGTCGTCCTTCGCGGCGTTCAACAAGCCAGCTTCATTAATACAATTGCAACGATATTCAAAATACTGCCTTTGCTCATTTTCATTCTGATTATGATTTTCGCATTTAAAATCCATCAGTTCGAAGGTGATTTCTGGGGCAATTTGACTTCACATGGACAAGCTGCTCTCGGATCCGTCCCCGATCAAGTGAAAAGTACAATGCTGGTAACATTATGGGCTTTCATCGGTATTGAAGGAGCTGTCGTACTTTCCGATCGGGCTCAAAATAAAGCCGAAGTCGGAAAGGCGACTTTTATCGGATTTCTGGGATGTCTGGTTATTTATATCTTACTGTCCGTTCTGCCTTACGGATTTATGAGTCAACATGAACTGGCAAATGTCGCCAATCCCTCCACGGCAGGTGTGCTTGAAGAAGTCGTCGGTGAATGGGGCAGTTGGTTGATGAATATCGGTTTATTGATCGCAGTCCTCGCCAGTTGGTTGGCTTGGACGATGATCACGGCTGAAATTCCTTTCGCAGCGGCTCAAAACGGAACGTTCCCGAAAGTCTTTGCCATTGAAAACGAACATAAATCACCTTCTGTTTCACTATGGATTACCAGCTCTTTGATGCAATTGGCAATACTCATGGTTTATTTTTCAAACAACGCATGGAATACAATGCTATCCATCACCGGTGTCATGGTTTTGCCGGCTTATCTGTCCAGTATGGCTTATTTGTGGAAAATTTGCGAAGACGGTGAATATCCCGCCAATGCCACCGTTCCAAGATCTGCCGCTTTAATTTGTTCCATATTCGGATCTGTTTACGCTCTATGGTTGATTTATGCCGCAGGATTGGAATATCTGTTAATGGCCGTCTTGTTCCTGACCGCCGGTATTCCTGTCTTCATCTGGGCCAGAAAAGAAAACAACCCCTCTGAAAGAACTTTCGGAAAACGTGAAATTTGGTTCGCATGGTTGCTTGTCATCATTTCACTTTTTGCCCTCTTCTTATTCTGGCGCGGCATCATCAAAGTCTGATTTCTTATCCGTTCAATATAAAACGGCGGAAATATTTTCCGCCGTTTTCGCTTTACCGTATTCAACTTTAGTGTTACTTATCTTCATTATCCGTCTTTTCCGAGGTTGATTATGACCCTCTTAGTCATTTTAGTCATTCTGACAATCGGCATTTCTTTTTTATGTTCGTTGATGGAAGCTTCCTTGCTGTCTATAACGCCCAGCCATATTGCCCGATTGGAAGAAAAACAACCCGTTCTTTATAAAAAAATCTCCTCTTTGAAAGCGCATATCGATCGCCCTCTGGCTGCAATCTTGATGCTTAACACCATTGCCAACACCGCAGGCGCTTCATGCATCGGAGCTCAAGTCGCCGTCGTCTTCGGGTCGAATTATGTCGCTGTCGCTTCCGCTATAATAACGGTCGCCATTCTGACTTGCAGTGAAATCATACCCAAAACAATCGGAGCGACTTATTGGTATAAATTAATCCCCTTCTTATGTTTTTTGTTGGGAATCTTATTATTTGTTTTAAGACCCTTCCTGATCTTATTCGAATTGTTAACAAAACTGATCACTCCTAAAAACGGCGTTAAAACAAATATCAGAGAAGAAATCAAAGCTTTAACCAAAATGGGGCATACCGAAAATTTCATTGATGATGACGAATACAATATGATCTGCAACACCTTAAATCTGCAAGCCATAAAAGCAAAAGACCTTTTAACGCCCAGAAACGTTTGCACTACCGTTATATCCGGTATTTCCATTGCCAATTTCATTCAATGTGCCGTTCAACACCCATTTTCCCGCTATCCCGTCATGAAAAATGAAGACGAAGAAATCTTTATCGGATACATCCATAAATCGGACATGATCGGAAAAGACCCAACATTGACAATCAATGATTCCATCCGCCCCATTCTTGAAATAGCTTCAACCTCCAGTGTTGATTATATCTTCGCTGAAATGTTGAGGGCACACGATCATATCGGAGTCGTCTATGACGAATTGGGAACTTGGTTGGGGATTATCACAATGGAAGACATACTTGAAGCCATTCTGGGACAGGAAATCCTTGATGAAACCGATAAAGTGATTGATATGCGTTCCTATGCTAAATTGGTTTGGTCAAACAAACGGGCGCAAAAAAAATCGAAAATCAACCAGACGGCAACATTCCACCCTACGGATAGCTGATCAAACAATATTGGTTTTTCTCGTTCAATTCGGAGCATACCTGTCGGATATCGGCGGCAGCACCTTTTATATACAAACGGATGTATTTCCCCTTTTTCGGTAAGGTTACATGGGTTTCCAACGTCTTAAAAGCTGAAAGCTGCGGAAAATTCTTCTTTAATTCCTCCCAACCCCTTTCCAAAGTTTCCTGAGTGTAATATGACGCCAGATGTGCATATAACGGAGGATCTTTCTTCTTGCTCATCGTCATTACTTTAACTGCCCGTCCATCAGACAATTTTTCCGGACGGCTTTTAGAGGGAACGAACAAGTCTTCCTCTGTCGGAAATTCGTGTTCTATCTCAACCTTTAAATGAGCCAATTTTTTCTTCGCTTTCAAATTGTTCTGTTCCGCAGCACGTTCCAACCAAATAATCCCCTCTTCCTCATTCCTGGGAACGCCTTCTCCACGCAAATACATTACACCGAGATTGTACTGTGCCGTATCCAAACCGCCCCTTGCCGCCATATAATACCAAAACGCCGCTTGCGTTAAATCTTGAGGCACACCTTTCCCCCAGCGATATAAATGAGCTATATTCCTTTGCGCCGTCAAATCACCTTCTTCCGCCGCCTGACGCCATTGTAAAAACGCTTTATCATAATTCCCATGAATAAACGCTTTCTGTCCTGCTTCAAATGTCGCAAAAGCCGGAACACACAAACAAAAAAGAATGAATACAAAAATAAACATGAACATCTTCATTTATTTTTTCCCTGTTTCTTTCGATTGCGCCGTTCCCGACTTGGAAACCTTTCGGGTTTTCGGCTTTTCGGACTGACTTTTTGTTTGTTGCGTCGAACCACTCTTTGCTTTGTTCAAACTTGTTGCTTTTTTCCGGCTTTCATCTTTCTTTTTATTTACCGTCTTTGTTTTTTGCCCTTTGACAGACTCTTTTCCAGTTACGGAAGTTTTCTTTTTCAATGCGGCTTTTTTCCGACTCCGCACTTTTCTCCAATTTGCTATATTTTTCTTATGTTCTTCGTACGTCCGTGAAAAAACATGACCACCCGTCCCGTCGGCGACAAAATACAATTCTTCCGTTTTTAACGGATTTAAGACGGCTTTTAACGCCTCCTTGCCCGGATTGCAAATCGGAGCAGGAGGCAAACCTTTATTTACATAAGTGTTAAACGGATGATCTATGCGCAAATCCTTATACGTCAAACGACGATTTAATTCCATGGAACCATCCGTTACCGCATAAATAACCGTTGGATCCGTTTGCAAACGCATTCCTTTACGCAAACGGTTGATAAAAACGCCCGCTATACGCGGACGTTCTTGGGCAACAGATGTTTCCTTTTCGACAATCGAAGCTAAAATCAAAGCTTCCTTTTTCGTTACAAAAGGCAAATCGGGATCACGATCCGGCCAAAGCTCTTCAATTGCTTTGTTCATCCCTGATGACATACGCTCTAAAATGACCGTACGGGGCATTCCATAGCTGAAAACATACGTTTCCGGCAGTAAAGTCCCGTTTTCCGGATAAGAAGGTAAATCGCCGGACAAACCCGGCGTCTGCATTAAGATGTCAAAAATTTGACGGCTGGTTTTTCCCTCCGGAATTGTAACACGACGTACAACCGTTTGTCCGGAAACTAAAATATCCAAAATCTCTTTGGCACTCGCTCCGGCGGGAATACGATATTCTCCGGCTTTCAATTGGGTTGATTTTCCCGTCAACCTTGCAGCGACTTTAAAAACAGCCACACTCCGGAGCAAATTGTCCGCTTTCAACCGTCTGGCTATTTGATTTAAATTCTCGCCTTTTTCTACCAAAACAACTTTTGACTCTTTAAAGTCGTTTTGCTCATAAAGCAATGAATAAAAACTGAAAACACTGCCGCCGGAAAGACATATAAAAACTAAAACAAAAAATTTCAGTAATAAGCGCCCGCCTACAGCCATACATATATCCTAGACTGCCTTAAATATTACAGATGCGTTCGTACCGCCAAAACCAAACGAGTTTGACATGACTGCCGAAAGTTTACGTTCTTTTGCCTTTAAAGCCACCAAATCCATATCTTCCGCCCCTTCAATCGGGTCATGTAAATTCAATGTCGGGGGCATGATCCCTTCTTGCAGAGCTTTCAAACAAAAGATTGCTTCCACAGCGCCGGCAGCTCCCAACAAATGCCCTATACTCGATTTCGTGGAAGACATTGACACTTTTTGTGCATATGGACCGAACACATCTTTGACAGCATTGATTTCCAAAATATCTCCGGCTGGCGTAGATGTCCCGTGCGCATTGATATAACCGATTTCCTCGATATCCGTCCTACCATTCTTCAACGCCATGCGCATTGCATATTTCGACCCGCGACTGTCCGGAGCCGGAGCTGTAACATGATATCCATCACCAGACAAACCGTAACCGACAATTTCCCCGTAAATTTTGGCGCCGCGTTTTTTCGCATGCTCATATTCTTCCAAAACGACAATACCTGCGCCTTCTCCCATAACGAAACCGTCATGCCCCTTATCCCATGGGCGAGAAGCCTCTTGAGGGGTATCGTTATAATGGGTCGACAATGCTTTTGCTTGGGCAAATCCTGCCATTGCCAAAGGATGAACCGCCGCTTCGGCTCCCCCCGCGACCATGACATCCGCATCATCCAACATAATCAATCGTGCGGCGTCACCAATTGCATGCGTCCCTGTCGCACAGGCTGTTACACAAGAATGGTTCGGACCGTACAAACCGTATTTAATTGACAAATGCCCTGAAATCAGATTGATCAGGCATGATGGAATGAAAAACGGGCTGATACGGCGCGGTCCCTGTTCTTTTAAAATAACGGCATTCTCTGAAATAGCGCCCAAACCGCCAATCCCAGCGCCCACCATTATTCCCGTACGGAAGTGGTCTTCTTCCGTCTGGGGCAACCAGCCTGAATCCTGTATGGCATCCATTCCGGCACATACGCCGTATAATATGAATGGATCCACCCGACGTTGTTCTTTCGGAGCCATAACGGTATCCGGATCAAATTGCCCCTCTTCTTTTCCAAATGGAATTTGACCGGCTATTTTCACCGTTGATTCTGAAACATCGAATTTGGACACGGGCGTTATTGCCGATTTCCCATTTATCAGTCCTTGCCATGTTGTTTCCACACCACGCCCCATCGGGGATAACATACCCATTCCTGTTACAACGACTCTTCTCATATTGCCCTCTGAAAGATGATAGACCAAAGATAGATTTGCTTGATGCAAAACGTGCCGACCTTCCGAAAAAATCGGAAAAAAAATCGGCACGGATTTTTCAACGTTATTAAGCGTTCTTGCTGATGTAGTCGATAGCGTCTTGAACGGTCAAAATCTTTTCTGCAGCATCATCGGGAATTTCCACTGAAAATTCTTCTTCAAATGCCATGACCAATTCCACGGTATCCAAACTGTCTGCGTTCAAATCATCGATAAAGCTGGAAGAATCCGTAACTTTTGCAGGATCAACCCCTAAATGTTCCACGACAATTTTCTTTACGCGTTCGGCAATATCACTCATTATTATATTCCTCTTATTAAACACGGTGCCATCGTAAAATACAAATAACACTCACGAAAGCAACACTTTTTAACATACTTTTTTGACCTTTACCAGTCAAAAATATAGCAACAATCAAAACTTGCCTCTATTTCAAAGGCTTTTTTCTAAATCATTGCCATCCCACCGTTAACGTGAATCGTCTGACCTGTAATGTAAGACGCTTCATCACTTGCCAGAAAAACAACCGCATTCGCAACATCTTCCGGCAACCCCAATCGCGCCATCGGAATATTACGAGCCAGTTTTTCCTTTGCTTCTTCGGGCAAGGCATCGGTCATCGCCGTCTTGATAAAGCCCGGCGCGACACAATTCGCCGTTATACCCCGTGAAGCGACTTCAGCGGCAAGACACTTGGTCATACCAATCATGCCCGCCTTGGAAGCTGAGTAGTTCGCCTGTCCGGGATTTCCCGTCACACCGACAACCGAAGCCATGGATATGATACGACCGTAACGGCGTTTCATCATCCCTCGTATTGCCGAACGTGCCAAACGGAAACCGGCGGTCAAGTTCACATTTAAAACCAAATTCCAATCTTCGTCTTTCATGCGCATAAACAGATTGTCTTTGGTCAATCCGGCATTGTTGACCAATATGTCAATTGCACCGGCTGCTTTTTCCGCTTTGGCGACCAATGCATCTATATCGGCAGGATCACCCAAATTGCAAGCAAAAGCATAAACTCGTTCTTTTAATTCCGAAGCAAATTCATCAAGTGCTTCCTGACGCATATCCGTTATGATAACGGTTGCTCCGGCATCGTGCAATTTTTTTACAATAACACGACCAATTCCCCCTGTTGCTCCGGTAACCAGAGCGCTCTTCCCTGTAAAATCCATTTCGTTTCCTAACTTCTCTTGAGTTGTTGTTAAAGTGTTTTCAAAAAATTCTCGATATCTTGCGGTGTGTTCAGCGCTATTCCTTTCAAACCCGGACAAATCCGTTTCGCCATGGAACTTAAAACTTTGCCGGCACCGACTTCGACAATTTCATCAACACCGTTTTCATGCGCATACAACATACTTTCACGCCAACGAACCGATCCTGTTACCTGATCTATCAACAACTTGCGTATCTCTTGAGGATCTGTTTGAACCTGCGCCGTTACATTGCATATCACCCCGAAACGAGGAGGTTTGATTTCAACCGAAGCCAAAGCTTGCGCCATCACCTGTGCAGCAGGTCGCATCAACGGACTGTGAAACGGCGCGCTGACGGAAAGTTTCACCGCTCGTTTTATCCCTTTTTCCGCTGCTATTGCTATCGCGCGATCTATTGCCGGAATCGTCCCGCTCAACACAACCTGACCGGGAGCATTATCATTGGCGGCAACACAAACATCACCTTGCGCCGCTTGGTCGGCAATCTCTTTCGCCTGATCCAAATCCGCACCGATCAACGCCGCCATTCCACCTTGTCCAACAGGAACGGCTTGCTGCATTGCTTTACCCCGCGTGCGAAGTAAACGCGCCGCCGTCGTTATATCAAATGACCCCGCCGCACATAACGCCGAATACTCGCCTAAAGAATGTCCCGCCGCATATTTAAACGTTTCCGCAAGTGAAACTCTGCCTTCATGTTGTAACACCCGTACGACAGCCATACTGACCGCCATCAATGCCGGTTGGGCATTTTCCGTAAGTTGTAATTTTTCTGAGGGACCTTCAAATATCGTTTTGCTGAGGTTTTCTGATAAAGCATCATCAACTTCTAAAAAAACCTCTCTGGCAACCGTAAAAGCGTCTGCCAGATCTTTTCCCATGCCGACACTTTGTGATCCTTGTCCGGGAAAAACAATCGCTTGTGCCATAAAGATACTCCAAAAAATCAAAATAAGTAAAAAAACAGAAAAACATAAAATACCATTTTGTCAAGTATTGTTAAAAAAATGGCTGAAAATAAGGCATTCCAGTCCATTAAAAAAAAATTTGAAAAGTTCTGCTTGCACTTCGATTAAAAATGCCGCTTAATAGAACACGGAAATCGGCAATGGACGTCTTGGCCGCCAACCCGGTCAGGTTCGGAAGAAAGCAGCCGTAACGGTTTAAAGCGGGTCGTTGACCGGTTTCCTTTTCCTTTCGGATTTTTAGCTTTTTTCCTTTTCTGATTTTATGACTGATACTGCCGAATACCGTGTCCTTGCCAGAAAATACAGACCGACAACTTTTGCTGATCTGATCGGACAAGACGCTTTGGTTCAGACCTTAAAAAACGCTATCGATACAAATAAAATTGCTCAAGCCTATATATTGACTGGGATAAGGGGAATCGGAAAAACCACTTCCGCCAGAATTATCGCCAGAGCCCTTAATTGTATCGGACCGGACGGAAAAGGAACTATGACCACAAATCCTTGCGGCGTCTGTGAACATTGCCGCGCCATCGCCGAAGACAGACACGTCGATGTCATCGAAATTGATGCCGCCAGCAATACCGGAGTCGCAAACATACGGGAAATTATTGATACGACTCGATATAATCCGACTTCCGCCAGATTTAAAATCTATATCATTGACGAAGTCCATATGTTATCCGTTCCGGCTTTTAACGCTTTGTTAAAAACGTTGGAGGAACCTCCTGAACGCGTTAAATTCATTTTCGCCACAACGGAAATCAGAAAAGTGCCGATCACCGTTCTTTCACGTTGCCAACGCTTCGACTTGAAACGGGTGGAACCGGAATTGTTGACTCGACATCTTAAAAACATCGTCCAAAAAGAAAATGTAACCGCTCAAGAAGAAGCATTGAAATTAATCGCCCGCGCCGCCGACGGATCAGTACGCGATGCCTTGTCCCTGCTTGATCAGGCTATTGCGCACGGCGCCGGAAATGTCGACAGCGAACTTGTACGTTCCATGATCGGTCTGACCGATCGATCACTGATTGTCGAACTTTACGAACACTTGATGAAAGGCGATATCAAAGCAACACTAAGCGCTTTTGAAAACCAGTACAATTCCGGAGCGGATCCCGTCGTAGTACTGCAAGATCTACTGGATTTAACCCATCGAATAACCAGAATCAAAATTGCGGAAAGTTTGGCTGATGACCCGTCTTTTTCACCGGATGAAAAAAAACGTTGCCTATATATGGCTCAACAGCTCTCCATGCCCGTATTGACAAGAACATGGCAGATGCTATTAAAAGGTATTGATGAAACAACAAAAGCGCCCAATACAAAACAAGCTGCGGAAATGGTTTTAATCCGTTTGGCTTATGCCGCTGAATTGCCTTCTCCCGTCGATCTGATCAAACAAATTAATGAAAAAAAATTCAATCCGGACGCGGGCATACGTCAAAACGCTTCCGATTTTCAAAAAAAAAATGAATTAAACCCCTCTTTTCAACCCATCTCCGCAGGAAATACGGCGCCTCGCCTGCAAAATCAACCAAAAGCCTTCTTTGCCTCTTTGGCCGATATCGTCGCCTATGCCTATAAGCAAAACGAAATGATGTTCGCTTACAACATTGAAAATTTCGTCAGCCTCGTTTCTTTTGAACAAGGGAAAATTGAATTCTGCCCTCTGGACAGGACACCGCCCTCTTTGGCGGGAGAAATCGTTGAAAAGTTACGTCTGTGGACGGGAAAACAATGGATCGTCAGCGTCGTCAATAAAACCGGCGGACAAACTTTGATACAACAAGCGCACACAAATACTGAAAACTTAAAAAGATCCATGGCTCAACAGCCTTTGGTTACAGCTATTCTTCATGCTTTCCCTTCGGCAAGGATTGAAACAATCCGCGTAAAAAAAGAAGATGATGAACCGGAAATTTCCGCCTATGAATTAAATGCTTTCAATGAACCGAATCCACACTTAAATGATGACGATACGAATGAAGGAGACGATGATGACTGATTTCAATCAAATTATGAAACAAGCTCGGGAAATGCAGGAAAAGTTAATGGCCGAGCAGGAAAAGTTGGCACAAAAAGAAATTACCGGAAAAGCGGGAGGCGGACTTGTGAGCGTTACCCTGAACGGAAGAAATGTTGTTAAAAACGTCACAATCGACCCGTCCTTGATCGTCCCCGAAGATGTCGCCATCTTGGAGGACTTGTTGGTCGCAGCGTTTAACGATGCTCTGAAAAAAGTCGAATCCGAAATGAATGCCGGATTAAGCGGCATCTTGCCGGCAGGAATGAAACTACCTTTCTGAATTTTTTCAATAAGGAAGAAACTTGTCAAAAGATCCCGTTCTTACATTAATCGATCTGTTCGCCCGTCTGCCCGGATTCGGACAACGTTCGGCACGAAGGGCTGTTTTGCATCTGATTAAAAAAAAGGAAACTTTGTTGCCGGATTTCGCCAACGCCATTCAAAACGTCATTCGTACAGTCCGGTTTTGTCCTGTATGCGGTAATTTGGATTCACAATCCCCTTGCCATATTTGTATGGATAACGAACGCGACGGACACATCATTTGTGTCGTTCAGGACGTCGCTGATTTATGGGCAATTGAACGCAGTGCCGCTTTTAAAGGACGGTATCATGTTTTGAACGGATTGTTATCGGCTATTGACGGTACGGGACCGGAAGAATTGAAGCTACCGGCTTTGGAAAAAAGGTTAAAAGAGGTTTCCCCTCTTCCTTACGAATTAATCCTCGCTTTACCGACAACCGTTGACGGACAAACAACAGCTCATTATATCATCGACAGATTCAAGGATCTGCCCGTAAAAATCTCATCTCTTGCCCAAGGCATTCCTTTGGGCGGAGAACTTGATTATCTGGACGACGGTACAATCCGGATGGCTTTAAATTCCAGACATTGACATTCATTACGATTCCGTTTTGAAAAGCGCCCGCGTTCACATAAAAACTTTCCGGCCTCCGTTTCCAAAAAACAGAGTGCCGGAAAATAATGAAAAAACAAATCGTCTTATTCCAATTCATTGACACATTTCAAGAAATCTTCTCCGCGTTCTTGAAAGTTCTTGTAAATTCCATAACTTGGAGCCGCCGGTGATAAAAGGACAACCGTGCCAAAATACGCCATGGAAGACGCTTTTTGAACGGCATCCTTCATGTTCTTCGCCATGACAGCAGTTCCCCCCTTATCATTGACAGCTTCAGCCAGACGCTTGCCCGTTTGGGGTAAAGTAACAACGCCTGAGGCTCCGCCTTTAGCGATAAAAGAAGCCAATTCCTCATAATTCTGTTCTCTATCAAAACCGCCGGCGATTAAAACGACTCTGGACGAACCGAATGATTTCAACGCCGCAATAGCAGTTTCCGGTGTCGTCGAAATACTGTCGTCCACATAAATGACACCATTCTTGACACCAACCGTTTGCAAACGGTGCGGCAACGGTTCAAAAGTCTTCAATGCCTCTTCGCATCCCGCCAAAGAACACCCCGCCTGTTCGGCAACAGTCAATGCCGCACAAACATTTCTTAAATTATGTTCCCCTTTTAAAGGAACAACATCTGTTCTGAATAATTTCTGACCGCCTTTATAAAAATAGCCGTCCATAAAATGGATCGTATTAAGAGCACCAAAATAAACCGCATTTGCGGGATCTTTCACATATAAAGCCGTCAAGGCGTCCTGCGCGTTCAATACGGCGACTTGTTCCGGACGACGGTGTGTCAATATATTCAATTTATCTTTGAAATACTGAGCGTGAGTCTTATGCCAATCTATGTGTTCGGGATATAGATTCAAAACGACAGAGATATCAAAAGCGTATTGCAAATCGGCACATTGATAACTGGACATTTCAACGACAACGGCTTCATAATTTTCCAAGCTGTCCGCATAGGCAATTGCAGGATCACCGATATTGCCGCATAACGCCACTCTGACACCTTCCGCCCGCAACAAATGGGCTATTAAAGAGGCTGTCGTCGATTTTCCTTTCGTTCCTGTTACACCGATTAACAAAGGACGATATTCCGGCATCAACAAAGCGGCTTCTATAAACAGATTCGTTCCCGATGTGAAAACAGCCCCGTATTGTTGAGCGGCTTTGATTTCCTGTCTATATAAACTGATCCCCGGAGATTTTACAATTATTCCTGAAAACGGAATTTGAACGGGATCTTCCACAACGTTAACCGTACAATTACGCTTTTCTAAAAAAATCGTCGCCGCGCGTCCTTCAAGCCCGTTCCCCCATACCGTTACCGGTCTGTTTCTCAAAGTTTCTAATAACATCTTTATATTCCTCTGGTATCAAGTGGTGATCTGTCAATGAAAAGACCTGTCCGGTCAACTCGGCTTGCCGTGTCCGGTATTTTTCACAGACTTCATTTGACAAAGCACGGATCACTTTGTCATTGTGCCATTCGGGCTTATCCGAAATCAATAAAAAAGCCAAAGCGGATTCTTCAATTTCCCCGACACATTCAAACGGTTTAAACGCGCTTAACCCCAATAATTCCTTATATCCTTGTATTTGAGAAACATCGTCAAGCATATTTTTTGAAAAAATTTGTATCAACTTCTTTTTTTCCATAAAAGGAGCCAGTGCCAAGAAAACGAAACGGCATTTATCGCAATCGGCGCACCAGTGATCCAAGCGTTTTTTTTCATCCAATTTAAAAGCCTTGTTACAACTGGTAAAAACAAAGTCATATTTTCGCGTTCTTGAGAATAAAGCGGCAATGGAAAGTTCCGACAAAGCCCGAAGCAATGAAAAATAACGAAATTCCGGCAAAACGTCCAAGGTCAGGCTCCGGAAAGCCTGCTCAAATTCCAAAGACTTGCTCCATTGATGATTGACTGTGCGTCCGTCTTTTTGTGTATTGCCTATGTTGGCGGAACGTTCATTTGACAACGCCGCATCTGAAAAGTCATATAAAACGGCGCTCAGCATTAAAATAAAGGCAATGATCCCTGTAACCGGCACATGACCGTTGAAAGCTCCGTATTGATCCGCCTGACGGTTAAGGGCGATTAAATTTTCGGACAAATGCCGTTTAACCAGAATTGACGGCAATTCTGCCGTCCTGATCGTTTCCTGAATGGCGAGCGGATTGCCAACGGAAAATAAAACCGGTTGAAAACCGTTATGCTTTAAAGCCTCTATGGTTACGATCGAATCTTTTCCGCCACCGACCGGCACAACAACACGTTTTTTCAAAGAAATTTCCGCCTTTTGGCATACAACACTTTCGTCAAACGGAAAACGGATATTAAGACGGACATTGTTTCTGTATGAAAACTCCCCCAACCCCGAAGTGTAAAACAAATTGAAGAATTCAGCTTCTTTCTTTGTTAAAACCGTCGAATCCAACTTTATTTCGTCGGGAATGTACAGTTTATAATAACTGATCCCCGCGGCTATATGCAACAAACGCAAACACAGATTAACGGCTTGACGTTGACGTTCGTCCCGTATCAAAGGGGCTTGGCAAAAATCCAACGTCTCTTCAAATACCAGCGCAGAACCGTTGAAAGCATAACGCAAATGAGCCGTATTTGTTTCTTCGTCAAAAAAACAATCCGTAAAATGAAACGATTTGACTTGTCGGCGGGGCAAAAAAGGCATTAAAAAATTTCCTTTTTAAAATTAAAATAATCCTTGTAAGAGTTTATCTTTTGTATATACGGTATTCAAGGTTATATCAATCAATACAAAATATTTCAGACATGGAATAATGTTGATCCGGATTAACGAAGTGTTTATACTTGCTTCGTTTAACAATCGCATAAAGAGGAAATCACTATGTTTAACAAAGAACAGCGCTCTCTTTATTTCGTATTGTCAATCGTGATTGTAATATTAAGCGCAGCTTTACTGTCTTTTCATCATTTAGAACAAAAACCGTATGCCGACAACCCGTTGGAAACGGCTTTAAAATTTTACGAACAAAAAGATTATAAACAAGCGGCTTTTTATTTCGCTCAAGCGGATACACTGAATATCGCTCAAGCTTCTTTTGCTTTGGGAGCTATGTATTTTTCCGGAAAAGGGATCGAACAGGATATTGATAAAGCCTTTTCCTATTATGAAAAAGCCGCCGGTATGAACTACGCACCGGCTCAAACGACTTTGGCTTTATTGTACATTTACGGAAAAAACATCGCTCAAGACATGGACAAAGGCTTGCATTATTTGCAAAACGCCGCGGAAAACGGTGAGCGTGAAGCACAATTGTTGCTGGCAAAATGGTATGAAAACGGTGAAAATGTCGATAAAGACATGGAAAAAGCCGTCCATTTTTATAAAAAGGCGGCAAGACAAGGGGATATTAATGCAAAACTGGCTTTAGCCGTCATCTATAAAAACGGTGCGCCCGGTATACCGGCTAACCCGTATACGGCAGCACATTGGCAGGAAAGCATAAAAAAACAAAAAGACTTCGAAAACATTTTCCAAAATCAACCTTCCGATCATGTCAGCATACATTAAAAAAACGATATGAAAAAATTCGCTCTTTTATTATTTGTTGCGCTTTCGGGTATTTTTCCCGCAACGGCTCAAGACATCGATCATGATTCTTTCGAGCTCGGCGTTGAAGCTTTTAATGCCGGAAATTGCAAAGAAGCTTTGAGAATCATGAGAAAATATGAAAAAGAGCAGCCCAGCGCCGCATATGTCGTGCGAATCTGCGAACTCATGGAACCCGAAGAAGACAATGAAGGGATTTCTTACGATATTTTTATGCGCGACTTGAAAAAAGGCGATCTGTCACGATTGGACAGACTAGGGATGGTTGAACGTTTCTCAAAAGAAATCAGCGGATTCTCCGGAGCAATGTATGTTCAATCCTTACGCGAAAACGCAAAAAAAAATCCGGAATCAGCTTTTCAAATGGGATTGCTCTACCAAGAAGGCATCGGAGTTAAACGCAACTTCAAACGGGCTGCCGACTTCTTTTCCGCAGCCAGCGAAAAAGGACACGCCAACGCTTCAAATTCATTGGGTATGTATTACCGCTTCGGAATCGGTGTGAAAAAAAACGCAAAAAAAGCCGAAGAACTTTACAAGAAAGCCATCTTAAATGGAAATTCCTACGCTTTTTATAACTTGGGTCAAATGTACGCGGATCAAGAGGATTTTCTGCAAGCATGGATCCTTGCCGATCTGGGCGTAAGAAGAATCAATCCTCAAACGGAAAAGAAAAAGCATTTCCGGATCGACAGTCTTTTGAAAAAAACAAAAAAGAATTTATCCCCCTTTCAACAGACCTATTTGGAAAAATTCCGTCCTTATTGGCTTAAACCGGTTATGACAAAGCAAGAAAAAAAGAATCTTGCCATCATCAAAGAGTTGCCGATCGCCCCAAAAAAGATGATTGAAGAAACTCCTTTTATGACATTCATCCGCAAAGACGCCTTTGATAACAAATATAAAACATTTTACCCTCTGATGCCTTACTGGGTCGCTTTTGATTCAAATAGTGCCGACAATCCGGACTTGACGGGGAAAAAAGCGCCCGCCCCTTTTCCGGAAGAAAGCGATACATTAGCCGCTCTTTATTTCAGACCCGCCGATCCCCGTCATATCCGGTTGACTTTGCGGAAAAAAGAAAGCGCCATTCCCGTCATGGTCGGAGACGTTTTAACTGTATATGTTTACACCCCTTTATATGAAAACAACACAACCCGCAAAGGGGGACATATGTACTTGAAAAACACGGGATACAAAATCAATTTATACAACCCTAACAATGTGTTGACTGCCGCCGCTTCAATTGCTTTAACCCCATTGTCGGAACAAACGGCACGCAATGAAAGTTGGTTAAGCAAGCGATTTTACGTCCGTAAAGAAGGAACGGCTCTGATTCGTTTCACCGAAAGGGAGACACCGGACGGAAAAGTTATTTTTCCGCATACGCTCAAGATTGTCGCGACAAAAGGCAAACCTCCGAAATGAATTACAAGTCCTCAATCAGGGAAAGAACTGTTTTTTCCGTAATGATTTGAGGCAAAACAACGGCTTGACGGGCATGAGGAGCATAATAAACATATAAAGGAACGCCCGCACGCCCGAAGCTTTCCAAAGCAGCCGTAATTTCGTCATCATGATTCGTCCAATCCCCTGAAAAAGCAACAACGCCTTTTTGACGGAAAGCTCGAGCAACTTTTTGTGATGACAACGCCGTTTTTTCATTCACTAGGCACGTCAAACACCATTTTGCCGAAAACTTGATAAATACAGGAACCCCCGCTTGTCTGAAATCCTGAATTTCAACCGCATTATAAGGAATCCAATCAATCCGGCTTTCATTCCCTTTGTCCGATACTGTCTCGGAAACGGAATAAATGCCGTACCCGATCAAAACAAAGGTTAACAGAACGCTTGCAAACGCCGTCTTTTTTAATTTATTTAAACGACTTGCCAATCCTGACAACCATGCCGAAAAAGAAATGACAATCAGGCATATCAGCCCCGAGGCAAGAGCCGAACCGCCTTGTTGCGCGCAAAGAACCCATAAAAGCCAAGCCGAAGCGCCATAAAGCGGAAATGCCAGGAATTGACGCAGTAAATTCGTCCATTCCCCCGGTTTTGGCAGGAATTTTCCCAGCTCCGGATAAAAATCCAGCATCAAGAAAGGAAAAGACATTCCCAAGCCCATTACAAGAAAAACACTCATTGTAACAGCGGGCGGATTCATCAAACCATACCCCAACGCTGTTCCCATGAACGGCGCCGCACAAGGTGTCGCCACAACGACAGCCAGAACCCCCGTGCCGAAATCCCCCCAATCTTTGCCGATATTCATTCCTGTGGCAGACAATCGCTCTCCGACACTGACGACATCGGAGAAAACAAGTCCCAAAAAGAATAGGAGCAAACACATTGCCAAAACAAAAGGCGGATATTGCAGCTGGAATCCCCAGCCCAGTTCCGCCCCCGCCGAACGCAATAAAACCAGCACGGAACCGATCAGGATAAAAGAAAATAACACACCCGCCATATAATAAAGACCGGCCTTTTTCCGACCGGAAGGATCAAGACTTTCTTTTGTATTGATCAAACGAAACGCTTTTAAGGACAAGACCGGAAAGACGCATGGCATCAAATTAAGCAACACACCGCCCAAAAAGGCAAAAACCAAAGCGATAATGAAATCGACAAAGTCAATCGGCATATCAAAAACGGGCAGATCTTTTTGTTGTTTTTGCGCTGAAATGTCAAAAGCGCGTATCCGTTCCCCCTGAACATTGTAAAACGCTAGAACACCCGTCAAAACATCGCTTGTTTCATAGAAATCCGCAGGCGCTTTTTTCATAAATATAAAAGCCCGTCCGTCTTTTATTTTCATTTCCTGTTTTGCGGAATAGGTCAATTTTTTAGGGGTATCCACAAAAAAATAAGCCTGTTCGGGCATATCGGAATCGGGCAAAGGAACAGACAGAATTAAAGAATCCGCTGTTTCAAAAAACTCCGCCGCCGGCAAAGCGGAAGGCAGATTTTCCAAAACGTCAACAACTTCTTCATTTTCCTTCGATTCTTGGGAAGAACCGACAACCATTAATAAACCGACATTTTGTTCAAGCGGGACACATTCCCGATAACAGGCTAACCATGTAACCTGTCCGGAGATTTCAATAATTTCTCCTTTTTTCAGATTGTCGGGAGCTTTTATTTTCACTAACAGATAAGCTCGATCACTGTAACCGTACTCTGTCAACGTCCCCAATGTAAACTTTTGCGGAGTCTGCCAATAGCGTCCGATTTCTTGAAAACCCTCCGGCAGATCCAATTTCAAAGAAATCGGTTCACCGGAATCTCCCGCGTTTTTCCAATAGACGTGACCGCCGCGTTCAACCGATATTTTAAGCGCCAGAAAAAATTCTTCTCCGGGGGAAACGAGTTCTTTTCGCGCCAGCAACTCGGCTCGGTTTGCAACTTCGCAAAGGGCGTCCGGAACGAAAGAAAAAAATAAAAAATAAAAAATATATAAAACCCGTTTCATTTTTTGCCTATTTAGC
This sequence comes from uncultured Alphaproteobacteria bacterium, assembly GCA_944390195.1. Taxonomy (GTDB): domain Bacteria; phylum Pseudomonadota; class Alphaproteobacteria; order CAAGCB01; family CAG-977; genus UBA11549. Next base: position 27,118 of record CALXOZ010000008.1, read on the forward strand.
TTAAAATTGTAAACGACTTAAGTCATGATTGATGAAACTTATTATTTAAGGATATGATTTCGTGTTCAAGGTATTTCTTATTTCTTTGTTCTTTTTTCTGGGGACCGACAACGTTTCTGCACAAACAAGCTTTAAGGATTCTAAAGACTCGCAGGAAAATGCTTTGTCAAAATATTTAAATGCGAGTGCTGTTTGCTCGAAGATGACGGATTCCGAAGCTCTTTACGAACGCGGCATGCTCCTGATCAGCGATGCAAATGATGACGCTTATATGGCTGCCGCAGATTGTTTCACTTCCGCAGCAATGAGAAACCATACTCCGTCTCAGCTGGAATTGGGGAAATTGTATGAAAAAGGAAACGGGGTCAGCAAAAGTAATATTTTTGCTTATAAATGGTATCAAACTGCCGTCTTGTTAGGTAACAACGAAGCAGTTCCTTTCCGTAATAAATTGGAAGCCAGAATGACATTGGATGAAATAGCAATGGCCAATCCGATGATTCAAAGTACCCTTGACCTGATTGAATTGTTCAACAAACGTCAAGAGGCTGAAATAGAAAAAATGGAAAATCAAATTGCCCAACAATACAAAGATTTCGGCGTCGATATTTCTCAATACGCCATCCCTGAAGAGGAAAAGAATGTTTACGACAATCCTTTGATCGAAGCCTTGATTCGCGATCAAATGAAAAAAGATCAGATCAATAATCACTCTGAAAATTCAGAAAACGTTGATAACGTCCCTGTAAGAAGAAGACGCCCCGTTTTCATTAACATGAGTCAAAAAGAGGAAAAAACGAAAAAATAGTTTTTTACTCCAAACCTTTTAAATATTACGCAAAGCCTCTTGATTTATAAAGAGGCTTTTTTGTTCACCCGATCCACGAATATAATTGCGATGCTGAAATAATTGAGAAAAATTATTTCTTCTGTTCCAAAAAAAGCGGGAAAAAATATCCCGCTCTTTTTGCAAACAATCCGGATTCAGCCTGCCTTCGCCGCATTAATCCCGTATTTACACGCCCGTCAACATAAATCCAGCGCATTATTTGTTTCGGGATCTGATCATAAAGGGCTTCATTCAACATTTTTAACAGGGAAGACAGTTTAAAAGCCCTAAGCCCTATACTGAAGGCAAAACAGATCAAAGCATCTTTTTGATGTTTTTTCAATTCAACATGAACTAAAGAATCAATTGCTTTTTCAATGATATCCAAATCCTGTTTTAACAAATCTTCCGCTTTTTTTTCGCTTACACCGCAAATATACACTTCTTCCGGAGCCAATATATGCCCGTATCCAATGACTCTTTTTCCTGAAACACATGTATATTCCAAGGGTGCAAAGCCCTCTAGAAACTTAACAAAGTTCACACACTGTTTTGAAACCATTATAATCTCCGGCGTTTTGAAAAAGACACAAAACGATTCCGGCATTACCCGTTCAAAAGAACGGGAGCACACGTCAAAACAGTTGTTCAGGCAGGAATCGTTATATGTTTTTAAATATTTGCCATAATAAATTAAAAAAACCGGATTTATTATCCAAACCCCGGGAATTTGGAAATCAAACCGATTGAATACGACAACAGCTTTGCATTTCTGTTTCTTTTTTCGCTTTTCGCTTTTTTACGCAAGCTGTTATATTGTTGCTGAGCATTTCTTTCATTTTCATATATTTCCTGTGTGTTTTTCAGATCGTTATAAAACAATGCATCATTAAAAGAGGACACTTTCACCCCTGATGCCCCAGCTTTTGCAATAGAAGCGCCTTGTTCCTCTTTATTCTTTTGTTTTAATTTTTGTGTATTTCTCTGATTTTTCCTTAAAGTTTCCTGTGCTTGGAAATAATAATCATCCTCTTTTTCTTTAGAGTTTTTCCATTCTTGCAACAAATTAAACGTATTTTTTGCACTATTAAAAAAATTTGCAGATTTTCCAGTCATGAGAATCTCCATTCATACTTAAATTTTATAGGAAGAGACAAAGGGGAACAGTCCGAGTATGGTCAACGGTAGAGGTTGATCTTGTTCGATTTGAATATTGGAAATCATATCCCAAGGAGCTGAGAAACTGATGATTTTATCGCCTGAGAACAGACTCGGTGTCGCATTCATTTTGTTTCCGAAATAACGGAACTTTTGCTGTTCAATATAATCAGGAGCCCCGATTCGGAATCCCAGAGTTTTATAGAGCCGGATCAAGACTGCGGATATACGTTTTTTATACCCTTCGGACAATCCTTGATTTCCGACGGAAACCAAAGGCATTGTTTGTAAAACAGATGTAAACGGCAAACCGACATGAACGACGCTTGCGGGAGTGTCCAAAGTGATTTTACCGTTTTGCACGACTTTTTCCGTTTGAACCGCCCCATCGGCCAATATACTGACGCAGAAACCTTCCAAATGTTCAAGCCCACCCAACTGCATTACAGGTTCCCCGTGATAAGACAAACCGCTATCAACAAAAAAGCATTCGACAGTATTTTGCGCCTCTTCATCAATCCCTTTTTCCATAACTTCGATATAATACCTGTCTTCTCCGTTAACAGTACGTCGCATCAACAAAAACAATTCATCATAACCACCATTTTCCGACGGCAAAGTTACAAGACTTTCCAGATATCCCGAACTGAACTCATGAGAATGCCACGCTTCAACAGATTCAGCAGATTCATATGTCAAACCGACAAGCTTTCCATTGTTCAAGGCGCACCATATGACAGGAGAAGGTTCCAACTGTAACGCCATTTCCTTAACACCGCTGCGTGTTATATGTGAAGACAGTGTCGTCAAATCTTTTGCGATATAATCGTCGGAATTGCTGTCATACATAAAAGCCCTTAATTTTCTGCCGTAATGTTGAACAAAGACAGTCGTACTGCCGATTTTTATAGGAGCGACGCTTTCACTTCCATAGGTGGAATGACGTTGAACTTTTACGCTCATCGGAATGCTTCCCTCCCCTCCGATTGTGGATAGTGTAAAATCGGCTCCGACAGTTCCGATCGCTAAAGCCCTGCCTGAAGAAAGCCAACAAACATCATTAATTTGATCGGAAGACAATTCGTATCCATAGCCGTATTGAGACGAAACGCTGGCATCCGCCGCAGTAGGAGAAAAAATATCATATTGTCCTGTTTTCGACCCGTATACACCGTTAGCTTTTCCTAAAACCAATCTTTGTTCAAAGAACGTTGCAACAGCCGGATATCCGGTTGTTTTAGAAAAAACGCCCAATCTCCACGCTTTGGATTCAGTTGTGTTCAAGAAAGGCAAGTCTGGGAAAACTGTTGCTTTAACGTTTTTAGGATCAACATATTCTGTAATTTTTGCAGCTCCCCATTGAACATTAGGGTTATTCGGATGCATGATCCTGACATGACGCCCGACATCGGTGGATACGAACACATCGGCGGAAGCCGTTATTGAAATATCCCCCGTTATCGCGGAAGGTTTTAAAGAAATATCACCGGAATGCACAGGCAGATACGGCCCGTCGACCAATTCAACTTCCTGAGTTCTCCAGTCGGTTTGGGAATAACGGATAATCGTCCGTAACGGGAAGGAAGGATGTGCAATATAAACGACATCGCCTGACTGGGAGAAATAAAGATCTTTAAGATCGCTTTCAGTATAAGGTACTGTAATTTCGACCGGTTGCCCGTTGGAATTCACGATTGGATTCCTATGATAAAAGAAACGAACATACCTATCGCCGAATTCCAGCAGATAAGATTGCGTAGCAGAAAATTGAAAAGCGAACAGTCTGGCTTTTTTACCGACATATTTTGCTTTTGCGACAAAACGTGTTCCCCCTCGTCTGGAAACAGGTCCCTGAACCGAAGGAATGAAATTTTTTAAAATTCTGCAAGCCCCTTTATATTCTTCGGTATCAATTCTTCCGCCCATTAATTCGGACACTTCTCCGATATTAAATCGGACCAACGCACTGGCATAAGACATTATATTCTTGCCTCCAACCATCCTTGGGGAGAATAAACATCTTGTATTCCTTCCATAGCGGAAGCCGTTTTCGCTTGCTGAACGAATTGCTGGAACTCTTTATTCAAGCTTTCTTTTAAAGACATTGAAGCCGTTAAGGGAACGGACAACTCGACAGCCAATCGTAACGCCAAAGCCTCAACAAACATTGGATCGAACTGCACGGAATCTTCGACTTTAGAGATACCGATAAAGCTCATAACATTTGTATCTGCCAAAATGGTTCGTCCTTCGACCTGATATCTGATTTGTTTTTGAGTCCTCCAGACACGCAGACAATCTGAAGGCAAAGCGAATTGGAATTCATATCCGAACAAGGGTTTTTCTTTCAACGGAGCAAGGACGTAACGTTTTAAAGCGAATCGCCACGGATACGAACGCAAGACGAAATCTCTCGTATCCTCATACAGGGCTTTGCAATACCTAGCGGACTTTGTGTCATCATCCAAGGAAGCGATAAACAACTCATCACCGATTTTAGACAGAGCTCGATTACAAATGGAAACAACAGAAGCCATATCTTTTTTCCTTTACCAAAATCTAAAAGGAAGCGGCGGTAAAGTAAAAGACCGCCGCTTTTAACAGTTATTCTTTACAATTGATTTGTACGACCAGTTCTTCTTGCATTCGCACAGCGCCGATCGACATTTCATAATAGACCTGAGTAGCGAAACACTTGTCATCCCGTTGAGTGATTTTTCCAACGATATCCTGTCCGATCCCAAGTTTCACCCCATCATATTGGAAAGCCAGACAGGAACGTCCGATTTTCGTATCATCGTTCATGACATCTGGAAGGATCAAATTTCCATCGCTGTTTTTAGCGTTCAATTGAATGAACTTAAATCCCATGAACGTATCGATTTCCCCTCTGACCAATGCCTTAGCCGAAGCGTAATCGGAAGAAGTCACTTTTGTTTCGCTTAACAAATCATCTAATTGTTTTGCAGACAAGACAATGACCCGTCCTTCGGAAGGGGCATCGCATTGATCAAAGAGCCGTTTAACTTCCCTCAACTTATCAAAAGTGAAGCTGGAAGTGCATGTTGAATCGATGATCTGCGTTGTTGGCAAAGTAACCTCGATTGCTCCGGTTTCACCTGTATGGGCAGTTCCCAAAGCAGCATTGACGATGGCTTCATCAATAGCGCGTCCCATCGCCCAAGCTGCAGCATTTGCATAATCGCTTGTAGGATCGATCAACATTCTGACTTTATCGTCGTTATCAATCAAATCAGCCCAATGGTAAGTTTCCAAAGATAACTGTCTTCGTTTATGCGGTGTATCGACTTGCGGTGTATCGGCATGGCGTGTTGTTTTTTTCACAGCAGCGACTTGCCCGACCTGATCAATGAACATATTTTTTCCGCGGACAGATTCATAACCGACGAAATCTCGCAATTTCGACCCTTTTTGCTGAACCAAGGCTTGAATATTGGAACTATACTGGTTAACAAAAGAAGCTGTAATTTCCGTACTCATTTTTCCCTCTTAAAAAAGTAAGTCATAAAAAAAGCCCCGATATCGGAGCCTGTCATATTAAAGAAAGCGAAAAATTATTCTTCGCCGAACAACCGTTTTCTCAAACGATACACTTTTTGAACAGTCATATCATGTTCAGGATGTCTTGCTTGCATATAAGCCGGAACGGCCATTAATCTTGCGATTTCGGCTTTAATTTGTTCATCACCGGACAGAACGGCGGATTTTTCACCGACCAATCCTCTGTCTTCATTTGCCGCATCAGCCAGATTCATCAAGAAAGAAATGATTTCACGGCAATTTCCGACACCTGAATTTTTAAGGAAGTCCATTAATTCATCGCCGCCGTATTTTTGTATTAATCTTCGAGCAGCCTTTCGTTTTACTTCGAAATCGCGCCCATAGGCGTTACGCAGGTAATTTTCAGTTTCATAGCAATAATTTTTTGCTTGAAAGTTCAGATCTTCGACGAATTGCAAAGCTCCTTGAACAATCCAATCCCAAATACCCTGCGCCTGTTTTTCCGATAACGCCAGTTGCGCAGCCAATTGTTCAAATTCTTCGAACGCTTCATCGTCAATGATTTCATTAATCGTTTGATTAACGGAATCATCATGGATATTTGTTTGAGTCATATATGACATATTATTCATTTTCATTCCTTTCAGTTTCTTGCAACAAAGCGATAAGTTTTTGATCATCACAGGCGGACATTTTAAGAATGTCCAGAAAAGCGGCTCTTTTTCCGTCATAAAAAGCGCTGGCGGCACTGAAACCGTTTGGATTGGACACATCGGTAACAGCGGACAACATATGACATTTACGGGCTAAATCCTGTAAAACGATTTTAGCATTTTCAGACATGAAAACACTTTTATACGCCTGTATCAGCCGGATTGTTTTCAAAGTTTTTTTCTTTTTTTCATGATTGAGCATTTTTATTTCCGTTGAATTGAGTATTGAACAAAGTTGAACCGACCCCGAACATTTCCGCTATTTTTTTAATGGCTTCAGGGACATTAAACACACCGGCGGCATCTGGTTGTATTTGCAGGAACCTTTCCGCCAGTTCAAGAGTCTGCATGACAGCTTTGGCTTGCAGATGTTTTTGCGTCAACGTCAAAGGAGAGACATAATCGATTTTAACGTCATGATAAGATATGCCATCAGGAAGACACATTTTTCCATGCCGGATCAACAAACCGAAAATTCTGGTCATCATCGGTCCCAACAATTCGGTTTGCAAACGCCCGAAGACAGGACCGAGCAGCCTCATTTTTTCTTCCATACGTTGCAAAGCCTCTGTTGCCGTCATTTGCACATTTTCAGTATTCATCAAGCGGTCATTATAAAAAGCTGTTTTAATTCTGGCTCTGATTTCATTCATAATTTCCAGTCCGACATTTGAACTGGCACCGCTGACGAAAGCTTTAGGAGCCTCTCCCGTATATCGAATGATTCCGCCCGGCACGGTGGCAAGCGGAGCAAATTGATCGTCATCTCGAACCAACAGAGGCGGACGGTTGGCGAGTTGAGCCGCAATGATGGTTTCTTTCATCATTTCCTGTATCATTTTAATATCAGGCAAGACTGAAATGGCAGGAGAACGACCATACACTTCGGAACACGCCTTGCTCCACCTTGTAACGAACAAAGGCATTTCATCGAAACCGCCGCAGAACAAGACTTTTTTTTGTTCTTTCAAGATATAGACCGAACAAAACGGTTTTTGAAAAACACTTTTTGCATCAAAGAGCTCATTGGGAAAGACGGCATGAATGATTTCATATTCCTCATTTTCATCGGAATGATCGTACAAGGATTGAAATTTTTCATCAAGATTTTCCCTGCCCCACGTTTGAACGATTTTTTGAATTGGCATTTTAAAGACGCGATACACCTGATCGACCAAGCCCGCAGAATTTTCTTCAACAAACAACTCTTCAAGGAATCTGGATTGAAACAACAATCCGTCTGCATCTTCATTCCAACCGACATACAGCCCCGCCGTTCCCAAAACCGCCAGATCCAGATAAACTTCATGGATATTCGTAGCAAATCCGGCGGCGGGTTTCATAATTTCATCGGCAAGGATCTGTTCGGCTTGAACAATCCAATCATTGATTTTCGGACAGTCTTTAAATTTGGGGACAGACAAAGCGAACCATTTTCCGGCGGGGTTTGTCATCAGTCCATGCAATCCCGCCGCCAACATTTCTGCCGCATTGACAGCAGTTGTTTCAAATAATTTTCTTGTTCTGCTTTCTCCGGTTGAGTATCGAACAACGAAATCCGCTTTACGCGGCAAAACCAATTCGGAAACTTCCTGCCAAAGCTTTTCGAAATTCAGCCGCTTTGTTTTCAAAGCATCTGTTTTTCGTATGATTTTTTCCGCCAAAGAATATGAATCGATAACCATCATCACAAACCCAACAGACTTTTTTGTCCGCCCAGACCGATTGTTTTATTGGCTCCCAAGACTCCGGCAAAAATGACATTGGATTTTTTGGATCCTTTTCTTTTTTGCTCGATATCATTGTAGAATTTTTGATTTGAGGCATCGATTTGCGCTTGTTCCTGAGCTTTTTGCAATTGTTTTGCCTCTTGATGATCGTCATAGAAACTTTTTCCGAATTCCGTAACGGAGAACAGTGGATTGATCAGATTTTTAGGATTGGTTACCGCTGAAATAATTTTTTTTCCTACTTTTTCCAACCAGCTCATTTTTTTTCCTTTCATCATAAAAAAAAGCGTTTCTATCAAGAAACGCCTGTCAATTTTCACACGAAATCGAGTGTAATAACAATATGTCATATATTTTTTTCATTGTCAACACATTTTGTGATTTTTTTTATTTTATAAAAACTCCATTAAAAAAAGCCCTTTTAGAAATGAAAAGAAACTCCCCTTTCCCAAAAGGAGAACTCTGAAGACCTGTAAAGAAATTTATTTTTGTTTATACTGACGAAGAGAAGCGGCTAAAAGAGGATTGATCTGCCTTTTTACTTTAGCTGCGGCAATTTTATCAGCAGCCTCCGCCTGTTTTAAATCGACGAAAGGAATAGGCATTGGTTCAGGAACGACTTTAGCCGGCATATATCCGGAATGAGGACGAGGAACCAATCCCAATTTTTCTTTCATGACCTCATCTTGCGGTTTAGTCCAATCGAAATTAAATTTTGAGCAGCAATTGGCATAGATGGCGTTGAACCGCTCAAAAGAGACCGAGCAAGCATCTTGTGTTGAGAAGAAATCAGCCGTTTGTTTTTCAGACAGATATGTTTTTCCATCACATGAACAGACAGATTTGACAATATCGTTTACAGAGACGACACGTTCAAATTTTTTTTCTTCGTCTTCTCTTGATGCGTTTTTAAAGCGCTGACGAACCATTTTTATATACAAGGAATCGTAAGCATCTCTGGTTGAATAATCGGAAAACCATCCTTTAAAAGCGGCGGCATAAGCTTTTTCGTCAATTTTTTTATTCAAGGCGACCTGATTTTGGAAAGGATTAACGATATGAGGATCTTTTTGCCTCAAAGCCTCCAAAGGTTCTTGGTATCCTTTTACAGCCAGTTGGAAACAAACGGCGGTTGCGCAAGCGGAGGCATCAGCTTCGATAACGGCCTGATTTTGGATATAGCATTTAGGGTGATCAAGATAAGCATCCATCAAGATTCCGTTTTGGAACTGTTGAGCGTGCCGCAATTCATGAGCCATTGTTGCGATTTGTTGATGCAGACCGCTTTTTTCGTTAATTTTCAAGATATTTTTGACTTCATCATAGGATCCGTAAGCTCTGATGGCGGGATCCAAAGAGATGACTGTGTTATGTTTTATAGCGTCATCAATCAGCTTTTTTCCTGTTTTGCACGAGGCGACAAAGAACAATATTTCTTCAAGTTTTTGTTTTTGTTCTTGATTTTCACACACTAGGAAGGGATAAGAGAAACGTTTATTGTCTGTTTCCGTTTCATTATTTTGATCAGAGATCCCCGCAAAAGCATCATTAACACTTTTAGCCATCATTGCCTCTCATATTTTAAATAAGAGAGAGTTTAACTGTTTTTTGCAATTTTGTCCAGAGCGTTTTGTCCAAATATCTTTTTCAAATCACTTGACATTTTTATATAAAACGATTTAGCTCCGGTAAGAAGAATAAGGAAGGAAAAGATGCTCAGATTTGAAATAGAGAAGACCGAAGGACAATCTCGTTTAGGCAAACTATACACGGCACACGGAGAAATCGAAACACCGGCATTCATGCCAGTAGGGACGGCTGCGACGGTTAAAGCGATGCTTCCCGACTCGGTAGCCCAGACGGGGGCTCAAATTTTATTAGGCAACACCTATCATTTGATGCTTCGCCCCGGAGCCGACAGAATCCAACGATTGGGTGGATTGCATAAATTCATGAATTGGGACAAACCGATATTAACGGATTCCGGCGGATTTCAAGTTATGTCTTTATCAAAGCTCCGCACGATCACAGAAGAAGGCGTATCGTTTCGCTCCCATATAGACGGCAGTTTGTGGCATCTTTCAGCCGAGACATCAATAGGGATCCAGCACAAATTGGACAGTAATATCACGATGTGCTTTGATGAATGTCCTCCCTATCCGTCGGACAAGAGATATGTGGCGAATTCGACACGCCGTTCGATGCGTTGGGCGAAACGTTCAAAGGAAGCTTTTATCGATCGTCCGGGTTACGGTATTTTTGGGATTGTCCAAGGAGGTGTTCATCCTGATTTACGCGAGGAATCCTGCCGATCACTGACAGAGATCGGTTTTGACGGCTACGCTTTAGGTGGTTTAGCGGTTGGAGAAGGACAGGACTTGATGTTTAAAACAATTGGCGTAACGACACCACATTTACCGGCGGACAAGCCGCGTTATTTAATGGGTGTAGGCAGACCGTCGGACATTGTTGGCGCGGTTTTACGCGGAGTGGATATGTTCGACTGTGTCATGCCGACGCGCTCCGGCAGGACGGCGCAAGCCTTTACCCGTCACGGTGTGATGAACTTAAGGAACGCCTGTTACAAAGACGACCCGACTCCTTTGGACGATCAATGTCATTGTCCCGCCTGCCTGCATTACAGTCGCGCCTATTTACATCACTTGGTTCGAACGAAAGAGATATTGGGAGTCATGTTATTGACATGGCATAACTTAACCTATTATCAGGATTTAATGAAAGGGATTCGTCAAGCTTTACGCGAGGGTCGTTTTACAGAATTTGCGCAAGGTGTTTTTTCATGAGATCGCCCCATGACAAAGGGGTTGATTCATCGCCTTTGGCAGAAACGTTTTCCCGTCGGGAACAAGGGTTGATTTCCTTTGGTGTAGATATCCGTTTATTGTTATCGTCGATCTTGGGAAAGAAAGGCTTTATCGAAGCCGACATCATTTCTCGTTGGGAAAACATTTCCGGTTCTGTTTTATCTGCGGGTACCCAGCCGTTTTCCGTAACCCGTTTACGTTCAGACGGTAGTTATGTTTTGCATATCAAGGCCTGTAGCGGGGCATATGCGATGGAGCTTTCAGCCCGCAAGCCACAGATCATAGCAGGGATCAACGCCTATTTCGGATACGAGGCTGTCAAGGATCTACGCATAACGCAAGGAAGCATATGCCATCCGAAGTTTATTACACGTTCAAAACGAATTTTCAGTTCCGAAGAACAAGATCAAGCGGAAGCAGCGACGTGTTCGATAAACGACCCCGCGTTACGCAAGGCCGCCTATGAATTGGGTTTATATGTTTTATGCGCAAAAAACAATTAACAGTGAAAATTTTTTCGTTTATAAAGAGAACAAGAAAGATGGCGCAAAGAGGAGATTTACGGATGAAAAACAGCTTTCAGCGTTTTATTATCAGCTTAATGTTTTTGCTACTCACCGCCCCGTTGGCGCAGGCGAGCGAGAGTTCGCTTTCGTTAGAGAAGATCAAAAGTTTTTTTGTTACCCCCAAGGAAACGGCAAAGCCGGAATCGAAACCATCGACCGCAGTTTCCCCCGCGAAGAAAGCTGAGAGCAAACCGCAAGAGCCGGCAGCTCCTAAGAAACCTGTTTACGATTTTTCAGAAAAGACGATAGGGAACCGGAACGCGCCGATCAAGATTCATATTTTCACCTCTTTGACCTGTCCGCACTGTCCGGTTGTTCACGCACAGGTTATTCCCTATCTTGAAAGGAAATATGTTCAAAATAACGAAGCTATTTTGATATTGACAGACTTTCCGCTGGAAGCGCGTGCTGTTGTGGGTTCATTGATATCGCGTTGCTTAACAGGAGACAAATATTTTGCTTTTATGGATTCATTATTTGAGAATCAATTGAAATGGGCAGTGGCTCCGAATTTGCACGAAGCCCTTTTACCGTATGCGAAGTTAGCGGGTTTAACGGAAGAAGAAATGACGGCATGCGCGAATGACGAGGCGGGATTGAAGGAATTGACGCGGCAAAGGAATTTGGCGCTTATGCAATTTCGGATTCATGCGACACCGACATTAGTCATCCAACTGGGCAAACGGCGCGAGGTATTGGAGGGCGCACCGAGTCGCGTTGATTTGGACAAAGCCATCGAGAGATTAAAGGAGACTTACACCGGTTCATGGCCTTCGCCATCGGAATCAGGTTCCGAACCTGCCGCAGACATGGCTCCATGATACGGGAAATCAAAGCTTGACAATATCTTGATGACTTCGTAGCATAGCAAACTTTGAGGAAACAGTGCCTGAAGAACAAGAGCGAGGATCGCCTGAGGAAAGCTTTCAAGAGATAGAAGACCGTTTGGCGGCGCTAAAGAAAGAGACCTCTGAATTTTCGTCAGCCCATTCCAGCAGTCCACCACCTGTTTTCAAGATGATGTGGATAGCTTTCAATGTTGTTTCAGACCTGTTAGCCGGTATCATATGCGGCTTGGGGGTCGGGTACGGATTGGATCACTGGTTCAAGACACGTCCGGTTTTTATTGCCGTTTTTTTGATCATAGGGTGTATAGCAGGAATATTAAATGTTGTTCGATACTTGCATCATTATAATGAGCGTCAGAAAGAACAACAAGAATCAAAGAAGGGAAAGGAATAACATCCGTGTCAGATCCGATACAACAATTTGAGATAAAGCCGGTTGTTTCGTTACCGAAGATAGATGGCATTGATTTATCATTCACCAATTCATCTTTGTTCATGGTACTGGGCTTGGTTGTGTGTGCGACGTTTTTCATTGTAGCGATGCGCAAGCGGGCCATTATTCCGGACAAGCTGCAATCCGTAGCAGAGATGGTATATGAATTGGTAACGGGAATGGTCAACGAGATGGTGGGAACGGAAGGAAGGAAATACGTTCCTTTCATTTTTACGATATTCACGTTTGTCGTATTAGGTAATCTGTTGGGTTTGTTACCATACAGTTTCACTTATACCAGCCATTTTGCCGCAGTGGGTTCATTATCGATATTTTCGATATTAATCACCGTTTTCATAGGTATAAAGAAACGCGGATTAAACTGGTTTACCAACTTTTTCCCCAGCGGCACTCCGATAGCCATAGCGCCGATATTGGTTCCGATAGAAATCATATCTTTTTGTTCTAAACCGCTCAGCCTAACGATCCGTTTAACTGTGAATATGATGGTTGGTCATATCATGTTAAAAGTAATTGCCGGTTTTGTATACAGTCTAAGTTTTTGGGGTGGGTGGATACCGCTTGTATTCATATCCTTATTAATTGTATTTGAAATGGGGATTGCCGTATTGCAAGCGTATATTTATACTATTTTGACTTGTGTTTACTTGAACGATGCCTTGCATTCGCATTAAATTTTTTTACAATGGTGTTTTTATTAGGAAGGAAATGAAAAATGGAAGCCGAATACGCAAAATACATTGCAGATGCAGTGAAATTTTTATCAGCCGCATTATGCGCCGTCAGCATGAAGACAGCAGCGGAAGGAGTGTCAAAGATATGGATCACCATGATTGATACGGTTGGTCGCAATCCGACAGTCAAGAATGATATTAATTCATTTGGTTTGATCGGTTTTGCGGCGACGGAAGCTATTGCTTTGTACGCTTTGGTTATCGCATTGATTATGCTGTTTTTATAATAACATTACAAAAAGGTCGACGAACAATGTTACCTCAGCTGGATCCGACATGGTATGCTTCACAAAGCTTTTGGACAATTATAACTTTTATAACAATGTTTTTCATTGTCTTGCATTTTATCATACCGTCGATGCGAGCAACAGTAGGTGTTCGTCGATCACAAATAGAGAAAGACATAAAAGAAACAGAAGCATTAAAGGCACAAGTCAAGACATTGATGGAGGAATTAGAATCCGTTCACGGCGAGATCAGGATGCGGACTCAACAGATATACGCCCAAGCCCAGCAGGAAGCACAAGAATTAACCGGTAAGATGCAAGAAGAATTCGATCGCCGTCTTTCATCAAATTTAGCCGAGCAGGAACGCGCCCTTTTAACTGCGAAAGCGACAGCTTTAAAAGAAATAACGTCAATATCGACGATATTAACAAAGGAAGCGGCACAAAAGATAGCAGGAATATCTTTATCGGAAGCAGAGATAAAAGAAACGGCACAGGCAGGAATGGAGAAGAAAGAATGATCATAACTCCGGCATACGCATCAACAACGCACACAGCAATGGAACATAGTCTGTTTCAAGATCCGACATTTTGGGTGGGAGTAGCCTTTTTTATCACAGTGATCACATTGATAAAGCTGGCGGGGAAAGCTGTTTTATCTTATTTGGATGCGCGTGCGGAAAAGATCTCCAATCAACTGAAGGAAGCGAAAGAATTGCGCCAAAAGGCCCAAGAAATGCTTATGGAATATAAAGAGCGCTACAATAAAATCGAGCTTGAACGGGCTCGCTCCATAAAAGAGGCTGAAGACCACGCAAGACAGTTGAAAGAAAATATCCGGCAAGATTTTGAAACAAAGATCCACAACCAAGAACTTGTTGCGCAACAACGTTTAGAGCGTGCGAAACAAGAAACTATGGAAGAGATCAGAGATTTGGCAATAAGATTGACGATTCAGACGACAGAACAGTTATTATTGGAAAAATTATCAGCGGATAAGGATCAAAGGTTAATTAACGACGCGATTGATTCACTGGAGGAATGTTTTTCAAGCGACAAAGCCGCCTGAATAGGTCTTATCCCTTTTTGAGATCAGTTCCCCTTTCCATCACAAAGATATATTGGAATAAATTGACAAAGCCTTTTTTTTGGTAGATACTGATTAGATATACCGAAGAAAGGTAAAAGAATGAACACAAGTCTTTATGAACAGTTTTTGGCGGTAGGATCTGTTAAAAGTTTGTTGACAGGAAAAGAAATAAAAGAATCCATATCCTTAGAATTAAAGGAAAGGATGGTTTCCAAACGGGTTAGTGATTCATATAAAGACGAATAAATTAATAACAGTAGATTTGTCGATATGGCTGATCGGCATTATTTTTTTATCTAACGACACGTTAGAACATTTTAAAGTTGTTTTTTGTTAAAGATCAGGCAAGATTTCAATTCCTCGGCAGCACTAGAACAGACCTGTTTAAGGTTTCGTTTTACTCCCGCAATGAAAGTTCTAAATCTGTTTTTTCCGTTTACGTTGACTTCCTTAAAGATCGGAGAATAATTTGCTAGCATAGGATAAGATTTGACAAGTTTATCCCAGTAATTTTGAGCGTCGTTTAATTTTTCAAAAGAGGATATTTGAAGAAAGAAGAAATCGTCTGCCGCTTTTGTAGAGGAACTTTTATTTTTTTTCACCGGTATCAAAGAGACCGGCATTTTATCCGTTTTATTAATCATCGGAATAATCTGTTTTTTATTAAGTTTTTTATTAAGATTGTCGGAGGAATTATCAAGAGAATAACGTTGATTGGCGGACAAGACATCAAGGTGTTTTTTTTCAAAGACATAAGATTTTGCCTTAGCAAAACTTTTTTGGTCATAGGCAACTTCTTTAAAGCCGCTAGGAGCATTTTTTGATAGATTGTTTTCCAATGTTTTCGCTAAAGACGCCACAGAAGCATTTGCGATGAATTCCGGCAAAGGATCAACCCCCAGCGCAACGAACAAATAGCTTTGCGCGCCTTTATATTCAGCGAAAGCGAAATCGCGCTTAATTTGAGAGCTCAAACGTTCAACTGCGAGCAGGATAAGGTCATGTTTTTTTTGATATGGACGAGGAAGCAATTCAAATTCCTTTTCCCAAAGTTTTTGATTGACATCATCCAAAGAATTACAGACTTCAAACACTTCGGCGGCCTGAATTAATTGCAACAAAGAGACATTAACCTGAGAAATAACCGCCATAGTTATTGACAATCTTTTCCAACGTTCCAATTCTTTTTGATTTTCCGCCAGTTTAATAGCCTTTGGTCTTGAGAATAAATTCATCAAATTCCAAGTAATTCCAATTCCTGCATCAGCCCAACTTTTATTTTTCAAGAAAGAATTTGAATTATAATTGACACCGGCTCCGAATTCGATTCCCGGGAACATCCGGAGCAATTCTTTTTTAGCCTGTTGAGCGGCAATTCTAGCCTCATAGTCAGCGATTCTCAATTCAGGACGATTAACCAAGGCGAAATATTCCAGATCGACTTGTCCGAAATTTTTAATAATTTCAGGATGATCCATATCAGCTGGGATATCCAGTGAAAAATCGACAAGAGGAGGTAAATTCATCAAATCCGCTAATTCTGATTTAGCATCCGATATATCACTTCGAAGCCCCATCAGCCTGTTTAAAGCTGTCAACAATTGCCTTTGATTTTTAAGTTGTTCGATTGTTTTTTGTTCATTTCGATTATAAGGATAATCATATTGTTTCAATTCATTTTGTACGGCAGCAATCAAGAGATTCAAATCATGTTCGATACGCTGCCCCGCTGCGGCTTTCCAAAAGATAGTTCTAACGTCATGAACGATTTGTTGAATAGATTTTCGTCTTATTTCTTCACTGATGAATCGTTTATCTGACAATTGCCTTGCATTGACATAACTGATACCGAAATCCAAGACGTTATAAACGATTTGCAATTGAGCATTACGGATATTTTTATCTTCGATATAAGAATCGGGTAAAGTTTGTTGATTTTTATCAACAGCATCGGCCGAAATCGCCAGCTGACGGGAACGATGTGAAAATCCGCCATCTGCGGCGATTTCAGGCAACAGATCCAAAGTAGCGGTTTCAGCAATATCATAAGCGACGGCTTGTTCCATCAGAGCGACTTTTTGTTGAGAATTATATTTGACAGCTCTGGCAATAGCTTCATACAAGGTAATCGGCTTATCGACTTTTTCTTGATTGTCGAACAGGCTTTTTTTATCTTCTGCGGCACGAAGAGAACGTTCATCTAAAGTCGTCGGATGAGTGTAAACGGCACAAGAGCTTACCCACAGGAAAAGCGGGAAAAGAATGTTCTTATAATTTTTCAGACCACTCATCAAGCCGTCCTTTCAGGGCAAAGCAAAGATTTTATCAAGATACGACATTTTGTTTCAGGATTGAAATCATTTTATGATTTTACTCTTGGATTATAGGAAATAAAGATAATTTTTTTAATAATTTTCGGACAAAAAGTATAACACTTTTCAAGTTTTCCATTAATTTTCAGAATTTGGCGATAAAAGTTTTGAATATTTAAAAACATAAAACGCACGCTTTGCACTGCCATATATTAAACGGATCGGAAAAGAAACAAACACTTTTTTCTTATATTTTTGCAGACATATAGAAGAACGCAAAATGCCGACAGATTAAGATCACTTTAATTTTACAATTATCGACATCATTTTTGACATTTTTAAAGAGAGCGGATTGCAATTATATTCCCTTTTTTTTCACCTTAAAAAGCCTTAAATATTCTAAAAAATAACAAGATTAGATCTGATAGAAATCAGCTTATTTTCAAACATATTTTCCTTTGTTTGGGCAGCTATCGGCAGATGATATTTTAGTTTGCATAAATCAAGGAGCCTTATTTTTTTAGTAGAGAAGTCCGTTTTTCCATTGATGGGTTTGGAAGGCATTTAGACGATATAAATAAGGAAAGCCCTCTTATTTCAAGAGGGCTTTAACCAACAACAAGAAAGTATTATTCTTCTTCTATATATTCTGTTCTAGGAGGTTCAGCCGCTTCGACCGCACCGATTTCCAAGCCACAGAAATCGCAATGAAATTCCTCTTTTTCATTGAAATCATCACTCAGCAGGACGAAGACTTTATTTCTTTTTTGACAATGGGGACAAACGACATCATAAACAACTTCTTTCATTGATTACCTACCTTGTTTTTTTATTTAAAGCATCGAAGAACTGTCTATTGTCTTTAGAAACGAAAGCGGTTCGTTTAATAGACGCTTGCAAACCGCTTTTTTTCTTTACGGTCGTTTCTTTTTCTTGTTTTTGAGTTTGAGGTTCCAACCACCTTTTCCAATTTTTATTTTCCGGATCATTTTGCAAGACGTTTTCCATAATTTTAAACATTCCGTTTCTATCCTTGATCATTTTCAAGAAATCGGAAGGAGTTGCGAAACCGTCCAAAGGAATACCGACCAAACACACATCACGTCCGATACTGTCTTTTATGAAGGAATCCCTTTTACCGTCATTATACGAGGTAGGAATTTGGCAGACTTGAATTTCCTTACCGGAAGAGGATTTCGAAGCCGGTATGACTCCGGCGGGAATTTCAGGTTTACCGTTTTCATTTACTTTGATTTGACTGACATCGACATCCATGTTTCCCCATTCATAATGAAGTTTTTGATAGAAGGCATCTCTCATACCGAAAGCCGTCAACTCACCGTTTCTGTTTCTTTTAATCAGCCAGCATAAAGTATGCTCTTCCAAACTATGTTGGGCATTCGAGGGATCGACCACATATTTTCCATCAGTTGTCAATTCAGGTTTATAGAGCAGATCCCAAGTTTCTCCTTTATCGTTTTTTCCCTGTTGCATCAAGATTGGCAACATGACTTGGACATCAGCAGAGCGTAATTCAGTATCAAGTATACCAAAGAACTCTTTTCTTTCAGGAGCATTTGAACTGATTTTCCGGTTGGAAAGAGCTGTTCTATACATCGTCCCCAACAGAGCATTCATTTGTTCTTTTTGCCACATATCGAACATGATCTGCTTTACCTGAGCGTGATGGCGGCAATCTCCCATGCCGAGAGCGAAGATGGCGGATATATTTGTTCTTGAATCGATCGTTTTGCTTTTTTCGCCGATTGTTTTTCCTGTAGCCCTCAGGACGGATTTAACGGTGGCATCATACAAGGATTCTCCGTTTTTTTCTTTTTGGAAAGCGTTATTTTCCATATGCAGACCGCTATTGGCGAAATTTTCGGTTGAGAATGTTTTTCTGATCAACTGATCCGCCAGCTTCATAAACACCTCAGGATCTTTGATTTCAGTCAAAGGCTTATTTGGATCAACTCCTGATTCATGATCAAGCGAAACCCCCAATTGGTCAGGAGTCATTTTAATCAAACCGGTAAACAGCCTCAAATCCTTTCTGGAAACGGCATGATCTGGCAATTGACCGCCGAAAGCCATATTTCCGCAAACCCTGTTTGATCCTCTGAAGGTGGAACCGCACCCGCGGTAATTATAACTGTTTTCCAAGACCGCCCGCAGTTTTGGATCACTGGTCATATGCCTTTGTTTATCGTGTTCTCTGTTAAAACGGATCAACCCTGTTTTAACTTCAATGCCTTGTTTTACGAGCGTTTCGGGAATGACTTCCTGCCTTGTTTTTTCCAGACTATTACGAACGAATTCGATATTTTCAGAAGGAAAGACCTTTGCGATACGATCCATATCGCGCTGAATGTCTCCGATTTCCCAAGAGAAGGAGAAGGATTTTTCCAACTGATTATACAGGTGTTCTATAGTTTTTCTATCTTCTCCGGCGATGCAAGCTGCTTGCAAGGCGGCGGAGATGCAGAAATAGTCATTGGATTCTTCAGCGCCGTCCCTCAAAGCAGCCAAGTAAACGACTTTAGCCGTTTCTTTAGCTCTTTCAGGGAAACCGAGCATGATATTACCGTGCATGGCTTGAACGCCGACAGAGGTTTCCAAAGAATTTAAGAATCCCGTTTCGAATTGCTGAACGGATTTTTTCAACAATGCCTGTTGATGATATTGAGCTGAAGAGCTTTCAGATTCGGCGGAACGATTTGCGATATACCTGCAACACCGTCCGATATTTTCGAAACAGACTCCGTTTCCGTAACCTTCGCGTATCAAATCTTTGGAGATAGCTATGGACTTATAGTAATCCCAGACTTTAGCAATCGAGTTGTTTTCACGCGGCAACTTGCGATAAGCGACGGCAAGCTGTTCGCGCACCATGGGGGCTTTTTTAAAATCTTCATTAACAGAATTGTCATACAGGCTGATCATCTTATCGAAAGCGGCAAGATCGCGGTAAGCCGAAAAAAGACGCATCATTTGTGAAGATTCCAAACCATCCAGCCCTTGAGCGACGATTTGATCCAAGGCGGCTATTTTTTCTTTTTTAGACATCACCTTTTGACCTTTTGGAGAACTCATATCCATCGCCTTATCGACTGCTTCAGTGAAGGCGCTCATTTCCAAAGTTCTTTTTTTATTCAGATCAAAACTTTCCGGCAAATCGGAAAGCATCATCAAATTATCGTTTGACATGAAAACCCCTTAATTACGCTAATTACGCTGACATTATTCTAATGAAAATAACAAAAAGCTTTCGGCAGAGTCAACAAAAAAATTAGACAAAAAAAATAGAGGAAATATTTTTCTTTTTTTTGCTTGACATTTTATCATCAGTAGCGTTTAATTTCATTGCTCATGAGGGAGTAGTTTGCACACAATTTTAAAGTGTGTGGCAAGTCAACACCGTGACCGCGTTGTCGGTCTGGCTTGTCTTAAAGAACAAGACTCATGTATGCACTGGATGTTGTTCAGTGCGTACATGAGTTTTTTTGTAATTAAAGAAGGTATGACAAATGGATGCTTTTACGAAAACCGGGCAAGAAATCCTAAAAGAATTAGGAGTTTCCGAGCAAAAGGGATTATCCGAAGAACAAGCCGTTGATAATGCCGTTCGTTTTGGAATCAATCAGCTTTCCCGCCCTCCGCAAGAATCTCTGTTAAAAAAGATCTGGGACAATTTAACCGAGCCGATGATTTTAATGCTGGCTATTGCGGCATGTATTGCATTCGGTGTGAATTTCATCCGCGGTCTTAACGGAGAACAAACGGAATATATCGAATGTGCGGGAATCCTTGTAGCTATTTGTTTATCCATAATCATTTCACTGGTTATGGAAGGTCGTAGCGCCAAAGCCTTTGAAGCGCTTAACAAGATAAAGGACGATATTCCGGTAAAAGTGCTACGCAACGCCAAGATCAGACAAATCCATCAAAAGGACATTGTTGTCGGAGACATTGTTTGCGTTGGCACGGGAGCCAAAGTCCCGGCGGATGGTCGTTTGTTGGAAAGCGTTGATCTTTGCGCGGAGGAAGCCTCTTTGACAGGAGAAAGCGAACCTGTAAAAAAGGATGCGACAGCCTTATTCACCGACCCGCAAACTCCGTTGGCGGACAGAACGAATATGCTTTATTCCGGAACATTCATCACGGCTGGATCCGGACGTATGATCGTTACAGCGGTCGGCAATGACACAGAGTTCGGTCAAATAGCCAAAGAACTCTCTTCAACAGAAAAAAGTATGACCCCTCTTCAGGAGAAATTGGCGCATTTAGGTGGAGTTATTGCCATTTGGGGTGTGTCAATGGCGGTATTGGCGTTTTTAATTCAATTGGGAATGTTCATTTCCAACGGAACCGCCAATTTAAACAACATATCCGAAGCTTTCATCACTAGTATTGTGTTGATTGTCGCCGCTGTACCGGAAGGTCTGCCGACAACAGTAGCCATTTGTTTAGCGATCAATATCATCAAGATGTCGAAAGAAAACGCTTTAGTCAAGAAAATGATCGCATGCGAAACGATTGGCTGTATTAACGTCATTTGTTCGGACAAGACCGGGACACTGACAGAAAACCGGATGAGCGTTTTACAAGTATGCGATCACGGAGAACTCAAGTCGCCGGAAGATGTAACGGATTCATATTTGCTTACAAACTTCAGCTTGAATTCGACTGCCGATATTAATACGGAAAACAATGCGTATACATTTATCGGCAACCCTACGGAATGTGCCTTATTGGTTGCCGCGGACAAAGCCGGACAAGATTATCAACAGATCCGGAAAGCCAACGGTGTTGTTCATGTTTACCCGTTTTCTTCGGAAACAAAGAACATGACGACAATCACGCGCACAGACAAAGGTTATATGGTTTACACGAAGGGCAGTCCGGAAAAGATTTTATCGCTTTGCAATCTGACTCCGCAAGAACGGAAAGGGTATGAGGAAAAAATTATTTTTTTCCAAAAGAAAGCTTGTCGTGTCATTGGGTTTGCGCATAAAGAAATGTCACAGCCGGTTGATTTTGAGAACCATCGGGATCAAGTTGAAAGCGGATTGATTTTTGACGGTTTTACAGCCATAGCGGATCCGTTGCGTAAAGAAGTTTATGATGCTGTAAGGAATTGCCGCAAAGCAGGCATAGACATCAAGATGTTGACCGGTGACAATATCATTACGGCGACAGCCATAGCAAACGACTTGTCTTTATTGGATGCCGATCATATAGCTTTGGAAGCCAAAGACATAGACGCATTAGATGAAAAAGGACTGATGGCGAAATTACCGAAGATTCGAGTTATTGCGCGCAGCACTCCGGTGATAAAGATGCGGATTGTCAAAGCGTTGAAAGCCATGAAGAACGTTGTTGCGGTTACAGGCGATGGCATTAATGACGCTCCGGCGATCAAAAATGCGGATATCGGCTTGGCGATGGGGATTTCAGGGACGGAAGTATCAAAAGAAGCCAGCGATATTGTATTGCTTGACGATTCATTTTCAACAATTGTCAAAGCCATTCAATGGGGACGCGGCATTTACGAAAACTTTCAACGTTTTTTACTGTTTCAATTAACCGTCAACCTTTCCTCAGTCATTGTAGTATTGGTTTCTTTGTTAGCAGGTTTTCCGACCCCGTTTACGGCTTTGCAGTTATTATGGGTGAATTTGATCATGGATGGTCCTCCAGCATTGACCTTAAGCTTGGAACCCATTCGCAGTTCATTGATGGACAATAAGCCCACTCCCAGAAATGCCAGCATTGTAACTAAAGAGATGTTAGCACGGATTATATTCAGCGGTTTATTCATTTCGGCTATTTTTATGATGCAAACCGGATGGAATATATTGGGCGGGACTCCGGAACAAAACAAGACGATTTTATTTACATTATTTGTCTTGTTCCAATTGATGAACGCTTTTTGTTGCAGAGAATTAACACATGAAAGCATATTCAAGCACTTTTTTGATAACAAATTAATGCTGATAGCCTTTTTTGCGACATTTTTATTGCAATTTGTCATCAGCCAGTATGGAGGTTATATTTTTGGAACAGTTCCGTTACCGATGGATATGTGGATAAAGATCATAGCCTTGTCTTCCAGTGTTATTATCGCATCGGAGCTTTTCAAACTCGGTTGGGTTGCCTACAATAAAATCAACAGCAAGAAATAAGACATATTTTTTCAAGAACAATACGGACAGATTTGCCCGTATTGTTTTTTTTATGAGAGATAGAAAAAATCTCTCGAAAGTGAAGAAAATATATTTTTTTTATAAAGAATAAGAAAAAGGGATATAAAGAGTTCATTTAAAATCCGATCTTTTATTTTTTTATTATTAAAATTCAGAATAAAAAAAAAGAAAGAGATAAACAATCATATCGGAATAATGATATTATAATATATGCTAAATACTAATTAATAAAAATTATATTTTATTCTCAATAAAAAATATTTTTACTATAAATAAATAAAAACAAATAAAAATGTAAAACAAAATCATACTATTTATATATTTTTTCATTTTTATATTTTTTTTATGAAAAAGCGTCTTGACTTTCTCTATATTTATTTTACATATTGCTAGCAAGCGGGGAAGGTAAAAAAACAATGGATCTGGATTTGGATCGCATGAAGCGGCTTGTAAAAAAACGCATCCCTTGCAAGACATGACTTTTTTAACTTTCCGCATCGAAACAAGAAACAAAACACATTGACCGTTATTTTGGTGAGCAATGAAAAAGCAAGCAAAATATACAGTAAAGATTATTATAGTCCTTATAATCGTTATCGGTATCGCCTTTTTATTTTATGATACACATCTATCTGGAAAAGCCGAAAAGCAAACGCCTCAATCGCAAACGGCGTTCAGTTATGACCGCTTAATTTCTTCAGCCCGTGAATTGTCCAAGACCCCTTATGAGCCGCCATCAGCAGACCTTCCGCAGGAATTGCAGAAGATCAATTATGACAGCTACCGTTCGATCCGTTTTTTAAGGGAACAAGGTCCATGGTACGGTCGTCGTAAACCCTTTGAAGTTCAATTTTTTCATGCAGGAGGTTTGTTTCAGAACACGGTTCGGATCAATGAAATAATCAAAGGTGTTTCATATCCGTTGAGATATTCACCGTTGTTTTTCAATTTTGGTCATAACAAGTTTGATTTAAAACATTTCAAAGACATCGGATTTGCAGGTTTCAGATTGCATTATCCGTTGAATACGAACGATTATTTTGACGAGCTGGTTTCTTTTTTAGGGGCAAGTTATTTTCGCGCATTAGGTAGACACCATAAATACGGTTTATCGGCGCGTGGATTGGCGATTGACACGGCGTTACCGACGGGTGAAGAATTTCCTGTATTTCGAGAATTTTGGCTTCAACGACCACGCTGGCGTTCGACCTCAGCCATAGTTTACGCTTTATTGGACAGTCCGAGCATAACCGGTGCCTACAAATTCACGATCACCCCTGGCGAAGACACCGTCATTACAGTCGAGATGCGTTTATTTGCGCGCAAGGACATAACGAAATTAGGGATAGCCCCCTTAACATCAATGTACTTGTTCGGCGAGAACACAAAGAACCGGTTTGATGATTTTCGTCCCGAGGTACACGACAGTGACGGATTGCTTGTATTCAACGCGAACAACGAATGGCTGTGGCGTCCTTTGGACAATTCGAAGCATTTGCGCGTCAGCAATTTCAACGACGACAACCCTCAAGGTTTCGGATTATTGCAACGGGATCGGGATTTATCGCATTATTTGGATTTTGAAGCTCATTACGAGCAACGCCCCAGCGTTTGGGTTGAACCGGTTGGCGATTGGGGGAAAGGGTCTGTTGAATTGGTCGAAATTCCGTCGGATCAAGAGATCCATGACAATGTTGTCGCCTATTGGGTTTCATCGCAAAAGATAAAAGCCGGTCAAGAATTATCTTACAGTTACAAGATTCATTGGTTTACGAAACTGCCTTTGGACAAGATTCCCGGAGATATAACAGCGACACGGACAGGTATTGGCGGCGTATCCGGCATGCAAGAAAAAGACAAGCGGAAGTTTGTTATTGACTTTGACATTTTGAACATGAAGGAAGAAGTGGAAAAAGGGATAGCCGTACTGGAAGTGTCGGCCAGCGAAGGGGAAATTGTCGAGCAACGTTTAAGCTACAATCCAGTAACCAAAGGTCTGACAGCTTATATTGACTTCAGACCGAACGGAGAGATTTCCGAATTAAGGGCTTCGGTTGTAAAAAGAGGTCGTCATATATCCGAGATTTGGAGTTATCAATGGCTGCCATAAAGATCCAAAGTTTAAAAGACGTAGCACGCGCTTATTTGCAAACATTCGGATACTCTGCGGACAATATAACGGAGAGGGATTTGGATGTTTTTTTAGGAATGACACCTTTGCAGACAGACAGTGCTTCAGAGTGGGTGAAACGAGCCGATTTAATTTTTTTCAGATATGCACAACAAATATTCGGAGACATATTTGAACAGCAGCAATTGACAGCCTATTTCAAATTAATTTTCACTTTAAATCAGGGATCGACGCAATGTTCGATACAAGGACTGATCAAAGGTGAAATCCCTGCGGCATTACTGAATAAGATGCGCCAATCCCGTTTTTTGAATGCGCCTCAATATCATTTTGAACAGATGAAGCCTCAAGTTATAGACGAGCCGCATTGGCTCAGCCGAATGTTTTCCTGTTTTAAAAAAGGTCAAAAGGAATGAAGGAATATATTCCCATAACAGCCAGACAAGTTGTCCGTCACCGTTTATTTGTTTTCGGGTTGTCCGGATTAAGCACTCTGACAGCGACGTTGAAATGGATTACGGTCATTCCGAGCGATTCATATCTATACACGAAATGCCTTCTTATTGTTTTATTCGCTTTAACTTTCGGGTGGATTTCCTTATTTTTCTGGTCAAGCATTTTCGGATTTTTCGGACAACTTCGCAAAAAGAAACCCATTGGTTTGAAATGGGTTGACGATGATTTGCAACTAACCGGCAAGACAGCGATATTGATGCCGATTTATAATGAAGAGCCGGTCAAGGTTTACAGCAACCTGTTGGCAATGGGTCAAGAATTGGATGCGACGGGTCAAGGGGCACATTTTGATATTTTTGTTCTTAGTGACACGACGAACCCCAAGGTTTGGGTACAAGAGGAAAAATTATGGTTGGAAACGCAACGCCGTTTACCGTCGACGGTAAAGATTTATTATCGCCGTCGCGTTGACAACACGGCGCGCAAAAGCGGTAACATAGAGGATTTTTGCAACAAATGGGGACGATTGTATGATTTTATGATCGTTTTGGACGCCGACAGTCTTTTATCAGGCGCGACGATGTTAAAGATGTCTCAGTTGATGCAAGAAAACAAGGATACCGGCATCATACAAGCGCCTCCGATTTGCATCAACCGTCATTCATTATTCGCCCGCATACAACAGTTTGCGGGGAAAGTATATGGCAGTGTCATTGCAGCCGGTTCAGCCTATTGGCAAGACGGAGAAAGCAACTATTGGGGTCATAATGCTATCATTCGCGTAAAAGCGTTTATGGATTGTTGCAAGTTACCCGTATTAAAAGGTAAGGCTCCGTTTGGCGGTCATATACTCAGTCACGATTTTGTGGAAGCCTCACTTATTAGCCGAGGCGGTTGGCGGACATGGTTGCTTCCGGAGCTCACAGGCAGTTACGAGGAATGTCCTCCATCAATGATTGATTTTGCCATCAGGGACAGAAGATGGTGTCAAGGGAATTTGCAACATATAAAAGTTTTATTTTCAAAGGACTTGAATTTCGTCAGCCGCATTCATTTTCTAATTGGCATCATGTCATATGTATCTTCCCCGTTATGGCTTTGTTTTATGTTGGTTGGCATTGCGGCGGCATTAAGCAAAGCGTTTATCGTTCCGAATTATTTTCCTTCGGGATACTCATTGTTTCCGACATGGCCCGTTTTTGACAAAATCGGAACGATCGGATTGTTTTTATTATCCATGTTCATGTTAATTTTTCCCAAGATATTGGGATTGATCATTTATCTGGCGAAGAATCACAGAAAAGACGTTTGCGGAATATTCAACGCGGTCAAGAGCGTTTTTGCAGAAATTCTGTTCAGCATATTAAGCGCACCGATCATGATGATGTTTCAAAGCAAATTCGTTTTTGACATTTTAATCGGCAGTTCGGTTGGCTGGAATCCTCAGAATCGGGATGAAACGGGCACCCCTTGGGAAACGGGGCTGAGAGTCCATTTTTGGCATACTTTATTGGGCATATTGACAACCGTAGTCGTATGGAAATATGTCAATGTTTTGTTTTGGTGGATTTTGCCGGTAACCCTTGGATTAACCTTTTCCATTCCGATTTCCGTTTTATCATCGCGGGAAGAGCTTGGCTTATGGGCGAAACGTCACAAATATTTTGTCATTCCTGAGGAGTTGAAGATCCCGAGCATATTGGAAAAGGCACGCGAGAATTTTAAAATTTTGGAACAGTATCGCATTTTCAAAAACGGCGTTATCGACATCATCAAGGATTCAGAATTAAACGCATTGCATCTTGTGATGCTTCCCGTCAACGGTCCCGCCCCCGACATTGATGACAAGGTGTTAAGACAGGGCAAGATAAAGTTGGAAAATTTCATTAATTACGGTATAATTCCCGACTTGACGCGGGAAGAAGAGATTTCTTTGTTATATTCCGCGGATTTTTTGGAAACGGCGAGGTTATCTTATTTATTGGGAGCCGCTTAGCCGGAAGCGGAAATCAGAAATAAATAAAACAAGAATCATCACCCTAACGAAATGAAAGTACAGTCATGAAGAAACGTTCGTTAAGTCCTGAATTTTTCAAGGAATTTCAACAAGGTAAATATCGCGGGCTTGTTGAAATCACCAGATCCGACCCTGGTTTGATCATGTGCTTTCGCGGAGACTATGTTTCTTTTTATTATAAGAGCATGAGGATATTGGAGATTTCCGTGAACGGCCGTTATGACATAGACAGTCATTACGGAGTTCCTTGCCCGTCGGACGACACGGATTGGAAAGAGTATTTCAAAGAAGCCAAACAAGCCATCAACCGATATTGCAACGAGAACAATCAAGAGAAGGCTGAAAAAGAGATTCAACAACTTATCGTGAAAGAGAACAATTCCGGTTCCATCTGCAATGCGACAGACTACTTCATCATCGACACGGAATACACCCAGAGCGGTTTCAAGGGTCGTTTTGATGCTTTAGGGGTTCACTGGCCGAAAAACAAACGTAAGAATGCCGAGGGTTTATCCCTTTCATTTATGGAGATTAAAGCCGGAGAAAAAGCCATAAGCGGGTCTTCAGGGCTTTTTGAACATTATCGTTCTTTTTTCAATTTTACCGAGTATTTAAGTAAAGACGACCGGAAAGAGGAATTTTTAAAAGATACGGAGAACGTGATCAAACAGATTCGACTATTGGATTTATGGTCAAACTCACAAAACCGTAACGAGATCACCCTGTCTCGCACGGCGAAACCAAGTCTTGTTTTTATTTTATCGAATTACAATCCCCGTTCGACTTTGCTGGATAAAGAGATTGTTAAGATCAAGGAATTTATGAGGACACACAACTCCGAAGAAATTTTTGACATTTATTTTGCGACATCATCATTTACAGGCTACGGCTTATATGACCCATGTATGCAAAGTTTGGAAAGTGTTTGCGAACAAAGAAGAAAGATCCATGCAGATATGTATAAAGAGGGGATCTGACCAAATTGGCGGGACGGCGATAGAGTTAAAGTCAAGGAACGGACAAAGAATCATCCTTGATTTGGGTTTACCTTTGGACGCCGAACAGAACACCGTCAGATTACTTCCTGACATAGCAGGATTGAATACATCCGGCGGCGATATAGAGGGAATAATCATATCGCATGCCCATCAAGACCATTATGCCTTAGGTTGTCACATTCACAAAGACATTCCTGTTTACCTCAGTGAGGCAATGTTGCGAATAATGGAAGTTTCCTGTCAACATCATATTCCGAATTCTTTTGTATTCAACAATGTCCGTTTTTTTCATAATCGCCGTTTTTTTACGACTGGTTCATTCAAGATTACCCCGTATCTTGTCGATCATTCGGCTTATGATGCTTATTCTTTTTTAATTCAAGCAGACGGCAAACGCCTTTTTTACAGTGGAGATTTCAGGTCTCACGGACGGAAATCGAAGTTGTTTGATTCATTTATCAACAATCCCCCCGAAGCCGTAGATCTTTTATTGATGGAAGGTTCATGTTTGGGAAGAGATCAATCGACAGACTATGAAACGGAGACATCGTTAGAGGACAAGTTTTTAGCAGTGTTCCGAAAGACTTCAGGTCTTTGCATCATTCAGGTTTCCTCTCAAAACATTGACAGGATCGTTACAATTTACCGTGCTTGCAAAAAGAGCGGTCGCACTCTTGTAATGCCAAGCTACAACGGTCATCTTTTATGGTCTTTAAACAATCCGTCCCTTCCCGGCTTTACATGGGCGGACGTCCGGAAATTCGCTTTGGAAAAAAAGAAAGGGCACGAAACAACACCGCAAGAACTGTCCTGTTATCCGGGAAAATACGTTGTATTGTTAAACAAGTTCATTTTTGACACTTTAAGAAACCAGTCAATGATCAATGAACAGTCTTGTTTTATTTATTCGATGTGGAACGGCTATAAGGAACTTTATCGAGATCGAATCGAATACATCATTTCCCGCCAAGCTTTTATGACCGACATACACACTTCCGGACATGCCGACATTACGGCATTAAAGAAATTCGCCGAGGCGCTTTCACCTGCCAGGATCGTTCCGGTTCACACTTTTTTTCCTTTAAAATTCAAGGAATTATTTAAAAATGTGGAGCTTCGTTCAGATAACGAAACTTTCGAGATCTGATCTGATGACAAGTCATTGATGAAATACGAAAGAATTATTTAAAAATACGGAGATTTGCTCAGATAACGAAACTTTCGAGATCTGATCTGATGACAAGTCATTGATGAAATACGAAGGAATTATTTAAAATACGGAGATTTGCTCAGATAACGAAACTTTCAAGATTTGAACCGATGACAAGTCATTGATGAAATATGAAGGAATCATTGAAAAATAAAAAAGCTTCGTTCAGATAACGAAACTTTAAAATTTAAACCGATACAAAGCGCAGGAAAATATGGCGGAGAGAAAGGGATTCGAACCCTTGATAGGCTTTGACACCTATACTTGATTTCCAATCAAGCTCCTTCGGCCTCTCGGACATCTCTCCATATTATAACGAACAGGGTAGAGATACCCTATTTATGAGGAAAAGACAAGAATTTTTTTATTTTTTTTCATTTTAAGGCTTTTTTAAAAAAAATCCCTATCATTATACACACACTCATTCAAAGGGAATCGGGAAAAATCATGTTGGCAGGTCGCATATTCGGTTGGTCGCTTTTAATTCTGGCAATTTTCACGGCATCGGCGGAAGCAATGGCCGCCTTGGGTACAGGAGAATATGTCAGTATAGCGACATCAGATGTTTTAACGATCGTAACAGGTCTATCGCCGGACAATCCCGAAAAATTTACAACAAAATTATTGCTCTGGCCCGCATGGTTTAACACGGGGATTGCCGGAGCCACCCTTCTCTTTTTATGCCGCAAGAAGAAATACAAAACGAATTTTTCATCTAAATAAACCATACCTCTGTCAATCGTATTTTTGCGTTAACAAGCTTGTTCAACAAATCCCCCTTCTTCCTTATAAGGGATTTTTTTACATATATAAAAACCCGCAATAAATTCTGCGCTGGAATAAATCAAATTCACACATCTACAATCTTTCCTTAATCGACAGCCGTTTAATGAGCTGAATTCTGGCAATTTCTTGAACACTTACTATCTCATACTTTTTTCATTTCCGCCCCTCAAACGGCAAAAGATCTTTGATTCCAATAAAATACAGCTTTAATAACGTCTCCTTTGTCGAACAACTAGTTACACTTTTTTTGTAAACAACCGTCAAAAAAAAGCGGAGCGCTTTCCGAATACACTTCTGCTGACAGAGTGTTTTTCAGTTTTCCCTTTTTCTTTTTTTCTGTCGTCCCTTTGAAGGAAGAAATGTTTTCATACGACCCGACAAAACTTTAATTCGAATCAAAGGATAAAAAGCGTTTTTCCGCTTAAAAATCACTTACAACGGAACAAAAATCTCTGCGCTCTTCCCCAAAAACTTACATATCGCTGTCACAGTTCGTTTCGCTTGCATAACAACACCTTTTTTTTGATGATATTTTCCCCTTTTATACACTGGAGGACACATATCTCCGTAATACGACACTTTTTCCCTTGTAATAACAAAGCCGTCCGTTCTTGATATTTTTTCCTTTTGTTTGAAAGCACAACTTGAATCCCTATGCCCCATAGTAACGGCACAATTTTTTGTTATTTTCACGACTATTTTCATGATCGATTTTTTACCGGTCGTATTCGTTTGTCCGCCGAATGAACAGTTTTTGAATAAAGACAACATGACATTAACTTTTATAAAGCTTTTTTCTCATGGTTCGGTTTTCATACCCTCTTTCAATCAGACAGTCCGATAAAAAGAGATGATAATTTTGAAAAAAAGTTTTTCTGATTTTCATAATGAAAAAGCCCGTTTTTCGGGCTTTTTCGATTATTTTCATTCATCTCCGATTCGCAAGGCGGAGATAAACGCGGACTGAGGTATTTCAACTTTACCGAACTGCCTCATTTTCTTTTTCCCCTCTTTTTGCTTTTCCAGCAATTTGCGTTTTCGTGTAATATCACCACCGTAACATTTTGACGTTACATCTTTACGGAAAGCGGCGATATCTTCTCTGGCAATAATTTTTCCCCCTATTGCCGCTTGAATGGGGATTTTAAATTGATGTCTTGGAATCAGAACCTTCAAACGTTCACAAATTTGTCGTCCTCTTCGTTCGGCATCGCTGCGATGCGTCAAGAAGGACAAGGCATCAACGGGTTCCGCATTGACAAGAATGGACACTTTTACAAGATCGCCCGCCTGATATCCGCAGAGTTCATAATCGAAACTGGCATACCCTCTTGTAATCGACTTCAATCTGTCATAAAAATCGAAAACAATTTCATTAAGGGGCAATTCATAAACCAGCATAGCTCTTGAACCGACATAAGTCAGATCTTTTTGCACGCCTCTTCGTTCCGTGCACAGCTTCAAGACGGCTCCCAAATATTCATCAGGGACCATAATCGACGCTTTCACCCAAGGTTCTTCAATGGTTTTAATTTTTGTTATGTCGGGGAAATCGGCCGGATTATGCAATTCTTTTACAGAACCGTCGGTCATATACATTTTATAGACGACGCTGGGAGCCGTAGTAATCAAATCCAGATCGAATTCGCGTTCCAGTCTTTCTTGGATGATTTCCATATGCAACAGCCCAAGGAATCCGCATCTGAAGCCCTGTCCCAAAGCCGCCGATTTTTCAGGAAGGAACTCGAAACTGGCATCATTAAGCTGTAATTTAGCCAAAGCGTCTTTTAAATTTTCATAATAACTGGTATCGACAGGAAAGATGGAACAAAAGACGACCGGCACACTTGGTTTAAAACCGGGTAAAGGTTCATCGGCGGGACATTTGTCATCTGTGATGGTATCTCCGACTTTTGTGTCTCCGACGGTTTTAATTCCCGCTGTAATAAATCCAAGTTCTCCTGCGGACAATTGATCAACATCTTTCATTTTAGGTGTAAAGATGCCGATTTTTTCGACTTCATGCACAGTACCATTTGCCATCATTCTGATTTTCATAGATTTTTTCAATATTCCGTCTTTAATGCGAACCAGAATGATCACCCCGAGATAAGGATCGTACCATGAATCGACCAACATAGCTTTCAAAGGCGCATTAACCTCTCCGCACGGAGGCGGTAACTCAGACACAATGCTTTCAAGCACCTTGTCAATCCCCACACCCGTTTTCGCAGAAGTTTCAACGGCATTTGAAGTATCTATTCCGATGACATCTTCGATTTGCTCTTTCACTTTTTCTGGATGAGCCGCCGGTAAATCAATTTTATTGATCACGGTAACCAACTCATGATTAGCGTCAAGCGCCTTATAGACATTTGCCAGAGTTTGAGCTTCCACGCCTTGCGAAGCATCAACGACCAGCAAGGACCCTTCGCACGCGGCAAGAGATCTGCTGACTTCATAAGTAAAGTCGACATGCCCCGGAGTATCAATCAAATTCAACTGATACATCTGCCCGTTTTGGGCTTTATACATTAATCTGACCGTTTGCGCTTTAATTGTTATTCCGCGTTCCCTTTCCAGATCCATGGAATCCAGTATTTGTTCTTTCATTTCGCGTTCGGTCAAACCTCCGCACATTTGAATCAGCCGGTCTGCCAAAGTCGATTTACCGTGATCGATATGAGCCACGATAGAGAAATTTCGAATATGCGCTAAATCAGTCATGTTACCTCGTTATGGAATCAAAATATTTTCAGGATATATAAAAGCACGTTGAGATCAATGAAAATCTTTTTTTCAGAGGTCTTTTAAAACACCGTTCAGGTATGATATCTTATTAAAAAGTTTATCAAAAGGACAGAAATATGGGTACATTTTTAGATCTATTTCTTCCATCGTTCACAATGTTATTCGTTACGATGGATCCGATAGGCAATATGCCGATATTCATGAGCTTAACGGAAAGCCCTCGAGCAGGGTATCGCTTATTAATGGCGAAACGTTCAGTATTGATCGGTTTTTCAGTTATGCTTTTTTTTGCGTATGCGGGCGAAGCATTTTTAAAGTTGTTAGGCATATCAATACCGGCTTTTCGCATAGCCGGAGGAATAATGCTGTTTATCGTAGCGTTGCAAATGATCTTTGTAGAAGAGCAAAAGGAAAAAGCGGCAGAAGAAGCAACGGATCACCCTTATGAAAACGATGTATCCGTTTTTCCGTTAGCCGTACCTTTAATAGCTGGCCCTGGGTCGATAGCCTCGATCATTTTGTTAATGTCTGAACGTCACGGGAATTGGCGAGAACAGCTTTACGTCATTGTGTCATTAATTGCTGTAAGTTTAATCACCTACACACTGTTTTGTTTATCGAATCAATTTGCCCGTTTGTTTGGTCAAACGATAAATACGGTTGTTTCGAAATTATTAGGGATTATTTTAGGAGCCATGGCGGCTCAATTTATCATAGACGGTGTCAATGGTTTGATTTAGAGGAAACTCATAAAAAAGACTTGCCAAACAAGGAACAAAAGCTTATAACAAGTTAAGCATTGGGGAATAGTTTAATGGTAGAACAGCGGACTCTGACTCCGTTAGTCTTGGTTCGAGTCCAGGTTCCCCAGCCAACGTGGACAAAGGCTTGCATTTTCTTGCAAGTCTTTGTTTTTATTATCTTTTTTCGGTTCGCTCGCTTCATTTTCGGGGAACGGCAAAACACGGTCATTTTCGCCCGCAATCCCTTGATTTTCCGCCGGTTCGCAGATTTTTTCCATATTCTGAAATTCGTTGAACGGATAGCGGAGTTTATAGCCTATTCTTCCCTCGTTCAGTTCCAGACGGTCGAAGAGGAAAGACAAAAGCAACCGTTTCTTTTCCACGTTGTCGCTTAATTTGAAAATGGTCGCGGCCGATCTTGCAATTTCCATCAGATTTAAGACGGTTCTGTTAAACGAATCGTCTGCTTTCCTGTGCGCTTGGATACGTTCTTCAAGGCGGTGGCGTTCCAGTTGCAGGCGGTCGTTCTTGTCGTTATACGTTTCTTTGTCAATCTCTCCGTCAAGGCGCATATTAAACAGCGCGTCAATGCGGCTTTCAACTCGCGTCAATTCTTGTTTCAGCCGCCCCATTTCCGCGTTTCTAAACGCGACTTCCTGCTTTTTGGAAGCGGCCAAATGAACGCGGATTTGTTCAATTATACCGGCGGGGATTTCAATCGAATTCAGAATATAACAAATCTGGTCGTCAATATCTTCCAGCGGGATATAAACGCGCCGTTGTCCATCGGCCGCCCAACAAACAACATAAGAAAATTGTTGTTTCTTTATATCTATCGGGCAGATTTTATCCGTGTTTGCACAATGGATTAAACCGCGATATACAAACGGCTTTTCCCCGTGCTTAAACGGTTTGTTTTTGGAGCGTTCAAGGACGCGTTGGCAGGCGTCAAAGGTTTCTTTGCTGATAAGCGGTTGGTAAACATGGACGTGAAGCTTTCCCTTTGCCAACATTTCCCCGTAATAGAACGGGTTGCGCAAGATTGACAGAATGCCGGACACTTGCAGTTTGCGCCCCATGCGCGACCGCAAGCCGATTTTGTCGGCAACGCGCGTCAATTCGCGGGCGGAAGTGCCGCCCAATGCATACAGATTGAAAATGTGCTGAACTTTCAGAGCGTTCACTTCGTCGGGGCGAATGGAGTTTTTGCCGTCGTCGTTTCGAAAATTGACATATCCGACTGGTGCAACGCCCGCCCGTTCGCCGTTCCGCAGTTTGTAATCAAGGGAGCGTTTGACATTTTCGGAGAGTTGCAGGACATAGGATTTCGCCCCCATAACGGAAAAATCCCAACGCATAATATCGGAAGCACTTGCGCCCGCTCCGATAACCATATTTTCGCGGTAAAAGTGAAGTTCGATTTTTTCTTTGCGGACAAGTTCGTCCAGCAGAACGGAATCTTTAAAGGAACGTTGAACGCGATCCACGGCGTCAGCTATCAGTGCGACGGTTTCATTTTGAGAAAGACAAAAGTCGATGACTTCGAGGAATTTTTTGCGGCCGCCACGTGTGGACGATTCGATAATCTCAAAGGATTTGATGACTTCCAGATTTTTGCGCTTACAGTATTCG
This sequence comes from uncultured Alphaproteobacteria bacterium, assembly GCA_944390195.1. Taxonomy (GTDB): domain Bacteria; phylum Pseudomonadota; class Alphaproteobacteria; order CAAGCB01; family CAG-977; genus UBA11549. Next base: position 63,056 of record CALXOZ010000008.1, read on the forward strand.
ATAAGGCGTGTATTTTGGGCGGCTAGAGAATGCCCCTCTTCCTGTTCTTTTGTTGACACACGGGTCAGGATAACAGCCTTTTTCACGGACTTCCTCGTATAATTCGCATAAAGCGTCAAGATAACCGCGCACAAGACAAAAAGCGTCTTTGTCCGCGATTTGCGGCGGAAGCTCCTCTTTGTTCATGCACGTTATCATATTCATATCAGAAAAAATCCAATTAAAAAAGTGTTATTAAAAAAGCGGTTGTCATTACCAGAGAAAATGTCGCCAGAGCTTAGAAGCGTTGTTTGTCCTTATCTCTTAATTTCCCGAGCTCTCTAATTGTTATATTGAGATCTCTTATATTTCTTTTTCTTTCGTTTAAAATCAGCCGCAATTCTTCCCCTCTTTCTGCGTATATATTGGAAGATGCCCTAAATGATTTCATTAAAGAAACAGCCCGTTTAAGTCTGTCGTTTTTTTGAGATAAATGCCGTTTAATTTTTTTGAAAAATTTCCGTTCATACAGGTTTAGGCCGCCGCCCGATTGAATAAGTTCGTCTATTTCGTTTTCAATGTTTTGGTAGTTCATTCTTCCATTCCTTTTAAAGACAAATACCTATCGTGAAGCTTTCTTATTTTTGCTTTTGTTTCTTCAATGGAACATTCTATTTCGTGAAGCATATCCGTAATTTCGCTAATCGAATGATGGTAAAACACATATTCGCATTGGCGTATCATGTTTTCGTTTTCGCAAAGTTCATAAGTTGTCTTGTTGTTTTTATTTCTGTTCCAACGAGATATGTTTTTCTTTAATTCTTCGACCGATATTTCGTCGGAGTGTCCCTGAAAAGAAAAATGAACGAGTTCTTTTGTCTTTCTGTCCCTTTGAAAAAGAAGATACCTCGGCATATTTTTTCCCCCTTATTTTTACCGAAAGATCGCCGTTGATTTGCGCGAGGCGCAAGGCTGTCTGATCTTTTGTTTTCCGCTTAAAGTCCAAGTCCGACAGCTTCAAAAGTTGTCCGTCAACCGTAGCGTCCACGAAAGTTTCCTTGTTCCATTTCGCGATTTCAGACGCTTTGTTTAAGAATTTAAGCCGCCACGTCCTTTGTTCCATTTGGATTTCGTTTTCTGTTTTGCTCATTTTTCACACTCCATTTCAGCTTTTTTAACGATTATCGTCGCCAATCCGCGAAGCTTGCGGGCGTATCTGACAGCTTCCGGCGTTCCCTTATATCGTTCGATCATGATAAAAGCGTCGTCGATCTGCTGTTTGACATACCCGAAGTTGACCGTTTTCAAGGCCACGTTTATTCCCTTTTTCATCTGACAAATCCCTTGTGTTCGATTTCAACCACCGAGGGCCCTCTTTCTTCCGCCCGTTTAACGACTTCCTGCAAATCCTTAATTCCCTGTTCGTCGTAGTAGGCCGTTTTCAGATACGTTATTGCCGTTTTAAGGGCTCTCAAAAGTTCCGTTTCCATTGCTCTGTTTCCGCTTTATCGGCGGGCGTTCCGGTCTGAAACGCCCGCGCTGTTTGTTATCAGACAACCATTCTTTCCGGTTCCGGTGCTTTCGGCGCGTTGGCGGCAACCGGCACGGGTTCCGGTTCGGGAGCCGGTTCTTCCACGACGGCGCATTGTGCGTCAATCACTCCGTCGTCATCTTCGACAGCGGCATACATTTGTTCGGGCGTTCTGTTATCAACGACGTTGTAAGTCGGAAAATCCGTTTCATTGTCGTTGTCAATGTCAATCGCTGTCTTTGCTTCGGCCGACAGCGGCAACCATTTGGACGCACGTTTGAAGACGGTCTTCTTCGCCATTTCGTCGTAGTCGGTATTCCACGGGCAGAGCTTCCCGTATTTCTTGAACGCACCCCATGCGTTTGACCGTTCTTTGATCGCTTCGACTTCAAACTTTGACATGACTTCGGTTTTCTTCGTCCCGTCCTTGAACGTGACAACCGTATAATAAGCGTAAGCGTCGCCGCGTTCTTTCTTGAAGTTGATCTTGTGCTTGATGATTTCGCCGATGTTATATTCAAAATCGTCATTTTCGCAGACTTTATCAGCGTGAATGGACGAGATCAGGCCGGAGCGCATGGCTAATTCGACGATTCCCTTATAATCAAATATCAACGTGATGTTGTTTTTATACGGGATCAGGTAAGCGCGGCGGCCGTCCGGTTCAATGCCGAGTTCTGCGCAACGCATGAACGCTTCGGCCAAAGACAATTTTCCCTCGCGGGTCTGCATAGCCTCAACAAGCTTGCCGTCTTTCTTCATGCACGTTACGGCAACGCGGGCAAAGCGTTCCGGTGTGCAGACGTTCGGCAACACTTTCGCCCAACCGCCGGACAGCGAATTGATAAATTCAGCGACGGGATCCGTCCTTTTGGCAACAACTTCCTGTGACATGGTTTTATTCTCCTCTCTGCAAATACCAGTTTGAATATCTCATTGTTTCTTTGGCGGGATAGGCCGCAAAGATTTCCGCGTCGTGCGTTTCGTTCCAAGCCGTAAGTCTGGTGGAAATGGCGTTGATGTGGTGGCGCACGATGTCCGCCGCTGTCGTTTGCGTGTCGTAATCGCAACCGGCGACGCAAATAACGTCTTCTTCTCCGTCGATGTTCGATTGAAGAACAAAGACAAAATCAATCTGTTCAAGTGGCATATTCAGCTTCTTTGCAACGCCCATGCGGTAAAAGGCTTCTTGCAACGGATAGCCGAGCTTTTCCGGCCAACGCAAAACGGAAGAAATGTCCGAAGACGTTTTATAATCGACGATCAGAACGCGGCCTCCGGCAATCTTCTTGATCGCGTCGGCTTTCATTTTGCAGTCAAGGCCGGTTTCTTCGTCCGTCCAAACAAAGGGCACTTCGCATTTTCCGCCGTCAAAAATCAGGTTGGCTAATTTGTGTTTGCGGATTTCGGCGACCATCTTTTGCGCCTTGTCCATTTCCGCCGGCGAAACGATGATTTTATTCGGGAAAAGAGTCTTTACCTTGTCATATTCCTTGTTGCGGCGGGTTTTGCCGAAGTCCTGAACGACAAAGCGGTTTTCCACTTCTTCCGGTTCGAGCAAGAGGCAATGTGTCAGCTTGCCGAAGATCAGCGCGTCGGTTTCTTTGTCTTCCGCTTTATCGGGATTGAAACAAGAGCCTTTCCAAAACGCATACGTGCTATGATCGTATGCTTTAATCTGTGACGCGGACAGAGCCTTATAAGCAAAATACGCGTCGTCGTTGTTCAATAAACGAATATCCATGATGTGTGTTTCCTTTTAGTCGATATTTTCAAAAATCGCCGCAATCGCTTTGATTTGCGTAAACAGTTCTTTGACACGCAAGGCGTTTTCCCTGCCGACAACAAGCGTCTTGATCTTAAAGAGATATTGTGTTGTGTCCACTTCCGGCTTCTGTTCGGGCGCGGGTTCGGGAACGACGGGCGCGGCGGCGGGCTGTTCCGGTTTTTGCGTTTTGACGAGCAAACCTCTTTTAATGCCCTCTTCCGTGTCAGTCGCAAATTTGCGCATACGGGCGAAGACTTCTTTCAACGGCTTGTCGGACGTTAAGGCGTTCGACAAAATAAAGTCATTCATTCCGTTGGGGTATTCCTGCCGCAGGCGTTCAGCTTCCTGTGTGATCGCTTCAATTCGTTCCTGTTTCAGACGTTGGCGTTCGGCTTCTCCGGCAATGCGTTCTTTGACGCGTTCAACGATTTCTCCGAGATCGGAAATAATGCTTTTTTCGGAAGTCGATTTTTTCAGCCATTTTTCGCGAATGGCAAAGGCGGCGCGGTAGTATTCCATTCCGTTTTCGGAGATGACTTTATCAATCAGGTTGTTCAATTCGCCGCGGCGTTTATCAAGTTCTGCCGCTTCAAACGCTTTCACCTGATCGCCCAACGCTTTATAAGTATCGTCGAAAATCTGCTTGACGCTTTTGATCTTGTCCACATAAGGCGCGATCAATTCCTTATATTTCTTTTCAATCGCTTTGCGGCTTTCATCAATATCTTTGGCGTATTTGTTCAGTTCGGCCATTTCCTTTTTAATGGAAACAACGTCGTTTTCGCTGATAACCAAACCTTGATATTTGGCGCAAAGACCGCGCGCCCATTCTTCCGCTTTGGAAAAATCAGCGTCCATTTGAAAGACGGTTTTATCTTCAATGACTATCAAATCGTTCATGGTGTTCCCCCTATTACGCCGCTTTCAAAATTTTGCAGTAACGGATCGGGAAGCTTTCCCATTGTTTCCGTTTGCCGCTCCACGTCTGAACCATTCCGTTTCCGGCAGGTATGACAGAGCTTTTCTTCCCGTTCGGGGCGATGACATAAATTCGTTTGTTCTTTTTCATGGTGTTTGTCCCCTCTTTTGTCTCTTTTATGTGTTATGTATACACTTTTATTGTGTATACGTCAACACAAAAAACGTGTAAAACTTAGAATTGATATGAAAGAGATGAAAAAGAGCGGAAAAGCTGTTATTCTAAATAAATGATTTTCGCGGGAAAAGTGTCATGAAAAAAAATTGTTGTCACGTTTCTTTTATTTTGTGTTTGTGGCTGTCATGAGCGGAATATTGACCAAAAGAAGGCTTGCCGTTGGTTAGAAAAAGAATGTTCCTATGATTTGGTTAATTGAAATCTTTGTCTTTTAACTCAACAAGTTCAAATAAAAAATTTTGTTCTTCCTTGGTTATAAGTGTTGAAAAACAAAAAAATAAATTTGAAAGATACCCAAGGTATTTAACAATAGCTATTATTATAAGTTGATAATAACCGTCAGTAGATTTAGGTAAATAAAAAACAGGATATGTCCTTAAAACGGTAGTTAATGCAACAATAACAAAAAATACGATTAATAAACTTACTAATGTTTTTATAAAGGTTTCTGTGACATTGGGATAGATTTTACAACATATGTAAATAAATGAAAGTGTAAATAAAATAGGGGAGGCGTACACATGGCAAAGGGTTCCCCAAAACGGCCCAAGAAAACACACAATTAAAAAATTATAGATATAATCTATTATGCCAGCACCGAGAACGGCGGTTGGAATTGCAATAATTTTTAATGATAATGTTTTTATTGCCATGAATTTAGCCTACTTTTTCCGCCTTGAGCGTATAAATAACTTTGCCGACAATTCGAATTTCATTTATCGGCGTTGTAAGATTTTCATATTTAGGATTATCCGATTTTATTATAATTTTATCCGTAATGGTGTTTTGAATACGTTTAACCGCGAGGCCTGAAGACATTTTGATTAAAAAAAGGCCGTCGCTATCGAGAAAATTCCGAGATATATCTACCAAAACATAATCACCATCGGATAAAGTGGCCTCCATAGAATCCCCGGAAACACGGATCATTTTTACGTTTTCAGGATTTGTGAAGGTAATCGCTTTAAAATCTTTTGTTGGCATTTGCCACTGACCGACAATATTTTCATCTATATTTTCAATACCATCACCACAACAGGCAGTAATATCAAGCATATTGATTGTGACATTGTCCGCCGATGAACCTTTTGTAAAATCAACAAATTTGAATTCGTCAGGCAGAAGTGTTTTAATATCAATTCCCAGAAGCGTTGCCAGTTTTGGAATATGTTTAAGGGGGATGGGATAATTATTTTCAAAGCGATTTATATGTTGTTGAGAAACCCCCAAAGCTTTACCTAAATCCGCCTGAGAAAGTCTTAATTCTTCTCGTTTTTTTTTAATTAAATTCATCTGAATCTCCTTACAAAATATTTTGCACAAATTACGTGTATATGTAAAACACTAAAAATGTGTTGACGTTTACACAATAAAAGTGTTAAACCCGTCTATAGGAGGTGTTAAAATGAAACTGTCGGACTTTATGAAGAAAAAGAACTTGAGGGTGTCCGAGGTGGCTAGACAGCTAGGGATTCCGTATGAATACGTTCGGCGTTACCTATTGGGCACTATACCTTCTCGGAAAAAAATGAATCGCATAGTTGAGTGGTCCTGCGGTGAGGTCTCGCCCAATGATTTTTACGAAGAACCGAAAGAGAGGTAAAGCGATCGATTTCTTTTCGATAAGTTCGGTAACAAAGTATGTATCCCCGCTTGAGGATTTTTTGGAAGAAACAAAAATGTCCCCTACGGCGTTCGGCGTAAAGGCAAAAGCCGAGCCGAATTTCGTCTTCACGTTACGGGCGGGGCGAGAGTGCCGCGAAGACGTTCAGGAACGCGTAACGGAATTTATGGATAACTACAAAAAGGATCAGAACGATGGAAGTTAAAGGAATTACAGATTTGCTTAAAAATATGGAAGACGGGCAGTTGGAAGTCGATCTGACGGACGAACTGTCCAAAATCGTTAAGGCCGTCGGCAAAATGGTTGAAGACGGAACGACGAAAACGGCAAAGGGCACGTTGTCCATCACGTTGGATATTGTGAACGAACAGGGCGTTTTCTACGTCTTGTCGAAAACGAAAACGTCCTTGCCGGTTATGCCGCGCCGCAAGTCGATTTACTACAAAAGCGGCGACGGCAATTTGATTACGGAAAATCCCAATCAGTTGAAATTACCCATCGCGGTTGTTCAAGAAATGCCGCGCATCGTCAACAACGCTTAATAAGGAATAAGCATCATGGAAAAAATCATGGAAGAAAACAAACAGGGTATTGAAGCCTTAAACGAAATTCTCAAGGAATTGAACGAACCGAAGACGGTTGAAATCGACGGTCGGACAATGATTTTCTATCCGTCTGGACTGGAAAAAATTGACGTTTCCGAGATCACCGAACGTCTGCAAAAAGCCCCGAAAAGCCTTGAGGGATATGCGCCCCTGCATTCACAGGAGAGTTTTTGCGATTACGTCAATCGGTTCAAAGACGAAGACAGCGCGATTTTCTTTGATGAAACAGATAACAGGTTTGTTGCCGTGTTCGATTTTGACAAGGGCGGCGCAGAGAAAAAAGCGCGGTGGCGTAAGCACGGCGCGAAGTATGAGGCAAAAGTCAGTGACGAGCTGAAATTATGGACGCATTATAACGAAGAATGGTTAAGTCAGGAAGCCTTTGCCGCGTTTTTGGAAAAGCGTTGTTTGGACTTTATCGAAGCCGACGAAGAACATTTTCCGGAGGAAACTAAGCGTTTGCGCGCATTGTTGGGCGGCCGGTTCGCAACGCCAACGCAGATGTTGGAGCTTGGACGCGGCATTGACATTATGCGCGACCAAAAAGCCGCCGTTATGTATAACCGGCAGACCGGAGCGCGTTCGATCAAGTTTGAAGACACCGACAAAGGCGTGGATGTTCCCTCGTTGTTTATGATCGCAATCCCGATGTATAAGAACGGCAAATCTTATTATTCGTTGCCGGCTCAAATCCGGTTCCGCGTCCGTGAGGGCGTTGTTTCTTGGCAATATGAACTTCACCGCTTGGAAGAAAGCGAAGAAGCCGCCATTAAAGGCATGATCGACGAGATCAAGAAAGAAACCGGCTTGCCGGTGTTCTTGGGTAATCAGGCCGACTTACCTTGATGAAGCAGTTACCGGTAAAAATTTCGGAGCATGACACGCAGAAGGCGATTGTTCGCCTTTTGCGGCTTGCCGGTTGTTTGATAATCGGCTCTGACGTTATGGACGGATTGAAATTTTTCACAGACGCAGACAGACGGCGTTATGTGTTCATCAATCACCACAAAGATATGGGCTACACCAAAGGACAACCGGATTTTATCTTTGTTTACCGGAACCGCGTTTTTTTTGCCGAAATGAAAACGGCGACAGGAAGGCAATCACCAGAACAAAAGGAATTTCAAAGACAACTTGAAGCCGCCGGACAGACATATCTTGTATGGCGTTCCGTTCAAGATTGCGTTGACTTCATACGAAACACAGGGGTTGAACATGGCTAAACAATTTGCACCACACATTTACAGGGATTGGCTGCCGCTATTTATGACATTACCGGCAGAACAGGCGGCGGAAGTCTTAAAAGGTATTGCCGGTTTTCCCGATTACGAAGTTAAAGGCGTTGCGATTTGGGAGTTTTTCAAATCTCAACTGGAAAAAGAGTATTCGGCTTTTGCCGGACGAAGCGAAAAGGCGCGTTGCTCTGCCTCTGTTCGCTGGAATGCTGACGCAAAAAACGAAATGCGAAGCGATGCGTTTCAATGCGATTACATAAAAGAAGATGCGAACGTATGCGAACGCATAAAAACGCATATCGAAAAATGCGACCGTATACCAAAAGATGTGAACGCACAAAATGAAATGCAAACGGATACAAACGAATGCGAAAATATGCAAACGCATAATGCGCAATGCGAATGTATGCGAAGCGATGCGAACACGTTCACAAAAAGAAAAAAAGAAAAGATACCCCCTGCACCCCCAGAAAAAGAAAAAAATAAAAATACATATACCCCCACAAACACAAGTGTTTGTACCCCCAAAGCCAAAAACGGCGTTTTTGTGCCTCCAAGCGTTGAGGAAGCGCAAGCCTATATAGCCGAAAAAGGCTATTCGGTGGATGCAGAGCGGTTCGTTGATTTTTACACCGCTAAAGGTTGGGTTGTTGGAAAAAGCCCGATGAAAGACTGGAAAGCGGCTGTAAGAACGTGGGAACGCGACAAACAAAACGCGATTTCGACCGGTACGGTTGTTTCGTTCGGCGTTAAAAGCGGGACTTATGCGGGAGGGACGCCGCTATGATCGTTTTACCGAGATTTGAAAAAGCGTCTTTCGACAACTACGAATGCACGACAAACGAACAACGCCGGCTTATAGAAGCTTTGCGCCGCGGCGTTCAACAGGGTTTTGACCGAAATATCGTCATTCTAGGAAGCGTCGGAACCGGAAAGACGCACCTTGCCTTTGCCGTCAAAAACGCCCTTTCCAAAGTGGACGAGTTTCGCGGAATGAAATTCTACACGGACGACCGTTGCGCCTATACGACGGCAAAAACGCTGATTGATGACATTCACGAAGCTTGGAAAGATCGAGATTGCGAAAATCCCGTCTATAAGCTGACGAAAACGGATTTGCTGATCTTGGACGAAATGGGGCTGTCCCAAAACGAACGGACGGAGCTTTACGATCTTATCAACGCCAGATATGAACGCTGCAAGCCGATGATCTGTATTTCCAACAACACGCCCGCCGAACTTCAAAACGTGTTGGGGCAAAGAATTTACGACCGGATTTCCGGCGGAGCGGAGTTTTTCGAGATTTCAGGGACGAGTTACAGGCAAAGGGGGAACGCATGAGAGAGGTCAAGGACACAAAGGACATCTGCAAGATTGAAGACGTCGAAATGCGCATCTATCATTCCTTCCGTGTTTATCGCCGCCTGCCGTTTGATGCGCCGAAGGATTACGCCTGTTATCTGGGGCGTTTTATCAAAACGGACGTGAACGACATACAGGAACATGAACGCTTTATAGGGCGCGACATCGCTTTGGCGGAAGAAGTAGGCGTGGAATGGTGGCACGATATGCCCGTTGACATTGAAGACAAGACGCTGATCTGTTTTCGCTGCGGTGCGCCCGCCGGAACGGCGGGGTATTGGTCGGGCGTCCGGTCGTGGAAGATCGTCGCGGCGGAATTTCACATTCACAGAAACACGGCAAAAAACAGATGGAACACGGCGATGAAAGCGATTTTTGAATACGTTTGCCGAAAAAACTGTTGACAGGGAGTCCGCGGCGCACGTTGACGGGGCGAAGCCCGTAACGGTCGCGGAACACCAGCGCGCATTGCCGAGCGGGAAAAAGGAAATCGTGCTTTCGGAAAAAGCCAAGCAGGAAATCGGCGGGATTGTGAAAAACTGTCTGGCGGCGATGCCAAAACCGAAAGAACAGAGCCGTACGTCCGTTTGGTCAGACGGCGACCTGTTAAAGACGCTGAACCTGTTGAGCGAGAGAATCGACAATCTGGGGCGCAATATGACGCGGGGTTTCCCGTCCGCGTGGGAGCGGAGCATCGTCCGGTACGCGACGGACGCGGCGCAAGCCGTCGGAGCGCCCGCATACGCGCAGGCATACGTCACCAAAGCGGAGTACGACCTGCTGTGTTCGGTGCGCGGCGTCGCCATTCCCATGAGATAACCGCTTAAATTGTGCATAATTGTGCAAAATAGTGCATAATTGTGCACAATAGCATTGTGCATTTTTCCCCGATTTGCGGTATATTTTTGATATGATCGCAAGCGATTATGTTTTTTTCTAAGACAGTTTTTTAGCCTCCGTTTTCGGGGGCATTTTTAATGGAGTTTGAATAATGTTGCTGAGAGCTAATCACGATTTGGTGTTGCCGAACGGCGAAAAAATAAAAGCCGGACAGGAATTCGATTATGCCGGAGACTTAAAGCCAATCGAAACCGTTGTTATTGTGCTTTCAAAAAAAATCAAGGCTAAGGCGGAAAAAACAAAAAAAGAAGCTGAAAACTTAACCAAAGAAGATCCGAAAGGGCAATCTGATGAGGCCGAGGAAAATCAAAACGCCGGAGGAGTTCCGGAAAAAGGTTGATGCCTTTTTTAAGCATCGTGAAAAAGAGGGAAAACCGCCGACCGTTTCAGGATTGGCGATTTTTTTAGGCTTTGCTGACCGGCAGAGTATTTACGATTACGCAAGCAAAAAAGGAGAGGCGTTTGCTTGCATAGTAAAGGAAGCAATCGCCAGAATTGAAGATTTTGCAGAACAGAGAATTTTATCCGGTGATGGTAATGCTACCGGGGCGATATTCTGGTTGAAGAATCATCGATGGACAGACAAGACAGAACAGACGGTAGATGTCCGTTCGTTTAGTCTGTTCGAACAGGCAGTGGAAGATAAGGCAAAAAAGTATGCAGATACCCAACGAAACACTGAAAGCGATGGAAAATAGCCTTGTCGCGTTCCGATATGTCGCTCTGTCGAACGATCCGGACAAAGAATTGCCGGCGGCAAAGTTCCATTACGAATTGAGCGATTTGTTATTGAACGATAAAAGCAATATCGCAATCGAGATGTTTCGCGAAAGCGGAAAAAGTTCGTATGCGTTGCGGACATTCCCGCTTCATTGTTTGGCATATCCGAAGCGCGGCTTGAATTTCATCGTCATCATCAAACAGAACCAACGCCAAGCATCCGCAAAATTGAGGGATTTAATCGCAGAATATGAAGCAAACCCGCTTGTCAGGCATAATCTGGTGGAAATCAGAGAGCAGTCAATGCAGGCTTTTTCAGTTGACGTTCGAGACAAAGACGGGGCAATCGTCAATGTACGCATTGAAGCTTACGGCAAAGGTGCCGGTATTCGTGGTTTGTCCAATCAGGACAGGCGACCGTCAATCGTCATCTTGGACGATATACAGGACAAGGAAGACAGCCGTTCTGATGCCGTGATGTCTGCGGATTGGGACTGGTTCTTGTCTGATATCGTTTTTTTGGGAAAATCAAGTCGTATCTTTATGATCGGAAATAATCTGGGTGAACGGTGCGTTATTGAACGCTGTATTGATAACGCTGAACAGCTTGGATTTGCGCCTATTCGTGTTCCGGTCATCTCAAACGGTGTTCCTGCATGGCCTGAAAAGGAAAGCGCGGAAGATATTGAACGGGAAAAATCCGATTATACGAAGCTTGGAAAGCTTGATATCTGGATGGCGGAAAAGATGTGTTGCGCAGTCGCAGAAGAAAGCAGAGTATTTCAGGAAAGTGATTTCCGCTATTTTTCTCCGCATTGGGTGGACGATATTGTTCGTAGGTCTAATTTGTATGCGTGTCTTGATCCCGCAAGTTCTCCCAATCCGGAAAGCTGTTATCGCGCAATGACGGTAACAGCTGTTGATTCCGACAATAAATGGTTTCTTATCGATGCAGAATATGGTCGTTGGGATAGTGCGGAAATGGTTGAACGTATTTTTAATTTGGTCGTGAAGTACCGCTTGAAAGATTTCCACATCGAAAAAGGTTGGTGGGAACAGGTCATGCGACCGTTCATGATGGCAGAACAAGCCAAACGAAACGTCTTCTTTAATGTCGTGCCGTTGGAACACGCTAGGCAGGGATCGAAATTGGAGCGCATTAAGATGCTTCAACCGCGTTTTAAGGCGCATACAATCTTTTTCCCTGATGTCGCTTCATGGTTGCCGGAAATGAAAAGCGAACTGGCCGGCGTGACAAAGGACGCCATTAAGTCAGAATATATTGATATGGTGGACGCGTTTGCCATGACGGAGCAGGTTGCCAGACCGCCCGTTAATGCCAGACCGTCGTTTGAAAGAGCAGAACGGCAAAGGCGGCAAATCGAAACTCAAAGTCTGTTCTCGATCGCGGGGTATTGAATGAAAGTTGTTCAAGGAAAGAAAGTTTGTCCCTTGATAATAAAACAATGGATCAAAACCGTAAACGCCGAATACGGGCTTTCGGATAAAGATGAAGCGGCCGAGAGGTTTTTCCTTGATATAAAAGATTCATCCATATTCATTCTTGACGATGATTTGTATGCCGTATTGGCAATCGGACAGGATACTTGGGGAAACAAAGAGATGTATGTTGTGTCTTTCTATATAAGGAAAGAAAGACGAAACTTTAAAACGTTAATGAAGCTTCAGAGAATGATTGAAGGTGTCGCTCGCAAACACGGGTGCAGATTCTTAATACAGGGAAGTCACTTGGAAGAAAGGTTTTTTAAATTTTTGCAATATACCGGCTATAAAGTCGCAACTATGAAGAAGGAATTGGAATATGGGTGGGGGAAATCCGATAAAAAGTTTTTTTTTGGCACCGATTGATGCTGTAAAATCGTTAGCTCAAGGAGATATCGGGGGAGTACTTGATGCCGCCGGAAGAGCTGCCAGTGGCGGAACTCTTTCATTTAATGATTTGTCAGGCAGAACGGCTGCCGAAGACGCTGCTAAAAAAGCGGCACAACAAACTGCTATCGCTCAACAGGAAGCGGCGGAAAAACAAAAGGCGATTGATGATGCAAAAGCTGAACAGCAGGCGGCAAAAGAGAAAGCTGCCGCAGCCAGTAGAGCCGTTACAGCAGGAATGACAAAGACAAACTATACGACTGCTCTGGGAAATGTCGGTAGTGAAATGAATTCAAAAAAGAAAACCTTATTGGGGGGATAATATGGATTTATCCGCCGAAAAAATCTGCCAGAATATGCAACGGTTAAAGTCCGATCGATCAGACTTTGACGGATTGTATCAAAAACTGCACAATTATTTTTATGTCGAAAGCGGCAATATCACCGAAAAAAAGAACAAAGGTGCTGAATTGCATACGCTGTTGGATGCAACCAGCCTTGATTGTGCGGATGTTTTGGCGGCCGGTTTATCTAATTATTTAACTCCTGAATCTGCTAAATGGTTGTTCTTAGAGCATACAAATCCGGCTTTGCGTGATGACGATCAGGTCAAACAGTGGATGTATGACGTCTCCTATGAAGTGTTATTGACGTTGGCACGCTCTAATTTCTATAACCAAATGCCGATATTCTACAAGGCAAGCGGTGTTTATGGTACGGCTAACCTCTTCGCCGAACAGGACGAAGATGACGGCGTTCGTTTTTACAATATCCCGATTGATAAATCGTATCTGACCGAAGATGCGCGGGAACGACCAAACGAGTTTTATTTGAAGTTTGAATATACTGCCGAACAGGCCTTATCCCGTTTCGGCGATAAATGTTCCAAAACAGTTAAAGAAGATTATGCCGCTGGGAGAACCGATAGAAAATTTAAGTTCATCTGTTATTTTGGAAAGCGTTTTGAACGCGATATGGACAAGCGCGATAAAATGAACATGCCTGTTCGCATGGTCTGGGTTGACGCGGAGACAAAAGCGACTGTTAAAGAAGACGGTTTTTGGATGATGCCGTGTGTATCACATCGTTTTTATAAAAGACCGCAAGTCGTTTATGGATATTCACCCGCAATGAAGGCTTTGCCTTATGTGCGTATGGTTAACACAATATCCGATACCATGTTGCGTTCTGCAATGAAACAGGCTGATCCGCCGATCGCTTTACCTGATGACGCGTTTTTGGGAGTGCCGAACTTTAATCCGCGTCAAATCAATTATTATCAGCGCGGAAAGCTGGCGCCAAAAGATGAGATTATTCCTATAGGAAATTATGGTAATCCTACTTTCGGAATTGAAATGTTGCAGTACTATCAGGCGCAAATCAGGAATATTATGTTCTATGATACCTTTCAAGCCTTTTCACAGCTGACAAAACAGATGACTGTGCCGGAAGTACAAGAGCGTATTTCTGAAAAAATGACGTTGTTGGGGCCTGCAGTCGGACGGTTTATGAATGACGTTTTACAGCCGTTAATCGAAAGAGTTGTTACAATCCTGTTTGAATCGGGGCGTTTGCCGCCGATGCCGGACGTTATGTTGCAAGATCCGCGATATGAAGTGAAGTTTGTCGGCCGTTTGGTTCAGGCGCAACGGCAATCTGAAGTCAACAACATCGTCAACGCTTTGGCGATTGCCGGACAAATTGCCCAGCTTGAGCCGACGGTTCTTGATAAGATCAACGGAGACGCGGCTGTCGAAGAGATATTCGATATCACTGGCGTTACAACAAAACTTGTCCGTTCGGATATGGAAGTCGAACAAATCAGACAGCAAAGAGCGCAAGAACAGACGCAGGCTAACGCTATGGCTCAAGCATCGGTGATGGCTGATACATATGCAAAAGCGGCAAGCGGAGATAGGAGTGTTGCTGATGCAAATAAAACTGAATGATAAAAAAACAATTTCGGCGTTACAGGATCAGGTCAAGGAAATTTCTGAAAAATATCCGCTTTTTATTGCTTTTTTGGAAGAACTGTGCGGATACAATACACCGGGGATGACCAGTGAACCTTATGCAATTACATATCAAGCGGGCAAAAGAGATGTAATTCTGACCTTAAAAACGTTGGGACGCTCGGATATCTTGCCCGAAGAAATCGCAAAATTTTATGAAAGGAACAGATAATGCCAGAAGATTTGACAACTGAACAAAATGTTCAGCCGAATCAGAATCAACCGGAAACAGAGGCTAATTCTTACGATTTTATGGCGGCCTTGTCGCCAGAAATCAGAGACAATCCGTCTATAACGAAATTTGGCGGCAATCCCGATAAACTCGCGCAAAGCTATTTAAACCTTGAACGATTGATGGGACAAGGACGTGTTGTTATTCCAAAAGATGAAAATGATACTGCAGGCTGGGCGGCTTATGATAAAGCTTTCGGTGTCCCGGAAACGGCCGATAAATATAATCTGAATATGAACGGGCATAATGTGAATATCGATGATTTCAAGGCGTTAATGCGTGAAAATCATATTTCGTCTCCTGTTGCACAAAAATTGTTGGACGCTTACTTAAAAGATTTTGATGACCTGAACGACTATTTAATAAAAAAAGCCGAACAGGATATGGAAACGGCTCAATCCGAATTGAAGAAAGATTGGGGCGTTAAATATATGGAAAACATCAAAAAAGCAAACGCAACACTGCATAAGCTTGCCGGCGATGATTTTGAATACTTTAATCAAAAAATAGGAAATGATCCCAAATTTATTAAACTTTTGACGACAATCGCAGAGGCTATGTCTGAAGGGTCGTTGGGCGGCTTTGAAGGACAAGTCAGCGGTTTCAACAAGACCCCCGCAGAAGCCAAAGCGGAATTTGACAAGATATTGAACGATCCGAACGACGCCTATTGGGCAGGTTCACGCAATAGACGTGACAATGCCGCATGGTGTCGCGCAAATAATGCAAGTTTTGTTTCCGAGGAAGAGCGAAAAGCCCGTGTCGCTTATGTGAATTCTTTGTTGCAAATGGCGGGATAAGCGTTACGCCCCCGACAAAATATATGCCCCCGTTTGACGGATAAGGCTTTCTTTTAGCTTAACCGCTTTAAAAGCGGTTTTTTTGTTATCAATTATGAGGAGAAAAGAAAATGGCTGATAACACTCAGTTTGAGGTCAGAGGACAGTCTTATTCAAGAATTATTCTGCCTTTGGCCCGTCAAGAACGTTCGATGTTGTATTCGCACGTTTACATTAAAACCGATGTGGAAGGAAAGTCCTTCTATCAGGATCAGATCGGGAGTTGGGAAATGAAGCCGAAAACGTCTGTCAATTCCGAAACGCCGCAGAATGATCCGAATTTAGTAAGAACGCGCATTGATATTCAGACGTATCACGATTCGCGAATGTTCGACCGTTCTTTGAAATTACAGGAATTGTCTGATCCGATCAGCGTATCATCCTTGTGCATCCAGTCTGCTGTTGGCGTTCAGTTGGACAAGGTGATCTATGATGCTTTGGGAGGTATCGCCTATCGTGGCGAAAATGGTGGCACTGCCGTTGCTTTCCCGTCTGCAAAAACGATTCCGGTCGATATGGAAGATTCCGGAACAAACACAGGCTTGACCATCAACAAAATTCGTCGTGCCGCCAAAATGTTGGACGCTAAAGGCGTTTATCATTACGATCGTTGCTTTGTTGCATCAGCAACCGCTAAAGAACAGTTGTTGGGAACAACGCCTGTGACAGATGCAAACTACAACACAATCCGCGCTTTGGTCCAAGGCGATATTGACACGTTTGTCGGATTTAAATTTGTCTTTTTACCTGACGGCATCATCAATGTCGAAAATAACATTGCCGACTACTTCGCCTTCCAAAAAACGGGAGTTGGGTTCGGTATGTTGGAAGAGTTGTTCTTGCGTGTCGAAGACCGTCCCGACAAGTCGTACTCAAAACAGATTTACTATGAAATCTCGTGCGGTGCCGGTCGTCTGGAAGAAGACAAGGTCATTAAGGTAAAAGGCGACGAATCTGTCGTTGTCATCAACAAAGAATGATAAGGAGCTTAAAGTATGGCTACAGTAAAATCAGATACGTTTACGGCGCAGGAAGCCGGCAAACTGACAATGGGAAGCGGAATTATCGACACGTCCGTTTTGTCGATGTCCTGCTCATATGAAGCGACGGCGTTAGCGGCAAACGACGTGATTGATTTGTTCCGTCTGCCCAAAGGCGCTGTGATTAAGGACATTGTTGTCGATTTTGACGCTTTGGGCGCAAGCACAAGTATTGATGTCGGAGATGGTGCCGATGCTGATCGTTTTATTGACGGCGCGGCGACAACGGCCGCAGGGACGGCTCGTCTGGGGGTTATTGATGGGCGCAATTACCGTGTCGGCACAAATGACGGCGATGATGTGATTACGGCAACAATCTTGGGTGCCGCCGGTACGGGGACAATCAGGGCAACCGTGTTCTACGCAATGTAATTAAAAAGGGGACGTGAAAGCGTCCCCTTTTGATTTTTATAAACGGAGGAAAACATGAGCCAAGTATCTATTGCAAATCGTGCTCTGGCGTTAATCGGTGCAAATAAGATTACCAGTCTGTCTGACGGCACGGAAGAAGCAAAAGCAATCAGTAATATGTACGAAGGCTCTCTTCGGTCGATTTTATCAGAAGCGTGTTGGGGATTCGCTTTAAAGCGGGAAAATTTGAACAGATTGAACGTTAAGCCTGCATGGGGAACGGGAAATTATTTCCAACTGCCGTCCGATTATGTTCGTGTGTTCGGTGTGATGAATGATCGGGTAAAATGGCGCATAGAAGGGGATAAAATTTTAGCCGACAGTGATGAGTTCGGCATCTTATATACATACTTGATGATGAATGATGCCTTTTATACGCCGGCGTTCGTCGATGCGTTTGCTTGTCGATTGGCTTTTGATATTTGTTTTGATTTAACAAATTCCTCAGCAAAGCAAGAGGAATTAATCAATCTTTACAGGGGGGAATATCTTCCTGTCGCCAAAAGTGAAAATGCACGGGATAAAAATGTCGATCAAATCCGTGATGACGCATGGGTCAATGCTGTTTTCGGGTGGAGGGTCGGCTGATGACAAGAGTTTCTCCTCTACTGCCTACATTTGCTCGTGGAGAAGTATCTCCATTGATGTTCGGGCGAAGCGATATTGATGCGTATGCTTCTTGTTTGGAAAAATGCCGGAATTGTTGGGTTCGTCCGTACGGCGTCGTTTCCCGTATCGCAGGAACGGAGCATATTTACGCCGCAAAAGGAAAAGCCAGATTGTTGAAGTTTGTCTTTTCGTCAACGGACAGTTATATCATTGAATGCGGTGCCGGATATTTCCGTTTTTACAGGGACGGCGGATACATTGTCAACGATGAAGGCGAAATATACGAGATTGAAAATCCGTTTACGCAAACTCAGTTAGAAACAATCCAGTATATTCAGTTGGACGATATCATCAAAATCGTTTATCAGGACGATGCCGGAAACACAAACAAGCCGTTGGAGCTTATCCGCAGAGCGTCAAACGATTGGCTTTTAAGAGAAGTAGATTTTAAATGTTCTCCTTTTCTGGATCAAAATGTGACAGATGTTACTTTAACCCCCAGTGCCGACAATGGAACAATCACTTTAACGGCAAGTGCGGATACGTTTAATCAGGGGCACGTCGGGTCTTTTTGGTCAATCGGCGGATTAACGACGGTTGACAATCTTGAAAAACAGGGATTTGTAAAAATAACAGCCGTAACGGACGCAACGCACGCATCCGCCGTTGTGCAACACAAATTAAGCACAACGAGCGCGACGAAAACATGGAGCGAGGGGGCTTGGAGTGTTTTTCGCGGTTATCCTTCAGCGATCGGCATATTTGAAGGGCGGTTATATTACGGAAGAACGCCTCATAGCCCAAGAAACGTTTATGGATCAAGACCTTATGCGTATGAAGATTTTACTCCGCCAACTTCTAACGAAAAAGACGGCGCAATTAATGTCGAACTGGCGACAAACGCTGGCGGTGACGGTTCGGCTATTCAGTGGATTATCGGAGCAAACTCTCTCGTTGTCGGTACCTTTGGAAGCGAATTTATTATTTCTGGCGGGTCAAGCGGGATTTCTCCCACTGATATTTCCGCAAAAGCAAAAACAAATTGGGGTTCTGAACGAATTCAACCGCCAACACTTGGTTCTTTGATTTATTTTGTTCAAAGAACAGGTAAAAAAGTCAGGCAATTTTCGTATGATTATTATCTGGATACTTACAAGGGAATTGATGTTTCGTTGTACTCGGATCACTTGTTGGAAAGTCCGATTGTTCAAATAGCCTATCAGAAAACGCCGGACGCTTTGTTGTGGTGTCTAAGGAAAGATGGGAAAATTGCTTTGTCGACAATCGAAATCGATCAACAAGTGCAAGCTTGGTCGTTATTGGAATTTGACGGCTTTGTTGAAAGCATTGAAACTATTCCGTCTTTTAACGGACTGTATGATGAGGTCTATTTGATCGTCAGACGTGAAATTGACGGGCAAACTGTACGACATATCGAACGCACGCAAGATTTAATTACTCCGGAAAACCAAAATAAATGTTGGTATGTCAGGGACGGACTGTGTTTTTCGGCGTTTGATTTGACAATCGGAAACTCCTTGACGTTATCTGCAACGACCGGAACAGTCACGATCACATCTCAAAGTGGTTTTTTTTCGGCACAAAACATTCAAAAACGCATCCGAATGATTGATGATGATATGAATTTAATCGGTGAAGCGATTATTCTGGATGTTACAAGTGAAACGAAAGTTTCAGCCTTTGTCGTCAAGGAATTTTCAACAACAAATATTTCCGGAGGAAAATGGGGAATCTCCGTTCAGAATATAAGCGGTCTTTCCCATTTGGAAGGAAAAGATGTTTCCGTGTTCGCGGACGGTGCTGTTCAGACAAAAAAAACTGTTGAAAACGGACAAATCTTGTTGGAACAAGATGCTTTTTATATCATTATCGGATTGCCGTATCAGTCTTATTTTAAAACAATGCCGATCGAAGTCGGAAGTCAATATGGAACGGCACTAGGTAAAAAAAAACGTATTCATGAAGTCGCTATGCGCGTTTGGCGGACAAGCGGAAGTCGTATCGGATACGATTTGAACCATTTACAAACTGTCATGTTCAGAAATCCGTTGACTCCGATGGGAGAAGCGCAACCTATTTTTACAGGGATTGTCTCAAATATTAAATATAATCAGGGCTGGACGTATGAGGCAAGCATTACGGTCGAACAATCTGAACCGTTGCCCATGAATGTTTTGGCAATTGCGCCGATTATCAACGAGCAGGATAAGTGAGGTTTATTATGATGGCAGCTCTTTTCGCCGCCGGAACGGCTATGCAGGTTGCCGGCGGAATATCAAATGCCATATCCGGTTATTATCAGGGAAAAGCTCAGGCAAAGCTTTACGAAGCGCAGGCAAGAGCCTTGGAAATTAACGGGCAGATTTTAAAATCCCAATATGATTTTCAACAAGAGCAGTTGACGGACAGTTACCGTTCAAAATTTACGGAAATAACCGGTGAAGCAATACAAAGTGCGGCACATGGCGGTTTGAAAATGTCAGGAAGTGTTGCTGAAAGTTTGTCCCAAAGTCTGGAAGCTTTGAATAATGAAGAAGCTTTGCAAAAGTACACGATTAAATCTAATTATCTGTCCGCAAAATACGAAAACGAACAAAACATTTTATCCGCAAGATACAACGCAAAAACAGCAAAAGCACAAGGAAGATCCGTAATGCTTAATGGGTTGTTGGGAACGGCAGGAACGGCTTTGACATCAATGGCGACTTATGGGCAAAAGTGGGGATTTGGCAGCGGAAGTTCTGTCGCAACCACATCGGGCGGCATATTGACAGCTTAAAAGTGGGGAGAAAGAATGGCTACTTTACCGGTTTACAGAAATCAATCCGGCGTTACGCGTTTGAACGGCATCAATGTCGGAAGCGTTCCAAAAGTTCCGAATGTAAGCACTGGCAATGGAATGCAAGCTTTGGGACGCGCGATACAGGACGTTTCCGTTAAATGGCAGGAAGTGCAGGACAGCGCTGAAGCGTTGGACGGCAAAAATAAGCTGACAGAACAAACAAATGCTTTGTTGCAGGAAGCGCAGACATGGTCGGGGTATAACTCACCCAAAGAAATTAAGCAAAAACAAGAGGAAATGCAAAACAGATTGTCCGCTATCATGGGAGATGTGACAAAAGGGTTTACCAATCCGAAGAATGCCGAAAGATTTTCACGCGAATATGAATTAACACAAGCCATCAATATACAAAGGTTGAATGGATTGTTCCGTCAAAAATTTATCGATGACAACGCTGCCAACCTGATTAAATCAGAAGACAGAAACCGGCGGAGTTTTATCGAAACGGGAAATATCGGCTATAAAGAATCGTATAAAGCTGATTTGCAAAATTCGTTCAAAGCTGGATTTATCGACAAAGAAGTCCTTGCAAAAGCTGAACTTGAAATAGACAAGTGGAATTTAGCAAGAGCGTCCTTTGTTTTGGAAACAGACCCCGCCGCCGCTTTGCGCGATGCAGGATTATTTGGGTTAAGTGCTGACGATAAAAAACGTTTAATCGGTGCGGCAGACGCAAAAATAAAGCAGATGCAGTATCAGGACGGATTAAACAAGCTGGTCGAACAGGGAACCGAGGGAAACTGGTTGTTTAATAAGTACATTGACGGTTCTCTGACGTTGGACGATATCCAAAACAACGACAAAATATCAGATAACGAGAAAAAGGCGTTGATGCGTTTGGGCGGATTTTCTGAGAAATCCGGTAAAGGCGGCGGCTTGACACTGAATTTCGGGGGCGGAAAAAAGAAAAACGTCAGTGAGGCGGAAGCTTTGGCCGGTCGGTTGGAGTTGGAGCAGAAAATAAAGGAAACAATCTCCGGCAATAATACTAAATATCTGTCTCGTAAAAAAGGGATAGAGGATTTATTATCTTTACGCGATGATGTCTATAAAGCGTTGGAAAAAGGATATCTGACCAGAGAACAGGCGTTTTCGTATATGAACAACGTTATCGGGTTGTCCGTTAAAGAAGCGAAAAAAGATTATCAGAAAACGAAAAATTCAAAAAACCCTTACATTTTAGCAATGTCAGATGTTGATAAAAAACTTAACGCGATGGGCGTTTCGTCCGATATGACGCGCGCGAACGTTCATAATTTGCTGATTGAAGCTATGACACAGCAATTAAACGAAAACAATCCGAACGGGTTATCTTGGGACGCTTTGGACGCAAACACCAGGGAAGGTATTTTAAACAGTTCGATTGAGTATGCAATTAAGAATGTTCCGAACGTCAACGAAGCTAACACGATGTTTTCAATGTATCTGCCGTCCGATTACAGGCAAGCAGCGCAGGAGAGCTTTATCGGTCAATGGAAAAAGGAAATGACAATGCCGCAAACTGTTGAATTGGCAAAACAGGTTATTTCGGATCAGAGCGTAAAAATTCGAGCACAAACGGATTTGAGCATTGCGAATGCGCAATACGAATTTACAGAGGAAGATAAAGCTCTGTTGAGTACAAAGGGAATGACGACAAACGATGCTATCGAAACGGCGCAGATGTATGGCAAGAGCGTTTTGGAAATTTTAAATTTAATCAAAGGGGAAAAATAATGGCGGATGTGTTAGAAGCTTTTGGGATTGAAGTCCCCTCTGATTGGGTAAAAAAGCCGTCTGTTGATTTATTGCCGGAAATGCCAGTTCCCCAAACGCAGAGAACGATTGAGAACAATACGACCGACACGAACGGCATGAGCGAAGACGAAAAGCGATTGGCAAAGATTTTGTTTTCCCCCGAAGAGTTGGAAGAAATCCAAAAAATGGAGCCAGTTGGTTTTTTCGAAGCGTTAAAGGGAAAAAGCGGATTTGATTTTATTCCGTTTGCCGGAACTGCCAAAGATATCGCGCAAAGCGGTTTTGATTTGAACATGATTGATAAAGCTAAAGCAGGCGACACGGCGGCAATGCAATATCTGACAGATAAAATGCGTGAAGATTTAAAAATGCAGATGCGCGGAACGACAATATTTGGAGATATCGGAAATATTTTGCATTATGCTCCCGGTTTTATTGGGGAATTTGCGATAGCTGCGGCAACGTTCGGCGGCGCTACTGTCGCCTCAAAGACGGCGCAAGTCGGCGCAAAAGCGGCGGTGTCCGCCGGTAAAAAAGCCGTAATGCAACAGGTTTTGAAAAAAAGCGCGGTCGGATTAGCGACAAGCGGAGCGACAGTCTCCGCTATGCCCCAACAGGTCGCAAGATCGTATTTAGACAGGCGTATCGCCGGAACGATCAAGATGACGGACAAAGGCGAAATGTTATTGCAGGAAATGGAGGAATCTCCCGCATTGACGACATTAAAGGCTTTGGGGGATACGTGGGTCAGTGTTGCCAGTGAAATGGCCGGCGGGGCATTAACGCACGCCGCCGGTAAAGCGTTATCGCCGATTATTTCAAAGTCAGGTATCGGAACGGGGGCGCATAAGTTGGCTGAAATAGTCAACGCGAAAATACCTGTCAAGGTTAAAGACGGATTATTGCGCGCCGTAAAAAAGATAAAGCCTGATGCCGATATTTCCAGAATGCTGTCGGACAAAGTTTATTTTAACGGCGTCTTAGGGGAAATCGGGGAAGAACGATTGGAAGGCGTTTTAAGTGTCGCTTTGGGGCTGAATGACGAAGAGAAAAGTACAGTTGATAAATATTTGGACGCTATCTTTGTTTCTCCGTCACAGTTCGCTGCAGAATTAGGGGCGTTTTCAATGATCGGCGGATTAAGTCACGCCGGTATTCGTGTCTATAACGGATTGCGCCTGAAGGGGTTTACCAAAGAGCAGGCGTTAAAAACGTTGCAGAATATGACCGAAACGCAACGGGACGAAGCATCCGCAAAAATCGGGACAAATAACTATTGGGACGAGTATTCCGAACCGCCTGCTTTGCTGAATATAAGTGAAATCGCGTTGTCGCAAGATGTGCCGAACTTCAAGGAAGGCGCAAATGAGCGGGGCGTTGTCGCGGGAGAAGAATTAACGGGCGAATACAAACCGACAGGCGGCGCGCCGATTGTCGTGTGGGAACGCTTGGACGGTCGAAAGGAAGTCATTACCGGTCGTCATCGTTTGGATTTGGCCAAACGTAACGGTATGGAGCAGATATTCGCTCAGGTTGTTAAGGAAGAAAACGGGTTTACCAAAGAAATGGCGATGATGTTTGATGCCGAGCAGAACATCCGTGACGAAAAAGGGAGCGTGAAGGATTATGTGCGCTATTTTGAAAAGACGGATTACGATGCGCAAACGGCGCGGGCGTTGGGGTTGTTGTCCCGCCAAAAAGGAAAAGAAGGGTTCGCTGTTGGTCGTTTGGCCTCGCCTGAGTTAAGAGCTTCATTTATGAACGGTCAAATTGCATCGTCAAAAGCAAGCGTTATTGCCGAAGTCGTTCCCGTAACAGGTGTTTCGGAGGCAGAAGCAGACGTAAATGCAAAATTGCAAAGGGTCGGATTAAAGAACGCGAAATCAATGAACGTTTCAGAGTTGAAAGGTTTTATGCAAATCCTGAAACGGCAGGGCGTAACAGAGGCGCAATCGGGCAAACAAGGGGATTTGTTCGGGTTTGACGATGCGTTTTTAAACGAACAAAAGGACATTGTCAGACAGGTCAACAGGGACAAAGAAGGAATTAAAGCGCAAATCAATGCTGTTAAAGGGGCTTTGCGCAATCCGGAAGCCGCCGAAAAAATGGGGTTGAAATTCGAGATGACGCCGGAAGGCATTCAACAAAAGGTCTACGAGTTGAATGCAGAACTGACAACATTGGACAACTTTGCTACCAACCACGAACTGTATCAGCACTATTTGAATAAGGTGCGTTTTGAAGCCGATATTAAACGTGTTATTGAAGCGGCTGAAAAATCAAAAGGAGCAAAAACGACCGTCAATGAAACGGCAGATTTAGGCGTTATTCGTCCTGAAATATCCGCTTTGTTGAAACAGTACGGTATTGATATTGAGGGATATAGAAACGAAATCAATTCGTCTTTTGTTAATCATGTATTAAATAGGCATTCAAACGAAAAGACTGAAGAAGCTCGAGAACAAAAAGCAATAAGTGAAAAGGACTTGTATTCTTTGAATGATGTTGTTCAATCACCGGATTTTATTGTTGTAGAGGATGCAAGGAATACAAATACAGCACTTGTCTTTGTTAAGAATATGCCTGACGGTTCGACAATTCTTGTTGAAAATGTAGGAAATAAAAAGAAAAGACTGCTTGCAAAAACAATGCGTATAAAAAGACGGGCGATTAGTGGTGATGAGCTCAGCACCCTTTATCCTACGTCCGAAACGCTCCCGTCTGTTAATATCATTATAGACACGTCCGATATAAAAAGCAACACGGAAACGGAAGGGCCTGTTGTCGATGATGAAAGTCAGAGCGCTTTATTTGATATGCCGATTGGGCAGTATGCCGCAACAGCAGACGCCACAATTTCCAAAATTGCTTCGAGAGCAGAGCGAATTTCGCGTCCGTTTATGGAACGAGAAGAAAGCAAAGCTGATATGTGGAAACGTCGTTGGTTGGACAATCTGAATCCGATAAAGGTTTTCGGGGATAAGATATACAAACAAGCCCGTCTGTTTGCAGGTGTCGGCGGTAAAATCGAAATGATGTTAAAGGACAAAACCCGTGATTTGACCGGAAAAGAAACCGGCGAAGGGCTGCTTCCGATCGTTAAAGATTTTAAAACGGAGTTCGGCGTCAGTCAGAACAAGGCAGAACAAGATCTGGGGGATTATTTAAAGGCGATGCGTTATACGCAGGATTTAAAACCGCGTGAGGACGTTTATGTTTCAGATGAACAAATCAGAGAGAGTTTGGAAAATCTGTCCCGTTTACAAAACGAGTACGGGGAAAATTTCATTCGGTTCGGGCAGTATGCCGAGCGGATTTACGAATATCAATCCCGTGTTTTGCATTTGTTGGTCGAAAGCGGAATGAAAAGCAAAGAATGGTATGACCGGACGTTGCAGGAAAATCCGCATTATGTGCCATTCAAGCGCGTGTTGCCGGAAGATATGATCCGAATAACGCAAAGTTCCGTTAAAAACGCCAAAGGACGCGGTGTCGGCGGTGGTCGGAATGTCATTAAGCAGTTAAAGGGTAGTGATTTAGAGGAAAGAAATGTATTTGCCAGTATCGTCACGAATACGGCGGAGATCGTATCCAACGCGTACAGAAACGATATCACAAGAAAAATTGCCAATATGCGTAATCAATTCCCGGCTTTGATACGTCAAAAATTGCCGGAACGAGCGAGTTTCGATAAAGGGTTACGTGAGCAAATCAAAAAAGGCATTGAATTGTTGGGCGGTAAATACGAGCGCACGAATCGGCGGTTGTCACCAGATGGCGGTGTTTACGGGGCGTTCGGCGTGTATCTTCCTTTAGAAAACAAAATCAAAGAGAAAATCGGCAGTGATGCCGCTTTGGTTCATGAGTTCGGGCATATGTTGGATCATAAGCTTGACTTTGGAAAAAAAGTGTTCGGCGGTGAAAAGTCAGATGGTGTTATTCATGAAGAATTAAAAGCATTGGCGCGTGAACGTTTGGGAACGGATTTGAAAGTTGAGGATGGACGGTTTATCAACGAGCAAAAACAACCCGCAAAAAATGCGGAGGAATATCTCTATTCGGAACCGGAACTGATCGCGAATTTATACGATGCTTATATCAATGCACCGGAATTGTTGGAACGATATGCGCCAACGGCAAAAAAAAGAGTTGCTTCCTTTGTGTCAGCATCCGGCAAAAAGTGGTTGCAGGATATTCACCGGACCTTGGATGTCGGATTTGAGACGATGTATGGAGAACTTGATCGCGCAAAAAACGTTATCGGATATCGCTCAAATGGCATGAAACGTTATATAGAAGTTCATGAAGATTTGTATCAGGCTTTAAAAGGTGAAGATGCCGAAACGTTAGGAGCGGTAATGACGGTATTTTCAAAATTCACCAGCTTGTTACGGTGGGGAGCGACGCAGGCAAACTTAACCTTTGCCGTTGTCAGAAACCCGATTAGGGATACGTTTACCGCAAGAATGCAGACGGATGTCGGATTTATTCCAGTATTGGATACGTTGCGCGGCAGCTTTAACGTATTACGGCAGGCAGATGTGTACAAGGAATGGAAGGCGGCCGGCGGGTCATTCGATTCGTTTATGCAAATCAATGAAAATTCAAAGAAAAACCCGTACGAAGAACTGTTTAACAACAGTTTTAAATTTCGGCAGTTAAATCCGTTTTACTGGACGGAGCGTTTGGGCGGTTTGTTCGAAGAGGGAACACGTGTCGGCGTATATGCTAAAGCGAGAAAACAAGGGTTGTCTATGGATGAAAGTGCTTTCGTGTCCCGTAACGCTACGCTTGATTTTTCAAGGGGTGGTTCAGAAAGTAAGCAAATCAACCGGATTGTCCCGTTCTTTAATGCATCGTTACAAGGGACGGCCGCCATGTATGATCGGTTTCAAAAGGATAAGCTCGGTTTTATGTTGCGCGGTATCGCTTGGCTGACTTTGCCGAGTTTGGCTTTGTCCGCATATTATATGTACGGGGCGAGCGAAGATGAACGCAGGGAATATGCTGAAATCCCGCAATGGCAAAAGGATTTGTTCTGGAACGTTAAGCTGAATGGTCATTGGCTGACAATCCCTAAACCCGCCGGATACGGTCCGTTGTTTGCGTCTTTGCCGCAGGCGTTCGCAGAGGGGACATTGAGCGATGACGGTGTTGATTGGGCGGAAGTTGCTTTGAACGTGTTCAGCAATATGGTGCCGTTGTCCGACGTGTCGTCCACCGTTTCCGTTCCATTGCGCGTCGCTTTGGAATTGCAGTCGAACTATAACTTTTATTTCAGAAAAGACATCGTTCCTACGTATCTGGTCAGTGTGTTGCCGGAAGAACAATATACTGACCGCACAAGTGAATTTTTTAAAATGGTCGGAAAATATACCGGTTTATCTCCGATAAAAATGGAATATGTCGCCAATGCGTTATTGGGCGGGGTCGCAAAAGACAGTCTGTCCGCTTTTGATATATGGGCAAAGAAAAACTCACCCGAGAAGGAATTAGGCGAAATGCCCGTTATCAGAGGTATCGTTGCAAGAGAGCCGATAGGGTGGAGTTCAAAGAGCGTTCAAAGATTTTCCGACGAATTCAAAGATTTATCGAAAGTATATAAAACGCTTAATTTAAAAGAGCGTCAGGGCGGGAATGAAGCGGAAGAATTTATTAAAAAACATGAAAAAGAACTGGATAAATATTTTTCTGTCCAAGGACTTGATGCTGAAATCCGTTCTTTATCTCAGGAGTTAAATACAGTCAGTTCCGATGAAAATTTATCACCCGCAGAAAAAAAAGAAACGATGCGATTATTGCGTCAAGAAATGACAAAAACAGCGCAAGAAGCATTGGAAGTTTTAAAGGAAGAGTGAAGTCGGGAAAATCCCGTCTTTTTTTATGAAAGGGAGTAAAGATGACAGTCGAAAATCAAGTCAATAAAACTGAGCCGCAAGTCATGGGAACAAACTTTGACTATGCGTTCACGTTTACTGTTTTGACAAAAGATCCGACTGAGGACATTGCCAAACAGGCAATTAAAGTTATTGTATCAGACGGTATAACGCAAACACAGTTGACATACGGAACGGATTATTCCGTAACACTGAACAAAAATGGTATTGGTGGAACGGTAACAGTGACAGATAAGCGTACAAGCGATTATTCATTGATTGTTTATCGTGAATACGATTTTAAGCAAGAAAGCGATTATCAGAACTATAACGCTTTTCCGGCAGATACAATGGAACAAAACCTAGATAAGCTGACGATGATTGCTCAGCAGTTGAAAGAAAAAAGTGACCGGGCCGTTACAGTTGATATCTTTTTTAATACGGATCCGTCATCTCTGGTCAATGAAATAGAAGCATTGTATGGTGTAAAAGAGGAAGTCAT
This sequence comes from uncultured Alphaproteobacteria bacterium, assembly GCA_944390195.1. Taxonomy (GTDB): domain Bacteria; phylum Pseudomonadota; class Alphaproteobacteria; order CAAGCB01; family CAG-977; genus UBA11549. The sequence goes on from CALXOZ010000008.1 coordinate 91,947, forward strand.
CACCGCTGCCGATAACATTGATTCGATCGTTACGGCGGCGGAAAATATCGAGGCGATCGTTGATGCGCCAGATCAGGCAGCGGCTGCAGCACAATCAGCTACACTAGCCCATCAATCTGAGGATAATGCTCTATCTTATAAAGATGACGCAAGAGATCATGCTACCCGTGCAGATGGTTCTGCTATGTCCGCTAGCAATAGTGCAAATTTAGCACAAACTTGGGCAACCGGCAATATTGACGTAAGACCGGAGGGATCTGCGAAGTACTGGGCAGAACTCGCAGAACAGAAAGCTGGATTGAATACAGTCAGAACAAACTGCTTAACTTCAGTTCCGCAACCCTTTAATATTGAGTTAAGTAACGGAACTCTGACGTTAAAGGCTGGGAGTAAAGTATACGACGGAAACGGGTTGTTCAAAGCTATCTCATCAGATATATCACTTACGCCGTCGGGTTATGTTGATGTACCACACGTTCTTATAGTTAAGAATGATGGAACGCTATATGCACGAGCTGTAATTGATTGTTCATCTGGAGCTATAAATCCATCAACTGATACTTGGTTACATTATAATACAACAGATAAAAAGCTGTATATAATAAATGCTGGTGTAAATGTCGGGACAGCGTCTTTCCCGTTATGCGTGTTTAACGTTTCTGGCGGAAGGGCAACTTCGGTTTCTCAAACGTTTAATTACATGGGATATATTGGTAATACAATTTTTACGTTACAGAATTTAAGAGGAATGCGACCGAACGGATTTAATGTTGACGGTACTTTAAATAATGTCGAGTTTCAAGCAAACAGTATCCTTACCACGACGTTTACATCATCGTATACAGGGTATATTGTTATAAACTCTGGATTACTGGCAGGTTGGAATGTAAACAATGGAAGATATAATCCGGATAAAAACGTAAATGAATACGATGGTGTTAAATCAGATGTTTCTATCGTTGGGACATTTTCAACAGACTCAACTTGTCGCATCATTTCTTTCAATCCAAAACTTCCATTTCAAGCTGTTGACGCTAGCGATTACAGGTCATTAGCTGGTCTAGATAGCAACATTGATTACATCGTAGAAAGCGCTAGGAATGGGAAATCGTGGTATGCCAAATATAGATCAGGTAGATTGGAACAAGGCGGAAACATAGCCAGTCAAACGCCTGTTGTATATCTAAAACCCTTCAAAAATACAAACTATCAGATTGTATTGGGACAATCTGGTTCAAGCCAATCCGGTACAGTAGGAAGAACAACATGGAATAATAAAACCACAACAGGTTTTACACCTAGTTTTGTAACGGAGACTGATTGGCTTGCAACAGGTGAAGGAGCATAAATATGTTTAAAGCAAATGAAAAGATAACAATTGAAAATTACACCGAAGCAGCCATCTGGTGTAATGAGAATAACGCTATGATTGTCCAAGAAGAGGACGGGTATTATATCCGTTCAATTCCTGAACCTACAGCGGAGCAATTAGCCATTGCTAAACGTGCTGAACGCGATGATGCTATTAACTCTATTATCTGGAGGGTTCAACGGTACGAACAGCAAAGAGATCTCGGTATTGAAACGGCGGACAGTGAAGAAACATATCATAAAATTCTCGAATATATTCAATATTTGCGTGTTCTACCGCAATCACAGAATTTTCCGAACATGGATGTGAAAAATTTTAATGAATGGATCGGTGATGGTGAAGCATTCTGAAAAAAAGCGGAAATAAAAGGCGGGTCTTAGAAAAATCCGTCTTTTTTACGGAGGGGGTTCAAATGGAAAAAGGATTGAGAATGGAGACAGTAAAGGAGACGACCGCGGTATCGTTTGGATTGACGGCTCCGGCATGGTT
>CALXOZ010000009.1 GCA_944390195.1 uncultured Alphaproteobacteria bacterium
GAAGGTTCTTCCTAAAATTTATCTCAGGCAGAAAGAATACGGCTCAGAATAGAGCCGTATTCTCCGAAAAAAATCGGTCGCCGCACACGCGGCGACACCGTTTGAACAGTCATCAATAAAGGGCGGTCGGGCGGGCGAGGTCGGGTTTAAGGCTGTTTTGAGGCTGATTTGCAAGTGATTGATTTTATTGAAGGCTACTTTTTTGCAGGATAGCCTTTTCGTCCGACAACGAATGCAAAGTTTTGGTGGTATTTTTTAACCGTTTGAAACAAAACGGAAAAAAGACGTTTTTGATGTTTCTTGATATTATCGAAAACGGCGGCAGGTAACAGCGAGGTAACAGAAAAAAGTCCTTTGCCGAAATCTTCCGAAGATTTCCGATGAGAGAATAATTTTGCGAACTATTCCCTCTGTGATTAAAAGTAAAACAAGAACGGATTTTTAGCAATGAAAAACCGTCCGGCGGACGAACGGCAAAAATGAAAACCCGACTGCTGTTTTTTTTCCTCTTTGCCGTCGGCAAATGCCTCGCAGAGTTCACCGGCAAGCGTTCGTATTACGAATTGCGTATCCTGCCCATCTTCTGCCCATCTTCTGCTTTTCTTCTTCTGACAGGCTTTTTCTTGCTATCTTATTTCTCGGGAATAAGATCAAGCTCCTTCAAATAACTGTTTACCATCTCTGTCAGAAGCTCGCGCCGTTTTTTAATAAACTCTGGATACTTATCTATATTCCACAATGTTGTATCCGTCGGAATACAATGTTTTTTAAAATTTTCTTCGCCTTTTTTCTTAAGAACTTCAGGTAAATATACAGCAGGATCGTCATTCCTAATCAAAACATTTGTGCGTTTTACGATAAATGTTTGATTTGAAATATCGTTAATTTCATCTCTTTCATATTTCCCTTTAAGAAAATCCTGCGGAAATATGTGATGAAACTCGATTTGATTACGATTTGCAACATTATTCATACTGATTATTTGCGGTGTATTCCAATCCAATGCACCATTGTGTCTCATTACTGTAAACATAGTTTTGAAAATGCCACTAGCTGTATTTTTATTTTCAAAATCAGTTGTATGGAAGTCAAGCCTACCAAATTGCATTTTGAGGTTATCAAGTAAACCTTGTAAATTGTTGTTTTTAATCGCATATAAATCTTGATCCAAAATGGTTTCTGATGAACCGCGCGAATAGCGACCTTTTGCATTGGCAATAAGAAACCATTTTTTGATTATTCTTGCTTCATCTTCCATCAAAATATTATTTTTTGTATGGTATAAAAACGACAGAGAAACGATAAAATACGGCGATGAAAGTGTTGCGTCTGTTTCGAGACCGAATGTGTTTTTCAGTTCATCTAATGTATGCTCTAACGCTTTAGCAACCCTTGGCCAAGCGTTTTCTAAATCCTCTTTCGTTAAGGACGGAACAATCTTAAATTTTGATTGTGCTGTAAGAATAGCTACAAGCGTTCTCACGATAATACCAGTGCTGATATCCCATCCGTGTTTTTCACAGTTTTCTGCTTCTTTATTAAACTTGATTAATGCGCCTTCTTTAACTCCTTCTGGCGTTTCAATTGTCGGCCATTTAGCGGTTATCTGAGCTAACGCCAAATCAGATCCTTTTAATTTTGTTCCTGCTGAATTAACACGGACAAATATTTCAGTCACTTCCTCATAGGACATTCCTGCCGGCAAAGTTTTTACTTGAAAATCATAATTTTCAATGTTTTTTAAGGCATTAAAGCGAACCATATATTTCTTTAACCGTTGCTCGCCTTCAGGCGTTTTGATATCACCGGCTCTTTGCATAATGTCGATTTCATCAATTTTTTTTGCAAATACACCTGCGACAGAAATCCAATTTTTTTGGCTTTTTACCAATGGGTTTTCTACTACAAAAGCGCGGCGATTTAAGTCATCAAGACGGCTTTTGTTTTCTTCCTCATCCGAGGTAATTTTAATGTCGTCATCCTCTTCAAACTCAGTTTCATTGTCATCATCTGTAGCGACTTTTGTATTTTCCAATTTATCCGGATGATCCAAGTTAAAGTAGATATCGATGGCTCTTTTTCGACCGCGTACATTAACGGGTTCGCCGCAAAGAATAGCTTTTAATGATGTTAGACGTTGCTGACCATCTAACAGGAGATAGTAGGACTCATATTTTGTATCATCTTGGGAAACAGCGAAATCACGCGTAGGAACCTTTTGTGTGGTTTCCCATCTTAAAATAGTACCGGTCGGATATTTACGGTACAAAGAATCAAGTAAATCTCTTACTTGCGTAGACTTCCAAACATATGCACGTTGCATTTCCGGAAGACGCATTCTATTAGATTTAATTTCATCAATAAGAGTTCTAATTTCGGTCATTTTGATCCTTTCTCCCGAATAACATTTATCCGATTTTTATAAAAATCTCTGCTCTCTTCATAATTATGTCGAAGACTGTAGGACTATATCCGGTTTTAGCTAAAGTACTTCTTCTTTGCAAGAGCTTTTAGGTGTTTTCCAAATGCGCCATTCTAATCATTTATTGGTATCGTATTTTTTATCTTTGCCGTCGTTCGCTGCGGTATCTTATTAAGACGGCAAAAGAGATGTCGGTAATCTGTTTCAGTTCAAAGATAGTTTCCTGTTTTTAAACGATAGGGATGAAACTCAAAGGAAAGAGGGATAATATCTCTATCTCTCCCTCTATCTTATCTCTTTCTCTATCTCTATCGGTAGTGTTCGTATTCGGGCGTTTACATTCGTATTCGTCCGTAACATCTTTTTACGGCGGTATTCCTTTGTTTATGCTTCTTTGCCACGGCAGAAAAATCTGCCATAGCAAGTTAGGGCAGAATTTCTTCTGCCCCCTTGCCAAAGGGACTTCGCCCCTCTCGGATCACCCCGCCGCCCTCTGTTTCCGGGATGGGATCGGACGTGGATATTCCTCCGGCTTTACAAGGTGAAGCTTGTAAAGATGAATCCCCCGCGGAAACATCTTCACGTCCTCCGGTTTGGCGCATCGTTCGGGGATATTCAGCAACGCGGCAATCTTTCGCGTTATTTTATCCGCCGCTTGCAGGACGGCGTCTTCCGTCACGTGCGTATATCGCGCTGTCATACTCTGTTGCTTGTGTCCCAACAGTTTCGCGACAATCGCTTCCGGAAACCCGATCGCCGCCGCCATCGACGCGAACGTGTGCCGCAAACTGTGAACTTTCTTCTTCGCAAACTCCGGCTTTGATTTGACGTGAACCTGAAAGAAGTTCTTGGCAACGTCCGTTCCTTTCCCCGACTTCGGGAACACAAACTCGTCGAGGCCTTGCGGCTGAACGGTGTCTTTCATTTGAAGAAGCAATTTCTTGACCGCGATGCCGAACGGTCTGTCCTGCGCTCCCGTCTTCGTGTCGGGAAAGAGGAACAACTGATGCTTGAAGTCGATATACGACCATTTCAGATTTTCGATTTCCTTTTTCCGGCATCCGGTCATTACAAGCAACCGGATAACATTCAGATAATACGGATTGACGTAATTACAGGTGTTTATAATTCTGCCGAGCTTTCTGATTTCCGCTTCGTCAAAGAACTCGTAACTGCACGGATTGGGGAAAGTTTGCAATTCCTTGACCGGATTGAAGTCCACCAGTCCCAAAGAACGGGCGTAATCGAACATACACCGCAAAGGGACAAGAACCGTGTTCGCCGATCCGATATGCCGGAAGTCTTCTTTTCCGTGTTGGAAAGTCGTTATCCCTTTTCCCATCAGCAGATCGTTATAATACCGTTGAGCGTCCGAATGTCTGAAAGCTTTGATCGGCGTTTTGCCCAAATCCGGCTTGATGTGCTTTTTAACCGCCGATTGATACGAGTTCTGCGTCGCCTGTTTCAGAAACGGCAGTTTGAATTTAAGAAACTCGTCCGCCAGTTCGCCGATCGTCAGTTCTTTGCGGCGTTCCAGTTTTTCCTGTTCCGGGTCTTTGCCCTGAACGACCAAAGCCAAAAGCCGCTTGGCTTCGTCCCGTGCTTCGGTCGGCGTCATCAGCGTCGTTTTGCAGATGGTCAGCTTCTTTTGCCGCCCATAGGCGTTGCGATACATCAGAATATAACTCGCGGACGATTTGCAGACGCGGACGCCGAAGCCTTTGACGGCATCGTCGAAATAGGTCGTTTCCTTGCCCGAAAAAGACAGGGTGTTGATGAAAGATTTATTGATATTCATAGGCGTTTATCCTTTCGATTTGAGGTAACACGGAGGTAACTTCCGGAGGGGTAATCCGCCAAAGGAAAGTATGTTTCAGTTTGCCCTCACACCTTTCATTAACGCCTATTTATTCAATAATATCAATATGTTGGTATAAACAAACATCACTCGGTAAAAACTATCGTTCCATCCCTTTTCCGTAATGCGCATTTCGTCGGACGAAAAGAGCGAAAAATGCCACGCCAACCCGCCCTTGAAATCGCCCTCAAACAGCTGTAAAATTTCTTCCGTCACACACGCTTGAACGACTTTATTGCGAGGCTAAAGATGCCAATGTTGCGTAAATCGTTCAGAATAGAAAAAGAAATTTGGGACGCGCTCGTCGCCGAAAAACAATGTCCGTCCCGTTTGATCCGCTTGTTCATTCTTGCCGGGATTCATCAGATGAAAATCCCGCACTATGACGAAATACTCCTGCTGACAAAGCTGGAAGAAGAGATCCGAAAGGTCGGCATCAACACCAATCAGGCCGTCCGCGCTTTGAACACGACGCTGATAAAAAAGGACTCGCTTGAAGAAAAAACGTTGCAGGATTTGCGGCGGGTTTGTCGTGAACTTCACGCGCTTCGGGATAAAATCAACAGACTTTTGGCGGCGTATTATGGCGAATAAGCGAAACTGGTTAGACGAACATATCCGTGGGATTTATGTTAAACATCAACGTTTTCCGATTGATTATCCTCCGCCGGCAAAACAGAAGGCGCCCCTTTCTTTCAAAGTTCCCGTCCCGGAAGCGATGGTTAAAGTCGCGTTTTATATCAAGTCCGCTCAGGGCGTGAAAAACACTTTGCAGTATATTGCTCACGGTTCGGAGGGAATGGAAAAAGACGCTCGTGTTTATGACGACGAACGGCGACTGATCCAGACGGAAAAACTGAACGAAACGATAGACGCGTATCAGATGAAACAACGTCGGAAAAACGGCAATCTGATGGTTCATCTGATCGTGTCTTTCCCAAAAAGAATGAAGGTTGGCGAGGAGGAGGGGTATCGGTTTGTTGAACGGTATATGGAGCCGTTTGCGAAAAAAGGATACCGGTATTTATTCGCCGTTCACACACATCAATCGGCAACGCACGGGCATATTCTGCTTCAAATGTCGAACGGTCGGGATCGTCTGAAATTCAAAAAGCCACAGCTTCAAATGCTCCGCCAACATCAGGTCGAAGTCGCCAAAGAGTTCGGTTGGGAGATGCAGGCGACACGCTTCCAAGACAGGGATTTTTCTCTGACGCAGATGGTTATTCCGCGAAAGCACAAAACGATCCGGCAACTTCGCTTAATTCACCAACAGGAAAAATTGCTTGAAATGATTAAGGAACGGAACTGGTAAAAATAATTTTTTCCCGAATGGAATATGCCCTTTCGCAAGGTTGACAGCCTTGTTCGGTAAGCCTCCGATGAAGGTCAGGACGGGATTTGAGGGAGCGACGTTCCCGACGTTCAGGATTTGGACCGGTGTGTTGATGATGATGCCGTAGGCTCCCCAAAGCAGTGCGCCGGTGAACAGCATTTGCATATATCCGACCGTGCCGACCGTTACGGCAACATTGTTGTCCTGAAACATATCGAGGCTGTTCAGGTAAGTCAGGACTATTCCGATCGTACCGCAGGACAGAACGATTTGCAGGCTGTTCGTCAATAAAATCCGGATCGCCGCAAAGCAGGCTTTTTTAAAAGGCGGCAGCGCATAAAAGGTACATAAAACAGGTGAAAGCAAAGTGATCGCGAACAGCTGAACGAACACGTTAAACAAGCTTGCAAATATTCGCCATAAAAGCAAAAAGTAGATGATGCCGACCGGGATGATGGCAACAGCCAGTTTCAAGCTTGCCCACGACACGTCACTCATCATTACGCCGATCTTGTCTAAAACGGGCGTAAAAGCCGTTTCAACGTATGTCAATAAAGTTGCCGTGCCGGAGGAAGTTTTTAAAACGGCTTGTCCCTCCGAAGTGATCCGCAGGATTCTGATGACTAACTCCATGCCGAAATGATAAATCCAGAAACAGACACCGCTCCAATACTGAAAGCTCTGTAATAACGCCGTTGCAATCGAAAGGTCGATAAATTCCCTTAAAAGAGTGTGCGGATTTTCTTGTTTTCCGATTAACATTTCACAAAGCCGATACACGATCCAAAGCATAAACAGATACGCTAAAAGCGACTTCAATTCGGGCGTTACGGCGCTAAAAAAAGCTGAGCAAAACGAAAGTGTTTTTTGATTGAACACATCAAAAATCTGACAGGAATAGCACGTTTCAGGCATTAAGCTTCTCTGTATATTGTTTTTCTTTGAAGTAAATCGGCGTTTCGCAATAAACAGGACGAGTCATAAAGCCTTGACATAACAGAACGTGCCGCCCGAACGGGATGGATCCCCAATCGGCGACACTCATCAAATCGCGCCCCTCAATGTTTTGAGAAACGGACGAGCCGCATTTGCTTGATCTTGACAGGCTTTGACGTTTGGCGGTCGTTTTGCCGGTCATTTGAGACAGTTCTTTTTGCGTGTTGAAGTTGTTTTGCGCGTAAACCATTAAATAGGAGCAGTTTGTTTTGATTTTCCATAATCGTTAAAGACGTGTTCGTGTCCCGAATGATCGAGCTTGCCGCTTTTGACAGCGTGTTTGCTTCAGCTTTAACCGCCATGGCGTTCGCCAAACCGTCGTCAACGCTCTTTTTATGAAAGTCCGTGCGGGCTTTCTTGACTTTCCGCCACTGCGCCTTTGTTTTGTTTGAACCCGTCGTAATGCCCCGCCAGGAATAACTGCCGCCGATTGTGCCGGCAACAGTGTTCAAACCGTTTTGAATGTCGGTGTCGGCAGGCAAATCCAACGCCTGCCTGATGTAATCCTGTGCCGTGCAAATGTTCGTGACTTCAAAATTCGCTCCGTTCAAGAGAAACTCCGGCGTAACGCATTGAAGCAAATGATCGGCGTTTGTGATAAAGCTTTGCGCCGTCAACGCCAGAGAAACCGCGCCGCCGACCGTGTCCGTGATCTGTTTTGTCGCTTCCAGTCCTTCTTTGGTCGTGTTCCAAAGAGCCTTGCCGTTTTCCAAAATCGCCGCCATTGTCGCGTTTTGCTTGATGCTTTCCGCCAAGCCGTTCGTGTCAATGACAGCCATTTGAGCACTCGCCGTGCGAGCGAAAAATAAAAGACAAACAGTTAAAAATAGAAGCATCCCCATTCCTATGCAAAAATAACGAAGCTCTTACAGCTTCGTTATTTTATGCCAGGCTTCCGTTATCGTTCAGTTCGGTTTCGGTGCATAAAGGGGAATTATGGTGCTCAAATACACAGATTGTTTTTTTGCAAAACGCGTTGCAGGTTCAATCAAAGAAAGGAAAGTTGTTTGGCTGTTTGTATTTCATTTTTTGAAATTTCACCGACTAAAAGCTCCATTTTTTGATACTGATTTTCCGTAATGACCAGAACACGAACGGATCCTTTTGCGGGCACGTATCGCCTTAATCGCATAATGTGTGTTTGAACAACGGCATCGCTACTGCAATATCTGGAATAGACGGAATACTGCATCATTAAGAACCCGTTTCCGATCAGGTCTTTTCTAAATCCTGCCGCCGCTTTTCTTTCAGATTTGTCCGTTGTGGGCAAATCAAAAAAAACGATCACTCTTTTTTGTTGAGATTCAATCGCAGTCATTAATCAATTCGGGCAGGATCAGTTTTTCCGCATCATTTTCTTTCATTGCCGTGATAAAAGAACAAACCGTTTCTTCCATAGCATTTATCAGTACGGTTTTCTGTCCGTTAATACGACATTTCAGGTATAACAAAGATAACAATGTTTCTCGGATATCTTTTGTTAAAACACTATCAGTTAAAGGCATCATTTTTAATACGGCCCGATCGGTAAAAGCTCTGTAAGGTTCTATTAAATCGTCAGCCAAATTAAAATTATTTAATACGCTGTGATGATGAATTCCCAGGCTGGCAATCAAACCGTGAGCCGTAATATTATTAATCAACACATTTCTGAAAACAGCGTATCCGTAATCCAGCGCCGCGTTAATGGTATCTTCGCTATGTCGAATGAATGTCCGTCCGAACAGACATTCCCAATAAAGTCTGGCGGCGACAGCTTCGGCGTTTTCGGAATCCCCGGAAAGGACGTTTTTCGATATTTTTTGTAAGATAAGAGCCTTATCAGGATTGACGCTGTTTAAAACGAGACTTTGATTTACGATTTTTTGCTGAATATTCCTTTGCCAAAGTCTTTTTTGCAACGGTTTGGACATACCTGTTTGTAAAAAAGCAATTTCAGTTTGCCGCAAAGGCTTTCCCACAGGAGACAAGACGCTGACAGGTTTATGCTTCCCGTTACAAAAAATAACGGTTACGGCTTTTTCAGCCAATTCGGACATCAAAGTGCTTGTCAGAGAAATTTGTAAACTTTCCAGAATGACGACGGCAATATCTTCCAACGGAAAGAAGAAAACCTGATCTGTTTGCTGTTGATGAAAACACAATCTGTTGTTGTTGAACGAAAGTTTTCCCGGAGTTTCGAATTTAATAATGCGCCAAGACATTTTTTTGTTCCCTTAATCATATTCCGATTTTCAGCAAAGCATAAAAGAGGGATTTTTAAATAAATTTTGCTGAACTTAATCGTCCCCAATGATAGTCCAACCATTTCCGTATGGGTTATTCGGGCTGTCAACGGAATACGGGTTTCCGGCACCGTAGGGATTGTTAATGCTGTCGGGGGAATATTTACTTCCGTATTTTCCGTAAGGGTTTGATATGGATTCGGGATCATATTTATTGTTACTTAATTTTCCTCTGTAATTTCCCCGAGAATCATAAAGTTTAGTCGCATTGTCGGCATAAGGATTGTTAACAGATTTATCGCTGTAGGCATTACCATATTGACCATAAGTGTTATTGATGCTGTTCGGACTGTATTTATTGCCGTATTGCCCATAAGGATTTGAGACGGAATCCGCGTTATAAGGATTATTCGACAGTTTTCCAAGATATTGCTGAGCCATGACCTGATCAGGGAAAAATAAAACAGCGAACAAGAATACAAACAGGAATTTCATAATTGTTTCTCCATAAAATCTTTGAGTGTGAGTTATAAAAACGAACAAATAAATATTACGACAACAAGAAGACAAATCATGTCTGTTTGTTTTGCCGCCCTCAAGAAAACAGGGCATGTGAATTAACGGAAGTGACTCGCGGTGAGTCAGTTTTCGAATCCCCAAGAAATCGGGGCATGTAAATTTTAAGGGTATTCGCCGGCTGTAAATGCCCTAAGTTTTCCAATCCCCAAAAAATTGGGGCGTATGAAACAACTCTATGTAAAAAAAGGCGATTAAATTTAGTTTTCCAATCCCCAAGAAATCGGGGCATGTAAATTCCCTGTTACTGGAAAGTAATATGGGTAGGGGTTTTCCAATCCCCAAGAAATCGGGGCATGTAAATTATTGGCTGGCGGAGAGTTGATTTTAACTTAAGTTTTCCAATCCCCAAGAAATCGGGGCATGTAAATTGAAAAAACTTTTAATATGATACTGAGAACAGTTTTCCAATCCCCAAGAAATCGGGGCATGTAAATTCTTTATGCTTCAACCTTTTGATATTTAATATTAAAAATTGTTTTTTTACTATAAAAAAACATGACAACACCCCCATTTTTTAGACCGTTCTTTTGTTTTTTTCATGATAAACGTTTAATTTCATATTTTCCCATGCCTAAGACGGCACTTTTCCCGATATGGAAATATGTCCCTGTAACCATATACGGATACAATTGTGTTAAATTTCCTTTTAACGTAAATTCACCCATTATGCCCCCCAGTGCAATTTTCGTTTTTTGACGCGAAGAATAGCGTGACCAATCGAACCAGTGGAGTGTCGCTTGTGTTAAATCCGCCGTTTCAATGTCGGAACGCAATACGTTAAATTCAATTATTGGAAAAGTCGGTATATGTTGTTTCGCTATGGTTTGCTGGCGGCGAATTACGGCAATCAAAAAATCTCGTGCTGTCAATTTTTCAGCTGAAACGGGATGACCCTGATGTTGTATGCGCAAAGGTGTTGTTAATCGGATCTGCATGGCTGTGGTTTTCTGTTCTTCCGGCAGGGAAAAATCGAATTTCGCAGAAACAGTTTCCGCATCTGCATCTTCAAAGTCGTATAACAGGGCGATACTTCCGTTTTCAAAAACCTGATGCACTTGGATCAACCGTGCTTGTGTGCGTTCTTTGGTAAAACCCATATTGCCCGTTTTCGACCACGCCAACAAAATATATGACAGCTTGTCAACAGCGGTGCCGAACAACAAATGATGAAATGTAAAAATCTCTCCTTGTTTGATGATTTTCTGACCCATCGGCATCGGTTCGATAACATAAGGGTTAGTCATTTCTTCGCCTTTGGAAACAGCAATATATCCGTTTTCAAAAACAGCGGCGTAAGGACATGTTGATAATGCGGCGCAACCGGCACAATCTTCTTTTTTTGCCAGACAGGACACTTGGCGCAAAGACTTGCCGAATATACCGCGTAACGCCGAACCGGCATACACCGGAAAGTTCATGTCCTGCAACGCACGAAACGTCAGGCGTAATTTGATCAAAGGAAATGTCATTTTACTTCCTCGAATTCGACAACGCACCACCCGAACGGCAATCTTTCTTTGCCATCGTTCGCAAACCAGTATGTCGTCGCGTGATTATCAAAACGTGCCGGTTTATCTTTTCCTTGCATGATTCTGATCTTCCGCATACCATCTATTGTCTTGCTTTCCGCGCCACCATGCTTGCCAAGGCAAAGTAAAAACGCTTGTCTCGGTCTTTCATTCGATTTTCGGATCCGGTTAAATAAATCCGCCGGAATGCCGTGCGTGTGAACCTGCTGATCTTCCTGATCAGAAAGAATGTCCGTATAAAAATCATTACAGGCTTTTTGTATGGATGACATATCTTCGCAAAATGATCTATTTTGCATAATTAACAAAGATGATTTAAAAACTGTACCGGGCGGAATGACTTCGATATATGTTGATATTCCTTTTTGATCTAAAAGTTTTCCGCTGTTACGTTTGACGTTTTCGGCTGTATCAATGCTGGTTATAAAGGATTCTGTTGCGTGTCCGTCTTCAATCTTTAAAGCCTTGAAAGGATCTTCGGTTTGATCTTTATAATTATATAGTGTTTTTTCGGCATCGTTGGCTTTTTGATATAACTCTTTATTTAATCGCACCCGTTCGTTTCTTGCAGACATCAGGGCCGTTCGGATCGCTCCTTTGATTGAAGACCCCGGAATGTACGGCAAGCCGGTTACGGCATCGGAAATCTGCTTTTCAATATTGAAACGCGCGAAATCATTGTTTTTGCTGCTGACTTTTCCGAATTTTTCTTCGTACTTCTTTGCAACCTCCCGACAGACGATAGCCCGTTTCGTTGCCGTTTTGACAATAGCCGCGGCTTTGCTTTTGAAAAAGCTTTGCAAAGCCATAAGCTCTCCTTTGTTCGCTTCTTTAAGTAAAAGTGCTTTTTCCGTAGGGGAAAGTGCGTCCGATAATTGTCCAGGTGTGAACGTGTACAAATAACTGTCCGGTTTTTTCTCCGGTTCTGATTTTTTCACAGAAATGGTTTGTCTGGGCAAATCATAAGCGCAAGCGCCACAGTATGTCGATCCTGCCGGATTTTTATATCCACATTCCGGACATATAATAATGGTTTTTTCTTTCTGTTGATCTGGTTTTGAAGTTCTTTTTTCCGAATAAATGGCATATTCAGTTGGTTCCAAATCCGTAGAGGCTCCGATATGTATGGGCGATAATACGGTGATCTTCAATTTGTATGTTTTCATAAATTCTGTCATATCGCTGTTTCCTTTGCCGTTAGTCCGATGACGGGCGCATATCCTTGAAAAACGGTTCTGTCATCTGTCAATGAAACACCTTTTATGCCCTTACCGGTAAATAAAGGGGCTTTATTTGCTTTTTGTTTCGGTGTCAATACTGCTCCGGTATCCATCGTCAACACAGGAATTTTAAACGGATTGTTTGATAATGCCGCTTTATTGCCATGCCTGCCAAAACGGACGAAGACTTTATAAAACGATCTGTCCTCATCAAATTCGTTTCTTTCCGGCACGCACGGCGCAAGTGTCAGCAATGCCGTATAGTGTGGATTATCAAACGAAATGCGTTTCATTGATTGAACTGAAAACTTGCCGCCGCCGGATGAGGCTTTTTTACCGTATCCCGTCAGACCGATCTGTTCAAACAACCCCTTGACTTCATCAGCGGTTATTCGGTTTTCGTCAATGACGGCATATACGCTCAATTCCCCCTGATAGTAAAATTGATCCGTCATATAAGCGGAATATTTGCCGCCGCTTGCGTGATTCGTTTCAGGATTGACGCTGTTCGCCGTTTTTAAGGTTTTTTTGATGAATAAAACTTCGGCAAAAGAATCTCCCATCTGATTTGTCGGCAAAGCAATCTTATCTGCCGGTAACCATTCGCGGCGTTTGAATTTCTTGCGATTTTTGACATCAAATTCATCGTCTTTTTGCCCTTCTTTTTTATAATACGAAAAGGGCAATACGGGTTTGGGAAAATAGCCTTTCGGAAAGGCGTCCGATAAGACTATATACGGGCGGTTGTCCGTATATCCTTCTAATAATGTTGTCAGTCGATCTGACCCGAAACGTTCCATAATCGCCCAACAAAACATACCGAACAGTGTATCTCCTTTTATTTGTGTATAAAATCCGCCTGTCGGAGCTATGTCAATTTGATATAATTCCATACTGCTGTCCCGATTAAACAAATCTGTTTTCAAAAGGTTTGACGGCATCCAAATCGGCTTGAATGTCTTTGCCGTCCAGTTTCAATTCTTCGAATTTCACGCGACCGTAACCGCGGGATCCTGATCCGCCTAAAGCGTCCATTTCCAACAGTTTCATCGTTCCCAATACCTGCGGGATAACATTTTCGTCATCATATTGTTTAACGGTCAGTTTGAAATCAAATTCCGAACCGGGCAATACGCGTTCCGTGTTACGCGGATGTTCTGCAGTTCCAGTTATACGGCTGATCATGTTTTCCATTTTAACTTCAGTATAAAGCATTTGCTTTTTGTTGATGGTTTCTTTCCAACCTTGTGTTAAAAAACAGTCCCAAAATGACAGACGTGCCGGTTTGACATCTTTTTGATCGCCGCTTGATCCGAATAATTTAACAACGATTTCTGCATTATCGTTACCACCTGTATATAAACGCAGCAAACTGCGCATTTTGCCTTTCAGAGAAGATCCGGGAATGTACGGTTCGTTTGTAGCGGCGTTTTTGATGACGGGATTATCCGTTCCGCCGATGTGCATTTCCGTATTCCCCGAACCGATGTGCAATCCCGTAACGACTTTGATTTTTCCGGTGATCATTTTCATTTCAAATTTTATCATGGCAGGAATTCCTTTTATTTTGTTGGACGGTATTGTTTGTAAAAGCCCATTATTGCTTCCATAAACAGTTTGGCGTTGTTTAGTGTGTCTTTGTCTTTGATCTGATTGATCAGTTTGTTGAGAAACTGCTGAAAAGTCTTGTCAACATTTTCACGACCTTTAGCATAGGCAACTTTTGATTTCATCATATACACAAAAGGTTCGATATCTTTAAAATCTGTATTTGTCTGTGCGCGTTCGTTCCACATGACCAGTTCATCATAAAAACGGCGAAGCTGTGTCGGCATGTTTTTTGTAAGTTGATTTTCACCACGATAATTTTTTTCAATATTTCCTGCATCATCCATTTTATAAGCAATTTTTTTTGCCCATTCAGATGCCGTTTTATCAAACAAATCCTTTGTCAAATTTTTGACGTCAAAGTCCAATGGATTTTTCTTTTGAGGTGATGGTTTTAACGTCAAAGTTTTATTATCAGTCATTTTGTTCCTCTCTTTGTTGGTAAAGCCAAGTGAATAAGGCTATTTTGTAATCCGTTTTGTATTTTGCGATAGCGTTTCCTATTTCTTTGGCTATCGTGTCGGCAAGAACTTGTTTCTGTTCAGTATCAAAATCTTTTAACGTTTCCACAAAGCGGACGGTTTTATAAACCAGTTTCGAACGCCACATCGCGTTGGAAAGATTTTTTCCTTTTTCCGCTTCTTGCGCCTGATCGCACAGCGTTTGCAGGCTATAGACATATCCGATTGACAAATTGTATTTTGCTTTCATGTCATCCAAACGGTGCTCCTCCGTCATCAGGTTATCGTAATCGGCAAAGCTGACCGTTTGTCCGAAGCAACAGACGGCGTTTTTAGTGGCGTTTTCTTCATTCGGATATTTTTTCGCTTTTTCCAAAGCTTCTTCCGTCATTGTTGACATGGTAATCACATCTTCGCCCGATCCCGTCATGCACATGCCGATCGAAAACGTAATGTCTTCACGATTACAGACATATTCTTTGAATTTATTGCGCAGTATCGGAACCATTCTGATCTGGTCAAGCCACGGTCCGATTAAATAAAAATCGTCTCCGCCCGCGAAAACGGTATAAATGTTTTCCGCATTTTTCTCGCTTTGGCACAGCCACGGCAACCAGATCGTAAAGAAATTGTTCAGTTGGCGGCTTAATCCTGCCAGTGTCGCAAAAGTCGGTGTTTTAATGCCGGTTTGCAACAAAGATCCCAGATTGTCGATGTCGCCTTTGATGCTCATGACGGCGGATTTTACAACCTTTTTCCCGTCTTTGACGTAGCAATCAATTTCTGCCAAATCGGAAAACGTTTTGATGTTATTGTTCTCATCGCGCGGCACATAGGCGTTGATGTATCTTCTCGCCTGTCCGTTGAACAAAGCTTCATCCGCGCTTTCCGGCAAGGAAATATCCCAGCGGCGCAAGGCTTTCTCGGCATTCTTTTTCCACCCGATGTAAAAACCGAAAATATCGGATTTCCAACCGCCTTCAACCGGTTCGGCGGATATGGTCATACAAGCCTTTTTTGTCAGATTTTCGCCTAATTGCAAAATGTCCATACAGCTTTGGCAGGCATAAGCGGGTTGCCGATCCGAATTTTCTTCCGTGTCATAGTTGTTGACTGCAGTTTCTGCCGGCATTCTGCCGTCAAAACAACAGATGCCCATTTGCTTGTCATAATTATCGGCGAAAATTTTCATTGCTCCGGCGTTTTCCGCGCATAAATTGAATTTTTGCAATTTCGCCTTGCCCAAAGAACGGAATATCTTTTCTTGCAAAGCGGCAAATCCTTTTGCTTCAAAATCGCGTTGAGACGCTTCGATTGTTGCTAAACCCAAAGAAACTTCGCCGTAGTATTTCTTTAAAAACCACGCATTAAGCTCTTTTTTGATTTTTTCGATTTTTTCAACCGTTGCCGGCGTGTTCGGGGCAACAATAATAAATTTCCCCGCCGCATTCATAATTTGTGAGGTGGAAGGCAAACCGATTTCCTGCAGCACTTTCAATGCCGCGCATTCGGAAAACAACGATATTAAAAAAGACCGTCCCCGCAACAGCTTGTAGGCGTTTTTGCGCGTATGCTTGCCGACGTCAAAAATAAAACTCTGAATGCCTGAAACATCGCCTTGAATCAACAAGAATTTTTTCTCTTCTTTGTTGTCCAAAGCCTCTTGCGTTTCAGTTTCCGTTTCTTTGTGATAACGCCATAAAGCCGTTGCCAAAGCGGCCGTGCTTTTGGAGTGGTCGTACAAAGATACGTCCGCTATTGTGCCGAATGCCGTCGCGGAAGGAATGTTCTGGGTATAAACGGAATAAAGCGTGTCAAAATGATCCAGATACAAATCCCAATTTTCGCGATCGTGGATTTTTTTGACGTCTTCGACAAAAGCGTTCCATAAAGCCAGATATTCTTTTCTCGCTTCCTCTATCGTCAGATGATGCCGCAATTCAGGAAAAATGGCGGCGGGCGATAACGGTTTTAACGGATAACGGTATTTCAGCGTGTCGGGTGTTGAATTTTCTCGTTTGTCCGTTTCGGTGGAAAGCTTGTCAAACAAGGGGATTAAGCGGGCAATCTGATATTTCTCGCCATCTTTTTTTTCATTGTATTTTTCGTAATCGGAACGTTCGAAAGCACTCGAAAGACGGTCGGCGATACAAACAATTTTTTGTAAATAAGAGGACGGATTATGATGTGCCGCCGCCGCTCTGATAATGGAATCATCCGTGTCAGTCTGTTGAAAAGGGTAGGTGTCCGCATCGCCTTTGATCGCGGGCAGGGATTTTTCGATCAAATCAATCGCAATTCCCGTGTAAGCCGCGTGCGTATGCGTAAAGTATCCCTCTTTATCGTTAAAAGGGCAAAATGTATGTTGATTTTTTTCTTTGACATCCGGCGCAAGTTCAATCTTCGCTCGTTCGGCGAACTTGCCGATGTCATGGATCAAAGCCGCAAAAGCGACCCTGCAAGACGGATAAAGATATTCGTTCATCAGTTGTTATCCTTAAATGTGTTCATAAATAAAGCGGCATTTAGCTTGGACTGGGATTCTTCTTCCCCGACAATCAGACGAAGCTGTTCTATCAGAGAAGTAAAAATAGTTTTTAATTCCTGAGCGTTTTTGACACGGGAAGAGTATCCGTGAATTAAAATAGAGTTGTTGCGTATGTCTGCAATTATTGCGTCAGTGTTTTGCAGATAAGCTGTTTTTGGATGTTTGAGGTAATCTAAAAAGTCAATGACTTGTTTTCTGCCGAACGGCGGATAAATATCAGTGTTATCTTTTTTTCTTATGCGGTTGTTTTCCGCAAAATCACGCACTTTGGGATCGGAAGCGGACATGTGATTTGAAATGTATCCTTCTTTAAACAAATAAAATTGTCCCAACATTTCCGCAATACGATAAGCGCGAATGGCGGCGTCTTCATATTGGCCTGAATCCAACCGGCGCAAACCGTTCGCATATAAATCAAACATCATGTTTAAAACAATTGAGGCGTTTTCCTCCAATTGGTCATGTGATAAAACCTCATGTTTTTTTTCATCGGGTTCGATAACGAATTTTGATAAACCGCTTATCCAGTTTTGAACCGTCGGTGTTGTGGCAAAGCCGAAAGACGGCATTTCAAAAACGGGACAAATATCGGCGGCGGTTTTATAATCCAAACGATCCCAAGCGGAATAAAAATCGGCCAGCATTTTGACATTATTGACCGTTATTTTTAATTTTTCTGTCGGTTTTTCAGTCGAAAGCAAAGATTTTGCCGCCGGGAATTGCCATGTTTTAAACAAAATCCGACATTGATCTAAAACAGATAAACCGCGTGCGTAAGAAGCGTCAAAATTTTTAACGGTTTCTCCTTCGATCAAATTTCCGTTCTTATCATTGTTACGTTGAATATAATGGAAGTCGGAAACGCGATAACGCATACCTATAGCATACAATGCCGCGCTCATCGCTTTTGTGCCGTGTGTAAAATCAATGATGAAATCTTCGGCAGAAAAACCGTTTTTAAATAATGTTTGAAATTTCCCTTCAAAAAATTCGAAACATTTGTCCGCATCGAATTCCATGTTTTTTTCCGGCAGGTCTTCAATGAAAACCTTAAGGGAAGCCTCATATTCCAGTTTGATGGCTTCGGCATTTTTTTTGCTGGAACCCGACGGGAAAAGGATAATGTATTTTACATTAGAAAAATCAATAGCTTTTCTTAATAAACGGTAATATGATTCTGGATAACCGATTTCTTTCGGGTTTCCTTTTCCCACAATTAAAAATAAGACTTTTTCACAACTAAGCATAGTATTTCCAATAAAAATAACAAGTTAAAATATGATTTACTGTTTTATAAAAAATGTCAATAAGTATTTACCTTATTTTTAATTGTATTCTTCAAAAGCCTCTTCATACATGTTTTCGATCATATCAATAAGCGAGCCATATTCATTCTCATAATATTCTGCATCTCTGTCATCTTCTTCAACGCCTTCATATCCGTCATCTTCTAATTCTTCCGAATAAAATAAGGTATCTGTATCTGCAAACATTCTTTTCTCTCCTTGCATTCAACTTGGGACTGTTATTATGCTAGTACAATAAACAGACAAACTGTGTCGCTCTTTTTTTGGAGAAAGAAAAAATATGGATGAAACACGTTATTTTAAAAAAATTTATGAATTGGTTTTAAAGCTTCAGAATACACGCTCAGGCTTAACAAAGAAAGAAATCGCCGATTTTTTAGGATGTTCTATGAAAACTGTAGAAAGAAAAATGGTCGAAGTTGAAAGATGTTTCGGAGATGCCTTTGTAGAAACATCAAGCTATCCCAAAATGTATAAAATTAAATCCATGCAACTTCCGAAAGGTGTCGTCCTTTCTTCAACGGATATTGCCGTTATTCGTCAAGCGGCGGATTTAATGAAAAAAAATGACAGAGATGAAGAAGCGTCGAACTTAAGACTGGTCGCAGAAAAATTACAACGCATTCTGGCTCCTGAAAGTAGCAGAGAAGTAGAAGCTTTAATGATCGCCGAAGGAAATGCCCGTCGCCCTGTTCCGCATAAAAAAGTTGATATGGATATCGTTTCCGTTCTGCGCGATGCAATAAAAAACTGGAAGGCCGTTCAAATCGAATATAAACCTAAAAAAAGCCAAAAATACAATTCTTATACGCTTTGTCCGTTTGGAATTCTATATGGAGAAAGAAATCATTATTTGTTGGCTAAACGATATGATTATCAAGATACGGACGATTTGCATTATTATATTCTCTCGAATATTCGTCAGGTGTGTCTTTTGAAAGACAAGGACTTTTTCGTCCCCGAAGAATTTTCAATAGAAAAACACACAAAAGATTTGTTCGGAATGTATAATGAGCCACCGTTTGATGTAGAATGGCTTTTTTCTCCAAAGGCGGCGGGTGAAGCAGAAAAATTTATTTTTCATTCATCGCAAAAAATGGAAAAAAATAAAGACGGTTCGCTAACCGTTCGTTTTCGTGCGGGCGGATGTTTGGAAATGGCATGGCATTTATACACTTGGTGCGGACAAGTTAAGGTTATAAAACCGGTCGATTTCTGGCAACGTGTTGCCAAACTTCGTCAGGAATGGTTTTAAGAAACTCTTTATTTTATTCTTGTGACGACACAGGACGTTGATTTGTCCGTTTTTGAAAAAGGTATTTTTGACTGATTTCTAACATTCCATTGTTATACAACCGGCGTGCCTGCCAACGGGATAAATTGACGTTTTTTTGTATGACTTTCCAACATAACCCTTTGGCTCGTAACCAGATGATTTTTCGTGCGCGCAAATCGTTGATCGACGGCAACAACACATCTGTGGCGTATCGAGCCTTTTCCCGTTCCGTATCTGTAATATAAGGGGAATCTAACGGATTCTCAGTGATTTCCACTGCCAACTTTAACAACTGTTCGATTTCCTTTTTTTTCATCGGTTCGCTCCATAGTGTTTGAGATAGTAAGTCGCCGGATCTTCCGGTTTGAACAGCTTGGCGTAATCAAGGAAACGGACGGCTTTAGCGCCGCCTTTAAAGGCGTTCAGGTAATTGCCAAGGCAAGTCATATCCGTTTCCAAAAACACGTTGACGCCGTTCCTTTGCATCAAAACGGGGCGTTTCGCTCCCTCGATCCGAGCCCCTTTCGTCAGCACAAAGTCCGTCTCGCTTTCCGTCAGGTTAAAGCCGTCGATTTCCTCCGGCGTTCCCGCACAGCCGTCATAGAAAAACCTTGTGTGGCAGTTCGTTAAAATCGTTTCCTTGATATTCAGCGTCTTCAAATCGTTCGTTCCCTGAAACGCCATAAAAATCGCCATTCTTTGCTTTCTTGCGGTTTTAAGCAGTTTCTCGATTTCCGTTTTCAGAGGATGCGAAGAAAGAAGTGTCGGAGCTTCGTCAACAATCAGCAAAGACGGTTTGCCGTTTTGCGCGTTCTTTTCGATCTTTTTGAACAAATGGAAGAATAATGCCGCCGCCGCGTTCGCATCGTCCTTCACGTTATCCAAACCGAACACGTTTAACCGGTTTTGCGCTACGTCAAGCGTGTCTCTGTTCCCGTTGAACAACTTGGCATTCAATGTGTTTCCTTTAATCCATTTTTCAAGCTTTTCTTTGAACCGCCCGTTCGGAGCCAATTCGTTCGCATATAAATCCATGCGTCTGTTGAAACGAGGCTGTTTCAGCATTTCGGACACGAATATCCGAATGTCTTTCTTTTCTTCTTCCGTTTCGGCACAAGTCAGTATCTGCATAAACATATTCAGCGTCGTTTCTTCTCCGGCTCCGCAATCAAACGGGTTCAGACTGATTTTCCCGTCCTGACTGATCTGATGATACGTTCCGCCGACCAAGTCCGTGAACACCGTTCTAAAAGCCTTTATTTTCTGCGGTTTTTATAATCAAACGCACTATGGCGCAATATAACGCAATATATCAGACCGTCTGATTTGTAATCATCAGGTCTGGAGTTCAAGTCTCTCTGCCGGCACCATAAAAAAGCCACCTTTTAGGTGGTTTTTTTTGTCTGTAAACCTTTTTTTAGTTTGGCGTAAATTATCAATATTTTTAATAAATCTAAGGCATTTTTTTTGAAAGAAAAACGGTAAAAAAAGAATAAAAGTATCAAATTAAAGAATAATAAATAAATGTTTTTATATAAACATTCCTATTTTATGCTTACCTTTTTGTGAGTATTATCCAATATTGTAAGTGTTGATTTTTTTTAATAAAAAATAGCATGAAAATATTATCCGTAGTTTTGAAAAGGTGAAAAATGAGCAAAAAAATCATTATACTTAACGGAAGTCCGAGAATAAACGGAAATACTCAAGGATTGATTGATGCTTTTACGAAAGGTGCGCAACAAAAAGGTCATGAGGTGATTTGTTTTAATTTGGAACAGCTTAAAATTCACGGATGCTTGGGCTGTTTCGGCGGTGGAAAAGATAGGAAAAGTCCTTGTGTTCAGAAAGATGATATGCTGAAAATTTATCCAAAATATATAAAAGCCGATGTCGTTGTTTTGGCATCTCCGATGTATTACTGGGGATTTTCCGGACAATTAAAATGCGCCTTTGATAGATTGTTTGCTGTGGCGGAATGTGAGGCAAATTATGAAAATCCTAAAAAAGAATGCCTCTTGTTAATGGCATCCGAAGGTGACGGAGATGAAAACAGCAAACCGATTCTTGATTATTATGAAGCTTTATTAAAACATCTGAATTGGAAAAATCTGGGGGACATTATCGCCGGCGGTGTTTTAAAAATCGGTGACATTAAGAACCATAAAGCTTTAGAAAAAGCTTTTGAACTGGGGATATCCTTATAATTTTCTATTTGGGGCGATGCTTGTCGCCCCATTCGCATAAAGCAAATAACATCGGAATTAGAGATTTTCCTTTTTCAGTGAGGCTGTATTCGACTTTGGGTGGAAGTTCCGGATAAACTTTTCGGTTTATTAATCCGTCTTTTCCCAGCTCTTTTAAGGTTGAACTCAGCATTTTAAAAGATAATTTATTGTCAATGGTATAAGTAACTCAGCCGGTTCTTTCAAGATACTGTTCATATACGGGTTGGCTATTATCTTTACACCTTCAAAACAACTTCCCTTTTTAAAACACCTCAGCATGTTTTCAGCCTCTTGTAAAGCTGCATAAACACCTTCTCCGTTTTGTTTCCAATGAAGAATTAAACGAATTGCACCTTTATATGTTTCCGTTTCGTCTATGTTATAGTTTGATGTGTCAAAAGGTACTATTACAATTTCCCACCAGTTTTTACCTTTCTTAAAATTGTAATTTGTATTCAAATATTTAACAGGAAGATTTGTAAATTCACCTGTTTTGGTTTGTATTATTTTTACAAGTCTTATGTTGTTCATCTAAATCTCGCTATAGAATTTCTAAGATGATCCTTCCATAAAGAAATCTTGCCAATGAGCCGATGCAAAGCATTATGCCGCAAAACCTCGAATTCCCCCAACCAATACAAAACGATCATTTTATATTTTCCCCCGATCAGCGATAAAGTATAGCCAAAACCGGTCTTTTCAATTTGTGTGGAAGGTGGAATACATTGCGTCATCTGACACTCTCTTTTAAGTTAGTGTGAGATATAATTGTTAGTATTGAATTTTTATGAAAATATATACCTGTATATAGATATGCAATAAATATTTAAGGATTTGAAAGTTCAAATATGTTTTTATTGCTCAAAAAAAACATATCAAAGATTGATCGAGGCTTTTATATGAACGACGTCTGATAAAAGGTACAAAATAAAATGACATAAGATGAACGTACAATCCTGAAAGGAATCATGAATATGAAAGAAATCAGCCTTCCGAAAGCATCTCAACTTACTTCACCAAACCCGGTTACCTTGGTTTGCACACAAAAACCGGACGGAGCAACCAATGTGGCAACGGTTTCTTGGTGGACATACCTGTCTTTTAATCCTTATATGATTGCCTTTGCTATGGCAAAAACATCATATAGCGGGGAAATGCTGAGAAACAGTGGAAAAGTTGTATTAACCGTTCCGGGATCAAAACTTGCGGATATCGTTCTGGCATGCGGCTCTACATCAGGCCGTAACACGGATAAGGTATCTCAGTTTAATATAGAACTTACCGACTTGGAAAACAGCGCAATAAAAATCCCTTGTCATAGCAAAGTCGCCATTGTGTGCCGTTTGAAGGAATATCACGAGGCCGGCGATCACTATTTGTATATATGCAATGTTGAAAAAGTTTATGGTGATGATTCTGAAGCTGCTTTGTTTGCTTGGAACGGATACACTAAAATTCATCCGATACAATAATATTGCTCTGCACTAAAAGAGATGACGGATATTGCGGATTAATACCGGACGGGCATAGGCTCATCTGTTTTTTGTTTATGTTGTTCCCATGACTTTAATCTTTTACACTTTTAAGTGTGTACAGATTATGAAAGTGTTGAAAAACAGGTGTGAATAATATGAAACGAGTGAAAATTACAGTGTTAAAAAAACATTTTGATAAAGAGCTGGCTCGAGAGTACGGCGCAGACGGATTGACGGCTTGTCCGATGTTACGGGAAGGGCAGGTCTTTTATGCCGATTATGCCAAACCGGAAGGCTTGTGCGATGAAGCTTGGAAAGCGATCTACCAATATGTTTTTGCTTTGGCTCACGGTGCGGATAAACAAGTTTTTTATTATGGCGACTGGATCAAAACTCCAGGCATTGCGATCTGCAGCTGTAATGACGGTCTTCGTCCGGTCATTTTTAAATTGGAAACAACTGATGAAGATGCCGTCATTGATTATGAACCTGTCGTATGACAAGGTTATATTTAAATTAGGTCAGTTACCTTTATATGTCGAATAACCGTTTGCCGATACGGTAATCGGAATATGGTAATGACCCGTACCGCTGATCTCAAAAACGACTTCGATATAAGGATAGACGGATTTTAAATTTTGAGATTGGAAATAAGGCGTCGTGTGAAAACGTAGTTTGTAAACGCCGTTTTCTTTGCCATCGGTCGGCACAAAGTTTGCAATTCTACCGTTTTCATTGGTTTTTTCAGATTTTAGAAATTGCCATTCATTGCTTTGCGCTGGATTTTTGAAAAGATCCACTTGAACGTTTTGAGCTGGTATACCGCGGGAAATATCTAAAATATGGGTGCTTAAACGATATGTTGTTTCTTGAGCCAGAACAGTCGATGCCATACCGTTTGACAGCAAAATAGTCAAAAGTAAAAGAGTTTTTTTCATAACAGTTCTCCTTTTTAGATTTATTCTAAAGTTAGCAAAAAAAGAGACTTTTGAAAAGAGGGCTTTTTTATTATCCTGAAACGGCGCTGGTTAGATTAAGGACGGTAAAAGCGATAAGAGGGAGACTGTTTGTTGGCAGTATGGCGTGAAATGTAAATGATTGCTCTTTTCCCTTTAAAAAAATTGAGCATATGGAAATTCGGTCAAATACGGACAATCTGGAAAAAGGGATAAGATATTTGCGCAAATATCCGACATATTTCAAAAAAATACGTTATCTGATCAATCAATGTCACTATTATTTGTTATAGGACTTGAAAACGGTTTATGGATTTTTGTCGATCCTGAAAAATTTAAAGCCGAACAAGTTTCATATGCGCTTTTATTGAGGCGCTACCATTAATATGGTTTTGTCATAGAAAATAATGAGCATACACGAAAAACCCCGCTGTTTGTGCGGAGTTTTTGTGAAGTTAGTTTTTTTTATCCTCTAAGGACTGTTGCGCTTTTTTTGTTTTTGCGGAAAGTACGGCTTTTATTTTCAATTCGACAGGGTCAAAGATGATAATACGTTCGCTGTCGAAATCTGAAACAATCCGTACACATAACATATTGGCGCAGGCGTGAGAATCTTGTATATGTTCTTGTTCGGACAAATTCAGATCAAATTCCAAAGGTGATTCTTTTGATGATGATAGAATTCTTTTTTTGCCACTGAATAATTTGGGAGTCGTTCTGTAATTTACGATTCCGTAAATAATTCCGCCCAGTGTTAAAAAGATAAGGAATGTCATAACCCCGACAAGTATTTTTAAATAGAATATTTTATTCATGAAATACCTCTGAAAAAACATAGCGTTTTCTTTTATACAGAAAAAAGGATAGTCCCGAAAGGAAAGTTTTTGGTAAACTGAAAAAAGTGTGTCATTTTATTTATCCAGAGCATGGTTGATTTATGATTAATTCTGAAAATGAGAACATACTGACGACGCCTCCGGTTGACGAGCAACATATAAAAGTACGTTTGGATAAATGGTTGGCGTCTTGTACAGATCTTTCACGCAGCCGCATTTCCGCTTTGATTGCGCAAGGGGCTGTTTTCTTTAACGATGAATGCGTTTGTGATCAAGATCGCAAGACGATATTGAACGAAGTTTATGAAATACGGATACCTCCCGCTGTTCCCGCGAATCCGGAAGCGGAGCAAATAGAACTTGATATTGTTTATGAGGATGAAGATTTGCTGGTGATCAACAAGCCGGCGGGAATGGTCGTTCATCCGGCGGCTGGAAATTATGAAGGGACTTTGGTGAATGCTCTGTTGGGGTATTGCAAGGGCTCTTTGTCGGGGATCGGAGGTGTTATCCGTCCGGGTATCGTCCATCGTTTGGATAAAGAAACAAGCGGATTGATGGTGGTTGCTAAAAACGATAAGGCTCATAACGGATTGTCTGCCCAGTTCAGTGTGCATAGTTTACAACGTCGTTATTTGGCTTTGGTTTGGGGGATTTTGACGCCTCGAAGCGGAGTCGTTGAAAATCAGATCGGGCGAAGTCCGTATAATCGCAAAAAGATGGCTGTTTTGAAAACAGGTGGAAAAAGAGCGGAAACACATTATCAAACGCTGGAAATATTCGCTCATCAGGCGTTCAGTCTGGTTGAATGTGTCTTGAAAACAGGAAGGACACACCAAGTCAGGGTACACATGACGGATTTGGGACATCCTTTGATCGGAGATAAAGTTTATGGGAAAGTTCCCAAAACAGCGATTCGCGATGAAGTGTTGAAACCGGTTGTTTCTTTTCCACGTCATGCGCTGCATTCATATAAAATGAGTTTCATTCATCCGTTGAGCTGTAAAGAAATGAATTTTGAAATTCCTTTGGCGCAAGATATGCAAACGATCGTTAATTCTTTCCGAACTCAAAAATAAAAAGAAAAGCCTGCTTTTGCAGGCTTTTCTGTTTCGATCCGCGTTAGCCCTGACGAGCCTTCATGCGCGGATTCTTCTTGTTAATAATATAAACGCGCCCTTTTCTACGAACGATTTTGCAATCTTTATCGCGTAGCTTTGCGGACTTCAGGGAATTACGAACTTTCATAATACAATCCTTAAACTTAACATTCTTCTGATGAAGTTAGATGACAATACAAAGAATGTCATGTATTGTCAATCATTAAAGAGAAGGTTTATTCATATATTCGATTGTTGAAAAGGAGTTTTCTTTATGCGCTTTCTTTTTTATTTCTTTATGTTGCCCATCTTGGCTTCATGCACTTTTTTACCTGAAGAATGGATCGGGCTTTCTTCAAGTTTTAAAGATATGCATTCTCCCGCACACTCTTATTCCATTTTACCGCCGCCTTCGGCATCCGTTTTTGCGGGGACGCAAACAGTTTATCAAAATAATTATGTGTTGAATGAAACGATGTCCGCCAAAGTCGGTGAAACCATGTTAAGGGTTCAGGCTTTTAAAAAAGAGAATCAGTTGACACGCGAATTGTATATAGACCGTCCGATTACGATCAGAATCGGTGTCGATGAAATAACTTTGCCGGCGAAAAAATATTCTGTATTCGGTATGTTTGATTTGGATGATGAAAAGTTCTTTGTCTTGCCGAAAGTGGGACATTATTATTTCTTAGTCGATTCAAAGGGAAAAATTCAAGAACGCTTCCTGT
This sequence comes from uncultured Alphaproteobacteria bacterium, assembly GCA_944390195.1. GTDB lineage: Bacteria > Pseudomonadota > Alphaproteobacteria > CAAGCB01 > CAG-977 > UBA11549. Next base: position 26,689 of record CALXOZ010000009.1, read on the forward strand.
ATGATATTAAAAACAGTGATAAAGTAACGATCTTTCCGGACAAAGCGGAAATTTCCCCGTCTTCAGCCAGAATGAAAAGAGTGACTTTACATGAACAGGAAAAATTGCCGTTCTTGGATTTTGATATCGTTTATGACGGTATTAAGAATGATAATATCATTTTGTTTTATAAAAATGCCGTTCCGGGAACGAACGGAGAAAGCGGAAGCTTTGAAACATTGGCTTATCCAAAAGACGTAACGTTGATTTCGGTAAAAGGGATGTTAGTCCGTATTATCCGTGCCGACCAAGAGCAAATAACTTATATGGTTGTGAAATAATTGCCGGATTTCAAGCTTATACAAGGCAAGGCGTTCCGCTTTAAAAGCGGAACGTTTTTTTCATATGGATAAAAACGTCTGTGAATTTAATTTTCTGACTGTAAACAGAATCTGTTTTTTGTCATACGGGATTTAAAGAAAAACGCGATCAATTCATATCCAGAGAATTAAAAAAAACAGCTCTATGAAATTCTGCCAGTTTGGATAAATTAAGATAATTTGAAAAGATGATATTGATAAAGTGTTAGAGATGGGTTTTGTGATATATTACGATATAAATTGATATGGTGCGATGTGAAAAAACAAACAGGATCTTGATCAAAAAGAATACTGTCACATTCAGCGAAAAAAACGCACAAAGAACAGATTTTCAGACATAAAAAATGAATAAAGACGGTTATTTTTGAAATTGAACCGTTTTTATATAAAATCGAATTGTTCCGGCATATTTGAAAAAATAACAGATCTTTCGCTTGGTGAGCGCTTTAAGTTACAGATTAATAATAGGTTTACTTGTTTTTTGAAAAAGTTTCGGATTGGACTAACAGGATATTTTTTATATGAGTGTTATAACTGACGGGCGGCGAAACTCTGTTCGGCGTTCAGCGGCTCGCCCGCGCGCCGTTCTGTCAAAACCTTGAATGCGTCCTCTTGCTCGGCGTTCAGCTTGATTTCCGCAAACGTCATCTTTCCGCGGCTCGCCTGATTGATGCCCGCGGCGTCCTTTTGCGCCAACTCGGCCATAACCTTTTTGATGTCTTCGGGCGTGTCGATGCGGGCGAAATTGATATAAACGTCGTCGGTATTGACGGATTCCGCCTGTTTTGCTATATTGTTCTTACTGGTCGATTGACCTGAAGCCCCTTTATCCCCCCCGCTTGTTTACGGGACCAGGCTTGATAAGGGGCTTCATCTATTTGGGCGTCCCAAAAATAATTTCCCGCCCCGTCTTCTTTAACCGTCAACCGGACATGCTTTGTCTTCCCGTCAAAAGACACAATACAATCCGCTTTATGATAAGCTTTGATGTTTTTTTCTTTTATTTTGTCGTAAGGCGCCTCGGTGATTTTTGAAAAATCAGCTTTTTCCAACAAATCTGGAATATAAGCGGCCAAGACCTGTTTATCCTCTTTTGCTGAAAAACGCCTGTATTTATCAATGCTTCCGCGCTGTATTTTAATATCCGCACCCAAAGAGGAATTATATATCCTTTTATCTTTAAACCTTTTCAAAAAAGAAATAGCCCTGTCTTGCAATGTTTCTCCGGCTTCTTTTTCCAGTATTTTTTTTGCTTCCTGCGAACTGATTTCAACAATCGGTTTGATTTGTTGGACGGCTTTGCTTGCAATCAACCCCGCGTCGATGTCGCCTAATTTGAATGGCGTAATGCGTCGCCATTTGTTTTCTCAACATGAATTGATTCGCCTCGCTCGGATTTTCCAACGCCAGACGGGATAATTCCTGCAACTTCGCCGCGCTTGCCGCCCACAAAGGAATATCAGAAATAAAGTAAAGTCTGATAGATGATTGTTATCATGAGATGTTTATGTCGTAGCTAAATGTATAAAAGGAATACGGAAAGGTTAAAGTTGATAAACTCTATTTTTACATAAAGCAATAAAACGAAAAGTCATCAAAAAAAGCGGCGTTTAAATTGTAGAAACAGGGGAAAGTGCGTGTTACCGAGTGTTGGAAAATGTCCGGTCTCTATTATAGAAAAAAATGTTTTTTTATCATGTATGACATTTTATTCAAAGCAGTTGTTTTTGGGTAAAAACGGATATTCAGGGAAGGTACGAATAGTATAAGAATTTTCAAAGTTTGGATAACAAGGACGATTTCGTGTTCGGATTTTATTAATCCGTTGTGAACTGTCTTTTATATCCTCGTTTTTATAATTTTATTCAAATTTTTTTATATCTTAGAAACGCATTGGAGAATGTTCGTTTAAAAAAACTCTTGCTTAACGTGAAGCTCTTCATATCGGTTATAACTTTTATACCACCAGTTACGTCTGAACGGCGTTTTGTTGGCTTTAGAGGATCAATTTGTTCTGTACTACCTGTAAACAAACTGGGGACTCTAGCGTCTATTGATTTAATATCACGCCATTTTCCGGTTAATGTCGGATATATCCTGTCATTTTCTTTGTATTTTTCCGTTGTATCAAAATATCAACATCTGCTTTGAAATTTTTCGTTTCGGCATACGTATTTGATTCTATTTTGTTGTCCGTAAATTACAAAGTTGTTTTTGCTTTCTAAAAGTCTCGTAAATTCCTTAGCCACATCTTCGAGAGCCATTTGAACGGGATCCGATCCGGATATGCTTCAACTTCCGGAAAATTCACTCTTTTACAGTTACAAGATGTACTTGTCATTTCATCTGTTTCATACAGTTTTTTACTGTAAACACATTACTGTGTGTTACCACAGCGCAAAAACAATTTGATATTTGCTTTCATATTGTCAGAACGGTCTTGTCCGGATCATTTTTTTTGTGACTTTAATGCCCGTCAATTTACAAGATCTCTTTTATTCCATCAAAGGCGTTTTTTGTGCGCACGGCTATAAGATTGTCGAAGCCGCATAATTGGCTCGGGATTTTTCGGTTACAAAAAAAGCGCTTGTTTCAAGCGCTTTTTTAAGTTTATTGAGCATACAATTATTTCATTGACCTTTTATTCTCGTTTTATCAACCGACAACAATTTCCGGATGGATTTCGTCAGGTTTGCGTTCCCGCATTGTCAAAGCTCCGGCAAAGCAGATTTTGGTGCAGAATGTGCATCCAACACATTTTGCTGGATCGAATACGGGATACCCTTCAGGTCCTTTAGAAACGGCCATATAACCGCAGTGTGTGCAATTTCCGCAATGTTGACATAAATCAGGATTGCATTGCGGTATTTGTTTGACAGGGGATAAAGCCATAAAATCAGTGATCGGGTTTGGTTGGGCAATACCGATCAATTCCTTGACTGATTTCAAGCCCCGAGCCTGTAACAAATGCGATAAACCGCTTTCCAATTCTTTGATTATATTAATTCCATATTTGAAAGCGATCGAGCAGAATTGGACATTTTTTACACCTAAAGCCAAGAAGTTTGCGGCTTCCATATAGCTCTGAGGTCCGCCGTTTCCGGAAATCTCAATGCCTGTTTTTCCTGCATTCGCCAATGTCAAATAAGAAATCGGCAATACACCGCGTCCCAACGAACCGACATTAACACCTTGATCCCATTTTCCTTCCGATCCGTCCGTGCGTTCTCGCCAAGTTAAGGAGGGAAATGAATTTGCCAATGTAATACCCGCTTTTTTATCCGGATATTTATCAAAGACTTCCTGAATGGCTCGAATGATCGGTACGATTGATGTTACCGCTCCCGTTAATTTAAACATTTTAGGAATGTCCGGATTGGAGATTTCCATGACATAGTCGATGATTTTAGCCGTTAAAGCGGCATTCTGAGAAACAATGTCTCCGTCTGTGCCATCGCCGCCCTGTGGACAAGACAGAGAATATTCAACAGCAATGGAACCGGCGTTTTCCATTTTCTTTGTATTGGATTGCCAGCCTGCGCGATCATGTTCTTCATTTCCGGTAACCGGTCCGCCTGTTGATCCCATGATTAAACGATCGGGCCATTTTTTGCGTAATGCTTCGATTTCTTTGCAAACGTGATCAATAGGGTGGTCTGATACGTTGTCACAATTGGCATAGGTTGAATCGGAAAACTTGAACATATATCCTGCCGGAATATGAATATCGGCAGACGTTTTTACGTCGAAAGCCGTCTTCATGACGCCTCCCGCCCATCCTGCTTTCATTGCCGCATCCATTTGTTCATAACCGTCGGTGTGCGGAGCTGCGGACAGCAAGAAAGGATTACGCAGCTTAAATACCCCGAAAAAATCAGTAGTCAGATCCACTGGATTTTTTTCAACGCCTTCAACAACAGTGCATGATTTTGCTTTATAAGAAACAATTTTACTTACAGGGCATATATTTTCCTGCACTTCTCCGGTTATGGCGGCGTGCAGTTCGTTTGCCGCATTTTTACCCGAAGCGACGGCTTCGACAATTGTTGATCCGCCATGGTTGCAATCGCCGGCGTAAATGACTTTTTCAGCTTCTGTTTTCGGGTCGGCTTTCGATCCGACAGCCATGATGACATGAGCGAAATCAGGACGTTTGATTGTGGTTTGCGGAATGTCTTCCAATTTCGTACCGTTGAAACGTGTCTTACAAGTGTATAGTGTATAGGTGTCTGCGGTTTTTTCGATTTTTTCCACGCGTGTCATTGATGTGATATCAATGGATTTATCCATCAACCAAGAACGTTCTTCACCTGTCAGACGCATATCGGACACACGGCGACGTACAAACATTTCAACGTTTTCGGCACCGTTGTCTTTTGCCGTAATTGCGCAGTCCGTCGCTACAGCACCGCCTCCGAGAACGGCAATATTTCCTTTTGTCTTGTATTGTTCGGGGGATTTTAAGTAATCCATGAATGAAATTGCCAAATCTTCTCCGGGTATTCCCATTTTTGCCGTGTGAGGTTCGCCTACAGCAACAATGACACCGTCATAACCGTCTTTGAGCAGATCGACGGGGTTTGAAATACGGTGATTCATTTGTAACGTGATATCGCCGAATGTTTTAATATAATCCCAATCTTTTTCGATAACGGCTTGAGGTAATCTGGCTTCTGGAATTAATTTTGCCGCTCCTCCGACTTTATCGGATCCTTCAAAAACGGTTACGCTGTAGCCCTTTCGAGCCAGAACGGCAACTGCGGCCATTCCCGCCGGACCGGCGCCCACAACGGCGATGTTTTTCCCGTTGGCAACGACTTTTTCGGGAATATCAATGGCATTGAGTTTGCGAGCTTTTTCCAAAATTGCCGCTTGAACTGCCGGTATTCTGATCGGAGCGTCAAAACCTTTGCGAGAACAAGCCTTCATGCAAAACTGATCTGGACATGTCAATCCGCACATTTGCCCCAACGGGTTTGATTTTAAAATCATACCGGCGGCACGACCGTAATCTTTTTCACCGCCTTGTTTGGCTGCCATAATGAAATCCGCCGGTGAACAATTCGCCGGGCAGGCTTTCATACAGGGCTTTTCCGCGCAGTATAAGCAACGATCCATTTCGGCTTTCAACTGTGCATCTGTTAAATAAAGTCTTTTTGTCATTCTTCACTCCAAGTTAAAACGCTTTTTAGAAACGATCCCACAACTTTTCAGCTAATTCAACAGAACGTGCATAAGTTTGTTCCACATCTATATCCAATTTTAATTCTTTGTTTTCCATTAATATTTTTCCGGCGACAATCGTTGTGTCTACAGGGACTGTAGCGAAACCGAAAATCAAATGTCCCAACCATGTCGTTTCATCCAACGGGGTGGGGGGCAAGTAATCCAAAATAATCAAGTCGGCAACACCCCCTTGCGTTAAGGTACCTATTCCCATTCCTTCCCACAGGCGATCGCAAATTTTCGGGTTGTTAAAAGCGACTGTTGAAGCCAGTTCCATAAATCCGCAAGCAGGATCCCGCTGACCGTATTTTTGAGCCCACAGCCCGCATCGCAGCTCTTCACGCATATTAACGGTCATTGCGTCCGTACCCAACCCGATCAAAATCCCTTTTTGAGCCATTTTTACCAAATTGGCAATACCGACGGTATTATTCAGGTTGGACTGAGGATTGGTAACAACGATTGTATCCGTTTGAGCCAGTAAGTCCATTTCATGTTCATTGATATGGACGCAGTGAGGGCAAATTGTTTTTTTTCCGAGAACACCTTTATTATAAAACCGTTCGACAACACGGCAACCGTGTTCTTTTTCACAAGCCTCTTCATCGGAAGCGGCTTCTGCGGTATGGACATGGAAACCGGAATTATGTTTTTTAACAAAATCGACAGCACGTTCAAGATCCGCGTCGCAAACCGTGAATGAAGCATGTAACCCGTACAATCCGCGCAACATATCATCATTTTCCTTTTCGCAACGCAAAATGAAGTTTTCATTTTCAGTCATACCTTCATCGGCGATTTTTTGCCCATCGCGATCAGATACTTCATAGCATAAACAGTTTCTTAACCCGACTTCTTTTCCAGCTTTTGCTATGGCGTCCAAAGATCCTGTGACATGGAACGGCGAAGCATGATGGTCTATTAAAGTGGTTGTGCCGTTTCTGACGGCTTCGATCATAGGGATCAAAGCGCTATAGTAGGTATCTTCAATTGTCAGCTTTTTATCCAACCGCCACCATAAGTTTTCCAGAACACCGATGAAAGTCGAAGCGGGTTCGGCTTTTCCCAAGCCTCGAACCATCGTGGAGTAGTAGTGCATATGGGCATTGACATAGCCGGGCATTACAATGCGTCCATGCGCATTGATTTCTTTACCGGTGTAATTGTTGAATTCGTTGTCCGGAGCAATTTTTTTTATTGTTTTATTTTCGATCAAGACAGCGTGATTTTTCAAAACGGGCGCTTCGGATCTGAAGGTCAGAACCGTCGCGTTGCGAATTAGAATTGTTGACATACAAACCTCATTGAAAAAATTTAATTAAAAACAGTCTAATCGTTTTCATGGCTAAAAGGCAAGGTATAAAATTCAAGGCTTATAATGGTTTTTTACAGCTGAGTTCTTGTTTTAAAGTTCGTTTTAACGAAATAAGTTATCTTTAAGGTGTGTAGGGGCTTTCAGACTTTCGGTATTGAAACTGGAAAGCATTATCAATTGTCAGCGGACTTAATGGTTTGATCTTTTTTTAAAAAAGAAACAATATGATAAAATCATAGCAATTTGATCACCTTAATTATCTGATTTTCAAGTAACGGGCATATGGCGAATTTGATTTTTGACTGGAGGCAAACAGTAAAATCCGTTAGAAGTCTTTTTTTTGTCAAACGTAAATGAAATTAAGGCAAGCGGGAAAATGTAACAGTTTTATTTTTTTCCATGTCAGAAAGACGGGAAAAGGTTTTAGAGTTTTTCATAGGAAGATTTGGTAATTAACGATTGTCTTATGGGACTATAGCTAAAAGATTAGCGGTTTGTTTCAGACAAGACGCGGAAGAAGGACATTAATAGGTTGGCAATTCTTTAATTACTATTTGCGATATGGTTGTATAACAATCATATCGGACGTTTTTTCATTAATTATCAATAACATAACATATCCGGTGAAAACAGGAACGTTGTCAATAACGTGTTCAAACTTTTAGATGAAACTTTATTCTTTTAAAGACAAGTTCAGTGTCCGAAACGGCGTTTGAAAGCCAAATTGTAGGTGGAAAAAAACTTGAGCAGGGGACGAAGAAGATGTGGAGACGCTCCCGCCGCCGAAAAACGGACGGGGATTTCATCCAACCCCAGATCCAAAGCCATTCCTATACGGTGATGTCCGTTGTTGACACAATCTTTCGCTCCTAACAGGCGGCAAAACATGATGTCAATAGGATCGTCATCTTTAAATCCGTTTTCTTTAATACTGTTAAAAATCCTGTCATATTCAGTGTTTCTTTCTTGTAATGACATTTTATAGCGGGGATTTGTAAAAGAGTAAGCATTTTGACGGGTTTTTATTGTGCGCTCGATTTTCATGTTCCGGATGTTTTTCGGATCTATGTGGTAGACATTTGAACCGTAGTAGCGGATTTTATAACGGAGCTTGCGTATTATCGGGGACAGCAGGTCAAAACGTTTATTGGCAGGAATGAAAGCAAAACGTACGGGAATGAATTTTTTATTTTGTTCAATAGCCTGCCGTACCTTTTGATATCCTTGAATCAAGATGTCCTTTGATCCGTTTTCATTGATTGTATTATTATGACCGATCAAAACAACGATTTCATCTTTAAAGGAAGCCGTTTCGGGAAGAACACCCGTTTTGAATTCCAAAACGGCGACATCGGTCGTTTTGATTTGATAGACTTCTGAAGAATAAACGGGCATAGACATAACTATCTACTTTCTTATCAGAAAAATTTGTTAACCGCACAACTAAAATATATATGATTGTTTTGGAAAAAACAAGAATCTGAAGATTAGAAAAATTTCGCAAAAAAACTCTTTTTTGTCTAATATTTTTATGGTATAGTTTTTTTATTGTTTTGAAGGAATGTGTTTTTTATGGCGATGAAATCTTTTAAAGAGGGGACTTTATCTTCCGTTTTTTCATTTACAGAAGAAGAACAGGAAGCTCAATATCAGAAACGGATAAAAAAAATAATCGACCGTGTGTCAAAATCCAGTCCGCTTGGCAGAAAAATTGTTAATTCGGCCTTATCAAAAGGGGTTGTCATAGAAATGGAGCAGGGGGACAATAATGTAAACGGCAGATACGTTCCTTCTATGAAGTGCGTTTTTCTAAACGCTTACGTTCCAGACGATGTGTTGCTGGCAACGATTGTTCACGAGTGTCGACATTCAGAACAAAGCTTGGATTATGATCATACTTACTCTGTGCATTCCGCGGTTTCCATTGTTCGTGCGCTGGAAGCCGATGCCATGGCGCATGAATGTGCGGCCGTTTATCAAATGCGAAAAACAGAGCCGGAAACTTATGACGCTTTTTGTTTTCGTCACGAAAAAGTAATGAAAGCATATGAACAGTCGTTTGAAACGGAAAAAGACGAAAATAAAGCGAAAGAAGAGGCATTTAAAGCTTGGTATGATCATCAAGAGTATGTTGAACAATATGATGCCCATACCGTTGATTACATGGCAATGGGAAAGTTATATGCGGGAGCTTATAAAAAAGAAGTGTCTTCAAAAGATTTTTTAAATGACATAGGATATGTCAATCCTGATTTTTTTAATTCAGCTCGGGCAAATACCGTTTCTCATGATGTGGCAAAAAGTGCGGAAAAGGTGGAACGTTCTCACATTCGCCATCTGCTAAAATTTGATAAATCGAATATAAAAACATCGGCGGCAAAATTTTTCGTTCGTAGCCAAAGCGGTCAAATAGAAACTTTTGGCGGAAAAAATGTTTTGAATGTCAAAATGATTAATAATAAAATGGCAGGACGGTGAAATGAAAATAAGTATTGCGCAACTGTTTTCAGGAAATTCTTATCAGGATAAATCCGAACTGCGTTGTCAAAAATTGATCGAACGCGTATGCAATTCTTCTGCCATTGCCAAAGATATTGTTGAAAAAGCTCTGGATAACGGAGTGAGAATTGAATTCAATGATGATATGGACGCAATCGGGAGCTATAGTCATGATGAAAATCTGATCAGCCTTAATACTTTTCAGAAGGACAGCCGGTTGATGTCGACATTGGTTCATGAATGCAGGCATTCGCTTCAAAAAGCCAACAACGGTCTATATCGGTATGATATCTGTTCGGCAATCGGTATCATCAGGGGAAGGGAAGCGGATGCTATGGCTCATCAATGTGCCGCCGCATATCAAATGCGTACTTCCGAGCCTGCAGCGTTTGCCGCTTTTACCGATGAACATCCTTTTATTATGGCGGCGTATCAAGAAACAATGGAAAAGTCCAAAGATAAAAACGAGGCTTTGAGAGAAGCTTTTAAAGCTTGGTATGACGATGCCGATTATGTTGAGTGGTACGATGAAAAAACATTGCTGCGTATGCAAGGCGCTTGTCTTTCCGCAAAAGCGTATAAGACAACGCTTGGCGCAGAAGAATTGGCAAAAACGGTTTGTATGGCAAGGGGTGAGGACAAGCCTTATGTCGAAGCGTCGTTTTTTAAATCTCAACGTGCAAATACCGTAAATCAGTCTCATTATCAAAGAGCCTGTAAAATCGAGCGTTCTCATCTCAGGAATCTGTTGCGTTTCGGAAACAGACCGGTTTCCGCCGATAATTTCTATGTCCGGAAAAATAACGGAGAAATTGTTTCTCCTCATCAAAAACAAACTTCGGATTCCAGACAAACCATACTGAAATATTTATCAGAGCGTAAAAATGCCGGCAGGTGATAAGGAATTTTGTTTGTTAAAATTAAAAGTGCGGTCAACTTTGTTTGGGAGAAAAGTTGAAAATTATAAAAAGGATAAAACGGCTTTATTGATTTGACAAGTGCGTCAAAAATAAGAAAATAATTTGTATTTTTGGATAAAAACGCTTATGAAATACAAATTGTAAAAAATAAATCATTTTAGTTTTTTTGTTCTTTATTATAATAACTGAACTTAGAAAAAACTATATTGTTCAAATATCACGAAGTGAAATAAAAAAGGGGAATGATAATGACAAAAAACCGTAAAGATTTGGCGATGGATATTATCGAGGCAAGTCCGTTGGCAAAAAATATAGTGAATCAGGCTGGATGTAACATATACGTTATTCCGTCCACACATCGCGAGGAAGCGGGGGAATATCATATGGATAAAAATGAAATCCATCTGGATCCTACGCGAACTAATACAGAAATGGCTTTGGCTTTGGTTAACAAAGCACGTCATGCTGCTCGAAACGGGGTTCAGGTTGATCCGGCTTGTGACCTTAAAACGAATTTAAAGTCGACACGGGCTCAATTTGCTGATGCCGTTGCTGTTGAATGTGCGGTTGCTCATGAGTTAAAAGGTAAGCATCCTGCTGCATGGGAGGCTTTTTCAAAAGAACATCCAAAAGTCGCGGATTCTTATCAGGCGGCTATGAGCAAAACAGGTAACGACCAAGCAAAGTCTATGTCTGTGGCATTTAAGGCTTGGTACCAAGAGTATGATAATGTTGCCGCTTGCGATAAAAGAACAATTGATTTGTTAACAAAAGAAATGGGAAAGAAACATCAGGATTTCTTGGGCAAGAGTGTTGATGGTGAACAGATCGGAGCACGGATCTGCAATATAAACGGCAAATCCTATCTTGGAAAAGGGTTCATGAGCGACGATATAAAGTCTTGTACTGTAGATAACAAAACAGCTCAAAAAATCGCTGAATTCAACAGTAACGCCAAACGTGTGGCAAAAGCGGACGACAAGTCCATAGAAAGCATTTATGTGGCGGATAATAAATCAATCGAGGCGCAAAAAGCTAAAGAAGCTGCAAAAAAAGAACAGCCGAAAGAGTCTGTATTTACTAAATTGTCAAACTTCTTATCAGGTAATAACGGACGCTAATTTTCTGGGCAATGATTAAAAAAAAATATCCGGAAACAAAAGTTTCCGGATATTTTTAAATTATGATTGCATTTAAAACGGATCGTTTTATACTTCGTAAGCTTAAAACATTAACACTACGGAGTATTTTATGTTGATAAATCCCGCTTTTGCACAGCAAGCCGCTGCTACGGCTGCAAATGCTGTTGATCCGTCCGCGGCAGCGAATCCGCTGCGGATTTTAGTTCAATTTTTGATCATTTTTGTTGTTTTCTACTTTTTCCTGATCCGTCCGCAACAAAAAAAATTAAAAGAGCATCAGTTGATGCAAATGAATGTCGCACGAGGGGATACGATTGTAACTTCGGGTGGGATAGTCGGAAAAGTGATCCGTTCCAATCAGGATGATTTGCTGGTTGAAATTGCCGACGGCGTGCGAGTGATTGTTGTGCGTGACAGAGTGTTGGGACGTCGTTCGGAATCTTCCAGCTCTTTTTCAAAAGATGAATCGGTTAATGACAATGCCAAAAAAGGCAGTGAAGGTTTGAAAGACATTTTAACGAAAAAATAAAAGGAAGTTTAGATGTTTAATTACCCAAAATGGAAAATAGCCCTGATCAGCATTATTGCTGGGGTCGGAGTGTTTTTCTGCATCCCTAATTTTTTACCGAAGTCCACACAGGAAAAGTTACCGCAATGGTGGCAACCGATGACTTTGGGGCTGGATTTGCAAGGGGGATCCCAGTTGCTGTTGCAAGTCGATTTAAATCAAGTGGTAACGGATCAGTTGAACGCTTCGCTGGAAGCAGCTCGAGCCGCGTTGCGTGAAAAAGGTATCCGTTATACGGGATTGGCTGTTCAAGATGACGCTTTGACAGTAACGATTGTAAAATCCGAACAACTGGCGAGAGCTAAAGAATTATTACGCAAGGTTGATAAAGGAAATGTCGATGTTACGGAAGATGGTAATGTTTTGACTTTGCGTTATACGGATCTTGCTTTATCCCGTATGAAATCCAACGCCGTTGACCAGTCGATCGAGATTGTCAGACGCCGTATCGACCAGTTGGGGACAAAAGAGCCTTCAATCATGCGGCAAGGATCGGATCGCATTCAGGTACAATTGCCGGGTGTGGAAGATCCCAACGAAGTTAAAAAGTTGTTGGGGAAGACGGCAAAAATGTCGTTTCATTTCGTTGATGACACAACAACGATCGCAGATGCCAGACGTGGGAAGATTTCTCCGGAATCTAAAGTTGCTCAAGGCGCTGAAGATGCTTCTGACGCTTATTATGTGATTGAACGCAAACCGATTGTCGGCGGAGAACATTTGGCGGATGCTCATGCCGATTTTTCAGAAGGTATGCCGGTTGTTGCTTTCCGCTTTAATTCTTTCGGTTCAAAACGTTTCGGAACAGCGACACGCAACGGTATCGGAAGACGTCTGGCCATTGTTTTGGACGGTAAAGTCATTACGGCGCCAGAGGTTAAAAGCGCTATTACCGGAGGGTCGGGAATCATTTCCGGGAATTTTACGGTTCAAAGCGCTTCCGATCTGGCTTTGATGTTGCGTTCAGGGGCTTTGCCCGCTCCTTTGGATGTTGTTGAAGAACGTATTGTCGGACCGGGGTTGGGAACGGATTCGATTGAAGCTGGGAAAAAATCCTGTATCATTGGTATGGCTTTGGTTCTGATTTTTGTTGTCGCAACGTATGGACTGTTCGGTTTGTTCGCCGATGTTGCTCTGATTTTGAACCTTGTCATATTGTGTGGGGCTATGAGCGCTCTAGGGGCAACATTGACCTTGCCCGGAATTGCCGGTATCGCTTTGACTTTGGGAATGGCTGTTGACGCAAACGTCTTGATTTACGAACGTATGCGCGAAGAACAGTCTTTCGGAAAGTCCGTGCTCAACACGATTGAAGGCGGTTTTGAAAACGCGTCTTCGGCGATCTTCGATTCAAATTTAACAAGCTTTTTTGCCGGTGCCATTTTGATCTGGTTAGGAAACGGTCCTGTCCGCGGATTTGGTGTGACAACCTGTTTGGGGCTTGTGACGTCGGTCTTTACCGCTGTTTATGTAACAAAAGTATTGATCTTGGCTTGGGTGAAATTGTGTAAGCCTAAGAAAATTAACGTGTAAGGAGTGTTTGAAATGCCCAGATTAATTCATTATTTCATTAAACCGACGCACATTGATTTCATCGGCGCACGCAAATATGCTTTTTTTGTTTCGTTGTTCTTGTGTTTATTGTCGATTTATTCAATCACTGTGAAAGGCATGAATTTCGGTATCGATTTTAAAGGCGGTGTCTTGATGGAAGTTCAAGCTGAACAAAAAATCGATATGAAAGATTTGAGATCTCGTCTGTCAAAGCTTGATGTCGATTTGCAACCGGTCGGAACGGAAGGAACGGAAGTCCTTATTACGGCTCTGGGACGCGGTAGTGATGAACAGGAACAAATGAAAATTGCCAATCTCATTCGTCAGGAATTGGGCGACGATTTCTCTTTTCGAAGAATTGAAATGGTCGGTCCTCGTGTCGGAGCGGAATTGATCCGTAATTGTATCTTTGCTGTCATTTTAGCGGCTGTCATGATCACCGTTTATGTTTGGACGCGTTTCGAGTGGGAATTTGCATTGGGGACAATGTTGTCTTTGATCCATGACATCTTGATTGCTGTCGGATTGTTTTCCGTTTTCCAGCTGGATTTTGATATGACGATTATTGCGGGATTGATGACTTTGGCGGGTTTTTCAGTAAATGACACGATTGTTTCTTATGACCGTATGCGTGAAAATTTACATAAATACCGTAAAATGCCGATTGATGAAATGATCAATAAAACGACAAATGAAATGTTGCCGCGAACATTGTTGACCGGAATGTCGACAATTATCATGTTGACAATTATGTTGTTTATGGGCGGATCCGTTTTGCAGGGATTTGCTTTGATCATGTTGTGGGGCATTATTGTCGGAACATATTCGTCCATTTATGTCGCTATGCCGGTTTTGATGTATCTGGATATTCGCAAAACTATAGAAAATAAGAACAAGAATTTAAATCCGTTTGAAAATGTTCAATAAAACAGAACAAAAGTAAAGGCGGCATATAGCCGCCTTTATTTATACAATCGAATTATGATCCGGATATATGGCTTCGATAAGTTTTGGAGTCAAGAAAGTTTTCCATTTTTGCAGTAAAGAAAACCGCTTTAGCGAGTCAGGAAGGATTGATGCGGAAGATATGATTATATGAAGTTCATCGGTGTTAAAGAAGCAAGAAGTTTTTATGATGAACAAGGCTATGAAGCAGATATTTTAAGTGTGTGTTGAAAGCTTTGATTGGTAAGAATTGCGGGAGCTCTGGAATGGAATGTGCGCCATTTAATTGATGAACAAATTAAATACAAAAGTGAACGTTTTAGCTTTGGAAACGATAAAGACAACACCGAAGATTATTCCTCTTTAACAAAAGAAAAATTCTTTGTCAGAATAATTCCCATTAAACCTCGGATACATGATCTGTGACACAGGCAGGGCTTTTCTGTAAAAGAAATTTATATCAGGTGTTTTTATTGAAAAAATTCTGTCTGTATATTAGTGGTTAGGCAGGAACTCTTTATATTGTTTACAACAGAAGGCTGTGTTATCATTAACGGTTAACGCTAACTCCGTGCAGCCGTAGGCGGAACGGACGCTTGTCAGGCGAGTAGAGGGATGCCGCTCATCCATTGTCTCTTCCTGTGGGAAGACTCCCTGTTTTTACCCTTGACGTTGAAAGTGGACATGGGTTATGGAGGTAAAAAGGGAGAATTAACATGAAAAGAACAACAGTAAAAATAAGCGATGGGCATGTAGTCTATTCAGTAAATTATGATGTAGAAGATAGCGATACATGTAGTGGTATCTATAAAGATCTAAATCATTTTCTTGAAACAATTTCCGGTTATAAAGATGACAATGAAAAAGACAACGAAATGTCAGAAGAGAAGGATGCTATTAAAATATTGAGGACGAGATGGTATGTGCGGTATTCCGCATCAGCAGAAGGTTTGAAGCGGAAAATAGTTAATAAGGTTCAACAAATATGCCCCAATCACGATTTTAAGTGTCATGTGGTAGAAGCTATAAAGGGATTGGAATCCTTACAGTTAGATGAACAAACCAAAAATAAAGTGACGAAATGGCTTAAACTTCATCCTATGAGGACTATACTCGACGTATATCGTCAAAATCATAATTGAGATGCTCCTTTATCAAGGCCAGAAGTTTCTTCTCAAAGACCCCAGAATCCCCTCCCCAATGAACAGGGATAATATATGCGTCTACGTCTATATCATGTATAGGCCCTCCAGCCTTGGACATGAGAATACATGGATTTTCAATATACCTGATATCTGACATTAGTGCCATAACAGCCTCCTGAAGTTAAAGTTTAACATGATGAACTTAAGTTCTCCTCAATGGGGGACTTTTTTGTTCTTCCGCAAGTCTGTTGACTTCGGAAATGACTTCCAAGACGAACTCGTCAGGAGTTAACCCGAGAGCCTCACTCAAGTAGAAAAGGACGTTGAGAGTGGGGCTTTTCGTTCCAGCCTCCAGACTGGAAATATACGCACGTTCAATCATGGCAAGCTCTGACAGCTTGCGTTTGCTCAAGCCGAGCTTCGCACGTCGTTTACTCAGAACCGTTGCAACAGCCGCATTAAGATAGGGATACTTTTCCATCCCTTCCCATAGCTGAAAAATCTTGACTTGGCATGGGACAATAGTAACATAGCCCCCACGGTAAACATAAAACCTAAAGGTGTTCAGGATGTCGAGGATTAATCAAGGTAATCAGGTAGAAGGTGTCTACAAAATAGTAGACGCTGCATCTGTAGCAAAAGGCTTTTTTTTAATACTAGTTCTAGGAGTTATTGCATATATTCTTGGTCAAGAAGCATATAAGGCGGGAAAACCCTTTAGCTTTGGTAATTATCCAGGTTCAACAATATGTATTATTTTGGCATTTCTATTCTTTTTAGAATTTCGTGCAAATCTAAAAGGTTATGTTGGAGATGTTGAAAGAGGAATACTTGAGTTCCCAGGTGGAGGATTAGAGCCAAAATCATTCTTTAGTTATTTTTCCCCATTTTATTGGATACAAGATTTCAGGAGATATGAATTATCCATCCATGAAATTAGACAATTAGATAAATCAAGTCATACTACCCGTAGTAAGGGTTCTGATGGGGAGACAAAAACATCTACATCATATTTACTTAGCTTGGATGGAAAATTTGGGGCGGTCGTATTTTCCTTCTCGTCAAAAGCAAAACGAGATGAACTGTACTCCCTACTCGTTAGAACAATACAGCAGTATAATGGAACCCTAGAAAACGACTTCGGCTAGACAGCCCTATCCCACCACAGGAAAAGCTGGTTTGGCGGCAACGTCATGCCAGCTTTCGTCAAGCCTGCATCGTATAAGATTCCTGATAATGCAGCTCATTGATGACCTTCGTTCTACAATAATTGCCTCCCAAGAAAGATAATTGTTAAGATACTTTGATGCTACTCCACAAAACTTCCTGATGCGACTGTGAGCAGCATTAATGCGTTGAATACTGTATATGCCCTTTACTCGTTCATCTCCTTTTATCTGAACGTGTTTAAGGCCAGCAGTTCTAGCAAATTTTCGATAAGCACTATCTTTATCAGTAACAAGAACCCTACAGTATTCTAATCTTTTCTTCATGATTTTATTCAAATCTGCATATGTTACGCGCCCACGTTTTACTGCCGTAGCATAGAGTTTACCTAAATTTCCACTAGCTGATGTCACACATATTTTATCGTCTGATACTCCTCTCTTGTCTGGAGTTCCTCTTTTCTTTGCATCACGACCTTCTGGAGTTGATCCTTTATAGGAAAGAGGGAAAAACATGTCATCCATTTCCGCGACACCACGAATTTTAACCCCTTGAAGGTATTTATATACAATATCTAATATTTATATACAATATCTAATATTTTATGCCTCCAGTAAAAGGCTGTACTTGGACTTATATCACATATGATTGCAGAATTTCTTATTGTTTTACCGTCAACCATACACTGAATATATGTCTTCCATACACTTAAGTCTTTCTGACTGCGTTGCAGAAAAGTGTCATGAAGTTCATTAAAACTTTTCTTGCATCTTTTACAGAAATAGCGTTGCATCCCATTTCTCTTTCCGTTTCGGACTACATGGGTGCTTCCACATTCAGGACAAGCCAGCCCATGAGCATTGGCTTTTACCCTGAGAAGTTCTTCTAGGGAGATGTCCTGATCTCTCTTGAGGTATGCTTGAAGCTCAAGCCTCTCATCTTCCGAGAGATGGGAGAGGAGATCCTTAATTGTTTTCAATACGTTTGGCATGATTATTGCATTTGTTAGTGGTTTTGAGACTTTCTCTCATTTCCCCTAACTATACGCCATATCGTTCAGCTTGCCAACCGCCAATGATAATACAGCCCAACAGAAACACAGCATTTTAACTAAAGAATGAAAACCCTTAGACGAAAAAACAGATCAAATTTTTTTGTTTGAAAAAGGTTGCTTTTTGACTGATCATTAATATGCGATACTGTTTTTTTAATAATTTTGAATACAGAACGCGACTTGAATAAGAGGGTGTTTTTTTTACTTTATACACATCTGAAAAAATTAAAAAGCCCTCTGCAACTTTTATGAAAGCAGGGGGCTTTAAAAAGTTAAAAAATCACTTTAACATATCCATTAAATCCCTTACGGCATTAGATGTGCTTTGAGCCACCTCCTTGAGGCTTTTGTCAAGCATATAACAGGGAGTCGTGATAATCTTATTTTTTTTATCGATACAAACTTGAGCGGCGGAACAAATTTCAGCAGTGGCTCCCATGGCTTTGATGGCCATAGAGGTTTCAGGATCGTTGCCGATCGTTACACTGACATCCCCTAAAATACGGGCAATTAAAACAGGAGCTATACATAGCGCCACAATGGGTTTTCCGGCGGCATGCATTTCTTTGACGACACGTTCGACATCTGGATGAACTGTACAGTCCTTTCCTTTTTGCGCAAAATCACAAAGATTTAAAATTGCCCCCATGCCACCCGGAAATAAAATGGCATCGTAATCGGAAACTTTGAAAGATTTCAAAGAGGATATGTCTCCGCGGGCTATTCTAGCGGCTTCTACGGGCATACGTCTTTTTTCGGCGCTCGGTTGTTTCGTGAGATGATTCATAACGACATTCTGTTCGCCTTCCGGAGCAAAACAATGATAGACCCCGCCTTGTTGTTCAATGGCTAACATCGCCGTAACGGCTTCGTGAATTTCCGAACCGTCCATGACACCGCATCCCGATAAAACGACAGCAATTTTTTTATTGTTCATAGTTTTTTCCTTAACATAAATGAAAATCTTTGATGTTGTAATTATATACAAGTTGTATTTATATACAATCATCGTAAAGTATAGCTCTAAAACGGAGATGAAATTGAAATACATCAGTACACGGGGGCAAGCCCCATCAATCGGATTTGAAGAAGTTTTATTGGCCGGTTTGGCATCTGACGGCGGGCTGTATGTTCCGGAAAGCTATCCGGAATTTTCCAAAGAACAAATCCGTGCAATGAGATCGTTAAGTTACGCCGATTTGGCGGCGCAGATTATGGCTCCTTTCACGCAAGGGTGTCTGGATATGCAGGACTTGACGGAAGTTTCACATCAAGCCTATAAAAACTTTTCCCATACGGCGGTAGCGCCCCTGAAACAAGTTAATGACAATTTATGGGTGATGGAGCTGTACCACGGACCGACATTGGCTTTTAAAGATTATGCCATGCAAGTGGTCGGGCGTATGTTTGACAAGGTTCTTAAACGTAATAACAAACGTGTAACAATCGTCGGTGCCACTTCCGGAGATACGGGATCGGCGGCAATTGAAGCGTGCAAGGTGTGTGAAAATTTAAATATTTTCATTTTACATCCATATAAAAGGATTTCCGAAGTCCAGCGTCGTCAAATGACAACGACAATCAGTCCAAATGTTTTTAATATAGCATTGGAAGGCACATTTGATGATTGTCAGTCGATTGTAAAGTCTTTGTTTGCAGATGATGTTTTCCATGCAAGGCATCAGCTTTCGGCCGTCAATTCGATCAATTGGGCCAGGATTATGGTGCAAATTGTATATTATTTTCGTGCTGCTTTGGCATTGGGTGCGCCGGACAGGGAAGTGTCTTTCGCGGTTCCGACAGGTAATTTCGGAAATATTTTCGCCGGTTATGTTGCCAAACGCATGGGATTGCCGATCAAACAATTGATATTGGGATCGAATGAAAATGATATCCTGCCACGTTTTTTGGAAACGGGGGTTATGCAAAAACGTCAGGTTAAACCGTCGATCAGCCCGTCAATGGATATTCAAGTGTCTTCCAATTTTGAACGTCTGTTGTTTGAAGTTTTGGATCGGAATGCTCAGGAAGTTTCCCGTTTGATGGAAAACTTCAAATATGAAGAAAATTACAGTGTTCCCCCCGAAGCTTTAAATAAAATCAACTCTTTATTTTCCGGTTTGCGTTGCACTGATCGTGAGACGAAAGATGAAATAGAAAAGGTTTATAAAATGTCTGGTGAAATTTTGGACCCGCATTCGGCGATCGGTTTTGCGGCGGCGGAAAAACATGCCAGAAAAGACATACCTTGTATTGTTTTGGCGACGGCTGATCCGGCTAAATTTCCCCAACCAGTCCATCAGGCGACGGGGGTTGTCCCGAAGTTGCCTGAAGAGTTGTCCGATCTGATGACAAGACGTGAAAGTTTTACAGTGTTGCCGAACAAATTGGAATCCATAAAATATTTTATAGAAACATCAAACAGAAAGGTGTGATCGTATGAGTGCGCAAGTTACAGTTCTAAAAAACGGTTTGCGGGTTGTAACAGATCGCATGGACGAGCTTGATACCGTGTCTTTAGGGGTTTGGGTCGGTGTCGGCGCAATGTATGAACCGGCGGAAATCAATGGTATTTCGCATTTGCTTGAACACATGGCTTTTAAAGGGACGACGACCCGTTCCGCCCGTCAAATTGCCGAAGAGATCGAAGATGTCGGTGGTTATATCAATGCTTGCACTTCGCGAGAAACAACGTCGTACTATATCAAGGTTTTGAAAGAGGATGTCGATTTGGCGGTGGATATCCTGTCGGACATATTGCAAAATTCGACTTTTGATGCTCAGGAATTTGATCGGGAGAAAACCGTTGTTTTACAAGAAATCAATCAATCGATTGATACGCCAGACGATATCATCTTTGATTATTTCCAATCGTGCGCTTTTCCGGATCAACCTGTCGGACGCCCCGTTTTGGGCAGTATTGAAACCGTACGGCAAATTCAACGTGAGACATTGGATCAATATATGAAATCCAATTATACTCCCGAACGGATGGTTGTTGCCGCCAGCGGAAAAGTCGATCATGATCGTTTTGTGCATTTGGTCGAACAATCGTTTGGCTCTATGACGCATAAAGCGGGATTGAAGGCTTCTCCGGCGGTTTATAAAGCCGGAGAATACAGGGAAAACAAGGCGTTGGAACAAGTGAACCTTGTTTTGGGGTTTAAGGGGGTTTCTATTGCCGGAGACGATTATTATACCGCTCATATCCTGTCAACAATTTTAGGTGGCGGAATGTCGTCTCGCTTATTTCAGAAAATACGGGAAAAAAGAGGATTAGCCTATTCCGTTTATTCCTTTAACGCGGCGGCATCCAACGGAGGGTTGTTTGGCATTTATGCGGGGACGGGAGAAAAAGAAACGGCAGAGCTGTTGCCTGCCATATGTCAGGAAATTCAAAAAATAAAACAATCTCTTGTCGGTCGGGAAGAACTTATGCGTGCAAAAGCCCAGTTGAAAGCGGGTGTTTTAATGTCTTTGGAACATCCGGGGGTGCGCTCCGAACAAAATGCGGGACACTTGTTGTCTTTTGACAGGCTGTTGTCAAAAGAGGAAATACTGCAAAAAATCGCCGCCACGACAGAAGAACAGGTCGCTCAGCTGGCTAATCGCATTTTTTGTGAAAAACCCGCCTTCGCTTGTTTGGGGCCGGTTGGATATGTCATGTCTTACGACCGGTTGATGGAAGCGTTACAATAAGGGAAACCTTATGACTTGTAATGATGAAATCCTCATGCAAATATATGCTGTCGGGAACGCGCTGAAAGTAACGGCGGTCGATGCCGCTTCAGGTGTGGAGGTGTCCTTTGTGGCCGCTAAAAACACCCCGTTGTTTTCTTTGAAAATGATGGCAAAAAAGAAATTGTCATACGTTATGGCAAAAAATAATCAAGCCTAGCCAAAAGGGTTTGATTGTGTTAAGAAAGTAAAAAAAATGGGAAAAGGAGCTTTTTATGAAAAAAAGTGTGGCACTCGCTTCGGATCACGGCGGCTTTGAATTGAAAAATTCATTAGTCGAAAAATTAAAAAAAGACGGTTATAACGTCTTGGATTTGGGAACTCATACTTCTGAAAGCGTCGATTATCCCGATATTGCCGTTTTGATGGCTGATGCCATAAAAAACAATAAGGTTGAATATGGTATTTTATTGTGCGGTACGGGAATAGGGATCAGTATTGCCGCCAATCGTTTTCCTTTCATACGCGCCGCTTTGGTTCATGACGGTTTCGGCGCGCGTCTGTCCCGCCAGCATAATAATGCTAATGTCATGGTTTTGGGCGGTCGCACGACAGGAACGGAGATTGCTTACGATTGTGCCGATATATTTTTAAATACGGATTTTTTGGGCGGTCGCCACGCAAGGCGTGTTGAAAAATTGTCTCATTTGTGCTGAAAGGTTATCTTAATATGGAAAATTCTTTTTTTTCGTCCTCTTTAAAACAAAGCGATCCGGATATTTATGCCGGTATTGTTAAAGAATTGCATCGTCAACAAAATCAGATCGAATTGATTGCTTCGGAAAATATTGTTTCTCAAGCGGTTTTACAAGCGCAAGGATCCATTTTGACGAACAAGTACGCGGAAGGTTATAGCGGCAGACGTTATTACGGAGGGTGCGAATTTGTTGATATTGCTGAAAATCTTGCCATAGAACGGGCAAAGAAACTCTTTGACGCCCAATATGTCAACGTTCAGCCTCATTCGGGAGCTCAAGCAAACGGCGCCGTTTTGTTGGCTTTGTTACAACCCGGTGATACGTTGATGGGGATGTCTTTGGATGCAGGAGGACATTTGACACATGGCGCAGCTCCGGCTTTATCGGGAAAATGGTTCCATTCCGTTCAATACGGCGTTCGTAAAGAAGACGGTTTGATTGATTTTGATCAAGTCGAAACGTTGGCAAAGGAAAACAAGCCTAAATTAATCATAGCGGGCGGTTCGGCTTATCCGCGTGCCATTGATTTTGCGAAATTCAGGGAAATTGCGGATTCCGTCGGAGCTCTTTTAATGGTTGACATGGCTCATTTTGCGGGTCTTGTCGCCGGAGGCGTTCATGATAATCCGTTAAAATATGCCGATATTGTAACAACAACGACACATAAAACATTGAGAGGTCCTCGCGGCGGTATGATTTTGACAAATCGGGAAGATTTGGCAAAGAAAATTAACTCTGCCGTTTTCCCCGGGCTTCAAGGTGGTCCTTTGATGCATGTTATAGCGGCAAAAGCGGTCGCTTTGGGGGAGGCCTTAAAGCCTGAGTTCAAAGAGTATGCCAAAAATGTTGTCGCAAATGCCAAAGTGCTCGGAGAAACTTTGATTAACAGAGGATTAAACTTGGTTTCCGGCGGAACCGATACGCATTTGGTCTTGGTTGATTTGCGTCCGAAACATTTGACCGGTAAAAAAGCGGAAAAAAGTTTGGAACGCGCTCATATGACATGTAATAAAAACGGTATCCCGTTTGATCCTGAAAAACCGACGGTTACTTCTGGTGTGCGTCTGGGAACGCCCGCAGGGACAACTCGCGGGTTCGGTGTCGAAGAATTCAAATTGATCGGGAACCTGATCGGTGATGTTTTGGACGCTCTGGCTGAAAACCCAGAAGACAATTCTGTCGCCGAAGAAAAGGCAAAAGAAACTGTTTTGGGTTTATGCTCACGTTTTCCGATTTATACTCATCTGATGGAGGGGTGATTTATGCGTTGTCCTTTTTGCGGGTTTGAAGAAACGCAAGTCAAGGATTCCCGTCCCAGTGAAGATAATTCCGCTATTCGCAGGCGTCGTTTTTGCACAGCATGCGGATCGCGGTTTACAACATTTGAACGTGTCCAGTTACGCGAGTTGACGGTTATTAAAAAAGATAAAAGCAAAACACCGTTTGATCGTGAAAAATTACAACGCTCTATTACAATTGCGGTCAGAAAACGACCGATCAGTCCGGAACAGGTCGAATTAATTGTAAACAGCATACAACGGCAATTGGAACTTTCCGGAGAAAGTGAAATTTTATCAAAGCAAATCGGAGAAATGGTCATGGAGGCTTTGTCTGGTTTGGATCCTGTAGCTTATGTCCGTTTTGCATCAGTCTATCGCGATTTCCGTGAAGCCAAAGATTTTAAGGCTTTTATAAGTTCATTGGAAGCTGTCGCCGATTCTGGATCGTTAAAAGGGGAATAAAATGTCGAAAATTAAAACTAATCGTAGCTCGGCTCGATTGGCTGCTGTTCAAGCGTTATATCAATATTCGTTCGGAGATAAAACATTAGATGAAATTGCGCGGGATTTCATGTCCGGAAACATCGGAGGAGAGCTTATTGAAGAAGATGCGGATAGCGGTACGGAACATTTTGTTCCTGTCATGACTGCGGAACCGACATTATTTGCGGGGATTCTTTCTTCATTTTCTGAAAATAACGAGCAAATCAATGACATGATAAATGCCTCTTTTACAGAAGAATGGCCGGCTGAACGTGTCGAATTGACGTTAAAAGCGATTTTACAAGCGGGAACAGCCGAATTGCTGGCGTATCCGCAAACGCCTTTGGCAATTATCATTACCGAATATATTGATATAGCTAAAAGTTTTTATTCGGGGGCTGAAGTTAAAGTAACAAACGGTATCTTGGACCGTTTGGCAAAAATTTTACGTCAGTCTTGATTTCTTTTGTCTTGGATCAAAAGCGTCTTTTGGGAGGATGGTTTATTTGTTTGTTTGACTGTGAATTCAGGTTCGATGTCTGGTTGTTCAGGTTGAAACGTGTCGGACGGAGAAAAAATCTTTTTCCAAATATCAAAAGATACTTTTGCACCGGATAAAAATAAGAAAAAATATATGAAATAATATCCGAAAAATAGTAACATAGCCCAAATAGGAGACCACCCCCATCCTTGAACGGCTCCGTAAACACCGACAAAAGGACCGATGACAGGAATAAATAATAATAATAATGCTGCAAAACCTGAAAAGATCCAATGCAGTCCGAGCAAATGGACGATGCCTTCAACACCGGCAAAAAACTGTAATAACTTGATAAGTATGTAAAAAATAATAAAAAATAGAGATGACTTCAAAAACATGATTTTTTTGTCCTTTTTCGATATTTTATCTATTTTTTATGAAAAATATATCTTTTTTCCATATTGGTAATAAAATTTTAAAACAATAGCAGTATCTTGAAAATTCAACACACAGGAAGAAAGCATGAGAAAAATTATTCAGGATAAGCTTTATTTCGTTTTTCGTGATTCTGATGGAATAATCGGTTTTACAATAAAGGCCTATGAGGGGGAGCCGGTCAATCCTCGCTTTTTATTTGATGATGACTTCCATGTTTTTTTGTTGCGTCGTCCGGGGCAGGTTATTTTACTGGATAGTGTTGCAGAGGAATTGGTATCCTTGTTGTTGACAGCACGAAAAGTAAGATTTTTAGAAACACCGGAAGATTCATCTAAAATCGTTCGCCAATATGACGTGACTGTTACAAAAGTTCAAAATATTTCATTGTCATCAACGCAAATCGTTCCTTCTGAAGAACCATTTTTTACAGAATTGTTGTATTCTGCCTAAGTCCGTTCATAATACCAGTATCTGTCTGAAAAAGTGGTATCAAAACGCGTTTTTTCATGAGATAAAATATGGTTTTGAGCCGGAATGATAAAATCGCTTTTTAAATCATGTAACCCGTTGATGTAATCCGATAAGTCGATAGATTTCAAACAAAGGGAGAGTTGTTGTATTTCTTTGAAAAAAAGTGATTCTTTTTCAAGAATGTTAAGTAAGATATCGTAATCGGTATAGAAAAGAGGCATGAGCGTTCCTTAAAATAATAACAATATGTTATTTATTTTTTTTAGGAAATCAACCCTTAAATTATTCCAGAAATAAAAAAAGCCGAAAAGAATCCGGCTTTTCTTTGTCTTGCTAAATGTTAAAATGCAAATCTTAAACCAGCATAAAACTCGTTTGATTTAATTTGTTCGCCAAGGTCTTGGAAACGATACCCTAAATCGAAAGTGATATCATTTGTCATATCATAACCGACACCGACACCGCCACCCCATGAAAATTTATATTCTGTTTCAGAAGAAACGCCAATATACCTCTGTTTCAATCTGGAAGCACCGATAGCCAAGTTGATATAAGGACGTAATTCCGATCCGGTATCAATATCATAATATCCATTGACCATTAAGCTCATTGTATCGACTTTATGTTTTGCGCCCAAATAGTCCCCTTCGATTTTGTTACGGTATGTGTATTCCAATTCGGTTCTGAATTCATTCAACTGCATACCAAGAGCGGCAGATCCTTCCCAAGCATTTTTGTCGATATGATTTTTTAACATTGCCAAACCGGTTCTGACGGCAACGTAAGGACGATCACCGCAAGGTTCTTGGGCTTTGGCCGAAGAAACAAAAACAGTTAAAGCCATGGCGGAGGCAATACTTCCTAAAAGGATTTTTTTAAGTAACATAATATTCTCCTTTACTATTTAACGATACATATATATGTATAAAGCTCGATTATTATAAAAATGCGTGCTTTCAAAAAATATGTTACTGTTTTTATTCACTTTGTCATGATGGTATTTGAGCTATAAATTAATAGAATTTTTTTTATTCTATTGTATATATTCGATCTTGTTCAGAAGAATATTCAGATTAAGCTCATTTTTTATTTTTTTCATCGTTTCGCAATCTATCTGTTTATAGGAATAAAAATCATATTTTCTTTTTAATTCGGCCCAGATAGAATTTGGATGACGATTTTGCTTTTTAGATAAGCCTTTGACATAATTTTTTAATAATTCTATTTCTGAAGGAGAAGATATACAACTTTCGGTTGTATTTTGCTTACTTTCAAAATTATGGCGGGAAACGGGGATTAAAAAAAGAGTAAAACAACAACAACCCCTAAAAAAAGAGGAGCTCTTTTTTTTGATTGCCAGCCAATATTATTATGATTTCCATTGATGTAAATGAAGATGACTTTATCTTTTGCTAAAAAAGGATCATGTTGTATTTTTTCTTGTTTTTTCTCTTGTCCTACAGGTTCATTAAGCAGATTTTGTAAGTGTTTTATACGGTCTTCAAAAGTATTTGTTTTTGGTCGGTTATCTTGTTCTATCATGCAACAGCCTCTATTACCCATTCAATTGCTTTTTGTGCATTTTCTGTTGATTCTGATACGATTATGTCATAAACAACAGCAACAATGCGGGCGCTCTGTTCCGCTGAAAAGTTTTTATGACGACTTTCTTCGTATTTTTTTAAAAATAAAACAGCTGTTTCCAGTGCATTTTTGTCAATTTTCGGTAATTCTCTAGGAGTATTTTCTTCGAATCCGTATAACCAATTTGGTGATACATTAAATGTTTGACAAATTTTGCAAAACATTTGCGCATCAGGTTCACGTTTGTTTTTTAAATACTGATTCAGTCGGCTTTGACTGATTTCCAGCTGATCTGCTGCCCTTTGTTGAGTTAATCCCAATTCAGAAATCCTTTGATGCAGACGTTCTCCTATCATAATGACCTCTTAAATTTTTAATCAACTCTACAGAAACATATTGACATATTTTATCACAAAAAAAAATTAACTAGTTGTGATTGATTGTTTAAACAATATGTGATAAAATGCCCCTTTCTTAATACTTGATGCAGGAGACTTTCATGCAAATATGCGCATATATTAATAATCAAAAATCTTTGGATTTACCGGTGCTGGTAAAATTGTATAAAAACGGAAAATTGGGAAATTTCCCTTATTCGGAAAACCGGTTGAAAGCAGGGTTGATGTTCGTTAAGGATTATCATTTTTCTTTATTTTCACAAAAAACCACATTGAATTATGATCGATTGTTCGTTTCAGGAAAAACTGGAAAATATGAGGGCAGGGATTTACGTTGTGATGCGGCAGACAGATATTTACGAGCTTTAAAGTTTATGGGAAATTACGGTGTTTATGCTTTGCATTTTTTGCGAGATGATCAAAATGTTCGTTCATTTTTGCTTCGTCATCCGGTTTTGAATAAAGGGTCTCAACGGACGTATAAAATGGTCTATCAGGCTTTAAACGCAATGTTGGATAAATTGATTGCTTTTTACGATCAAGAAGCGAAGAAATGATATTATTATGATGAAGGCGGTTAAAAATGTCGGTAAAAGATTTTTTTAAGTTTGTTTTGTGGGGATCAATTAAAACGGATCAATTTAAAATGATCAATCCTTACAACGGTGATGAAAAGAAAATGGCATTCGGATTCAATTGGCAGATTTTATTGTTTGGGGGATTTTTTGGTTTGCCTTTATTTTTTAAACGATTGTGGGGATGGGCTTGGTTTATGTTTTTGTTATCAAGCATTCAATTTTTTAATTTTTACGTTCGTTTAAAGCAGATATTGTCTGCTTCGACGTTACAGGATTTTTCTTCTTTTGGTCGTCCGGATCCTGTCGATGCGATAACGGAAATACTGTTACTTGCCTGTTCTGTTTTGCTTGCTTTTAAAGGGAATGAATGGTCGGTCAAAAGGCTATTGGAAAAAGGGTGGGAATTTGAAAACAAAAACGATCCGAATATAAAGAAGGTTGTTCAAAAATGGAAGATTTATGAACAACCCGTTATTGAAAAGGAGGAAAAATTTTAATTTTCGTTTTTTTCTTCGTTTATTTCCGCTTTTTCCCAGTTTGATAAACTTGTTGAAGGGTAATTCATATACCTTCTATAGATGTGCAAATTTTCCAAAACGCGTTGCACATAGTTTCTTGTTTCCGTAAAGGGGATGCGTTCGATCCAATCAATCGGATCTATATCTTCATACGGGTATCCGATCGAGTTAAGCCAACGGTTGACATTGGTTGGACCGGCGTTGTAAGCGGCGATGGCTAATATATAGGATCCGTTGAATCTTTTAACCAGTTCTGCAAAATAGGCACTGCCCAATTCGACATTAAAATCCGGATTTGTCAGTTTTTTCAAAGAAAAGGATTTCCGTTTTTTCTGAGCCATTTCTTTTGCGGTTGCCGGCATGATTTGCATTAAACCACGGGCTCCGGCAACGGAAACAGCGTGTGTTGAAAAGCTGCTTTCCTGACGGATGATTGATAAGATGGCAGCGGTTTCTGCCTGTTCGTCATGTTCAAGATTCCATATCGGATAGCCTAATGATAAAATATCCGTACCGTTTTGGCGTATCCGTCTTGACAGTATGACCACAAGGTCGTCTCTTTTTAAATCGTTTGATAAAACATAGGCCAAGGCGGCAGCGCTTTGAGGATTTTTTACGCTTTGAAAGAGCTTGACAGCAAACAGAGTAACCAAATCATGTTGACCGGCGTTTTCCAGCATGGTCATAATTGTAAAAAGTTCGGATTTTTTGAAATTGTCCATTAATGCTTGATCTGGAACTTCTGTTATGGGTAATTTTCTCAAGGGGTGCTTGTCTTTTAATTTTTCGGCGGAAAGCTGTCCGTAAATCGTTGTGATTTTAGAAGAGGCCTGTTTATAGTATTGATCGGCTTTTTCCGGTTTTTTCATTTCTTCGTAAGTTCTGCCCAACCAATATTGAGCTCTGGAAACGCTCATAGGCAGGGAAACGGAATCCAAAAGCGTTAGAAAATGTTTTTCTGCGAGCCGCGGTTTTTTCAAATTTTGCAAAGCGATCCAACCGGCAGTCCATTCGGCATCAGCGAAATCGGCTCCTTTTTTCATGTAGCTGTTTTTGGCTATGGTGTAAGCGTCTGAATAGTTGCCATTGTTTAAAAACCAGCGGATCAGGGCTGCTTTTTCCTTCCACCATCGGGAAGTGTTCTGTTTTTTTTCAGGAACTTCTTGTAATAACTTTGCGGCGGAAGCATATTTTTTATTAACTCGAAGCCAGCGCAACAAATCAAAAAAAAGTCCATCGTTTTGTTTTTGGATATGGTCTAAAGATTTTATATTTCTTCTGGCGTTTTTTTTGTTCGAGATTAAATCCGCACGGACTTGGAACAATTTAAGGGTGTTTTCGTCAAGGAAAGGGAAAAAACGCCGCGCTTGTGTCGCTTTCCGTTCGTCAAGCAATTTTTTTGTCCGGTTGGCATAATCACGTTCGTCCAACAAAAAGAAAAGTTTTTCTTTAACTTGCTGTGTTTCGCTTTCATCCAGATTGCCTTTCGCCCACAAGGAATGTAGCATCGGCACAGCTTTTTCCCATTCTTTTTTTTTCATCAAGATATCGGCGTATTCTAAAACGGCTTGTGTCGAAACAGGAGGGTATTGCTTGAACCATTTTTCCAAAGCCTCTTTGTCGTCTTTTTTCAGCAAAGCTTTTTCTGCATTGCGCCGGATCAAATAAATTCGAGGCCAACCGGGATTGTTTTTGATAAAGCGTTGTGTGTCTTCAAATTCTGGAATGTTTTTGGTGTCAGTCAACCGAAGCCATTCGACAAGTTTGATCAATTTCGGATCCAGCGTTTTTTTTGCTTCGTTTAATGCTACGGAATAATTTCCGCCGACGGCTTCATTAATTGTTTTTACATAACTTGGATCAAACTGTGGCGTAGCGCTGTAACAGACTGAAATAAAAGAAAAATAAAAAAAACTGAAAAGTAAAACGCGTTGTTTCACTTCTTTTCCTTTGGCTAAAATGGGTAACTTGTTTAATTTTTGTGGTATTTTTTTTAAGATAAGGTTAATTTAAAAAGTAATTTTTTTTAGGAGGTCTTATGTTTAAAGGACTTTTTACGGCTTTGATAACGCCTTTCAAAGCGGGGCGGGTGGATCCGGAAGCTTTTCACCGTTTTATTGATTTTCAAATTGAATCCGGTGTCGAGGGTGTCGTAGTGTGCGGTACGACAGGGGAAAGTGCTGTTTTGACATCTTCGGAATACGAGGAAGTGATTAATTTATGTGTTCAATTCGTTGATCATCGAGTGCCGGTCATTGCCGGAACGGGGTGTAACAATACGCATAAGACGATTGAAAATATGCAAATTGCTCAAAAAGCGGGAGTTGACGGGGCTTTGATTGTTACCCCTTACTATAATAAACCGACTCAAGAAGGTTTGTTCCTGCATTATAAAACGGTTCATGATGCTTCCTGTTTGCCGATTGTGTTGTATAACGTTCCCGGACGGACGGGAGTTGATATCGCGGTGGAAACAATTGCCAGATTGGCGGAATTACCGCGCATATGCGGTATAAAAGATGCAACGCCGGATATTATGCGTCCTTTGAAAATCAGGCAAGCCGTAAAAAAAGAGGGGTTCTCTGTTTTATCAGGCGAAGACGCTTCTATTGTCGCTTTTTTAGCTCATGGCGGGGATGGCTGCATTTCTGTTACATCAAACGTCGCTCCGGCTTTGTGTGCCGCTTTGCATCGGGCTTGGAAACAAAAGGATTGGGCTGAAATTGAAAAAATCCGTGATCTTTTGTTGCCGTTGCATGAAGCTCTATTCATTGAAACAAATCCGTGCCCTGTAAAATATGCGGCCTCTCTTTTGGGGTTCGGAGACGGTTCTTTGCGTTTACCTTTGTGCGAAATATCTGAAAAATCAAAACAAGCCGTTCTCTTGGCTTTGCAAAAAACGGGAGTGATAAAATAAAGTATGTCAGTTCGTAAAAAAACGACGATGATCAATGTGGGAACTGTTGCCAAAAACAGAAAGGCCGGTTTTAATTATGCGATTCAGGAAACGGTCGAAGCCGGAATAATTTTAACAGGAGCGGAAGTCAAATCTTTACGCTTGGGACGGGCAAGTATAAACGAAGCTTATGCCAGCGCCCAAGAAGGGGAGTTGTTTTTAATCAACGCCTCAATTCTGGAATACGGATCGATCGGGTATGTCAAACACACAGCGGCCAGACCGCGCAAGTTGTTGTTGCATAAAAAAGAATTAAAGCGTTTGATCGGTGCTGTCGCCAGAAAAGGGTATACCTTGATTCCCTTGGAACTTTATTTCAACGCTAGAGGAAAGGCCAAAGTGAAAATAGGGTTGGGAGTTGGAAAAAACACGGTTGACAGGCGCGAAGATATCAAAAAAAGAGACTGGGACAGGGAAAAACGCCGCTTGTTAAAAGGCGGTTGATTTAGTTTTTGCAATTTTTATGATTTTATGCTTTTTTATTTTAGATTTTTGCCGGAGGACGAAATTATGCAAAATTTACAAGAAAAAATCAAAAAAATGCTCCTATTATCCGACGAGGATATCGAACCCTTGTTAAAAGGAGACCTTAAAACTCTTTTAGTTCAAAATAAAGAGGGCGCTATTCGTGTGGCAATTGCTTACGGGGCGTGTATAGTTCTTTTATTGTTTTTTTTATTTCTTTTTTCACTTTTCGGTCTTTTCGGTAAATTCGTACTGATTTTTTTGTTGTTCGGTTCAATTGCGGCATTGGCTGTTCTTGCCGGTGAAAAAAATATTTTAAGAATTACCGCTTATCCGGCTTGTTCTTACTTTTTGCTGTTTATTTTTGCGGTCATGGCGCTGTCGATGTTTTCAGATATCGCTTCAAAAGGAGCTTTCTTTTCAAAGTTCATTTTGTTTTGCATTATTGTCGGTTTGGGATACGGCGGCTATAAGATACATGAAAAAGCCAAAGAACGCGGCATTAATTTAATTCAATTAGTTTTGATGATCTTGATTTTAACTTCTTTTCTGTTATCGCTGCAAGCTTCCGCCGTCCAGTTCAGTGTGGACAGGAAAATTGAAACGATTCAGAAAATACAAGAAGAACGCAGACAAGAAGACGCTGAAAAAATGCGTATGAGTATGAGTATGGCTTCAACAAAGGTGTGCACAACCGATGAAGAATGTCGTAAAATGAATACTAAAAAGCATTCGTATTACGCTGAATATGAAGAAATCGCTCAGGAAGCTTGTGAAAATGCGGTGGCAAAGGAAATTACAGGGCGTTTTGAATGGACTGTCTCTGCAAAAGATTATAAGTTTACAAGTTATGAAGTCGATGTGTTAAATGATGACATTCTTTTAATGGGAGATCGTGCGCAATTGATCAGTAATGAAGGCGAAAAGACAAAAATATCTTATTCATGTCATTATAATACGAAAAAGAAAACGACGACTGCAACTGTTCGAGAAGAAGGAAAGTAAGGTATTTTTCTTGATATGAAAAAATAGGCGAGTATAATATGCCTGCCTGTTCGGGGGAATGAAATGTGAGAACGGAGAATAAAATGGTAAATGCTGCTGTAGAAGCCGAAAGTTATTATGATATTTTGGCTAATTCGGAAGGAGAGCTACTCTTTTGTCTGAAGGCGCGCGAGGGAAGTCCGGATCGTCCGCAGATTTTATTTAATGGTGAAAACCATGCTTTGTTTTATCGTACAGCAGACCAAATGATTGTTTTGGATTATATTCATCCGGAAGTATGTCCGTTATTGAAAGAAGCTTCCAGCGTTCTTGTCGCCGAATTCACAGATCCTGTAGGGGATAATCCGATGAAAGGGATCGTTCGGGAGTATGTGGCAACAGTACGGCATGTATCGAAATTACCTTTTAATATCAGTTGAATACCCAATTGGAAAACGTATTTTTTAATTTCATGATCCCCGCTTTAAAAGGCGGGGGTTTTTATGATATTTATATTGTAGTATAAACCGGATTTGCAGCTTTACATTACTTCAATGATTTTGAATGTAACGGATATAGGCAAAAGGGGAATGCAAAAGTCTTTACGATTTTGACAAAAAATAGATTTAAACAGGGCGTCCTTTATTTGCAAAAAAAGCCCTTTTTTACCATAATAAAATGATAATCATATATAATATAAATTCATCTAAGAGGTTGTCATACGAGTAAGCTATTATCAATAGCTCGGAATGAATAGGTTAAAAAGTTTTTATCATGCATACATAGATATATCCTCACCCCGTGTATAAACGGTATCAAGTCTTGAAAAATTTAAAAGCCGTTTGATTTTCTGGGTGTTCATACGGACTTTCTTGTGTCCGCATTTGATAGACATATATTTCGATTTGAACCGATGGATTTTTTCATGAATGAAAAAACAATTTACTAAGGGGATTTATAAGTCTATTGACCAGTTTTTTCGCAATTTTTTAAATCGGGTCAGGGTAGCGATATATTTTGTTTTCAAAATTTTTCAACAAAATAAAATCACCGTCTCGTCCCATATAACGTTGATCGTTAATAATGATTTTTCCTCCACCTCCAGGGATGTCTATAGCGTAAGTCGGTACGGCATACCCTGAAGTATATCCTCGTAAAGCGTTAATCAATTCGATGCCACGGGAAACCGGAACGCGAAAATGCATTGATCCCAAGATCGGATCGCATTGAAACAGGTAATAAGGACGAACTCGATGTTTTAATAATTCATGCATCAATTTTTTTAAAGTATCTGGATCGTCATTAATGTCTTTAAGCAAAACGGTCTGAGAACCGGCAGGGATTCCCGTATTTGCGATATCTTCACACGCTTTTGCCGTTTCAGGTGTGATTTCGTCGGGATGTGTGAAATGTAAACTGAAAAAAACGGGATGGTACTTCTGTATGATTTTCAACAAATCAGGAGTGATGCGCATCGGTAAAACGGCAGGCACTTTTGATCCGATGCGAATAATTTCCACATGTTTTATTTCCCGCAAACGACAGAGCAGGTAATCAAGGGTATTGTCACTTAAAGTCAAAGGATCCCCTCCGGATATGAGAACGTCTCGGACTTCGGTATGCTTTGCTATGTATTTGAAAGCTTCTTCCCATGAAGCCTTTAACCCGATCGTTTCCGTTTGACTTGAATGGCGTCCGACTAGTCGGGAACGTGTGCAATAACGACAATAACAAGAACAATACTTTGTCGTTAAAAACAGGACTCTGTCCGGATAACGGTGAACCAAGCCCGGCGCAACCATACAAGGTTCTTCTCCCAAAGGGTCGTCGGTTTCTCCGTTTGAACAGATTTTTTCTTTCAAGTCGGGAAACATCGTCTTGCGTAAAGGAGATCCGTCAACAACA
Source organism: uncultured Alphaproteobacteria bacterium (assembly GCA_944390195.1). GTDB lineage: Bacteria > Pseudomonadota > Alphaproteobacteria > CAAGCB01 > CAG-977 > UBA11549. Next base: position 61,560 of record CALXOZ010000009.1, read on the forward strand.
CTGGCATAATAAGGTGTAATTGCAAAAGGAAATGAGTCTTTTTGTTTTAAAGCCAGTTCCTCATCATGCGTCAAATCAAAAAGACGTTTCAGTTCTTGTTCTCCGGTCAAACGGCGACTGAGTTGCCAATGCCAATCATTCCATTGCTCATCAGATACATCGGGATAAAAGCGTTTGCGAAAATAATCTGCTTTGTTCATAACAAAACCCCTTGAAATCATTCTTTTTTACCGGATCAGGTTTATTTCCTATTTTTATAAATTCCTAATTGAACATAAAACGATCTGATGCGGATCAACTGTAAACACATATGTTAAAAATGTAAAAAAAAAGTTCATAAGTGTTGAAAAGACCTTTTTGATTATGACTTTCGTTATAGTCTTTATGAATAATTTCAGAATTGTATCAGTATGACATTTAGTGTAAACTACCTCCATAATTGTAAAACAGGAGGAAATGTAATGAAACGTTTAGATTCTCATGAAGCCGGTCGTTCCATGGTTGAAATGCTCGGTGTTCTGGCAATTGTTGGCGTCCTTTCCGTAGGGGGGATTGCCGGGTATTCTCAAGCCATGTCAAAATTTAAAATTACAAAGGCAATGGATCAGGTGCAGACAATCATCACCAACGTGCGCACCCTGTATGCTTCTCAGCGTACCTATACACCGTTAACGGCAAACCAGGCTTACGCCATGGGGATTTTGACAGAAGAATCCTTGGGGGATGGCGGAACTAAAGGATTAAATCCTTTCGGAGGGGAAATTATCTTTGGTGTTGGCAACTCTGCCGGAGCTAACCGTTCTTTTACTATCCAATACGGAGGATTGACACCGGAAGCTTGTGTTAAAATGGCAACTGCGGATTGGGGGGCAGATCAATCCTCTGGGCTGTTGTCGATGACAGTTGGTTACACAACTTCCGATGACGGAGAGGTTGCTTCGAAGGGAACAAAGTTTACATGGACTGAGGAAGCTAATCCTTTACCGATAACTTTGGACAGAGCGGCTTCCATTTGCTCTGAGGGGAAATCAGGTTCTGTTACTTGGGAATATCGTTAATTCGTAATTTATTGATAAAAACCGCCTGATCAGGCGGTTTTTTTTTATGGAACAGTGTTTCGACTAATGGAGAATCCGTATGTAAAAACACTTCACATGATTCTATGCGGGAAAAGCAGAGATTTTTTTATATGTACGGTAAAGATCTTATGAAAGAAAAAAAAGTGTAACATGAACAATGTTCATGAAAATGTTTCTTTGAGTTTGAGTTCTTTGATCGGTTTATTATGGTTGATATGCTTTTCCTAACTGAAAGCGTGGTAATATTTCGATAAATGGAGCGTGCGGTTGATATGTTAAAACCACTGGACATTACAAGGGCACATTATGAAGTCGGAATAAAATTCAGTACAATTTTTCTTTACTTCATCCTTTTTTAAAAAACAATTTTTACATACAAGGTTTCAGTTTGGCATCTTATGCTATATTTTGACAAAGCATATCTGTATTTTTGGGAAAAATTCTGTCATGAACTCTGCTTTATCCTGAAGCCAGAGATATAATGTTGAAATGGGTTTGGACAGTTGATGCCGTTTGTCAGGTTGAAAATGATTTATTTGTGAACCTGAGATGATTTCTGTTTTAAAATTTTTAATGTAGATATGGAAACTTGCTTTAGTGAAAAATTTTAATGAAAAATCACACTTTGTTTTAAAATCTGAAGCGAGTCTGAAATATATTGAAATCGTTATCAGAAATCAATTTTTAAAGACTCTTTAAAGTCTATAATGAAAAAAGTTTGCTTTGAAGTATAGAAGAAAAATCCGCTTTATTGTTGATGTTGTTTTAAACGTTGTGTTATAAAGTTGGAAATATTACTAATCTGAATATAAATAAAATTTTTTTTTACAGTTTTGTTTGTCTTGAGCTTTATAAATAAAGAGGTGATTTTCCAGTTGCCAATTGTATTGTTGCCTCTTTATTTAACCGGTTTGAATGGAAAAAAGTTTTTTAGCTACAAAAAATCCCCCTTTCGGGGGATTAAGAATTTTTAACGTAAAGTTTTAGCTGATACATAAGCAATTGCCGCATGTTCTTCACAATACGGTTTATCAGGCAAAGACTGCTTTCCACAAAAATGGAAATCTTCATCTTTTGGGTCCCCGATCGGCCAGCGACAAGAAGAAGAAGTCAGATCATTAACAGTAATAAACTTTTTCTTTTCTTTATCAGCAGACTTTTGAATGACAGTGGATTTCAGAATTTTTTTCTTTTCGTTTTGGTCTGTGGTTTCTGTTATATTTCTGTCTTCATCGTTTCTCCGGATAGGGGAAGGGCGGCTGTTCAATCCTAAACGATGCGCCTTTCCAACTACGGCATTTTTAGAAACCCCTAAGATCTTGCCGATTTCCCCTGTTGTCAACCCCTTTTCCCAAAGGTGTTTTAATTCTTCTACCTGTTCGTCTGTCCACCCCATTTTCATATCCTTTTAGTAAATGCCGTAAACGGGCGTTTCTATAAACATCATGTCTCTGGTTGCAAAAACCTTCCGGATTTTATCACCATAATTTTTTACTGCAAGCACGTTTTCACGTGTTGAAGTATACATTCCCAAGAAAAGCTGAATGCTGTCCCAAGAAACTTGACGATCATGAGGCGAAAGGACATCAAATGATTTAGGCGGCTTGTCCAACCGACGCCATGTCGCAAGATTTAAAGCGACTGCGGGAGTCATTGTTGCAACTCTGCGCGCTTTGATGATTTTGTCAACAGTAATCCCCCAACTGTCAAGAGTGAATCCGTTTTTGGCAATTGTTTTTTCAAAACGTTCTTTTTCTGGCAAACGTTTGATTTTGTCAACAAGAACTTGCATCGGATTTAACATTTCTCCCATCAGGTTGTTATCGCTTAAAGACATATCCCGCAAAGCGGTATGGAAGTCATCAAAGCGGTTGTTTCCGAATTCTTTTTCGATGCTTTCAAAAGAAGCCAAGGCGGCTTCGACATCGCCTTCGGTCAGTGCGGAAGTCTGAGTTACTTGATTGGCGGGCGTTTGCGGACGGAATTGTTTTTTCAACGCTTCCCCTGTTCTGTATCGTTCCGGAGACAACAAAGCATGTTTTTTCAATAACGTTTGATTATTCATACTGAACAAGTCGTCGGGTTTTGTATTTTCATCAATTTTAATGATTTTATTGTACCCTTTAAAAGTCGATTTTTCCCGTGTCGTGGTCGCCCAAGCTTCAGGCATCAAGTAAATATACAAATGCGTCGACATATATTTACCGTATTTTTTTGCATATTCTTGCATTTGCGGAGCGATTCGCGTTGGAAATTTTCCTTTTGTTTCTTTTATGCCCGGAATATTCAAAATACGATCGGAAACGTAAGGCATTTCATTGATGAACGGACCGATATATTGATAAACATATTTTGGAAGCATCAGAATCAAACGGTAAATGTCATCTTCCAATTTTTCGTTGGCTTCCAACATAGCGTCCAAGCCGCCGGGATAAGAGGTCTCAATCATTTCCACAATGGCGGAATAAACGGTTTCCTGATTGACAGCTTCGACTTTTCTATTTTTATCGTTGCGTTTGTTTTCAACACTTTCTTTTAGTTGATCCATCAAACTTTTAAAACGTCCTTCAGCTTCTTTAAAAGCAGAAACACTTGTTTCTTTTTTAGATTCTTCCTCCTCTTCCACGACGGTTACTTCCAAAGGCTGCCAGTTCAAACGTTCTTGGGCTGTGGCGGAATGCACTAATAACAAAGAAAAGAGAAAAACAATTTTTATCATGACGATCTCAAGGTTTCTTTACACGTACGGTGAAGTTCAATACATTCTGCCCTTTTGCCGGAAGGTCGATTACCCATTGGGCTTGGCGGGCTGTCGGAGATGTATAAGGGATCGAAGAATCCGCTATTGACCATTGATAAGGGAAGTCTTGTTGATAAGTGATACGGACAGGAGTTTCCTTAGCGTTTTTAAAGGTCAATGAATAACCGGCCTCGTAAGATTTGTTGGAAAAGGAGGTGAATGCCGTTTCTTTGCCTCGAACTGTTACGTCGAAAGCATTTCCCAAATCCAATTTCACTTTTTCGTTTTCAGCGGTATGATCGATTTTATCTTCACCGACAAAGAACATGTTCTTTTTACTATCCGCTTTGTATACACGGATAATGCCGGACGGCAAAGATAATCCCAAATTTGATTTTTTGTCATTATCGAATTTCAAAACGACTTCGGCGTTACGCGTGTCAAATTCGCCAGATCCGTTGGCGTTTCTGTAAGAAGGGACAATATTTGTAAATTTATATTCCTTTTCCACTTTTACTCCGGAGGCGGAAAATAAAGCCAGTTGCTTTGTCTGGTTGGAGGCTATATCCGTTTTACGCCCCAAGGAATATAAATGGTAATCCATCAATTGTTCTTCGCTCATGGCATTGGTAACACCGGCGGCATCCATACTGACTTGCGCTCTTGCCGCTTTGAACATCATCGGTCTGGGGACAACGGGACGAATCCTGTTGACGGCTCCGGCGACAAATTGGATGTCAGCATTATTATAGGGGATGCCCGATGTGTTTGTTAAAGTTACCCAGCCGTTCAAATTCAACATATCTTCGTTGTCATTCAATTCCGCGACATAATCGGCGCGCCATGTCAAGCCGTTCGTCAAATAGCTCAGTTCGACATTACGTTCTCCGTCACTGTCTGCAACGACGTTGATAGACAATGTCGGTTGGTCGTACAAGTTTTCAGGGATGTCCGGAAAAATCAACCGTCCATTGTAATCGGTTTCAATTCGATCTCCGATTTTTAAAACCAAACCGGCATCTACGGATAAGACTTTAGCTTTTTCAACAGTTTTCTTCCCGCTGATATAATGTGTTTCAATGACTTCGATATCCTTGCCCAAGAATTTTCGCAACAAGGATTCTCTGGACAAAAGGTCGAAATTGAAATTTTGTTCGCGAACCGTTAACCCGTTGCCTTCAAATAAAGCGCTTTCAGGTTGGATCTGTGCGGAAACTCCCTGGAAAGACAAGGAATTCAATCCCTTGGTGAAATTGACTTTACGGTTATCTTTAACCAACCCGAACCCGTTGTTGTAAACAGTTACGTTTAAAGAGTTAGTATCGTTTTGGGATACTGTGGTTGCAGCGAATGAAGAATGAAATGAAAGGAACACAGCGGCAAATGACAATGACAGTAAAAACTTATTTTTCATCAAAGCAAAGTCTCCTTTAAAAAACAATTTCATTTTATTCTATGGGTTGTTCTTTTCCAGTGCAAGAACTATCTTGTTTTCCGAACAATTGAAGACCCAAACAAAAAAGTTTGCACACGGACATGGAAAAACGTATAACCTGTAATAGATGTTTTTATTAAAGCGGGATAATGTCGTATGAAAATCGGGATTGTTGGAACAGGGTATGTCGGTTTGCCCAGCGGTGTCGGCTTTGCATCTTTAGGGCATGATGTTGTTTGTATTGATATGGATACGGAAAAAATAGATGCCTTGAAAGCCGGAAAAATCACCTTGTTTGAAGACGGATTGGAGGAATTATTTCATAAAAGTGTTTCTGCCGGACATTTGACGTTTACATCCGATATGAAAGAAGGGGTGGAAAACGCGGACATTGTCATTTTGGCAGTCGGTACGCCGCCGCATCCCGTAACAAAAGAGGCGGATATGAAATACATCAATGCGGCTGTTCGGGAATTGGCGTTATATGTCAACGGTTATACTGTTATTGCGAACAAGTCCACAGTTCCGGTCGGGACGGGCGATGCTATGGAAAAAATAATTCATGATGTCAATCCTGATGCTGATGTTGACGTGATTTCCCTGCCGGAATTTTTAAGAGAGGGATTTGCCGTTCATGATTTTTTCAATCCTGACAGGATTATTGTTGGCTCTGATTCTCCGAAAGCAATCGAGCGGGTTAAGGAATTGTATGCTCCTTTCGGGGAAAAAGTTGATATATTGTTTGTCAAGCGTCGTTCGTCTGAAACAATCAAGTATGCTTCAAATGCTTTTTTAGCTATGAAAATTCATTACATCAACGAGATGGCGGATTTTTGTGAAAAATCCGGAGCCGATGTTTATGAAGTCGCAAAAGGGATGGGGTTGGATACAAGAATCGGTTCGAAGTTTTTAAATCCGGGACCGGGTTACGGAGGCTCTTGTTTTCCAAAGGATACGAATGCCATGGCGTGTATGGCGCGTAAATACGGCGTGGAAATGTCTTTGATTGAAACGACCATTCTTAAAAACGATGCCCGTAAAACGCAAATGGCGGAACGTGTTTTAAACTCTGTGAAAGATATGGAAAGACCTGTCATCGCTGTTTTAGGGTTGGCGTTTAAGGGGGGGACGGACGATTGTCGTGAAAGTCCGGCAATGGAAATCGTTTCGGAATTGTTAAAGCATGATGTGGATATTATCGCCTATGATCCCAAAGCAATGCCGACGGCACAAAAAATACTGGGAAATAAGATCCGGTATGCTGACGACGCTTATCAAGCGGTTCAAAATGCCGATGTTCTGGCAGTCTTGACGGAGTGGCGGGATTTTAAGTCTTTGGATCTGGAAAAAATCAAACTTTTGATGAATAGAGCTAAAATTGTTGATTTGCGTAACCTGTTGGATAAAGAAAAAGCTGTTCATTTAGGATTTGATTATGTCGGAATTGGCAGATAATCAAGTCGTTTTACAGACGGAACGCACTTTTTCGCGTTTGATCACTTTTGATGATTTTAAGGATCTGGCTGAGATTTTGCAAGATCCGGAAGTCATGTATGCTTATGAACACGCATTTAGCGATCAGGAAGTTCGAGAGTGGCTGGAACGGCAAATAAAGCGTTATCAAGACGACGGATTTGGTCTATGGGCTGTCATATCCAAAAAAACGGGAGATTTTATGGGACAAGTCGGTTTGACCGTCCAACAGACCCCTTTAGGAAAAGAAGTGGAAATCGGGTGGTTGTTAAAGCGAAAGTTCTGGCATCAGGGAATTGCGACGGAAGCGGCTTTGGGATGTAAGCGGTATGCTTTTGATGTTTTGAAAAAGAAAAAAGTCGTCAGTATTATTCGGGATACAAATTCCGCTTCCCGCAAAGTTGCTGAACGGTTGGGAATGAAACCTGAATTTTCTTTTGTAAAGCATTATTACGGTATGGATATGCCTCATATCGTTTACAGTATTTTGAACCGGTAAGATTTTTTCAATGAGTTTGATTGTTTTTTCAGAAAAAAGCATTTTATCGGGTGTTGTATTGAAAAATTCCCGCACTTGAGATTTTTTCCAATTTTTCCCTTGTCGCGTCCGTCCGGCACCCGCCCAATCGCAAATCATTTTTCATATGTTCAGATGTGTCCGGAAGCGTAAAGGGGGGGGTAAAAACATCATTCCTGTATAAGAAATGTGTGTCCGCAAGATTACCACCCCATGGAATCCAAATTTTTTTCAATGAGTTTGATTGTTTTTTCAGAAAAAAGCATCTTATCACGCGTCGTATTGAAAAATTCCCGCACTTGAGATTTTTTCCAATTTTTCCCTTGTCGCGTCCGTCCGGCACCCGCCCAATCGCA
>CALXOZ010000010.1 GCA_944390195.1 uncultured Alphaproteobacteria bacterium
AAAATGGATAAACCCCCGTTCAGACGTTTAGCCGATGTGTGAGAAGCCCGTAAAGGGGAAACCCCCGTTTTTATACGGGGGTTTCCGGTTTGTTTAGTAATCATAAGCATTAAGATCTGCGTTATTACATCTCGTCCATCCTTTACAACCGCTTCCATTGCGGCAAACAGATCTCAATCCAATGTGATCTGAATAATATCCGGGAATACCATTGCTAGGCCAAACCAATCCGGCATTGTCATCGCAACATCTCGGACGGCACATGCTATCTTTGCCGATTCTATCATCTAAACGGAATTGGCTTTCGCATGAAGTACATTTAACCTCTGTCGTGTTCTCGGAAACAAATTCACATGAAGAACAGCCTGCAGGACAATGTAAGCAAAGATTGCCCTTTTTAATAAAAGAGGAATTACAGGTGAAATTTTCTGTTCCGTTACATTTTGCATTTTTAGGACATGCGACACATTTTCCGTCTTTCAACAACATATCACTTTTGCATTTCGTACACTTTGTACTGTTACATTCCGCACAGTTGGAAAAAACCTGTGAACATGTCTTACAGGTACCATCCTTATTAATATAGCCCTTGTTACAAGTGGCTTGCGTACATGATCCGGTTTGAGTACATTGCGTACACGAGCCGTTGGTAACTTTTATCGAAGAACAAGCTAGACATGCTCCACTTTTGTTAAAATACCCCTTGTTACAAGTGGCTTGCGTACAAGATCCTGTCGCAGAACAATTTGTGCAAATCCCGTTGCTGACGGAAATGCTGGAACAGCTTTTGCATAAACGACCGCTCAGGAAATAGTAGGTGTTGCATATGGAACATACGCCAGTGCTGTAATTACAGGTTTTACAATTGGAATCATGACATTCAAAACGGTATGATGATGAACCGTTTGCAGGTGAACTTTCTCCGAAAGAAAAAGGAGCTGAATGCCCTAATTTTCTGGCTTTTGCAATGACAAAAGCGTCATTCATATTAAAAGTGCTTTCCGCATGGCTTGCGGGGCATGTTATGGAAAGGAAAAAAAGTAAATAAAATAGAACTTTCATGACAAAAATCTCCTTACAGATTTTCAAGATAGACCCCTTAATTTTTAACTTAATTCAAAAGTTTGTCTTCAAGTATATGGATAGGGGGGTATATTTGTAATAAAAATGTAACAATAATGGGCGCTATTTGGAAAAAGTGGGGCGATAATATTTCAAACGTCTTTAAACATAGCAATGGCGTTTTGTTTTTGTATGGGGTCTGAAACAACAATTCCCCCCATGTTGAATCCGTCTTTGTTAGTATAACGGTGTTGCAATTCTCTCAATCTGTGCCCGTAACGGCTTCGTAACTCCAGAGCGGCGGGTTGAACATGGACATTGTTAATGACCTGCGAACAATAGACATAGCTTGCAATCGGAAACAACAAAGCCGAACAAAGAATATCGCATAATTGCAATCCGGCAAGGTTGTTGCTGTGTCCGAAACACGGCATTTCAACGATATTTTGATATAATGGATACAGATATCTGAATTTTTGAGTGAAAACCGAATGGGATAAATTAATGTTTTTGATATAATCCCTGCTGTCGGCAATCACAATACCGTAGTCGCATTCTTGTTGCAGATAATTGTCAAAATAAGTGTAAATGCTTTGAATCGATGATGTGTAAACGGCTTTCCCGTTAAAGGGTTTTCCTGGAATTTTTACCCAGATGCGTCCTACAATACGGATATCATATTTATAAAACAAATCAATGATCCTGTCTAGGAAACCAATGGCGTGGCGTTTGATGCGCCTGCCAGCTCGCATGGCGTTGCGGCGTAAATCGGCTCCTTTTATTTCAGGAATGATACGGTCTAAAAACTTGTCTGTCGGGTAATTCAATCCCGGATAATAACGATATTTCAATTTAATGAAGTCATGTGTTAATTCATACAGGCTTTCATGGTCAATGAAAATGCCGCCAATTGCCAAAACAGGCTGATGGTTGCCGTCCGGATCCGAGCGCAAAGGAAGAGTACCTAAATCACCGGATTCGTCGATATAACAAATCTTGACCAAAATATCCCCTCCGATACAGCTAAGGTCACCGAATGGTGACCTTAGGATTTTACAGCCTTTTTAAGGACAGTTTAAAAATAATACTTGATCATTATATGAAATTAGGGCTTTAATGTCAAGTAAGAGTTCTATTAATATAATATTCATTATGTCTATAGCTCCTTTGAACAGGCAATGGAAAGTTGATTTTATTTTGGACGGGGAACGTGACGTCCCGTTGGCGTTGTTACATTTTGCCAATGACTTTTTTCCTTTAAAGGGAACGGATTTTATCCATCGCCGTCTGGCTATACATGAAGCCGTCAATAATGCTTTGTTTTATGGAAAAAAACCGACTTTGACGGCTTGGGGAAAACGAAAATTCCTATATGTCAATATTTGTCAGGAAAATGAAATCAGTTGGCCGAAAAAATTAACTCCGTATCAAGGGATTGTGTTAATACAACGTTATGCAAAAAAAATAAAATTATCTCCTGATAAAAAAAAATTACATTTATTTTTCTATTAAAATATTTTTCAGTTTTTGTTGCTAATATTCCTGCATGGATTCTCATCAGCATTATTTAAAAACTTTTTTTGCAACGAAACCTTTCCCGTGTGATTATTTTCCGGATCGCATGGAATCAAAAACGGCAGTTGATTTAACGGGAGCTCATGCACAATGGTGGGCGAATATTTTATCCCGATCCGGTTTCAGACGTTCTCATCGTGTCTGCTACATACCGTCTTGTCCTGATTGCAAAGCTTGCGTTTCCGTGCGTATAAACGTTGATTTCTTTTCCGCCAGCAAAAAAATGAAAAAAATAATGCGCCAAAACCAAGAAATGCATATTACCTTTTTGCCTAATATAGCAACAATCGAGCAATATGATTTATTTAAAACATATCTTTGTGTCCGGCATACGAACAGTGAAATGGCAAAAATGTCATTTGAGGAATATCGCGCCATGATAGAAGATTGCCCGGTAGACAGTTGTTTGTTGGAAATACGGATGCCGCAGACAGCTCGATTGGTTGCAGTGATGTTGGTTGATATTTTGGATGACGGATTGTCTGCCGTATACAGTTTTTTCGATCCCCATATCAAGGGGACAAGTCTTGGTACATATATGATATTGAAATTGATTGAAAAAACGAAAGAGCAAAAAAAAGCGTATGTGTATTTAGGGTATTTGATTAAGGAGTTGTCGAATATGTCATACAAGCAACGCTTTTCAGGGCTGGAGTATTATCAAGAAGGAAAGTGGTGTCGTTCATTCACCGGTTAAGTGTAAGACGATATGACGGATATGCGCACGATTGCGATGTTCACATACATAAACGGCTTGCCATGTTCCTAAACAAGCTTGAGCGTTTGACACGGGGATTGACAGAGACACATTCGTCAGAACAGTTCTGATATGCGCTGGCATATCGTCCTTGCCTTCATAAGAATGAGCGTAAAGAGAGCTGTCCTGAGGCGCGATTTTTTCAAAAAAATTTATCAAATCCGTCAAAACATCAGGATCTGTATTTTCCTGTATGGTCAGGCTGGCGGAAGTGTGTTTAATGAAAACCGTCAACAATCCGGTTTTTATACCCGAATTTTGGACGCAACGTTGAATTGCCGGTGTGATATTCACAAACCCGAAAGCTGAAGTTTCAACATCCAATGTAAATTGTTTTTGTATCATTTGTATAAGTCTCTTTCGTCAAGCGACTGAGCATCTTCTTTATCTAAAAGCGGTTTGATGGCGGCAGGATCAACAGGAATGCTTTTAACACGTCGGCATACAGCCATATATTCTCTGACGACGGTGTAATTTTGCGCTTCGGCAATCAGAACTTGTTTTGCTTGTAAAAGGTAGGGGCGGACTTCGGGATGGATGAAGTCTAATAAAACGGAAGATTCAGGGGTTCGGTATAATAAAGCATGTTCTCCACCATCGTAAATTAAAACGGCGGATGTCGGTTCTGGTTCCCTAGCATGCATGGAAATCATAATATCTCCGTTTTTATTCAGATGGACTTCATAAAATGATTCTTGTTGTACTGTTTTTTTGGCCACGTTATAATCTCCTTTAAATTTTTAAAGTATAACTTTTTTAAGATTTTACTGCAAGACAACTTCACCTTTTCTTTGGAGGTTTGAAATGCATCCATGGCATGATGTCGAGTTGGCCGGAAATGTACCGCAGCTTGTTCCGGCCGTAATTGAGGTTCCGAAAGGATCGAAATATAAATATGAATTAGATAAACCGAGTGGTTTGATCCGTGTGGATCGTGTTTTGTTTTCAAGTGTCCATTATCCGGCGAATTATGGTTTGATCCCCAGAACATACTGTGAGGATCACGATCCGTTGGATATTCTTGTGTTAGGACAGGAATCCGTTTATCCTTTAACAATCATGACCGCCCGTCCGATCGGTGTGATGAAAATGATCGATCAAGGTGAAGCTGACGATAAAATCATAGCTGTTCATGCTGATGATCCGGAGTATGCTCATTATTCGTCCATTGATGAGTTGCCACCTCATCGCATGGTTGAGGTTCAGCGTTTTTTTGAAGATTACAAGAAACTGGAAAATAAGACGGTTGTTGTTGAAGGCTTTTTAGGTCAAGACGAGGCTTTTAAGATCATTATGGCAGCCGTTGCCGAATATGAAAAAGTCAAAGAAACTTTGACCGGTTATATAAGGCGTTGACATTTCAAATATTGGTATCTTTTCAATGAGATTACCGTACAAAAATGTCTGATGTTTTTGATCGGTCGTTATTTGGATCGCCTCGGATTAAGGCTTATGGCGTTTAAGTGCCTTTCGTATATATAGTTTTTTTGTGTCCTTGTACGGAAAAACGGGATACGAAAAAAATATTGGCGCATGAGTGATTTTTTTTAATGGAGGTGTATGATCTTGATTAAAAAAAACGGGAAAGTTTTATAGAGAATTTTTTGCTGTTTATATGCAAAACAAATAGGGCTTGAATTTTACCGATATATAAAAAAAGCGTTTGAAAAGCATAGCGCATTGATTCCGTATGATAAGGACATTTAGATTTTTTGGCAAATTGAGCGTTATCGTTTGTATCGCTGATGTCGTAACTTATATCCGCTTAAAACCGGCATACTGGATGCGGCAAGTTGCTATTACAAATAAAGTTTGTCGTTTTTCATTACGAAAATATATAAAAATTTCCTGAAAGTTCAAATCGGAATAGGCGTTGGAAAAGTCGTTTTTTTAATCATTAATAGAAGGATGAAACAAAAGATGTCTTTTGTATGGAACTGGATCAGGTGTGATTTTTTCAATTGATGGGAATAAGATTTTCATACGTTTTATATGTATCAACTCCCGTTAAAATAATTCCGTCAAATCCTAAATCCATAATGCTTTTAAAATAGATTCCAACGATGCGTTGCCAATTGTCGTTCCAATAATCGACCGTAATGGTATCAGGATGAGTGTCCGAAGGGAACCTGAGCCATTCCGGTGGAGAAGATTCCCATTTTTTTTCAAAATACAATCTTGTTTTTTCGGCGCCCCCTACATTTAAAACGGCAAAGACTAATCGGACGGCTCCGGTCTTTTTCGTTTTAAGCTTTCGGATTTCCTCCGCAGTCAAAGGAATGTTAGATTTAAAAAAAGGATCGATTATCAACAAATCGAAATTTGTATCACTTAAAGTTTTCAACCATGAATCCTTATTTGTAAAAAGGGTCGTATCGGTTATAAACAATCCATTTTTCACCTTTTGAAGGGAAATGATGTTTTCGGAATTTTCCGCATAAGGGATGGTTGTCGCCAAAACGGCATTGAATTTTTGTGCGGGATCCATATCGAAGTAAGCCGAAGTCTGTTTTTCTTCCAGAACGGGAGAGGTCTTTTGTTGTCCGGAGTCATTTAAACACTGTTTAATTTCGATTAACGATAATTTGCGTCCTTTAACTGATTTTTCCGTACTCCGGAACAATTTCCCCGATGCGCCGGAACAAATCAGATGATCAATCATCAGGCCGTCAATGGCATTGATGTATTCCGTCATGACGGTGCCAGTAGGAACCGGAGGATGTGCAACGAACAAATGCAAAGGGGGTTTTCCGTTTTCATTTCCGGCTTTTTTCATTTCTGCGCGATGCAAATCGTCCAAATCGTTTTCCCATTGTCCGCGTGTTAAAAGTTCTTGTCCGTTTTGAACAACCAAGTGAAAATCAGGGCGGTATTTTTTTGCGAAGCTGCTTAAAGTAATGATCATTTCCCGCATTAAATCCCGATAATTCGGGATATAGGCGTTTTCAACGATAAGGCGTTCTTTCAAAAGCGAAGGTGTTTGATCGGATACAGCGGTTGTTACGGATAATAATAAGGTCAAAATTCCGCCGAAGATATAAAAATGCGCTTTTTTGACCATGAAATAACTTTCTTGATGTTTTTTTAAAAAGATTTTAGGTATTCTATAAAAAATTCATTTGAAATTTATTAAGATAAAGAAGGAAAAAGTGACAAATAAAACAGTTTGGGTTCTGGCAGACAATCGAGCCGGAAATACCGCTCAGGCTTTAGGCGTGGCAGAAGCTTTGGGGGCGACGATAGAAACAAAAAAAGTCAATTATACAAAAGCGGTGGTTTTGCCCAATATATTAAGGGGGGCGTCAACACTTGGAATAACGGAACAGACGCTACAGGAAATAAAAGAACCGTTTCCGGATGTGGCTATTGCAGCAGGCAGACGGGCGGCTCCCTTGTTGCGTTATATAAAGAAACAGTCGGGAGGGAAGACGAAGATCGTGCAGATTATGTTTCCCGGCTATTTCGGGTTATCCGACTTTGATCTGGTTGTTTTGCCAAATCATGACGGTTGCCGGTTGGTGCGACCGAATATCATGCGTATTACAGGGGCGCCACACAGGATTACAACGCAACGTTTGGCTGCCGAAAAGGAAAAATGGGAAAAAGTTTTTGAAGGTATGCCATCTGCGCGTATAGCCGTTATTGTCGGCGGAGCGACAAAAGACAAGCCTTTCACCGCGGAAATGGCAAAAGATCTGGCGCAACGCTGTATCGCTTTGCAACGTAATGCCGGCGGCGGTTCTTTTTTAGTAACAACGTCCAGACGCACAGGGGAACAGCAAGAAAAAATCATTCGGGAAGCTTTGCCGGAACCGAAGTTCTTTTACGGTTGGGGTAACAAGGAAATAGAAAATCCCTACTTTGGTTTTTTGGCGTTGGCGGATTATATTGTTGTAACAGGTGATTCCGTGTCAATGTGTTCTGAAGCCTGTGCCGCGGAAGCTCCGGTGTACATATACGCTCCACAAGGCACGGTCGGTAAGAAACACGCCTTGTTACATCAGGAGTTATATCAGAAAGGATATGCTTGCTCGCTGGATGAAAATCCGGTTGTAATGCAAAAAACGGAACATAAGAAATTAAATCCGGCTTGGGATATCGCTGAAAAAATTAAAGAGATGATAAAATAAAATGGTTTCATTTTGCGCAGATATAGATCGTTTGTTTACGGAAGCCCCTTTTTTGCAACGTTTCCGCTTGGCGCGCGAAAACGGGTTTTCTTCAGTTGAATTTTCTTATCCTGAAAATGTCGATTTGGGATGCTTGGGCGATGCCGCGGCGTATAAAGGATTGAAGGTTTCTTTGATTTCAATGCCTTTAAATCAAGCGGCTTTGGCTTTCGAAAAAAAAGAAAAACAAAATTTTTTAAACGCCTTTGACGTGTTGCTGGAACGAGCAGACTTTTTGGAATGTAAAAAGATTTTCATTCCCGGAAAAATCGTTTTGCAAAAGGATTTTGATGCATTGCGCCTTTCTTTCGTATCCGCTTTGCACGCGATCGCGCCCCGAGCCCGTCAATCGGGTGTCAAGATTTTGTTGGGCTTTAAAAATCCAACGGAAAATCCCGATTTTTATCCTGCTTCGACATTGGAAGTTTTGGAATTGTTGGACGAATTAAACGATGATCGGGTTTTTGCTTATTTGTTTGAAGTATATCATGCGCAAATGTGCGAAGGCGGCATCAGTAATACGATAGAAGCTTTGATTTCTTTAATCGCCCATGTCCGTATTGCCGGAGTTCCTAACGCGGCGGAACCAGATAGCGGTGAAATAGATTATAGTTATGTGTTGTCTTTGTTGGAAACGCAGGGATATCAAGGGCATGTCAGCTGTTCTTATACGCCGCGCCTTGAAACGCTCCAAGGCTTGAAGTGGATGACAAGGTATGTATGAAGCCCGAAAAAAATTTGCGCATCATTTGGCGGATATTGCCGGAAGTTTGGTTTTAAAATACTTTCGCCAACCCCTTTCAGTTCAAGAAAAAGAGGATTCAACGCCTGTTACCGTTGCCGACAGAACGTGTGAGCAATTGATTCGGGACGAATTGAGGCATCATTTCCCTGATGATGGTGTCGTCGGAGAGGAATTTGGTAAAGAAAACGAACATGCCGAATTTGTTTGGGTCATTGACCCTATCGACGGAACAAAGTCTTTTATTGCGGGATTGCCGTTGTTTGGCGTTTTGATTGCTCTGTTACATCAAGGAAAACCATTGTTGGGGATAATAGATCAACCCTATTTGAAAGAACGTTGGTTCGGATTTTGCGGAGAAGCGACTTTGTATAACGGTTTTGTTGTAAAAACCCGTTGTTGTAAAGCGCTTTCAAACGCCGTTTTGTTTTCTTCAGCCGATGAAACGATGTTTGCAGACCATGATGATAAACGGCGTTTCAACAATTTATGCAAACAAATAAAAACAACCCGATTCAGTACGGATTGCTACGGCTATGCCATGTTGTCTTCAGGATACGGTGATATCGTTTGTGAAGCCGATATGAAATTATATGACTACGCGGCATTATTTCCGATCGTATGCGGGGCGGGAGGCGTTATGACAGACTGGGACGCAAACGCTTTGTTTCAAGAAAAGGATTCAGGACACGTCTTGGCTTTGGGGGATCCGAGTATGTTGGAAACGGTTAAGGATATTCTAAAAAAATGAAAAAGATCGTCCTGCTTTTTTCTTTTCTTTTGTTTTCTTTTCCATCTTATTCCCGACAATATCAAGCGACACCTGAAACAGGGGTCGCTATGCATGGCAAACCGCGTTATCACGGTGATTTTATTTCTTTTGATTATGCTAATCCAGATGCGCCGAAAGGCGGTACTTTGAAAATGTCGGCTTTTGGTAATTTCGACACCTTTAATCCTTATACGATTAAAGGTGTTTCTGCTGCGGGATCGGCAATGATGTTTGATACATTGATGGTTGAATCCGCTGACGAACCGTTTTCTTTGTATGGCTTGATTGCTCAAACGGTTGAAATGCCGGACGATCGTTCTTGGGTTGCTTTCAATATCAATCCGAAGGCGAAGTTTTCGGACGGAAGCCCGATTACAGCGGAAGATGTCGTTTTTTCTTTTGACATTCTTCGAACCAAGGGATTGCCTATGTTTCGTTATTACTATGGAAATGTCGACAAGGTTACGGCTGAAGGGCTGAGAAGGGTTTTGTTCGTATTCAAGCCGGGTGATAATCGAGAGTTACCGTTGATCTTGGGGCAGATGCCCGTTTTTTCCAAAAAATATTGGCAGGACAAAGACTTTGGCGCAACGACATTAACCCCTCCGTTGGGGAGCGGACCCTATAAGGTTGCCGGATTTGAAACGGGACGCTATGTTGTTTATGAGCGCAATGAAGATTATTGGGCGAAGGACATCCCGTCGGTTAAAGGATTTTATAACTTTGACAGGATCCGTTACGATTATTATCGTGATGCCACAGTTGCTTTGGAAGCGTTTAAAACGGGGGCTTTTGATTTACGCGTTGAAACTGAAGCTAAGAAATGGGTGTCCGCTTATCAAGGGTTTTCAGATAAAAACGGCTTGATAAAAAAAGAGTTTTATCATTCTTTGCCTTCAGGAATGCAAGGGTTTGTTTTTAATACAAGGCGGGCTTTGTTTTCCGACAGGAAAGTGCGTCAAGCTTTAGGGGTGGTCTTTGATTTTGAATGGTCGAACAAAAATTTGTTTTACGGTCTGTATAACCGGACGCAAAGTTATTTTGACAATTCGGAAATGGCGGCGAAAGGCTTGCCCGAAGGTAAAGAGCTGGAAATATTGAATGCTTATAAAGACCGCCTGCCTGCTGAGGTTTTTGAACGTCCTTTTTCTTTGGAAAAAACAGGCGGTGATGGTAATATACGTCCTCAATTGGAAAAGGCGTTCGCCTTGCTGGAAAGCGCGGGGTGGAGTGTTCAAGACGGTGTTTTGAAAAATAAAAACAAAGAGCCTTTCCACTTTGAAATCTTGATCGATTCAGCCTCTTCTTCGGCATGGGAACGTATCATTTTGCCTTATATACGGAACTTGAAACGCTTGGGGATAGACGCTGTTTTACGTTCTGTCGATTCAACGCAATATAAAAACCGTTTGGATAATTATGATTATGATATGATCGTTAATGTTTGGGGACAATCGACATCTCCCGGCAATGAACAAAGGTATTTTTGGGGATCTGCCAGTGCCGACGTAAACGGTGCGCAAAATTATGCGGGGATTAAAAATCCGGTCGTTGATGAACTGATTGAAAAAGTGGTGGAAGCCGGCGATCGCGAGGAACTGGTCGCAGCCGTTAAAGCTTTGGATCGTGTTTTATTATGGGAATACTATGTTGTGCCTCATTGGTTCATTCCGTCAATCCGGCTGGTTTATTGGGATAAGTTCGGTATGCGTGATACACCTGTTATGAAAGGTGTTCAATTGATGAGTTGGTGGATCGATCCCGAAAAACAGGAAAGACTGCAAGTTCTGAAAGAAAAAGAGGAAAAACGTGAAAAAACGCACGGAAAAACGTTGTTTCAACGTCTTAAGGAGTGGTTTTGATGTTCGTGTATTTTTTACGCCGGCTGGCATTAATTCCTTTAACATTATTCGGCATAATGGCTGTGAATTTTTTGTTTGTCCAATTAGCTCCCGGAGGTCCGGTTGAACAGGTGATCTCAAAATTGCAAAGCGGTGCGGGAAATTCTTTGGGGCGCATCTCTGCGACGGGATCGGGAGAAGGCGGAATGCAAATGGCAAGCTTGAATAAACAGGATTATGCCGTCCGTTCAAAATATCGTGGGGCTCAGGGGTTGGATCCGGCTTTGATCAAAGAATTGGAGGTTCAATTCGGATTTGACAAACCTCTTTATGTGCGCTTTTTTTCCATGATGAAAAATTATTTGTGCCTTGATTTTGGTAACAGCTTTTATCGTGATGTGCCAGTGATACGATTAATTCGGGAAAAAATGTCCGTATCTGTTTCTTTGGGGGTTTGGACAACTTTGATTATCTATTTGATATCGATCCCTTTAGGCATATTCAAAGCCGTTCACGACGGGTCAAAGTTCGATGTTTTTTCAAGCTGGGTGATTGTTGTCGGATATGCGATACCGTCTTTTTTATTCGCGATGTTATTGATTGTTTTGTTTTGCGGCGGTCGTTATTTTGATTGGTTCCCGTTAAGAGGGTTGTTTTCGGAAAATTGGGATCAGTTGAATACGTTGGATAAAATCAAAGATTATTTTTGGCATTTGGCAATGCCCGTATCTGCGATGGTGATCGGAGGGTTTGCCGGATTGACAATGCTGACCAAAAATTCGTTCATGGAAGAAATTTCAAAGCAGTATGTTTTAACGGCGAAAGCCAAAGGTTTGGATCGTATGTCCGTTTTATACGCCCATGTGTTCAGGAATGCCATGTTGATTGTTCTAGCAGGATTTCCGGCTGTTTTGGTCAGCATGCTGTTTACGGGTTCCGTATTGATAGAGGTCATATTTTCTCTTGACGGGTTGGGGCTTTTAGGGTTTGAAGCCGTCATGACAAGAGATTATCCCGTTATTTTCGGGACATTGTACATATTCGGTTTGATCGGACTTGTTTTGAATTTGCTCAGTGATATGACGTACCACTGGGTTGATCCGCGGATTGATTTCGGAGCCAGACATGAATAAACGGATAAAACAGCGTTGGGAAAAGTTTAAATCCAACAAGCGGGGTTTTTGGGCTTTTATTTTATTTTGCGTCCTTTTTTTTGTTTCCATGGGGGCGGATTTCATAGCCAATGACAAACCGTTGATTGTCCGTTATGATGGACAATGGTATTTTCCGATTTTTAAAGAGTATCCTGAAACGGTGTTTGGCGGGGTGTTTAAAACGGCGGCGGACTATAGAGATCCTTTCTTGCAGGAAAAAATTAATGAAAAAGGCTTTTTCATTATGCCTGTCATACCGTACAGTTATGATACGATCAATTATGATCTGCCAGAGCCGGCACCTTGTGCGCCGACAAGACAAAACTGGCTTGGAACAGACGATCTGGGACGTGATGTTTTGGCACGTTTGATTTATGGATTGCGTTATTCTTTGTTGTTTGGTTTTGCTTTAACGATTGTTTCTTCGGCAATCGGGATATTTGCCGGAGCGGTTCAAGGGTATTTCGGTGGAAAAACGGATTTGTTCGCTCAGCGTTTTTTGGAAATCTGGGCGTCGTTGCCGCAGTTGTTTGTCTTGATAATCGTTTCCAGTATCATTGCTCCGGGATTTTGGACACTTTTGTTTGTTTTGCTGTTATTTTCATGGACGGCGTTAGTCCCCGTTGTGCGTGCGGAGTTTTTACGAGCCAGAAATTTCGATTATGTCAAAGCTGCGTACGCTTTAGGTGTTCCCGACTTTTTGATTATCTTCAAACATATTTTTCCGAATGCCATGGTTGCGACTTTGACGTATATTCCGTTTATTTTGTCCGGAGCCGTCGTGTCTTTGACAGCATTGGACTTTTTAGGATTCGGTTTGCCGCCGGGATCTCCGTCTTTAGGGGATCTTGTGCGGCAGGGAAAGGAAAATTTACAAGCACCGTGGTTGGGAATATCGGCTTTTTTCATACTGGCTTTTTTATTAACGGCTCTTGTTTTTATCGGTGAAGCCGTCCGTGATGCTTTTGATCCGAGGAAAAACAAATGACATTATTGTCGGTCGAAAATTTAAGTGTGCGCTTTTCAAACAATCCGCCTGTCGTGGATCAAGTGTCCTTTCAAATTGACAAAGGCGAGATTTTGGCTTTGGTTGGAGAGAGCGGTTCGGGAAAATCCGTAACGGCTTTATCAGTGATGCAATTGCTGGATTACCCGTATGCCTCTCATCCTTGCGGATCGATCTTGTTCAACGGGCAGGAATTGATCGGGGCGGATGAGCGGGTGTTGCGTGATTTTCGCGGAAACCGCGCCGCAATGATTTTTCAAGAGCCGATGACGTCTTTGAATCCGTTGCACACGATAGAAAAACAAATCGCGGAAACAATGCTTTTGCACACGGACTTATCTAAGGCAAAGATCAAAGAACGTGTTTTGGAATTGTTGGAAACAGTCGGTTTGCGTAATCCCGTTCAACGCTTGAACGCTTTGCCGCACCAATTGTCCGGTGGAGAACGTCAGCGTGTCATGATTGCCATGGCTTTGGCAAATAATCCGGATTTATTAATTGCAGATGAACCGACAACGGCTTTGGATGTTACTGTTCAGGCTCAGATTTTAAGCTTGTTGAAAAGTTTGCAAAAACAGTTGGGATTAGCCGTTTTGTTTATTTCCCATGATTTGGACGTCGTTTCTCGGGTTGCTTCCCGTGTCTGTGTCATGAATAAAGGGCGCATCGTTGAAACGGGGGATACTAAAAAGATTTTAACGGATCCTTCCGATCCATATACAAAAAAACTGATTGCGTCCAAGCCTTCCGGTTCTCCTGTCCGTTGTCCGGAAGACGCGGTCGAACTTCTTTCATGCCAGAATTTGAATGTTTCTTTCGTTTTGAAAAAAAACTTGCTGGGAAAGCCTTTGGTAAAGTTGAATGCGGTTGATGATGTGTCTTTGGTGATAAAGGAAGGGGAATCTGTCGGGCTGGTCGGGGAAAGCGGCTCGGGAAAGTCGACACTGGGGTTTTCTTTGTTGAAATTGCAACATTCAACGGGAAAAATCATCTTTGACGGTAAAGATATATCCGGATTAAAAGGTAGCTCTTTGAGGCGATTGAGACCGCAAATGCAAATTGTTTTTCAAGATCCGTACTCTTCGTTGAGCCCCCGTTTGACGGTTGAGCAAATTGTTGCGGAAGGGCTGGATATTCACCGGCGGGATTTGTCCAGACAAGAGCGCAAGGAAATCATTGAACAGGCGTTGCAAGATGTCGGTTTGCCTGTGGAAATGATGGATCGTTATCCGAATATGTTTTCAGGCGGGCAACGTCAAAGAATTGCCATAGCGCGTACTTTGGTTTTGCATCCGCGACTGATTGTTTTGGACGAACCGACAAGCGCTTTAGATGTTACTGTGCAGGCTCAAATAATAGAACTTTTGAAAAAATTACAAAAACAATATAAAATGGCTTATCTGTTTATCAGTCATGATATGCGTGTTGTAAAGTCATTGGCTGAACGGATTTATGTTATGAAAAACGGCAAGATTGTTGAAGAGGGGAATAATCCGGACTTGTTCGAGAAACAAAAACAAGATTACACGCGTAATTTGATGTCGGCAGCCTTTAATTTCTTAGATGCGTAAGAGGGGATATGGAACACCAAAGTGAAGATGATATGAAAAAGACAGTCCTTCAACGTGTTTTCAACAATGATGCGTTAATGGAAGTCAATGTTGATCTATCGGTTGTGTTGGGGCGTACTTCACTACGGGTTTATCAGCTTTTAAAACTGGGGAGGGGGGCTGTTGTCGAACTGAACCGGTCAATAAACGAACCGGTTGAAATTTTAGCTAACGACATCCCTGTTGCCAAAGGAGAAATCATTGTTACTGACGAGGGGTATGTCGCAATAAAGATAACAGAGCTGACGGTTTCACGGAAAGGGCGGGAACATCTTTGATCGGCAACTTTGATCGGCAAGTCTGTAATTGGCGCTTTCAGAAAATAAAGACTGCCTCTTTTCGTTATAATTTTTGCCGAACGTTTATATAAGTGTAGAATGTAGTAAGTTTTTGCCAGTACTTTCAAAAAATAGGAAGAGTTTCTTCAATGCCGTTTGACCGGTGTTATGTAGCTTTGGTTTAAAGCGGTTTGATCGTTAAATAATTCGTCAAAAAAATTATAAAACCTTTTTTACGGCAACGATGATTAATGTAATCTGTCTCAATTGATTGAAAAAGTGAGGATATTGTCCGGCGGATCATGAAAATGAGAGAATACAAACGGTTGTTTGAAATCATAAGGATTGTTTCAAAGGCTTTTTTATTTTCAGTCGGAATGTCAAGTGGATGATCCGTTAAGTTTAAAAAAATTTGAAAGAAGAGGATGTCTTCATTTGTTTTTATTAATGAAGTTTATTCCGATCAGGGTCTTAACGGGAAGTCTTTTTTATAAACAGAATGTCAAGTGGATGATCCGTTAAGTTTAAAAAAATTTGAAAGAAGAGGATGTCTTCATTTGTTTTTATTAATGAAGTTTATTCCGATCAAGGTCTTAACGGGAAGTCTTTTTTATAAACAGAGTATTATTGGTTATACATTTAACGCTATGTTTCGAAAAGCTGTATTTGATCTTTTTACAAAAAAGTCAGTTTTAATTCCCGGAAAACGAACTGATCTTTTTTATGAAAATAAAAGCCCCTTTACAGGAAGAAGTAAGGTTTTTAATGTTTCGTAGGGGCTTTTTGATAAAAAAGTTTTTTTATTTTTTTTCAAACAATTGTGTCCGCATAGATCTGATCCGCCGGCACAATGTTTGAATGATACTTCTTTCTAATGCTTTATGTTCATTCATTAAACGGTAAAGAGCCGATCCCGGAATTTTATACAAAGTCGTGTCTTCTAAAGCCGTTACGGTGATTTCGGACGGAGCGGCATCCAAGGCGGCCAACTCGCCGAAGACATCTAAGGCGTTGTATTCTTTGATCGTTTTTCCGTCTTTATGCAAGCGGACTTGTCCTTGCAAAATGATATATAAATCATTCCACAATTCCCCTTGTTTTACGATATCCGTTCCGATCATGGCGGCGGTTTCCTCACTTGCCGAAATAATATCCGACAAAGCGGCTTCCGGAATGCCGGCGAATAAAGCGACATCTTTTAAAATTAAAACTTTTTCCAATGTTAAGCGCATAAGTGATACTCCTTAAAAAACAGTTTTTCCCGCGCCGCTGATAATAAACCGTGTCATTCGAGCGACAGGAGCACAAGGATCGGATAAACAGCTGATGATCAAACGGGCGATTTCATCTTGAGGCATAATTTTCCCTAAAGCCCAAACAGAAGTTTCCCGGACGACGGGATCGGGGTCGGACAGCAAGGAAACAAGACTGTCGATGAAGCAAATATCTTTGATATATCCTGCCGTATAAGCGGCACAAGCTTTCGTCCAGCTGGTGAATTCACCTTCCGGAGCATTCATTATATCGCGAACATAGCCCTGAATTGATAATACGGGAGGATAAAAATGAGGACGCAATAAAGCCAATTGTTGTTGAACGGTTTTGTCTTCAAACAACGGAAGGCATAATGTCCTTAATTCTCCGGACAGGATTTTATCAATGATCTTTATTGTGTCCGTATTATTCAGTCGGGCGGAATCATAATTGCTTAACAATGTCCGGATCGTTTCCAACGGTTGAATTAAAGCTAACAACAATAAGATGCGTTCTTTAACATAATCGATTTCGCTTTTTAAGGCAGAGGCAAGAATATTTAATGCTTTTTTTGCATCTTTGTTGTCGTTCTTTTCAAAAGCGTCAAGGGCGGCGAGAATGCCGGTCGCGGTTTCTATTTCATCATATAAACACAAACGGACAGTGCTGATGTTTTTTCCGCTTGCCTTATATCCAGACAGGATTAAAGATTTCATAATGGTAAAGCGGATTTGACGTTCTTCGATTTGAATATGGTCGAACAGGAATTTATCAGACTGAGGCGTATAAAGACGTCCGACCGTTTTTGCGAGCAAGATGCGGAATTGTATCGGATATTCTTTTGAATGTAATACGCGGTCGATTTGATCAAAGGCTTCTTCACGGAATTGAAGTAAAACGTCGACAGCGTCTTCGCGCAAATCGGGATAGCGGAATATATCCATGACAGCCGGTAAAAGATGCGGACTGAGTATTTTCCCGCAGGCGATTAAAGCCGCTTGACAAACAGAAAAGTCTTCATCATTGAGTAAAGCGATCAAAGGATGATAAAAAGCCTTGTTTCCAGCGTCGCCCAAAACGGTGGCTGCCAACTTTCTTTCTTGGACAACGGGGGAAGAGGCAAGGGCGGCGACCTGTTCAATGGCGACAAAGACACCTTCATGTCCTGCTGCCAGCAATCCGGTTAAAGCGCCTTGACGGACTTCGGGGTTTCCAATTTGTTCGACAGCTTTTTCGCGTTCTGTGTTGGTACCCAGCCGGCAAACGACCCGCCATGCGGTTTGGCGAACGTCAAAGCAGTTATCTTTGTCGGCAATCGTCTGTATTTCATCTATGGCGCCTGAAAATTTCAAAGCCTCCATCTTTGATAGGGCATATAGGCGAACGTCGGCGTTTTTATGTTTTAGCGCTTTTTTCAACCAGTTGAAAAACAACGGGTATAAAGATTCTTCCATGACGCGTAAAGCATAGATGGATTCTTGACTGTTCGTACTGTTCAAACATCTTGCCAAATATCTTTTGACACGCTTTCCGGTTAATAACAATCTGCCGCCGCGCCATAAGTGAGTTTTTAAGATATTAAGAATGATTTGCAAATAATACTGTCGAACGGCGATAATAACGACGAAAAGGACAATGGAAAAACCGATTGTAAATCCGGTGAGGAAAGTTTGTGTCAAATGACTTTCCGCCCACCATAACATTATTGCACAAACAAGCAAAGAAAGGGGTTCTATGATTGACTTGCGAAGTATTGTCGCTCTGAAACCTGTGCGTAAGGAAATAGCCAAGGGGATTGTTTGCAATGTTGTTTCTTTGCCTTCCGTTTGTGTCAAAGTGAGCACCGCTTTCGCGGTTATGATTAAAGGAAGAAAAGAAAGACTGCTGCCGAAAACCAGTATCAGTAAGGATGCGGGTATGAGATACAACATTGAAAAAACTGTGATCCGCCCTTTTAAGGTGAGGAACAAAAAGCCGAAAATTAAAAGAGATGATAAGGCATAGGACAGACAATAAGCGGAGATGAAAACGGAAACGGAATTATGGGCATTATTGACAGCTGTGCTTGTCAAAGAGGTTAAAAAGTTGTAATTGAACAATCCTGTTGCAAAAAAGAGCAATCCGGACAGGACGTAAAAATACACATAGAGCTTTTTTTGTCTGGAATCTGTTCCGCTTCGTTTTGTTTTTTGTTTGCTGAAAGCCAGCTTTTGAGCAATCGGGGCGGATCCGTTCGCTACGAAAATTTTTAACAAAACCGCATATATGCCGGCGAAAACGGTTGCGCACAAAATAAATTGTTCAACATCATTCGCGGCGATCAATCCCGTTATAAAAGAGGAAAACAGAATTCCCAAGGCTTGGGCGAATAACACACCGATCAAAGTTTTCGTTTTTCCGTTAAAAAGGTCGAAGCGGAAAGCGACAACCCAGAAAGCTGTTTCCAATAAAATAAAAAAGCTTTCTTTCCAGACCATTGCTCCTGCGTATAGTAAGGGGGATTTTGAAAAAAGAAAAGACAGATAAAGCACGAATGAAACCGCTACGGTGCAGATGACAACATGAGCGGGGGCTTGTTCGTCTTTTTCCTTTAAAGAGGATAAAGCCGGCCAAATTAAAAAAATAAGTAATGCCGTCGCAGTTAAAATTTGAGGAATGTATTTTCCTTGATAAGCGGATAAAAAGAGAATGCTTGCTCCCGTGTCCAAAGCGGTTACGGAAAACGATTTTAAAAAAGAACAGGCAATCAATAAAAATACGGGTATGGCTTCTTGTGCTGAAAAATAAATGCCGGCTCCCAGTTTTTCTGCGCGCTTCATTATGCCTCCTTTGCCGCCAATCCCATTAAAGAACGGGCGTAATCTTGAGCCTTAAAGGGTTGTAAATCCATAATTTGTTCTCCAATGCCGATCAGATGAATCGGTAATTTAAACTCATCTGTCAATGCCACGATGACTCCGCCTTTTGCCGTACCGTCCAATTTTGTTAGCACCAATCCTGTAACGGGGATCATTTCTGAAAAGATTTTCACTTGGGAATGGGCATTTTGTCCCACGGTTGCGTCTAATACCTGCAAACAGGCGTGCGGAGCGTCCGGAATTTGCTTTTTGATGATGCGGATGATTTTTTGCAATTCATCCATTAATTCGGATTTGTTTTGCAAACGTCCCGCAGTGTCTATGAACAAAACATCGTCATTGTTTTTTCGTGCTTCACAAATGGCGTCGAAAACCAATCCAGCCGCATCCGCTCCTGTCGGTCTGGATACCACAGGACAGTTCGTGCGTTCTCCCCAAACTTTCAACTGTTCGACGGCGGCTGCTCTGAATGTATCGGCGGCGGCAAAACGCACTTTCAATCCTTTTTCTTTTAATTGATAGGCCAATTTGCCAATGGTTGTCGTCTTTCCGGCGCCGTTGACACCGGCCATCAAGATCACAAACGGCTTTTTGGAGGAGTCTATTTTTAACTCTTGCGTGTAAGGAGCCAGTTTTTCGGCAATTTTGTCTGCAAAAAAAGAACGAACTTCTTGGGCGTCAACCTCTTTATTGAACTTTTCTTTTGCAAGTTCGGCAGTCAAACTCGAAGCTGTTTTCGTCCCCACATCCGCCATAATTAACAAGTCTTCAATTTCATCTAAAGTTTCTTGATCAAGCTTTTTTTTGTTCAGCAGACTGCCAATGCCGGAAACAAAAGGCGCCGCAGTGCGTGATAATCCTTTCTTTATGCGTTCAAACCAGCTTAACATTTTTCAAGAACTCTCCCTTCAAAAATACCTGTTTGTGTGATGCCCGTCAGTCGGACGGAGATGAAGTCGCCGGCTTTGAAATCGCCGTCGACATGCACGTTGATATAGTGTTCGCACAATCCTTTTTGATCTGTTTCATATAAGATAACGGCTGTTTGCCCTATTTTGCCTTGCATATATTCAAAAAGCAAGTGTTCCGCCTTGGATCTTAAGAGTTTTGCCCGTTCTTTGCGGACGGAAACGGGTACTTGTGGCATCTTTGCCGCCGGTGTGCCGGGACGTATGGAATAAGGAAAAACATGCAGATGGGTTATGCCCGCTTTTTGAACCAAATCAAGCGTGTTATTGAACATTTCTTCCGTTTCTGTCGGAAAACCTGTAATGAAATCCGCGCCGAATACGATATCGGATCGGGATTCGCGTAACTTCCGGCATAAATCTAAAATGTCCTCCCGTGTATGCCGTCGTGCCATGCGCTTTAAAATCATGTTGTCTCCGGATTGAGCAGACAAATGGACATGCGGTTGTAAAACATCAGATTGCCCGAACAAAGCGATTAACCGGTCGTCGACACAAGCCGGATCCAGTGACCCCAAACGCAAACGTTTTAATCCGTCGACTTTTGTCAAAGAAAGAACCAGTTGTGAAAAATCAGGATAATCCGTAATGTCGACGCCGGTCAAACCGATTTCCGCGTATCCTTGTTCAACCAGTTTGTTTGCGTAACGGATGATTTTTTGTGCTGATAAACAGGAACTTTTTCCTCTGGCTTGAGGGACTATGCAAAAAGTGCAACGGTGATTGCAACCTTGTTGAATTTGAATGAACGCTCG
This sequence comes from uncultured Alphaproteobacteria bacterium, assembly GCA_944390195.1. Classification (GTDB taxonomy): domain Bacteria; phylum Pseudomonadota; class Alphaproteobacteria; order CAAGCB01; family CAG-977; genus UBA11549. The sequence continues at coordinate 20,802 of CALXOZ010000010.1, forward strand.
ACATCTTCCTTCAAAGAAAACGGGTTCGGGAGGATCGAAATCAATGGCGGCATTGATATCGGAAACTATAATGTCAGGTCTTTGTGAAGTGAAATTTTCAGCATTGAATTTTTCATGATTTCCTAAAACACGGTCGACTTCAGGCATTTGAGCGTAAAGTTCCGGATGAATTTGAGCGGCACATCCTGTAACGACTAAAAATGCGTCGGGATGTTCTCTGCGTAATTTCCGTATTGTTTGGCGGCATTGACGTTCGGCTTCACCGGTTACGGCACAAGTGTTGACAATGATGACATTGTCCGGCAATCCTTGAAGTTCTTGCAGTGCGGCGGATTCATAGGCGTTGAGGCGACAACCGAAGGTAACGACATGTGCGGGCATATTTATTCCTGAAAACAACATATTAAACCTTTTTACATTAACAAAAACAACAGCATAAAGTAAAGAACAAGAAAACAAATTCGGTTCTTGTATGTAATACAACCGGTTCAAATCATGTGGCGGAGCCTGTTATATGTCTGGTATGGGTTCTTCTGCGTTTTTACGTTCGTGAGATCGGAAAGTTACGATAGCTTGTTTGAGGCAAGATTTTCAGTTGGGTTAAGCTTGGTTGGAATAGGTTTGACAAATACTGCGGCTGTTGCGACCAATATGAAATTAAAGCGGCGATGAAGAAACTTTATTTAGGGGGTGATTCTGGGGGAGGATATGGCGGCAAGATTGGAAAAAACGGTGGGAAAGATATAAATCTTAATAAAAAATTTTTTGATTTGTTTGGGTGATGGATAGGATTTTTTGTTTTTTTATTGTGTTGCGTGTTGTTTTTTTAGTTTGTGATTTCGTTTCTTGATGCTTTTTTTTGTTGGAGCAGTTTCTGGTTATATCAGGCAATTGGAAAATATGAGATGGAAATTAGTAAAAAATAGGGAGAAGAGAGGGCGATATTCAATTTTAGATGTATAAAGTTAAAGAGTTTTTTATAGTTAAGTTTTTGATTTACAGATATCTCTTTTGATTTTTTAATGCAAAAAAAATCGGTAATCCTTCTGTTGTGCTTTATGATCCGGTTGTGCATGTGTTTTTACTTGACTTTATGAAGGAAAATAAGTATAAGATATCGTTTTCATAAAGGTTTTAAGCCTTATGCCTCCAAGGAGGTCCGTCTGTCGGTGAAGGTACGCTCACAGGCGCTCTTTTTTTGTATAAGGAAATGAAGAGGGAACATGTTTGACAGTTTGGCTGAAAAATTAGGTGGTGTTTTCGACCGTTTGGCGCATAGGGGGGCTTTGACGCAATCGGACGTCGACAGTGCCATGCGTGAAATTCGTATCGCTTTGTTGGAAGCCGATGTCGCTTTGCCTGTTGTTAAAGACTTTATAGCCAATATTCGCGAAAAAGCCGTCGGGCAAGCTGTTATCAAATCCGTTACGCCTTCTCAGATGGTGGTGAAAATCGTCAATGACGCTTTGATCGACGTTTTGGGAAAGGAAAACGAAGCGCTTGATCTTTCAGCCGTTCCTCCTGTGCCTGTCTTGATGGTCGGTTTGCAGGGCTCCGGTAAAACGACGACCAGTGCGAAGCTGGCGTTACGTTTGAAAAAGGATAAAAAGAAAGTTTTATTGGCTTCTTTGGATATATACCGTCCTGCGGCGCAAGAGCAGTTGGCTTTGTTAGGTAAACAAATATCGGTTGATACGTTGCCCATTATTGTTGGGGAAAAACCGAAGGCTATTGCCGCCCGCGCCATGACGGAAGCCCGTAAGGGGGGGTATGATGTCGTTATTTTGGATACGGCGGGTCGTTTGCATGTTGATTTGAACATGATGGCGGAAGTCGCTGAAGTCCGGACATTGGTGCAACCGAAAGAAACATTGTTGGTTGTTGATTCTTTGGCGGGTCAGGATGCTGTTAACATAGCGCGGGAATTTAATGAAAAAATAGGTGTAACCGGAATCGTTTTGACCCGTATAGACGGTGATTCCCGCGGTGGGGCGGCATTATCAATGCGTGCCGTTACGGGTTGCCCGATCAAGTTTTTAGGTGCCGGAGAAAAAGTGGAGGCGTTGGAGCCGTTTCATCCGGATCGTTTGGCTGGTCGCATATTAGGGATGGGCGATGTTGTTTCTTTGGTGGAAACAGCCGCCGAAAAAATGGACAAGGCTGAAGCGGAACGTGTGGCAAAACGCATGGTTGACGGTCGTTTTGATTTAAACGATATGTTATCGCAGTTCCGTCAGATGCAAAAAATGGGTGATTTGAAGGGATTGCTCGGGTTGCTTCCGGGAATGGGGAAATTCAAGGCTCAGTTGGAAGCGGCGAAAATAGATGAAAAAATTTTAAAAAGGCAGGAAGCGATCATTCTTTCCATGACGCTTCAGGAACGCCGGAATCCGGACATCATAAAGGCGGCGCGTAAAAGACGCATTGCCGCCGGATGCGGTCTTTCTGTGCAAGATGTCAATAAATTGTTGAAGCAGTATGAACAGATCGCCGATATGATGAAAAAGATGAAAAAAATGGGAAAGCGGGGCTTGCTCGGGGGTCTGCCGGGCGGTTTCGGCGGCGGAGGGTCGATGGGGGGATTTCCTCCGTTCGGCGGTTTTCCGTCATAAAGCAGACAATATTTTTTGATTTTAGTGAGGTAACTAAATATGTCAGTTCGTATCAGACTTGCTCGCGGCGGATCGAAAGGGGCTCCTTTTCATAAGATCGTTATTGCGGATCAGCGGGCTCCACGTGACGGTCGTTTTATTGAACGTGTCGGATCATATAATCCGTTATTGCCGGCAGATCATGCAGAACGGGTCGTTGTAAAAGCCGAACGGGTTAAATATTGGCTTGGTGTCGGAGCTCAACCGACGGAACGCGTTGCAAAGTTGTTGTCCAAATTGGGATTATGTGAGGCTCCTGTAATTAACGAACGCCCGCATAAGTCTGCACCGAAAGCAAAAGCGCAAGAACGGGCGAAGGCAAAAGCCGAAGCGGCAGCGCAAAAAGCTGAAGCTTGATTTTTGAGAAAAGAAAACGGCATGACAATTTCCAATGAAAACAAAAAACTGGTTTGTGTGGCTGTCATTACGACGGTGCACGGCGTTCATGGAAATGTCAAAGTGAAAAGCTTTACACGGAATCCGGAAGATTTTGCAAAGTTCGGTTCGTTATGTGATTCTTGCGCAAAACATTTTTTCAATCTCCGTATTGTCGGAGAAAACAAAGGTGTTTTCATTGTGCGCATAGAGGGGGTAACAGACAGAACACAAGCGGAAAAGCTTCGCGGGTTGGAGTTGTTCGTTGATCGGGATAAATTGCCTGAAACGTCGGCAGACGAGTTTTATTATACGGACTTGATCGGTATGACGGCGAAAACGCCAGAAGGCAAGATATTAGGGAAAGTAAAAGCTGTGTATAATTTCGGAGCGGGAGATATGCTCGAAATTGATTCAGTGGAAGACTTTATTTCTTTTTCAAAAAGAAACATTCCCGATGTTGATTTGAAAAATCGAGTCATTACGGTCAATCTGCCCGAAAGTGTCAAAGCTGAACCGGAAATGGCGGAGTCGTAAGATGTCTTTTTTTACGGCGAATGTTTTGACGGTGTTTCCTGAAATGTTTCCTGGATATCTTGGGTGTTCTTTGGCGGGAAAAGCCTTGGATGAAGGGATATGGACATTAAAGGTGACGAATATCCGCGATTTTGCGCAGGATCGGCATAAAACCGTCGATGATACGCCGTTTGGCGGCGGAGCCGGAATGATTATGCGTCCCGATGTTTTGGGAAAGGCGATTGATGCTGTTCATCATGACGGAGCTCGTTTAATCTATTTTTCTCCCAGAGGGAAACAGGTTACTCAAACGTTGATCCAAGATTTGGTCGATGCGGGGAAGGCAACTTTTCTTTGCGGTCGTTTCGAAGGGGTGGATGAACGTGTGTTGCAAGCTTATCCTTTTGAAGAAATCAGTTTGGGGGATTTCATCTTGTCGGGGGGAGAACCAGCGGCTTTGGCTGTGTTGGACGCGGTCGTGCGTTTGTTACCCGGTGTCATGGGCAGCCGTGATTCTTTGGTTGAAGAAAGTTTCAGTAATGGTTTGTTGGAATATCCGCAATATACCCGTCCAGCACAATGGAACGGACGGAATGTTCCGGACGTCTTGTGTTCCGGACATCACGGGCGGATTGCCGAGTGGCGTTTGTCACAGGCGGAAGAATTAACAAAACAGCGGAGACCGGATCTGTGGGAAGCTTATCTGGCAACCGCTAAAGCGAGAGGATAAAAATATGAATTTAATTAAAACGCTCGAAAAAGAGCAAATGGAAAAGCTGGCAAAAAAAGACGGTTTTCCTGAATTTAAGGCGGGAGACACTTTGCGTGTCCATGCAAAGGTGGTTGAAGGGGAACGTGAACGTATTCAGATTTTTGAAGGCGTATGCATTGCACGCAAAAACGCCGGTCTGAATTCGACATTCACAGTCCGTAAGATTTCTTTCGGTGAAGGTGTCGAACGTGTTTTTCCCGTTTATTCTCCGAATGTCGCAAAAGTGGAAGTTTCCAGACGCGGTAAAGTTCGCCGCGCTAAGTTGTATTACCTCCGCAACCTGCGCGGAAAAGCGGCGCGTATTGCCGAAGTTGCTGATACAGCGGCTAAATAATTTCTTTATGCCTCTGGCTTTGGAAAGGAAGGCGGTTTATCTTTACCGCTTTCCTTTCAAGTTGTCTTTCTTTGAAGTGGAGGCTTTTTATCATTTTTTATGGAGAAAACATAATGGTTAAGGTTGCTGTTGTCGGAGCGACTGGAAATGTCGGACGCGAGATGTTACAAACTCTGGCACAAAGGGAATTCCCCGCAGAGGAGGTTTTTGCCGTGGCTTCTGCGAAATCCGCCGGTAAAGAGGTTTCTTTCGGTGAAGACACTGTTTTAAAAGTGCATGATCTTGACAAGTTCGATTTTTCGGGAATTGACATTGCTCTTATGTCCGCCGGCGGATCCGTTTCTGAAAAGTATGCGCCGAAAATTGCGGCAGCCGGTTGCGTTGTCATTGACAATTCGTCACAATGGCGTATGGATCCCGATGTTCCGTTGGTCGTACCTGAAGTCAATCCGCAAGCCATAGCAGATTACAAAAAGAAAAATATTATTGCCAATCCGAACTGTTCAACAATTCAAATGGTTGTTCCTTTGGCGGCTTTACATCGGGCTTTTCATGTCAAGCGGGTTGTTGTAACAACCTATCAATCCGTTTCCGGAGCGGGAAAAGCGGCTATGGACGAACTGTTCGACCAGACGAAGGGAATTTATTGGGGCGAAGATTTATCCAAAACGCAAAATAAGTTTCCAAAACAGATAGCATTTAATGTCATTCCTCATATTGATGTTTTCTTGGATGATGGTTCGACAAAAGAGGAATGGAAAATGACGGCGGAGACAAAAAAGATTTTGGATCCGAAAATCAAAGTTCATGCGAATTGCGCTCGCGTTCCTGTTTTTGTCGGTCATGCCGAATATGTGAACATTGAAACGGAAAAGGAAATTTCGGATAAGGATGCGACATTCATTTTAAAGAAAACGCCGGGCGTAACAGTTTTGGATACGCGTGAACCCGCGGGGTATCCGACACAAGTGGAAGTCGCTGGAGAAGACGATGTTTTTGTTTCACGCATTCGTTCGGATTCAACGGTTGACAACGGCTTGAGCTTTTGGTGTGTTGCTGACAATTTGCGCAAAGGTGCCGCTTTAAACGCCGTTCAAATTGCCGAAGTATTGGTCAAAGATTATTTAAAGTGATTTTTTTATTTTTAATTAAAAGCCTTACAGAACCCTGTAAGGCTTTTTTTGTAGCGGGATAGCCTGAACCTGAACCAGTTGCATAGTTTGAGCAAGCTTATATTGATGTGCAAAAAAAACGATAAAAGTTAGTTTTTGAAGTCAAAACAAAGTATTATATACGACAAGAAACGGAAAATATCAGATTGTTTTTGAATGATATTGTAAAGTGTTTTGTGATTAGACCGTATTAAATCGGTAAAATGCCAGTGAAATCATATAAAAAGCGGTAACAAGCAGGAGATTGAAGCGTGTGTGGATAACGTACGTTTATGGGGTATTGAGTGCCGCCGGAGATGAGGCCGGCGTGATTTTTACAAGACAAGAGCGTTTTTTTATCTACGGACAAAGGAGATAAATCAAATAGGAATGACGTAATAAAATGGTGTGAATGGAGGTAGTTATAAAAACACAAAGAAAATAGCGGATATATCCGTCTTTAACGGGACAAGGATTATTGGGAGATCATCTGATAATGCACCGGTAATGAGGGGTATATCTGTAAACGAAGATTTCTGAGTTTTTATATAGAGACTTTTTGTTATTTATTTTTTGCTTGAATTATTTCAGAAGCGAGGAAACGTTTCTTTAATTATTTGATCAGACTTTTAAAGCAGTATTAAATCCATTGAAAAAACATCAATGTCAATGATTTCAATCTCTTTTCAATTGCGTTCGGTATATGAAAATTTTAAACGCAATGAGAAGGAGATTGGTGAATTGTTTGTTTTTTTGATGCCGGATTTGAAAAAGATTTAATGATCAGGATAAGTGAGAATAAAATTTCGGGCGTAGAGTGTCTACGCCCTTAAAAAAATGTTATGTAATGGAAAAATGAGTTTTTTAATTCCATTTATAGGTGCAAGGTTTTTGTTTACATGGAAAATCAGTTCTATTCCCGTACAATTCGTGTCTAAATGAAGTATAATCATATTCAGGAAGATGACTTGAACATCTTACTTGATCATTTACATTCTGTTGTTGCATATTGTGGTATCACTGAATCTATCATAAGTGCACTTGTTGCATCCGTTACCACAAGGTCTGCACATTCCAGTACTACCTACACTAATAAATGCTGCACTATCTATACATGATGTACATTGCATAACACCGGAACCTATGCAGGTTTTACAGTTAACATAACAAGCCAAGCAACTGTTTCCATTTTGATAGAAACCGGAATTACATGAAAAGCTTCTATTTTCGCAAGTGGCATTGGCAGGGCATGGTGTGCAACTGGAGGCTCCGTTTACGTTGGAATAAGTTCCCGCCGGACAAACGGACAACTGGCAGCTCCGCTCGATGAATAAGATCCCGGTCGACATGGTATACATGCGACAGCATTGCTTTGAGCTGGTTTGGGGTTAAATGTCCCTTGTGGACAAGGAACGCATTTTCCGCTGCTAGTGTAATATCCTGCCGGACAAACAGAACAAGAGTTGGCGTTTTTTATAATATCCCGCTTTGCAAGCTAAAGAGACGCCGTTACAGGTGGCATTTGCCGGACAGCTCATGCAGACATTGTTACTTGAATTGTTATTTAAGAACATACCGTTTTTGCAACTAAGGCAGGTTTCGGTTGATGTATCGCAATTTTCACAATTTTGGTCACAGTTTTTAATCAGTTCGTTTTTTCCTGTGTTGATGTTTGTCAAGCCTTTTAAGCTGTTTTCCAAAAAGGTTTTAAGCTGATAAAAAAATATATATAAATAAACAAAGATGGCGGGAAAAAACTTTTCCCGCCGTTCTTTTACTATTTTAATATGAGATACATCCTGTAGCTTGAGCATTTACATGTGTTCCCGCTGGGCAGGAAGAACATCCGACAGATCCGGGGGTGGAATAATATCCGTTCCGACAAGGGGTACATCCCATTATTAAGGTTCCGACTCTTACCGGTGTTGCCGCGATAGCTCCTGGTGAATTAAAGTAAGTTCCTGCTGGACAAGGTTTGCAGCTGGATGAGCCTATTTGATCGGCATAATATCCTGCTGGACACAAAGTACAATTTTTATCACCGGATTTGGCATAATATCCTTTTATACAAGCGGAGCATTTCCCGTTACTAAGGATATATCCTCCTTTACAAGTTTTACATCCTCCCGTTGATGAACATGAAGTACAGTTTTCTGGACAAGGGAGACAACTTGTTCCTTGAAGATAAAAACCTGATTTACAAACATGGCATGTTGTAGATGATGAGCATACATTACAATTATCGGGACATTTTAAACAACTGTTTCCGTCTTTGACATAGCCTGTTTTACATGAAACTTTGCCATTGCTGCAGGTAGCATTGGCAGGGCAGGTTGTACAACTGGCGGATCCGGCTGAGGAAGTGGATCCTGTAGGACATTTTGAACAAGCTGAGGCTCCTACACCAGAATAATATTCCGCTGGACAAGAAGAACAGGAAGTTGCCCCTGCATTGGAGTAATATCCCGCCGGACATTTCGAACAGGCTGAGGCTCCCGTATTTGAATAAGATCCCGCTGGACAAGAAGAACAGGAAGTTGCTCCCGCGTTGGAATAAGACCCCGCCGGACAAGCGGAACAAGAGTTGGCGTTTTTATAATATCCCGCTTTGCAAGCTAAAGAGACGCCGTTACAGGTGGCATTTGCCGGACAGCTCATGCAGACATTGTTACTTGAATTGTTATTTAAGAACATACCGTTTTTACAACTAAGGCAGGTTCCGGTTGATGTATCGCAATTTTTACAATTTTGGTCACAGTTTTTAATCAGTTCGTTTTTTCCTGTATTGACGTTTGTCCAATCAGTGTTTTGGTTGACGGCTTTTCTTCCGAGTTTAACGGCTTTAGCGATGACGAAGCCGTCGTTGGAAAGAAGCGTATTTTCCGCCCGAGTTGGAGTGGCGAGTGCGCAATAAAAGAAGAGAAGCGAACAGAACAGTTTAAACATAAGATCCTCCTGATGAAATGTTACAGATATATTTCATTTTCTATTTTTGAGAGAAAGGAGTGGATGTTCCATCAAAATATGGGGGGGGGGGGCATATTTATAACAAAACTGTAACAATTCAAAATATGAGTGAGGCGGGAAAGCCAGCACTTGAAAAAGTGTTACGTTTAAACGGGTTGTATTTTTTTTATGAAAAGAATGGATATGATCTGAAAAGCAGAGATTTAAAGAAAAAGAGTTTTTTTAAAAAAAAGTATATACTCGTGAAACGAGAATTTTATGTGATTATATGTAAAATAATTTCTAAATCGAATTTTAATGGATAAATCCGTTCTTTTAGAATTATTCTATTATGATTGAATTGAAAAAAGTTCTTTTTACAAAAAACAACAGAAAGATGTTTTTTGTTGAAAACGTATGTGTTTTCTATACAGATTATATGTTTGCGGTATCAGATGAAAGTATGAATATATTTTCTTTTTTATTTAAATTCCTGTGGAAAAAAAACTTATCCGGTGTTTATATGAACAAGGTATCCTGAAAAAAAGAGTGGAATGAATATGAACGAAGAAGAAAAATCCGTATTGGAATCAGATCAAAAGGAAGAAAAGCCGGATTTTTCCAAAGAGGCATATGAAAAAATAAAGCAGCTTTATGATGAATTCAACCGTGCCGGATTGTTGGAATACATAGAGCTGGTTAAAAGTCCGAAAAGGTTGTTTTGGTTGAATTTTTTTTCAGGATTGGCAAAAGGTCTCGGTCTGACAATCGGGACGGCTATCGTTTTAACGGTACTGTTTAAAATAACGCAACATATTATTGCTTTGAATATTCCTTATATTACGGTTTGGGTTTCCGAATGGATTACAGAGATATCGGATTTACTGCATTCGGCGAAATAGATTTCAAGAGTATATCTAAGGTCGGATCCGGTGAAATAGAAGGGGACTTCACTTTAACCCGTTTGTCTTAAAACGATTTTTAAAATTGAAGAAAGCCTCCTTGTCTGAAACAAAGAGGCTTTGATAAATCAGTCAAGCTGGCAGACAATCATTTTTAAATACATTGTTTCGGGTAAATGGGGATGGACTGGATGGTCAGCTCCGGCTCCCGCCTGCAAAATGACACGTCCGGATTTTCCGGCTTCGGTAATACCGCGCATACATTGTGTGAAAAATTCATCTGTCTTGACATGATGGGAACATGACCCTAAAGCCAATATGCCATTTTTTTCAACCAGTCCGGCGGCTAAACGAGCCATCTTTTTATATCCGCGCAATCCGGCGGCGACGTCTTTTTTCACTTTTGCAAAAGCAGGGGGATCGCAAACGACAATACCGAATTTTTCTTTGTCTTTATTCATATTTTCCAATACGTCGAAAGCATTGTCTTTGATCCATGAGCATTTGTCGGACACTTCGTTTTTTTCAGACGCTTTTTTCGCTAAATTCAAAGCCGGTTCGGAACGATCCACACCGACAACTTCTTTGGCATGACCGATCGCCATATGTAAGGCAAACCCACCGGCATAAGTGTAGAAATCAATACATCTTTTACCGCTTGCCATCCGTCCGACAAAAGAACGGTTTTCTCTTTGATCGTAAAACCAGCCTGTTTTTTGCCCTTCTTTCAAATCCGCAAAAAAGTAAATGCCATTTTCACGAACGCTGACGATATCCGGTAAATTTCCTTTTACGACTTCGTATAACGGTGGCAGACCTTCAAGACTTCTGGCGCTGTTTTCCGAACGCAATACGATACAAGACGGATTTAAAACCTCGTCCAAAGCGTCGACAATTTCCTGTTTAAGGAGATCTGTTCCGGCTGTGTTAAGCTGGCAAGCGACAATATCGTCAAAGCGGTCGATGATCAGTCCCGGCAATCCGTCGCCTTCGGAATGAATTAAACGATAAAAAGGGGAATTAATCAAAGTGTTCCTTAATTCCAGACTTTGCCGAAATCTTTTTGCGAAAAAACGGGCGTCTATTTCCGTTTTCGGGTCTGTTGACATTTTCCGAAAAGAAATTAACGAATGCGGATTGAATGAACCGACTCCGATAAAAGAACCATTGGCGTCATGCAAACGCACTAAAGTTCCAGAAGGAATGCTTTTCGTTTGTTCGGTCATATCTATTTCATTTGAAAAAACCCACGGGCTGCCCGATTTAACGCGTTTGGAACAGCCGGGTTTCGTTGTTACAATGGGACGATTTGTGTTTTTCATGGCATTTATTTTCAACCTCTTTTAAACTGCACAGGACGGTTTTACCATGACAGGACTGCAAATGCCAAAGAAAGAAAAAACTTTTTCCGCCGGAGAATTATTATATAAACAAGGTCAACCCTGTTCTTTCGTTTTTACAGTCGTATCCGGAACCGCCGAATTGTTTTACGAGGAAAACGGAAAAAAACATGTTTTGGGACGTAAAGGAAAAAACGGACTGTTGGGGGAAAAAAATGTTTTGGACGGGACGTATGATTGTAATGCGCGCGCTTTGACGGATCTGGTCGTTACAGTGCAAAGCGCTGAAGAATACATTGAATTTTTGCAACGTTCCGGTGAATTGACCCCTCATGTTTTTCAGAAAAAGGTGGATTTTGCGCAACAAGATGATGTCGCGTTCGATTTCAGTTTCGATGATGAAGTTGAAAAGCAGCAACCTGAAAAAACAGTGTTGAAAGCCCAAAAGGAACGTAAATCGAAATTAGTTCCCCTTCAAAGTGATAAATCCGGTTTTAATTCCCAAGCGCTACCGGATGAAATGTCATCGGCTCTTGTACGGGTTGAAAAACGGGCGCGTGATTTGACGGTAAGGGAACCGTCTGTTTTGCCGGCTGAAATAAAACGGCACAAGATTAAAAAATGGCTGTATGGTTTTACAGATGGAAAAAATACAGCGGAGCCGGTAATTTTATTGGCATCTGTTTCAAGTGATGAAAAAAACCGGATCAGAAATGAGCTTTATATGGTTTTATCGGAAATATCCGGTTTGCGGGTGAAAGTGGTGGATAAAGCCGTTGATGACAGAGATTTGAAACGGGGGACTTTGCAAATCCGGTCATGGCTGGATCAACATGATGCTGATACAGGGATATACGCTTTTTTGAATGACACGGGCGGGACTTTGGAAATTCGTAGTGTGGGGGCTCTTTCGGGTTCGGACACAGGCGTAGCAATGTCGGGGTTTCGTTTTTTTCTGCCGGTGGAAATGAATGATGAGCAAAAAGCTTTACTGAAAATTTTTGCCGTTTGTGCACTGACACCGCAGTGTTCGGAACAAGAAAAGCTGTTACATTTATTGCTGCCGTCATTATTAAATGAGGTGGCGGATTATGCAAGCAAACCGATGAGCGGACTTTCAAAAGAGGAACAAGCTGTCAATTTAATAGCTTTTGGAAATGTTCTGACATGGACCGGTTTGATGAATTACGCGCAAAACCGCCAAGATCAAGCGAGGGAAGTTTATGAACGGGCTTTGATGTTGTTGCCGGCGCACGCGTCGGAGTATGTTTTTGTCAGCCGGCAAGTTGGTTTTTTGCGTCAAATTCAAGGAGAACGCAATGAAAGCCTTGAAGCTTTTAAAATCGCCGAAGAAACTTTTCAAAAAGGGTTGCGTGCCGTTTCCGAAGAAAACCAACCTGAAATTTACGGTGATTTGAATTTGCGCATCGGGAATGTGCGTCAACGGATCGCTTTACAAACGGGAAAGGGACGGGATTTTGTTTTAGCTATGACATCTTACCGGAATGCTTTGAAAACGCTGACACCGCAAAGCCATATACAATATTGGGCGGATGCGATGAACGGATTGGCGCGAACGATGCAGTTGTTTTCTTCATACGGTTCCAAGACGGTTTTGTTAAAAAAAGCTGTCGGTTTATATGAAAAGGAACTTTGTTTTTTAGATGAAAAGTCCCATCCTTTATTATGGGCGCGTGCTTGCAATAACATGGCTTCCGCTTTGTTTTGGCTGGCAGACCGTCAAGGGACGGATTCAGGGTTGTTGCGTCGTGCCGTTGAAGTTTTTTCTGATGCTTTGCGGGTGTATCGTCAAACAGGGGCGATCCGGATGGCTAATGTCGCTGGCGATAACTTAAAGTATGTCGAAGACGTATTGGCGCAGATGGAAAATGCGACAAGTTCTTTTGACAAAGTGCCGGACGGAAACGGGAACGCCAAAGACAATGCTGGACGGGAAACGTCTTTGACTTTTGAAAAAATTCATCTTTTGGAAGACTTAGAGGAAGGGGATTAAGTAATCCGTCAAACCGAAATGGCGTAAAACGAGTACTGTAATTACACTGATAAACAAGGAAAAACCGTAAGGACCGGTCTTTTTTTTGCGTATAACGGCAAAAACGGCAAAGTAGATGACGGAAAAGCAGATGACGACGAATAAATCTAAAAATCCCAACCAACTGCCGAGCGCTGTCAGCATTTTAAAATCTCCGCCTCCAAGGGATCTTGGGAAAAAAGGGGTCATAAGGGCGCTGGTCAGTGTCGGCAATAAAAAGCCGAATATAGCGCCGCCGGCGGAAGCCGCAGGAGAAAGGGTGCTAAAGAATGAGGTTGAAAAATAAAAACCAAAGATTAAAAGAGGAAGGGTTAAAATATCCGGCAAAAGATGTAATTTTTCATCGACACAAGCAGCCAAAGCGCAAAACCATAATAAAATGAACATTGTCAATGGACAGTTGAGAACAATTAATAAATTTAAAAGAACAGATCCTGAAATTGCCCAAAATAAAGCGGCAAGAAGCAACCTTATCCATAGCTTTTTGCGTCTTTTTGACAATAAGGGGGAACGTGTTTTTGCAAAACGGGGAATGTGGAAAGAACGGACTAAAGCCGTTCCGGCATCAGCGGGTAAAAACTTTCCAAAGCGTCTGGCTAAAAAAGGAATTGAAAAAAAAGAAATGAAAGCAAAAATTTCAATTATGAACAAGAAACCGAATATTGTCATAAAATACCTCTTGCAAATATATTTTTTGTAGATTAACTCAAAAATTTATTTCAGAAAGTATATTTCTTATATAATAAAAAAAAATTCGGGAGTCGGTATGACAGTTCATTTCAAAAAGGCGGCAATCGTCGGGATCGGTTTGATCGGATCGTCTTTGGCGCGAATGCTGAAAGAATACAATGTTGCAGACTGTATTTCAGCTTGTGCGCGTTCTGAAAAAAGCAGAAAAACAGTCTTGGAATTAAATATTGCGGACGCTGTTTTTGAAAAACCGCAAGAAGCGGTTCACGATGCCGATATTGTTTTTGTTTGCACTCCTGTCGGAAGCATTCCGGCGGTGATAAAAGAATTTATGCCTTTTTTGAAAACAAAGGCGATTATATCGGATGTCGGTTCTGTAAAGGCGGAAATCATAAAAAAAGTTTTTCCCGAACTTCGTGAGGACGTTTTTTTTGTTCCCGCTCATCCTGTTGCAGGGACGGAAAAATCTGGTCCTGAAAACGGTTTCAGCGAATTGTTTCAAGGGCGCTGGTGTATTTTAACGCCAACTCCGCAAACCGACAGAACGGCTTTGTCCGTTGTGCGTGCCGTTTGGGAAACGGCAGGAATGAAAGTCGACGAAATGACAGCAAAACGTCATGATACGGCTATGGCTTTGATGTCGCATTTGCCTCATTTGATTGCTTATACGATTGTGGGAACGGCGGCCGATCTTGAAACTGAAACGCGTCAGGACATCATAAAATACGCTGCCGGAGGTTTTCGCGATTTCACCAGAATAGCAGGATCGGATCCGGTTATGTGGCGTGATATCTTTTTGAATAACACGGAAGCGGTCTTAGACGGTTTGCAACGTTTTTGCGAAGACTTGACGGTTTTGCAAAAAGCGATCCGTCAAAAAGACGCAGCGACACTGCAAAATTGGTTCGAGCGTACGCGGCGGATCAGAAACGAGGTTGTGGAAGCGCGTCAGGATCAACCGGAAAATGAAAAACTGTTGTTAAAAAATAAAGGATAAGAAAATGACAAAAGTAACGTATCAAGGGGTTATCGGTTGTTTTTCATCAATGACGTGCGAACATTGTTTCCCTGATGCCATTCATAGAAGTTGCCTGTCTTTCGGAGACGCTATGCAATCCGTTTTAAACGATGAAGCCGATATAGCCGTTATTCCGGTTGAAAATTCGACAGCCGGTCGTGTAACAGAGGTTTACGGCATTTTACCGGAGTCTTCATTATCCATTATCGGAGAATATTTTTTACCGATTCATCATTGTTTGATGATGCCGACAAAGTTTGTTCGTGGTATGCCGCCTCAGAACGTTACCGAAGAAGAGCTGTTGCAATGGAAACGTTCGTCTCCGACGGAAAAAGAAATAAACCGCGCTATTACATATATTTCCGAAATCCGTTCACATCCTCAAGGATTGGCGCAATGTCAAAAGTTTTTGTTGCATCATTTACCGAACGCACGTTTGCGTGAATCTTGGGATACGGCGGGGGCGGCGCGTGATCTGGCGCAAGAGATGACACCGAATGTCGCCGTTATTGCACCGGCGGGGGCGGCGCGTTACGGTATGACAATCCTAAAAGAAAACATTGAAGACGACACTTGCAACACGACACGCTTTTTGTTTTTGCGCAAGACCCCTTTGAGCGCCGGAGAAATACATGGTCATCCTTTGACGACATTGGTTTTTCGCACGCGTCATGTCGCCGGAGCTTTGGTTGAAGCCTTGAAAGTTTTTCAAGCGCATAATATCAATATGACGAAGCTGGAAACATATATGACCGGAGTTCATCATTCGGAACCGGTTTTTTATGTGGATTTGGCAATGAATCAATTTGATCCCGTCGGAATGAAGACTTTGGACGAACTTAAAAAGGCGACTTTGAGTGTGCAGGTTTTAGGGACTTACGAAGCTTCCGCCGCTAGATCGGACAAGTTCGGTTTCGTTCCTGTGGAATAAAAGACAGTTACTTGGAAACACGTTTTTTTTAGGCACAGACTGTTTTTTACCGCTTTTAAACTGATAGACGATTGATGTCGTACACGGTTCAGGGCAATAAAATGTAAGATAATAAGAAGACTTGAATGCTTTCAAATTTTTTACGGAGCGGTCTTTGACGAAACATTTTATGTCAGGTTATATGAATATCGGATGGATTTTTTCGTGTGGATATAACGGAATATATGACGCTTTTTATAAAACCCCTCGTTTCAGAGGGGTTTTTGTATAAAAACAGAATTTTGAAAAATAACAGTCCTGCTGGTTCAAACAACAACTGTCAAAAACACATTATTGACACATTAATTCTCCAAATTGGTAACGGCAGGATATACAGTTATCGGGACATCTTACACATCCGGTTGCTGCCGCTCCAAGTCCGCGGATAAAATATGGATTGCATTTAAAATTGGTTCCATCGCATGTCGCGTTTTCCGGACAGGTTGTGCATCTGCCATATGAAAGATATTTACCGATGACACACTTTGTGCACTGTGAAGCGTTACATTCAGTGCAACCGGCATATATTTGCGCGCATGTTTTACAAGAATTATCCTTTTTTATATATCCTTGCTCACAGGTTACATCCTGACAAGAACCATCGGAAGAACATTGAATGCAACTTCCGTTGTTGATTTTAATATTTGAACAACTTTGGCATAATTTATTGTTTAAATAATATCCGGAGTTGCAAACCATGCATATACCGGTACTGTTATCGCATTTAGAACATTTGGGGTCGTTACAATCTTTAAAAAGTTCGTTTTTTCCTGTATTGACGTTTGTCCAATCAGTGTTTTGGTTGACGGCTTTTCTTCCGAGTTTAACGGCTTTAGCGATGACGAAGCCGTCGTTGGAAAGAAGCGTATTTTCCGCCCGAGTTGGAGTGGCGAGTGCGCAATAAAAGAAGAGAAGCGAACAGAACAGTTTAAACATAAGATCCTCCTGATGAAATGTTACAGATATATTTCATTTTCTATTTTTGAGAGAAAGGAGTGGATGTTCCATCAAAATATGGGGGGGGGGGGCATATTTATAACAAAACTGTAACAATTCAAAATATGAGTGAGGCGGGAAAGCCAGCACTTGAAAAAGTGTTACGTTTAAACGGGTTGTATTTTTTTTATGAAAAGAATGGATATGATCTGAAAAGCAGAGATTTAAAGAAAAAGAGTTTTTTTAAAAAAAAAGTATATACTCGTGAAAATAGAGATGTGTTATTAAAATGGATAGATTGTGTAAGTTGAAGAAATCTCCCGATTTATTAACTAAACGACTGAAAAGGTGATTTTCATTTAAAGACCTGTAATCTTACTATTTTATTGTTTATAATTTTAATCTTATAAGATGAGTATTTACTTTTTAGAAATTTCATGAATGACATTTTTTCTGTAAACTAAGTATTCGGGAAAGCCACAACCGTTGTCCGCATATTGCAAACCCATCATGGAACCAATTTATCAGGGATCAATATAAATCGGTATTGTTATATCGTCTTAGGAATGAAGAGGGAGAGAGAAATAGTAATTTTGTGATTTTGATAAATGGTTGAAAATAGCTATTTTAGATTTGTTACTTTTTTATATCATAATGGAAATATGAATTGTCTTTTCATCAAAAAAAAACGCTGTTTTTGAAAAATTTATCTTATTTCACTCTTAAATTTTTTCTTTTTTATAAAATCGGCGTCTGTTGTTTCCAAATAAACAAAGATTGAAAAAAAAGCGTTTTTGAAGTGAACTTCTCAGCTTTTGTTTGATCAACAGGATTGATGATATGCCGTTATATGGACACTTTCTTTTCCTGTTTGTTTTGAAAAATAGGCTTTTGATTCATCAGACTTTTTTTAATAAAGACGATTGTTGTACTTAGTTGACATTCCGACAGATCCGTTGACGGATTATCCTGTAATATTTTTTGAATAAATTAAAAGATGCGTTTAGAGGATCAGGTAAAACGCGTTGTTCGAAAGTGGTTACCGGATTGTATTGTTGTTATAATAAAACCGGTTCCGTGTTACCGCGACTTTTACAGTTCAGTGTCCTATCTTTCGTTTTCAAACATATCGACCGTTAATACTATTTTCTTGAACTTGTATAAAATTAATTTTTTTTAATATCTTACGGTTTAATAGTGAATGGCTGTTTTTTGTTTGATATGAAAAACGATTTTTTGATCTTTGACGCATTATGAAAACGTAATTTCAGTTTCAGATGTCATATTATTTTGCTATAATGTTCACGCCAATCCGCAAACTTTGTTGAAGAAACACGGATAAAAAGGTTTTTGAGTGAAAAAATTATTTTAAAGTATCTTTGACCTGATTTTATCATTTATTAAATAAAAAATATCTTTACGCTTTGTTACAAATTGTTTTTACAAATACCAATAAAAAGGTTGCTGAAAAGAAAAGTAAGCTGAGTTCAATCAACATACTATGAAAACAGAAAATTCTGTTCAAATGTTGTTGAATTTTTTAATATAACGGATTTCGTTGCTAACGGATCCGTCAGAGCTTGTCGAAGAATTCAATACAATCTATTGAAAAGATAAAAAATTTATTATTTAAAAAAATGTTTTTCATGGAAAAATATATGCCCTTTTATAATAAGGCAAATTGTTATATTACAAATAATTAAAATATGATATAGTAAAAAAATCAGGATGATTTGTTTAAGAAATCTAATGGATCAAGAAACTTATTTGAAAAATTCTATACGGACGTTCCCTGATTTTCCAAGAAAAGGCGTTAATTTTTATGATATAACGGGTTTATTTAAAACAGGAGAGGTTTTTTCCTTGACTGTACAAAAGATGACCCGCTTGGTTGATCAATATATGCCGGATCGTTTGTTTGCTGTTGATGCAAAAGGTTTTATTTTTGCGGCACCTGTCGCGGCAAATTTAGGGATTGGGTTGTCGCTATTGCGCAAAGCTTCAAAATTGCCGGGCAAGGTTGTCCGGTATACATACGCTTTAGAATATGGAACCGATGAAATGGAATGTCGTACGGATGATTTTTCCCCTTCGGAGCGTTTAGTTGTTATTGATGACGTATTAGCAACCGGCGCACATTATCCGCCGCTGTAGCTTTATTGCAACAACTTGGCGGGAATGTTGCCGGAGCAGTGACGGCTATTGAAATCGGAAACCTGCTGGGTCGTGAAAAAATGAAAGTCCCGTATTCATCAATGCTTTACTTTCCCCGATAATCAAGAGGGATCTGCATTGATTCCGTTAGTTAAAGGGTTTTTTAATGTTTTTGCTTTTTGTGCAATAACGTCTCCCAACATGGTAACATAACGGGCGCCTTCCACAGTTCGGAACAGATTGACACTACGCCGGTCGTTTTCATCGGTTTGGCGCTTGATCAATCCGAGGACGCTAAGTTTGTCAATGGCGCGGGAAACCGCGGGCTTGGAAATGTTTAAGTCGGCAGCCAACGCCCTGACGGTATGAGGTTCAGGTGTCAAGTAAATGCTGAGTAAAACAGCCGTTTGGCGAACTGATAAGTCCGATGCGTTATCGTTTTGACGTACGATTTCAAACATCGTTTGGCGCCAAAGTTCCAATCCTGTAAAACAGTCTAAAATCATTTTATTTCCCCGCAACAGATAAATTGAACAATCGAAGTGTCGGCACGTTCATTGAATAGTGATCGTCAAGATCATTTGCCGCCATCATATTTTTAAACATATCTTTCAAATTACCGGCAATTGTTATTTCGCTGACGGGTATGGTGATTTCGCCGTTTTCAATCAGAAAACCACAAGCGCCACGACTGTAATTCCCTGTAATCATATCGACCCCCTGTCCGAACAGTTGGGTAAGGTATAAACCGTATTTGATGTCTTTAATCAGTTCTTGAGGTGAAGAGGATCCTCCGGTTAAAGAAATATTGGAAGCGCGGGCGCAAGGATGAGCTCCTAAACTTCTGGCGGCGTGTCCGTTTGCAGCCAGATTTAACTTTCTGGCGGAATGCAAGTCCAACAACCAAGAAGTCAGGACACCATTATCAATCAGATTGCATTCTTTGCAAGGCAAACCTTCGGCATCGCAAGGGCGTGATGCCAAGCCTCTTTTTTTAGCCGGGTTTTCATGGATATTGATTTCTTTGGGAAAGATTTCTTGTTCCATGCAATCTTTTAAAAAAGAAGTTCCTCTGGCAATGCTGGCACCATTGATTGCCCCCAAAAAAGTTCCGATCAACCCTCTTGCCAGTCTGGGTTCAAAGACAACATCCATCGTTGCGGAGTTTATTTTTTTCGGTTTTAATCGCTTAATTGCACGTTGTGCGGCTGTTTTTCCGATCTCATTGGCGTTTTTTAAATCCGAAAGGTAGACAGCGGAAGAATAATCGTAATCCGTTTCTTTGTTTCCGTTTTCGTCGGCAGCAATGACGGACACACCGATATAAGAGGAAGAACGGTTGTATTCACGTCTGAAACCTGTCGTTGATGCCATGATGATACGGGATTTTTCGACACTGGCACTTGCGCCGTCGGATTGTGAGACCCCTTTTTCGCATAAGGCGGCATCTTCCGTTTTTAAGGCAAGATCCAACAATTCGGCTGTCGTATGTTCACAAGGATCGTATAGATCCAGATCTGAAAAAGTTTTGATCTGTTCTTTGGGATCCGCCAATCCGCAACAAGGATCGGACGGGACGGTTTTTGCCAACTGTACAGCTGTTTGCGCCAACTCGTCCAAGGTATCTTTTTCCAAGATCGAAGAAGAAACGACAGCCTGTTTTTTTTGATAAAAAACACGCAAATCAACACCGGCTGTTCGTGCGTATTCCAAATTTTCGGTTTTTCGGGAACGGCATTCGGCACTGATTGCCAAAGTGTCGACCCCGAAGGATTCCACTTCATCCGCACCGTATTTGCGTGCGCGTTCTATTAAATAATCGACAGCGTTTGAAAGGCTGAGCACTTCAGTCATTATTGTCCTCTTTCCGGTTAAACGGAGAAAAAACAGATTGTTCCATCAAAGTGTTTTTTTGGGGGACAATGATGATTTTCCCGTTCGGTTTGTTGGTTTGCGTATTAAATCCGGCTAAAATATAATTGTTTTTTTGCGCGCTGGCGAGTGTAAAAGCTTCTCCGTTGATAAAAGTGATACTTTTTCGGGTGATTTTTGTTAAAGCTATGCCGCTGTAAAAAGCGGTAATCACTAAAATCAAGATGAAAGCCCCTGTTGTGAACATATGCGCCAAAGAGCTTTTTCCCGATTTCAAATGGACGGCGAGCACACATAAATATAAAAAAATCAAATAAAAGCTTTCGGAAAGAAACAGTCCCGTTTTAAAGACGTGCACGACTACAGCGCAAAGATAAGCTGTAAGACTTAACGTTGTCAGTAATGAAAAGAAATAGCTGATCTTTTGAGACCTGCTTAAGATATTCTTGGCGGAATCGGCGGTGTTTAAAGTTTTTTGCAAAACAAGACCGGACAAAACGGCTAAAAATAAAAAACAAGCGATTCCACATATGATGCCCGTCGGAAAGTCCATTAAAAACAAAGGGATCCCGTATTCAATAAAGCGTCCGGCCGTTAAGGTGACGGCTAAAATACAAGAAAGGCATAATCCGAAAATAAAAATTAAAAAAGCAATATAATTAAACGAAAGCGGAATTTCCGAAGCTGTTTGCGTATTGTTTTCAGTAAAGGAATTTTTTTTATCATAAAACAAAACCATTCTTTTCATCTCCGACTTTTTTAGCTTTGATATTGCCCGAACACAATTATAAAATTATATGAAAAAAAAGTTTCCCTTCTGTTAAATTTCAATTACACCCGTTTTAACTGTTTGTTTTATCTGTATAAACGGAACAGCATAAGCTTTTGACTTTATTGCAGTGAGATGAGATAATACCCGCGAATGAAAAACGAGGTTGATCATGGTGATTGAAAACACAGTGGGGGAGGCTGTTTCTTTATCGGCAGAAGAACTTGATCGCTTATTTAACATAGGGATTGCTTTGTCCGCCGAACAGGATATCAATGTCCTGCTTGAAAACATTCTGACAACTGCAAAAGAATTTTGTAACGCCGAAGGCGGGACACTGTATTTAATGGATTCCGAACAAAATCAGTTGATTTTTTCGATCCTGCATAATGACAAATTGGGAATAAAAATGGGAGGAACTTCGGAAAAAAAAGAAATTCCCTTTCCTCCATTGTATTTATACGATCCTGTAACAAACGCTCCCAATTATTCGAATATTTCGACGTATGCCGCTTTAAAGGAAGAAATCGTCAATGTTCCGGATGCTTATGATTCTACGCAGTTCGATTTTTCCGGCACGCACAAGTTCGATAAAAAGTCCGGATACAGATCGAAATCTTTTTTGACTTTGCCTTTGAAAACCAGAACGGGGCAGGTCGTCGCCGTACTGCAATTAATCAACGCCCGCGCCCCTTCGGGAGAAACAATCGGTTTTTCAAGATCCATGCAAAGACTGGTCGAAGCTTTGGCTTCTCATGCGGCGGTTGCCATCGACAATCAACTTTTGCTCATTTCGCAAAAAAAAGTTCTCGAAGCCTTTCTGGAAGTCATTGCGCGCGCCATTGATGACAAGTCCCCTCATACCGGAGCCCATTGCCAACGTGTCCCCGTTATCGCCCGCATGACAGCGCTTGCCGCCGTTATGGCTCAGGACGGACCGTTTAAGGATTTTGAAATGTCCGACGATCAATGGTATGCTTTTCATCTGGCTTCATGGTTGCATGATTGCGGAAAAGTAACCACTCCGGAATATATCTCGGACAAGGCGACAAAACTTGAAACCGTTTGTAACCGTATTCATGAAATCCGCGCCAGATTTGAAATTCTGCGAAGAGACGCTTATATCGAATATTTGGAAAAACGGTCGCAAGGAAAAGAACCTGAAGAAAAATTGCTTGATGCTTTCAATGCCCGCGTTAAACAGTTGGAAGATGATTTCGCTTTTCTGGCTTGGTCAAATTCGGCGCAGCGTCCTTTAAATAAAAGTGAAATCGAACGTATTCATAAAATTGCCCGTCAAACGTATCATCGCCATTTTGATAAAACGTTGGGATTGTCCAAACTTGAATTGATGCGTTTTAAGGGGAAACAACCACCCAAAACGAATCCTTCCGAACATTTGCTGGAAGATCGGGCGGATCATCTGTTCGACGGTTATAATCGCGGGGAAATTTATAATTTATGTATTCCTCAAGGCGTTTTATCGCCAGAAGAAACTAAAAAAGTCAACAACCATATTAATATGACGATTGAAATGTTGAACGCTATTCCTTTCCCCCCACACATAAAAGAAGTCGTCGAATATGCGGGCGGGCATCATGAACATATGGACGGATCTGGGTTCCCCAATCATTTAAAACGTTTTGAAATGTCCGTTCCCGCCCGTATTTTAGGACTGGCGGATGTTTTTGAAATATTGTCTTCCACCGACAGGGCGGATGAAAAAGTCAAAAAGCTTTCTGAAATCATTACCATCATGGCGGATATGGCAAAAAATGGAAAGATCGATCCGGATCTGTTTAATTTGTTTTTAACTGCCGGAGTGTATCGAGAATATGCGGAACAGTATATGTTGGAAGAACAAATTGATGAAATAGACATTAATCAATTTTTAATCCCTTCTGATTTTGTTCAAGAGGTATGAATGCAAATCCGGTTGTTTATTGATGCTCCGTTGGCTTCTGGGGTAACAGTTTCTTTGAAAGAAGGTCAGATCCATTATTTAAAAAATGTTTTAAGGGCTGAAGTCGGATGCGAACTGTTCGTTTTTAACGGAATTGACGGCGAATTTTCGGCTGTCTTGTCCGTTCTGGATAAAAAAGCGGCACAAATACAAATATGCCGGTTATTGCGGGATCAGCCTGAAAAGCAAAATGTACATTTGTTTTTCGCTCCTTTGAAAAGGAATTTGACGGAGTTGGTCGTTGAAAAAGCGACTGAATTAGGCGTTACAAAAATCGTTCCGGTTATAACGCAATACACTTGTGTAAAACGTGTTAATATGGATCGTTTACGTGCCGTCGCCATTGAAGCCTGTGAACAATGCAGGCGTCTGGATTTGCCTGAAATCGACCCCCCGATAGCTTTGGAAGATTTGCTTGAAAAACAGGATGCTTCCAAACCGTTGTTGGTTCATTTGGATGAAACGGGAAAAGGGACGAAAGCTGAAAATATTTTTAAAAATATAACTTCGGCGGCTTTTTTAACCGGTCCGGAAGGCGGTTTTTCTGATCGGGAACGATTGATGATTGCCAAAACGCCTCATTGTGCCGGATTGGATCTGGGGCAACGCATTCTAAGGGCGGAAACGGCTTCGATTGCGGCTCTGTCTTTGTTTATGTGCCGTTAAAAAGGAATGTTGTGTAATGAAAGAAAAGCATCTTTGTTGTGATCATCATACCCATGACTGTTCTTGTCAAAAAGACGATTGTTGTATAGATCCTTCGGAAAATAAAGACGACGATTGTTCTTTGATGTATGGGATGTTCGGATTGGATGATAATGTTCCTGATGATGTCCTGTCTTTGTTGCAATTGGAAATCAATGAATGTGATACCTTGAGCGAATTGCTGGGGGTTGGAAAAAATCCGGATGTTGATGACATTTTGCAGGAAGCTATTGAAGGGTTGTCTGAAAAAAAGAAAAAAACATTAATGAATCTGGCGATTATTCTGCACGATTATTTACCAGAATAATTTTTATGTCTTTTAATGTGTGACGTTTGTCCGTTCTTTGCTGGTACGGTAAGATCTCTTTTTTTATTACAAACTCCGGTTTGCTAAACCGAAAGACTGTCTTTGAAAATCAGGGAAAGCCGTTTATATTTTCTACAGCAAAAAGGAGACGGTCGTGTTTGATTTGCATTTATCGCCGGAATTGACGGATTTAGTCGTCATTGGTTCGATTTTTTTTGTTTCTTTGATTTCTCCGAAATTGAGTCTGCCCGTTGTCGTTATGGAAACGTTATGCGGTGTTGTTTTGTCTTTTTTCGGTGTCAAAGCCCAAGATTGGATGGTTTTCTTTGCTTCTTTGGGCGGTGTGATGATTACGTTTCTGGCGGGAACGGAAATGAACGTCCGTTCTTTCCGTAAAAATGTCATTCCCAGCTTGATGATCGGTCTTTCTTCTTTTTTCGTGCCGTTCATATGTATTTCTTCGTATACCTTTTTTCTTGAAAAATGGAATTTGAATGCCGCTTTAATTGCCGGAGTGGCTTTGTCGACAACTTCTTTGGGCGTTATTTATTCCATTTTAGTGGAAACGGGTATGAATAAAACAAAATTGGGAACCATTTTACTTTCGGCGACTTTTGTAACGGATATTACTACAGTCTTGGTTCTTAGCGTTCTATTTGTCAAGCCGACAATGTATACATTTATCTTTTATGCCGTGTCCGCCATAGTCATTTTTATTGCAAGCCGGTATTCGGAAAAATTGTTCAACAGCCCGTTTTATAAAAACAATCTGGCGGAAACAGAAGTCAAATATATTTTATTTCTGCTGTTTGTTTTTATTTATTTCGCAGAACTGGGAAACGGGCATGCGGTCTTGCCGGCATTCATTCTCGGATTTTTAATGTCAAAATCGGATTCGGAGGAAGGAGAAGCTTCCGTAAGCGATAAACTCCGTAGCGGAGCCTATTCATTCATTACGCCTGTTTTCTTTATTGTAGGGGGATTGAAAATGTCGCTTCCCTTGCTGATAAGTGCGGTTGGTGTTTTTTGCGTATTAATACTTGTTCAAATTTCATCAAAGATGTTCGCCGTTTATTTTCTGGCAAAAAAGTATTTAAAAAAAGCGCCTTTGTATTCAACGCTATTGATGACAACGGGATTGACATTCGGAACGATTGCCGCTTATTTCGGACTGGACTCTGATATGATAGATGTCCGTCAATATTCGGTTTTGATCGGAGTAATTGTTTTTTCCGCTGTTGTCCCGACGATTATAGCGCAGATTTTTTTCAAACCTGATATGAATGATTAACAGATCAGTTTGATGGAGCTTAGATTTTTATGTTCAGGACTTTTGCATGAAGACTGGGGGGATCGGAACATCGGCGGGAAAGGGGACGCAAACCGTGGAAGTCAGATGATGTTTGTTGCGACGAAAATATTTAAAACGTCATTATCATAAAAAAGTCCGACAGGCTGAGTTTTTTTAGAGGTTATATATTGTGCCAACCGGTACGGGAATTATTTTTACTATGGTGAAAAGGCACTTGAAATTGAACTGCCATTTTTTGAAAAAGTATTTGCCGGTTTATAACAATAGGAATACCGGTGATGTATTATCGGCTCTTTCTTATAAAGTCGGTTTGGAAAATGTAAAAAGAAGGGATCTTTAAAAATGGTTCAAATCGGTCTTTTCTGCTCATTGAAAATGAACAAGCTGACAGATCAGATAACAAAATGTATCTGTTAGAGAAGTTGTGGAAAACGGAATTTTTTTTCTGCAATGCTTGAGCAAAATTCCGAGTGTCATATAAGGGAGCTGTTACCTGTATGACGGTCGTTACGGCAGAGGTCTTTATTATAAGTTGTCTTCATAATATTGTAACGTTGCTACAGATCTTATAATCTGTCTGATCGTTTCTCTATGCAAGAATCAACATTGTTTCAGTATCGTCGTTGTGGGAATGTTTTTTCTGACACTTGCCTAGTTTCGGTAAGTTTATGGTTATGCGCAAAAAAAGAATGAAAGTCGGTCTTTGAAGCCAAGACAAGGTTTAGATACGATATCGAACGGCAAATATCAGATTGTTTTTATGCTGAAGTGACACCGTAAAGTGTTTGGTGATGAGAAACTGTATTAAGCCGTTGAAATGCCAGTGAAATTATATAAAAAGCAGTAAACGGTCGGAAAACTGAAGCGTGTGCGGATCATGTTTATGGGTTTTTCCGAACACGAGTTCGGCGGGGCTGGATTTATGAGATTTCTGAAAGATGAAAACAATCTTTGTAATTTATTGGCAATGGAGCGGAATCGAATAGGAATGGCGTAATAAAGAAATCCGGTGTAAGGGGAGTGCGTGGATACGGATCGTGAAGATATAAGGAAGAAAGCAGATATATTCAATATGAACCGAAAAGGATGTATCAGATCAACAAATGTCAGAGCCCTTGTATTGTGGAACGCGAAAACATAAGGCAGAGAACGGATATATCTGCGGGGGAAAAGCGGCATCAGGTCATCTGACATAAGAGTCTTAATTCATTTGTGTGTGAATAAAACAAATTGATCTACCACAGCAAATAAAATGTCGTTCAGATGTTGCCGGCGGTATGAGAGCTGTACTCGTAAAGTAGAAGCCCCCGTTTCACACGGGGGTTCTTTTTAAATTTTTCCTAAAGCTTTAAGTATCTTTTCCGGACTGAAAGGCCAATCGCGTATCCATATTCCGCAGGCGTCATGAATGGCTATGGCCAAAGCCGGAGCGGCACCGTTTGTTGCCAATTCTGAAATTGATTTTCCGCCATAAGGACCGTCCGGATCATTTGTAAAGACCAAAGGAGCTTGAAAATCTTTCGGCAGGTCATAGATTGTCGGCGGATTGTAGTCTTGTAAATTGTCATTTAAAGGTGTTCCGTCTTTATCCAGTATAATGCCTTCGTATAAAGAGTGACCGATGGATTTCAGAACGCCGCCGAAAACCTGTCCTTGAGCCAATTCCGGATTAATTGGCGTTCCGCAATCCAATAAGGCATAGAATTTCTGGATTTCAATTTCTCCGGTGCGCGTGTTGACAGCGACTTGGGCGAAATTGGCTCCGTAAGGAATGGCATGATTTTCTGTAACGAAAGATCCCGTTCCCTGCAACTGTCCGGAACCGTGTCCTGTTGTCGTATTGTAAGCTATCTGAGCATAAGTGATTTCCCCTTTTTTACCTTTGACTTTTGCCGGATATTCCAAAGTACAGTCTTCAACGGGTTCGTCAAGGTATTCAGCCGCTTTTTCAAGTATTTTTTTCTTCATGTCTTCGGCGGCAAGACGAGCGGCGTTACCGGAAAAGAAAGTACCTGAAGAAGCGTAAGCTCCCGTATCAAAAGGCGTATGATCCGTGTCTCCGGACATTACGGTTACTTGGGACAAGGGAACATTCAAGACTTCGGCGACGACTTTCGCCATAACGGTATCAAGCCCCGTTCCGATGTCCGCCGCTCCGGAATGAACGGAAAAGCCTCCGTCCGCCAGCATTAAAATATGGGCGTTGGAATGATCCAATCCAGGCAAGCCCGAGCCTTGTTGACTGATGGAGACGCCTTTGCCGATTTTTATATCCGGATTGTTGGAGACTTCCTTTTTCCCCCAATCGATCATTTTAGCCCCGATTTCCAAAGCTTTGTCCAGTCCGCAGCTTTGAACTAAAGCGGGAGTTCCTTCCCGACCTTCTCCAAGACAGCGCAAAATTTCCAAAACGGCGCCTTCGTGAACCATGTTTTTACGCATCAGTTCGATTTGATCAATTCCCAGTTTTTCCGCCAGTTCCGCCACCGCGCTGATTAACGCGAAAGCTCCTTTCGGAGCGCCATATCCCTGATACGCTCCTGTCGGCATGATATTTGAATAATAAATCCGTACGGTAAAATACATATTCGGACACAAGAACAACGGCAGGTTTTTGGAACAGGCGTTCATCGGAACCGTTAATGCGTGCGCACCGAACGGCCCCGTGTTGGCTTCGTTGTCCATTTGAATAGCTGTAAAGGTACCGTCTTTTTTAGCTCCGATTTTAACATGAACACGCATGGGTTTGCGTGTGGAGCAGGTGTTGAATTCCTGATTGCGCGTGTAACGATAGTAAACAGGGCGTCCCGTAGAATAAGTTGCATAAGCGGCGACATCTTCCAAAATCACATCCTGTTTCGATCCGAAACCGCCGCCGACACGTTCTTTGATAACATGCACTTTCGTTTCAGGGATACCAAGGATTTTAGCGACGACACGGCGCAGGTGAAACGGCACTTGCGTCGATGCGTGAATGACCAAACGGTCGCCTTGCATTTTTGTGAAAACGACGTGCGGTTCCGTCGGTGTGCATTGGATTTGAGATGTTGTATAAGTGCGTTCGACAATGACATCGGCTTCTTTAAAACCTTGTTCAACATCTCCGATACCGCCTTTGACACTTGCGGCTAGGTTGTGATGCGGGTCGGCGCGCAAAGGGAAAGGATAGTGGATTTTTCCATCTCGGGGATCCGCGTTTTTATTGTATTCGTCCAGATCTTCAGGAGCTCCGACGCCGTAAGTAACAAATGACTTGTGAATGACCGGAGCATCTAAAGCTTGTGCTTCGTCCCAAGTGAAAACGGGTTTTAAAACTTCGTAATCGACTTTTATTTTCTTTAAAGCCTCATCTGCCGCTTCTTCCGTTTCCGCAACGACGGCGGCGACGCGATCACCGACATAACAGACTTTTTGATTGAAAAGCTTTCTGTCATGGGGAGAGGGTTCCGGAGCTCCTTGACCCGCGTTCGTATAATAAACGTCAGGGCAATTTTTATAGGTGATGATACTGACGACACCGGAGATTTTTTCCGCCTCTTGCGTATCAATGGATCTGATATACGCGTGGGCATAGGGACTTTGGAGCATTTTTAAAATACAAGTTCCCGGTTCCACCATGTCTTCGACGAAGGCTTTTTGACCCGCAACCAGCTGATGACCGTCGATTTTTCTGCGGACTTTTCCGACTTCGCGCAAGTCTTCGCGAAATTCTTCAAACCCTTCCGTTTTATAAAGAGGATCTTTCATCCTTTTCTTTGCCAGTTCCACCGCTTTGAAAAAAGGCTGGTATCCGGCGGAACGGCTGAACAAAGGGGACAGGGCATCCATCACATCGTCTTTTGTCGGGTCTGCCACACGTTCAAATAAATTTGTCAACATCAAGGCCGCCGCCGGAGAATTGTAACCCGATTGAACCAGACCGCAATCCACCAATGCAGATTGAACGGGGGACAACTTGCCGTCTTTCATGACGGATTCAATCGTCTTTATGTCTGATCCGTCAGTTTGTCCGGCAATAAGCAAGCCTGCATTGACCGTCTTGCCATTTAAAATGATTGTGTCCGATCCGCAAAAACCTTGATGGTCGTCACTATCGCGAACCGAAAAGATGCCCAAACGTTGTAACAAGGACTGAACATTTTCTCCCGCTTCCGTGTAAACGTTTTTTTTAAGTCCGTTAAGGGTAAATGAAACTTTCATTCTAAACTCCTTCAGCCGCTTGAATAAGGCAATCCGCCAACATGACGCCGGCAATATATTTTTTGAACGCTCCGGATGTTCTGTAATCGTCGAAAGAAACAACCGCATTTTTGATTTGATTACTCAAGTTGTCGCGATCTTTGGGCATGGAAGCGTCGAATTTTTTCTCAAAATCTTTTAAACGCTCGATTTTTCCGCCGTCTTGAGCCACAACCAGCCGGATCCCCTGATCCGAAAAACCGGCGGCGACGGAAACCAAAGAAACACCGCGTGCTGTAACGGAATGTTTGCGTGCGCACACCCTGGGGTTTAGCGGTATCAGGATGGTTGATATCAAACCGTCTTGAGGCGTTGTTATATAATCTTCAACCGTAATCTTTTGCGATGGTGTTTCCACTTCCGCGTTTGCGGCGATTAATGCCGTTAAAGAAGAAAATGCGGGGTTTTTCGTCGCGATCATGCCTGCTAAAGTGGCTTGATTCCGGATATTCCGGTTGCGAAATTGCTTCAAGCAAGTACGCAAAAAATCAGGTGTCAAACTGTGATCGGCGATGTCTTGTAAAGTGGTTGTTGCTCCGATTGAAAGGAAAGCGCCTTCTTGGTGGATAAAATTCAATCCCAGTCCGCTTAAACTGATGACGACTTCAGGATCTGTCGCAGAACGTGACGAATTTATCCACGATCCTCCCGCCATATACAAAGCTTCCGGATAAGTTGATTTCAGTTGCAAAGCTTCTTCAATCGTTGCCGGTTTAAAAAATTCTGTAATCATTTTAACCTCTGAAAAATAATTTGAATTATTATACAAGAGATTATTTTTTTGCCAAAATGAAAAATGTTTTTAAAACAAAGAACGGATTATGTTCAATTCAATGGATCTGCCATAAAAAAAACCCGCCGTTACCAGCGGATTTTATCAGGTTTATAGAAAGAAACGTTATAAGAAAAGGCGAGTGGTATTAATGACAGCGGATTTGTTCGTCATTATTGTCGTCTTGCTGTAACAACTCTTCTTTTGATTTTTTTTCTTCCTCTTCATTCCATTCAATCGGGATCAGGGGACGCACCAAGGCGTGTTTTAAAACTTCTTCCGCCATTGAAACAGGAATGATCGTCAATCCTTTTTTGACATTTTCAGGAATTTCTTCAAGGTCTTTTTGATTGTCATGAGGAATTAGAACAGTTTCTATTCCCGCCCGTAAAGCGGCTAAAAGTTTTTCTTTCAATCCTCCGATCGGCAAAACTTTTCCCAATAAGGTGATTTCTCCGGTCATGGCAATGTTTTTTGAAACAGGAATGCCAGTCATGGCAGAAACCAAAGAGGTACACATGGCAATTCCAGCCGAAGGCCCGTCTTTCGGTGTCGCTCCTTCGGGGACATGAATATGGATATCGCGTTTATCGAACAAATCGGGACGGATACCGAAAGAAATGGCATGAGATCTGACAAAAGACCGTGCTGCCGCAATGGATTCTTTCATGACATCGCCCAGCTGTCCTGTTTGTGTAACGCGACCGTGTCCTGGCATCATAACGGCTTCGATTGATAATATTTCTCCGCCGACTTCCGTCCAAGCCAGTCCTGTTGTTACACCGACCTGATCCTGCTTTTCCGCAACTCCGTAGGTATAGATTGGGATGCCGGCATATTTCTTCAAGTTGCGTTCCGTAACAGTAACAGCTTTCTTTTTGCCGGTCATGATTTCTTTTGTCGCTTTTCTTGCCAATCCGGCTAGAGCCCTATCCAAATTGCGGACACCGGATTCTCGTGTGTACAACCGGATTAAAGAACGAATGGCTTCATCGCTGACCGTCCATTCTTCCTCGTTCAATCCGGCGGCTTTGCGTTGTTTTTTTATTAAATGACGCTTGGCTATTTCGACTTTTTCATCTTCCGTGTAACCCGCAATGCGAATGATTTCCATTCTATCCAATAAAGGACGAGGCATTTTTAACGAATTTGCCGTCGTAATGAACATAACGTCCGATAAATCGTAATCAACTTCCAAATAGTGGTCGTTAAACGTTGAATTTTGAGCCGGATCCAAGACTTCCAATAAAGCTGAAGAGGGATCCCCGCGCCAATCGGCTCCGAGTTTGTCGATTTCATCAAGTAAGAATAACGGATTTCTTGTTTTCGCCTTTTTCATTCCTTGAATGATTTTCCCCGGCATGGATCCGACATAAGTACGCCTATGACCGCGAATTTCAGCTTCATCACGCATTCCTCCCAAGGATGCGCGTATGAATTTGCGTCCCGTCGCTCTGGCAATAGATTCACCTAAAGACGTTTTTCCCACCCCCGGAGGACCGACCAGACATAATATAGGACCGTTGACCGATTTTGTCTTCTTTTGAACGGCCAAATACTCCAAAATGCGTTCTTTAACT
This sequence comes from uncultured Alphaproteobacteria bacterium, assembly GCA_944390195.1. Taxonomy (GTDB): domain Bacteria; phylum Pseudomonadota; class Alphaproteobacteria; order CAAGCB01; family CAG-977; genus UBA11549. Next base: position 53,129 of record CALXOZ010000010.1, read on the forward strand.
TTTTCCAAACCATAATGATCGTTGTTCAAAATTTCTTCGGCTTTTTTCAGATCCGTTTGAATCGCAGACTTTTTACCCCAAGGGATATCCAGCAACCAATCCAGATAATTGCGAATAACCGTCGCTTCCGAAGACATGGGACTCATGTGGCGCAATTTTTTCAGTTCAGCTTTCGCTTTGCTTGTCGCTTCCGCTGACATTCTGGCTTTGCGGATTTTGGCTTCCAATTCGTCCAATTCCGCAGATCCATCTTCATCTCCCAATTCTTTTTGGATTGCCTTCATTTGTTCGTTCAGATAGTAATCGCGTTGCGATTTTTCCATTTGCTTTTTGACACGTCGGCGGATCTTTTTTTCGACTTGCAAAACGCCCATTTCAGTTTCCATATATCCGAACAGCAATTCCAAGCGTGTAAAAACGCTTTGCGTTTCAAGCAGGTTTTGACGGTCTGCCAATTTTAAAGATAAATGGGAAGCAATAACGTCAGCTAATTTTGAAGGATCTTCGATTTGACCGATGGATAAAAGGATTTCCGGTGGGATTTTTTTATTCAGGCGAACATATTCTTCAAATTGGGTCATCAAAGAACGCATAAAAGCATTAATGTCGTCTTTGGCATTAAGTTTGTCAGCAAATTCTTCGACTTGAGCTTCAAAATAATCGGCATTGTCTGAAAACTGTTTCACTTTCACCCGTTGTTGCCCTTCGACAAGCGCTTTTACAGTGCCGTCGGGTAAACGCAACAGTTGGACAACAGTCCCCAGTGTCCCGACCGTATGCATTTCTTCCGTTTTCGGATTGTCCACCGCCGGATCTTTTTGAGTCAATAAAATGATTTGGCGATCTTCGTTCATAGCTTTATCCAAAGCCTTGACGGATTTTTCCCTGCCGACAAACAAAGGCACGATCATATGAGGAAAAATGACGATATCCCTTAAGGGTAACAAAGGATAAACTTTTTCTGAAACAGGAGCATTCATCGTAATTACCTTTTTTATTTCGGGTTGTTTTGATCTTTCTTATAAATAGGGACTGCAAGGATAAAGTACAAGGGCAAAACGGAAAAAACTAAGCGTTATTCACTTTTTTATCATTTTCCTTATTAACCAAAAGAGGAGCTTCTTGGTTTAAAACGACTTTATCATTGATGATGATTTCTTTGACATTTTCCATTGAGGGAAGTTCAAACATGGTTTCCAACAGCAAGCGTTCTATGATGGCTCGCAACCCTCTTGCCCCTGTTTTACGTTCTACAGCTTTTTTGGCAATTTCCTTTAAAGCTTCCGGCGTGAAGGTCAATTGTACGTTTTCCATTGAAAATAAAGCTTGATATTGCTTTATCAAAGCGTTTTTCGGTTCTGTCAAAATACTGATCAAAGCTTTTTCATCAAGGTCTTGCAAGGTGGTCAAAACGGGGACACGTCCGATAAATTCGGGGATCAATCCGAATTTCAACAAGTCTTCAGGTTCGACATCTTGAATGATTTCGCCGGTTTTGCGATCATCGGGACCTGAAACATTCGCTCCGAAACCGATTGAGGATTTGCTTGTCCTTTGAGCTATGATCTTTTCCAATCCGGCAAAAGCTCCACCGCAAATGAACAAGATGTTGGTTGTATCCACTTGAACAAATTCCTGCTGAGGATGTTTGCGTCCGCCTTGCGGGGGGACAGAAGCGATCGTTCCTTCCATGATTTTCAATAAAGCTTGTTGAACGCCTTCCCCGGAAACATCCCGCGTAATTGACGGGTTTTCGGATTTACGTGAAATCTTGTCGATTTCATCAATATAGATGATGCCGCGTTGTGTTTTTTCAACATCATAATCGGCTGCTTGCAACAACTTTAAAATGATATTTTCAACATCTTCCCCGACATAACCGGCTTCAGTCAATGTCGTCGCGTCCGCCATGCAAAAGGGAACGTCCAAAATACGCGCCAGTGTCTGAGCCATTAATGTCTTTCCGGATCCTGTCGGACCGATCAGAAGGATATTCGATTTTGAAATTTCAACATCATTTTTTTTGTTTTCTTTACTCGACAAGCGTTTGTAATGGTTGTAAACGCTGACGGACAGAACTTTTTTCGCTATATCCTGTCCGATCACATAGTCGTCCAAAACCTTTTTAATTTGCTTTGGAGAAGGCGTCTTGCCAGTTTCTTTTGATGCATGTTCCTGTTGTTCTTCTTGAATGATATCCGTACATAAATTAATACATTCATCGCAGATGAAAACATTCGGACCTGCAATTAATTTTTTTACTTCATGTTGGCTTTTACCGCAAAAAGAACAGTATAACGTTTCTTTTTTTTCATCTTTTGACGGGGTTTTGGTCATGGTTATCAAAATCCTTTTTCATCTGTGAATTTAAAGAACAATCAGGAAACTTTTTAAACGTTTTCAGGTGCTTTCTTAGGACGGGCGGAAACGACCTCGTCAACCAGACCGAAGTTTTTAGCTTCTTCGGCGCTCATGAAGTTGTCTCGTTCCATTGCCTTTTCTATTGTTTCCAATGTTTGTCCCGTCCGTTCAACATAAATGTTATTCAAACGGGAGCGCAAAGTTAATATTTCGCGAGCGTGAATTTCTATGTCTGTCGCCTGTCCTCTGAATCCGCCTGAAGGTTGATGGATCATAACGCGGGCGTTAGGCAGGCAAAAACGCTTTCCTTTTGCGCCGGCGCACAATAACAAAGAACCCATAGAAGCGGCTTGACCGATGCATAAAGTCGATACATCGCAATGAATGTAATTCATTGTATCAAAAATTGCCATACCTGAGGTAACAACTCCACCGGGTGAATTAATATAAAAGGAAATATCTTTATTAGGATTTTCCGATTCTAAAAACAATAACTGGGCGCAAATCAAACTGGCGACTTCGTCATGGACTTCGCCCGTCAAAAAAACGATACGTTCTTTTAAAAGACGGGAATAAATGTCAAAAGACCTTTCCCCTCGACTGGTTTGTTCAATGACCATCGGGACTAAAGTATTCATGTAAACGTCCATCGGATCACGTTCGCGCATATATAAATCTCCTGTTTTTTTTTGATCAAAAGAAACCGCCGGTGTAATCCTGCGGTTCCTGTTCGTTTAAATGAAAAAGATTTCTGTTGATTATTCTTCCGATTCTTTTTCAGGCTTTTCTTCCGTAACGTCTTGCTTGGTTTCTTCGGAATCCGCCTTATACAATTCTTCTGGCGTTACCTTTTTTTCATTCAGTTGAACGGTTTTAAGAATGAAGTCGACAACCTTTTCTTCAAACAACGGGGCGCGTAATCTTTCAAGCATTTCCGGATGTTTTGAATAAAACTCGTGAACGGCTTTTTCTTGTCCAGGGAATTGACGAGCTTCCATTGCAATAGCGCGGTTTAAATCCGCGTCGGTAACGGAAATCTTGTTTTTCATACCGACTTCAGCCAATAACAAGCCTAAACGGACACGACGTTCCGCTATTGACATATATTCGGTACGCAATTCTTCGTCTGATTTGCCAATATCGTCTTCATCCAATTGATTTTTTTCTTTTGCAGCTTGAACCTGTTTCCAAATGGCGTCAAATTCCAGCTTGAGCATGCTTTCGGGAACCGGAAAATCATGTGTATCCGCCAAAGCGTCAAGCAAGGAACGTTTTAAATTATTCATGGAAACGCCTTCATATTCACGCGAAATTTCCAAGCGGATCATGTCTTTTAATTGGTCAAGTGTTTCTTTTCCGAAAAATTTAGCAAAAGCATCATTGATTTCCGGAATTTTCTTTTCACGCAATTCTTTGACGGTTACTTTGAATACAGCGTCTTTTCCAGCAAGGTCTTTTGCATGGTAATCAACAGGGAAGGGAACATTTACCTCGACCTGTTCTCCAGCTTTTTTACCGATCAGTTGGTCTTCAAACCCCGGAATGAATGAACCGGAACCAAGCTCTAACGGGTATTTTTCTCCTTTGCCTCCAGGAAATTCCACACCGTCCACGCTACCAACGAAATCAATAACGGCGATATCACCTTTTTCAGCGGCACGGTCTTCTTTTATAGCTTCGGAATCACTGCGTGCCGATGCCAAACGTTGCAAAGCTTTTTCAATTTCTTCCTCGGGAACGTCAGCAACCAGTTTTTCCAATGAAATTGTTGAAAAATCGACAGGAACTATTTCCGGAATGATTTCAACATCCATTGTGAATTCCAAATCTTTACCTTTGTCGAATGCAGTTACTTCAATTTTCGGACGCATGGCGGGACGTAAAGAGCGTTCAGACAACATTTTGTTGGTTTCAGATTGGATGGTTTCTTCCAACACCTCACCGATAACGGCTTTTTCATAACGTTGACGCAAAAAATTTTCAGGAACCTTTCCTTTTCGAAACCCTGGTATTGTTACATTTTGGCCGATTGATCTGATCTTGTCCGTGACTTTCGCGGCAATAGTCTCTGCGGGAACGGTTACTTTGAAACCGTGCTTCAACCCGTCAACTTTTGTTTCTGTTACCTGCATCATTTCATTCCTAATAGATTAAAACTCAATATGTCCGAAAAACGAAAATGGTGCGGGCGAAGGGACTCGAACCCCCACGGCGGATGCCACCAGAACCTAAATCTGGCGTGTCTACCAATTTCACCACGCCCGCGTTATTTTTGTTTATCGAAATACGCTGATGATCTCTATAGCATAAATTTGCGAAACGACAAACATTTTCTTCATTTTTAAAACTTGTTTCATGTTTTAAGGTGGAATATTGTTTCTGTCATACAAAATTTTTGATTTATAAAAATATTTTTATTGACAAAATACTTTTTTTTAGAATATAAACCATACCCATACGGTAGATGCCGGCATAGCTCAGTTGGTAGAGCAGTTGATTTGTAATCATCAGGTCGGGAGTTCAAGTCTCTCTGCCGGCACCATAAAAAAGCCCTTGATTTTCAAGGGCTTTTTTGATTCCTGAGACAAGAATGAAAATCATAAAAATAAAAGTGTCTAACAAATGTCTAACAAAAAAAGTTTTTTTATGTGTGTCTGACGTAAAAAAATAAGCTCTGAACGCCTCTTTTCAGACTCCGGTAAATCGGAAAAATCGGAAATATGGGAAATATTGTTTCAGACAAAAGGAAAGGGCGCGTCAAAAAGGACACGCCCTTTAAAGATTCTCAAGCAAAACTCAGTTCAAAGCGTCTTTTAAAGCTTTACCGGCTTTGAATTTCGGCTGTTTGGAAGCGGGAATGTTGATCTCTGCGCCCGTGCGCGGATTGCGGCCGGTTGTCGCGTTGCGTTTCGTTACGCCGAACGTCCCGAAGCCTGTCAGGCGAACTTCATCGCCTTTTTTCAATGTCGCGCTCACCGCGTTTAAAAAAGCTTCGACAGCCCGTTCGGAATCAACTTTTGTTAAGCCCGTGTTCTTCGCAATTTCCGCAACCAATTCTGTTTTGTTCATCGTGCAACTCCATCTTCAAATATGAACCGAGCACAGCTTATCTTGTTTTAAAGGCGAAGCAAAGCCTTTTCTTGACTGTCAATTTTTTGTCGTCTTTGGGAAGATCGGCAGTTTTATTCACTTTTTGGAATAAAAAACACCTTTTGGGGGCGAAAGATAGCGCAGGGAAAGATCGTTTCATAAACGCTTGGTCTGAAGTTTTTTCGCTATGTTTGGCGTCTTTTCTTCCGTTGTCCGGAGCTCTTGTTGTCAATGGCATTGTCTCTAACAACAAACCTGTAAAAAGTCATAAGGACGGCATTTTAGTTGCCTTACAAAATGGCATTGTCTCCAACACTGCATAACAAGGAGTGCGTCTTGCTGAAGTTTTAGTTGCCTTACAAAATGGCATTGTCTCCAACATATCGCTATTGTAGGAACATTTACTACAGGTTTTAGTTGCCTTACAAAATGGCATTGTCTCCAACGTTAGCAGAAATATTAGAAGCCAAGCGCAGTTTTAGTTGCCTTACAAAATGGCATTGTCTCCAACATTGAGGATAGTCCTGACATAGGAGTTACAGTTTTAGTTGCCTTACAAAATGGCATTGTCTCCAACTTATGAACGATTTACTAGCATCTTTACGCAGTTTTAGTTGCCTTACAAAATGGCATTGTCTCCAACCTATAATCGAAAACGCGTTGTTTTATTTGTATTTTTCTCCTTTTTTCTTAAAAAATTATGATGGCTGCTCTTTGTTCTTATATAAATTTTAAACATAACAACTTTTCTATCATCCTAATATATTCGTCGTCATGTCTGGCTAATGACAAGTATTTCCTATCTTTTAGATGAACAATGTTTTTTGTTTTAAGTGAAGCTATTTCAAAACAAGCCTTTTGATCCGCTTCGTTAGACAAATGCAAGGGCTTAAATTGAATAATCACACCGTGCCTATCCAAAATCGTGATCAAAGACTTTGCAACCGCATTCTTAAGTTTTCTGTCATTTTGCACGATTTGCCTGCCCATAGCTATCATATCCAAAATTGAATGCCGTGGCAATTGGTTATACCCAATATAATTAAAATGAGCAATATAATTGCGGTTCGGATCTTGCGGCGTTCTTTTTTGTTTGTTCTTTTGTGCGTCCTTTTTCTCTTGTTTGCAAAGAGATGCTTCAATTCTTTCGTGATGTACGGCATAGCCGGCAAAACGCCCTAAAATATCCATCAATAAATGATAGAGCTTTTTAATATGAATAAAATTGAGTTTATTATTAAGCCATTCATAGTGATTGATATCTTCACAAATCTTTTTATATTCCTCTTTTTCTTTTTTTTCCAATGTTTTATTCTTTACCCATTTATCATGAAGTGCTTGTCTGTCTTTCATCCAATCCGCAACTTTTGGCTTCAACTCTTGCCAATCATTAAAGTCTTTTGCTGTTATCTGAGCTTTCGCTTGCTGTACCACTTGCCGCATAATATGCAGTGCCGAATACTTTTGGATTTGTTCCAAAGCCGCAAAAATTACCGGCGTTTGACCATCACCTTGAAAATATTTCTGTCGCACCCAGTCAGCATTCACATCATCAACAAAACTTTTCAGCAGATTTTTGGCTTTTTTCGTATCATTTTGCGGATTATCATATTTTTTGTCATTGGTTTGCAGACACAACAATATTATTTTCCGTGCATTTTCTAAATCATTATACTCTTGAGTTCCTGTTTTTCCCATATCTTGACAGGCTTGAGTATATTTACTGATTTGGTTGCTCAATTCGTTAAGATGAGAAGCATCAAGCATTTTGGAAAAAATCCAAAAACCGACTTGTGATATAGCTTGCGGATTATATTGTTGAACCATGTTTTCAAAAAGTTTAGCTAAATCTTGGGCTTGGTTTGCTTCATCTAATTTTTGCGATTTAAACTCTATATTTAATTTGTTTGTTAGCGCAAAGTCATTAAACCCTTTAACAAACAGCAAATCCAAAAATTTCTGATATTTTCCTGTTTCGTTGTCGCTTAAAAAGCCTTCCTTTCTTTTGCTTGTTTCCTCGTTAAACAATTTTTTTTGTAACTCTTTTAAATAGTCTTGAGGCGCTTCTGAACAGATGACCTCAATTTCAGAAAAAGCGGCTTTTTCACGGTCTTTTTCGTTTTCTTTTTGATTTTGCGCTTTAACCGCCTTTGCCGCTTGATAAAAAGCATCTTTATCCCCAAGAAATTTGGTTACAAACTGATTATAATAAATTTGCATTAATGCGTTATAATAAGCCTGTGCATTTTCTTCTAAATCAGGATCATCATAAGCTTGGTAAATTTCCAAATATTCTGAAGTGTTTTTTTGTTTTTTTTGCCCCATTTTAAAAATTCTCGCGAATCCCGGAATAAAGGCAAGCGGCTTAGAACTCAAACTAAAACCATTAAAGATTTTTTCTAATTCTGCCTGATTATAATAAGCATACATCACATTATTTTTGACTCTTTGCTCCAAGATCTTCGGAAAATCTTCCAATTCTTGCTTAAATATGGGAGAAAAACGCAAAAGTGACTGCATATTTTTATCAGCATACTTTTTATTATCCTTTTCATAAAAATCTAAAAAAGTCGCATTCTCTTTATAGTAGCCGTGTATTGTATTGTTTCTTAAAGCTGCTAACGCATTGCGGATTGCATAAACCAAATCTTTATAATTTTGGCAATTGCAACCGTCTACATTAAAAAATTTTTGAAAAGAATCTTTAATGTCCTTATCTGTGATATTTTTGATTGCCTTATCAAGGAACTTAAATGACAGCGCGTCTGCTTTTATTTTTGAGGTTGGGTTTGCTGAGGTGTTGGCATTGACAATGTTTTTCAAATTATTACCGGCAAAAGCACAGGCATTTAAGAATTTGATGAGAAAGCTGTCTCGGACTTTGCCAAATTCCAAATCATCTCCACTAAGGTTATTTTTCTTCGCTTTTATCTTAAACAACGTCAGCGCGTTTGTAATTTTACCCCGCACGATTGTTTTAACCGTTTCCGGATTCATATAAAAATCAAAACTCCGGCGGTCTATTTGTTTTTTGCTCTTTTTTGTCGGGAAATACAGGTCAAGATATTTACCGACTTCAATCATAAATTGTCTGGTTTCATGAATTTTTTTGTCTTCCGGCGATAAATTTTTAAAATTTTCCCATTTTAACAAAACCTCTTTGTTGGATCGGATATATCCCCAAAACCAATCTTTATATTTATCTTTTATACGAGAAGTCAGCTTTGCATTTTTTCTACCGTTTTCTTCAAACAAAGGTTCCGCCTCTTTTTTCAATTCGGTTAAAAAGTCATCCAATTTACTTTCTTTAACTAATTTATGAAAAAACGTGTCAATATTTTGATTTCCCCAAAATGTTAAAACATTCCCGCGAGGACTTTTAGACGTATTGACGGCATTGTTATGGATTGACGCGGCCAGTTTATGCGTTTTCTTTTCAAAAAGATCCTTAATCCGTGCGGCATATTCTTTCCAAAAATCGGCATTATTTTCTTTTTTAGGGGTTTTTTCTTTGGCAAAAAGTTTTTCTTTTGCCCAAATTGTAACCAAATCTACATTCTGCTTACGCTTTATTTTTTCAGACAGTTGAGCCACGCTTTTTACAATTTCATCATAATCGACCGCGTTCCCCTGTAAAACATCGCGAATGAAATTTTTCGTGTTTTTTTCAAATTGTTCTTTAACTTCTCTATCTCTCTTATCTGTGTTCTTAATAAAAGAGCTGTTATAAAAACTTGATATAAAGTTTTCTAATTTGTGCTGTTTTAAAAAGTTCTGGATTTTATCGGCTGTTTCGAATTGTTGATCCCCGACCTGCAAACAGGCGTTTCCCGTCGTTCTGACGATTTTTACATCGAGTTTTTTTTCTTTTTGTTCATCTTGTGTTACAATTCTAACTTTGGTGATGCGCATGTGTCATTTTCCTGTTTTGAAACAAATTATAATTCAAAATGTTAAAACAAAAACAATCTAAAGTATATACCCCTAAAAGGCTTATAACATCTTCTTCTTTGTTTTCTGCTCATCCGTTTCCCGAATGTCCAATATATCGGCAAAAGGCATCTTTGTTTTTATAACGTTCAGTGTCTTTAACTCCAAATCAATGCCGGTGATACATCCGGATATTTTTTCGTATCCGTGATGGTTATAGTAGGTGAGCTCTACAATTTTTCCTTTTCGCAGATGTTTTAAAGTGTTGTTAATAAGGGCTGTCTGTTCGTCAGACAGTTCTTTTTTGGTTTCAAACGTACATTCTTTTGCGGCAATTAAATCGTAATAACCTTGTAAAGCGGAAAAAGGCATAAATTGTTTGGCTCTGTCAACCGGCATTATGACCTCCGATCATTTTATTTCGTTCTCTCGCCGTCGCATAAGGTGTGTAACTTATTCCCTTTAAAATAGCGTTTTTGCCGAATTTTTTCTGAATTGTCAGCATTGCTTTCATAATCGCTCTTTCTTTCATGTCTTTTTCTTTTTCCGTAAACAAATCTTGTTGAATATTCGCAGATGACTGCAAATTGTTTAAGCTGATCGTAAGTTTCCGAATCGGTTTGTTCCGTTGTGTCGTTTGACAATATAAACGTTTAAATGCCGTAATGATGCGATTGTATGAATTGGTCGGCGCATTTAAACGGCGAGTTCCTCCCGTTGTCGGAACAATATTCTTGGAATAACAAACTGTTAGCGAAATACTGTCCGTCATTTCATTCTGGCTGAAAATATCCAAGACGAGCCGATCAACCATTTCTTTTAAAACAATGAAAGCTTCATCATAATTGTAATCGCGAAATAAAATTTGACTGTTGGATTGTGAATGACTTTGTGGTCGATAGGCGCGAATTTGCGCTATTGTACAAGGTTCCCGACCGTGCGCATGATCGATCAGAAATTCCGCATTCACGCCGAACTCTTTATATAAAAGCCGTTCATCGCAATGAGCTATCCCGTAAAGATCGAAAATGCCGTATTTTTCCAATCGGAACGCTATCCCTTTGCCGATGTTCCAAATGTCCGTTATCGGACGGTGATGCCATAGTTGCTCTTTAAACAATCGTTCGTCCAAATAACCGATATGATCGGGGACGTGCTTTGCCGTAATGTCCAATGCGACTTTTGCCAAAAACAGATTTGTCCCTATTCCCGCCGTTGCGCATATTCCGCTTCGTTCTTTGACGGCGTTCATCAACATGACAGCCATTTCTTTGGGCGTTTTACGGTAAATATGCAGATAGTTGGTCGCGTCAATGAAAACTTCGTCAATCGAGTAGGGGTGTATGTCATCCGGAGCGACAAAATTCAGATAAGTGCCATAAATATCCGCGGAGACCTCCATATACCGCTTCATACGCGGTAAAGCCGTAATGTATCGGACGTTTTTCGGTATTTCAAAAATGCGGCAGCGATTATGAATCCCCAAATCTTTCATTGCCGGAGTAATTGCCAGACAGATTCCTCCGCGTCCTCTGGCGGGGTCGGCAACGACAAGGTTTGTCTTAAACGGATCAAGCCCGCGTTCGACACATTCCACGGACGCGTAAAACGATTTCAGATCAATACAGATAAAAACCTTGTCCGTCATTCTTGTCCTCCGAATCAAAAGCTATCAGATTCGGTGTTTAAACACAAGAACAAAAGAAGAACAAAAATCTTTTGCTTATCTCTTGATGTTTCAGGAAAAAGGGGCGAAAACGTTAAAAGTCCGTCATTTCTTCCGGATCGATGACGCTGACCAAGTTATAAATCGTCTCGGCGATATCGCAGCCCATATTTATATCTTTCATGGATAATTGTTCTTCCGGTGCTTGCAATAAATTCCATGACAGCACTTTCCCCATTTCCGTACAGGACGGATTGTCCGGATCAAAAGAATCCAAAAAGACTTTTAAAACCCGATCAAACAGCGGATATTGTTTTCTAAAATAGTTCATCGTTTTTTTCATTAACTGAGTATAGGCATCCTCTTTCATTGATCCCAAAACGCTTTGCAGCGCGCACAGGTAATATGCGGCGATAAAGAGGTTCCAACATTCAAAACGGATCTTTTTGAAATTCTCAAAATCCGTTTTAAAAGCGGATTCCCGTTCAAAATTGTAATATTGCGGCAGAATAATCGTGTCGCACAAAAAATTAATTCCTGTTTTCTCGGGCTTGAATGGCATGAACGGTCTCCTTTTAAAAAACGGAAACCCACCTTCATAAAAAGGTGGGCTGACGTTAGAAACCGTTCAAATACGAAGACGGCTCGGCATATTAGCCAAAGCCTATTTTGCCGACATCCGTCCACTGCGGAAATCGGTGTATTATTTTCAGACGCCATACACCATTTAGAGGCGACTATCTATAAGGGGTTTCTAAGCCCCGCTTTTACTTTTTTTGTAAAAGCTTTTTCAAGTTATCAAAAAGAAAAGAACTCTGCAAACAGATCTTGCTGTACGGTCTTTGTTTTTCTTGATTGTCAATTCCCTGTCGCCTGATGGAAGAAAAACGGTTTCCCCGACTTTCGCTCCCATGTCGCTGCAAGTCGGGAGATCCCCCTTCGTTTTTCTTGGAATGACAATCGCTTTCTTCTCTGAGACGAAGCACCTCGAAAGGGTTTCAGGCGCAATGCCAAAAACCCTTTAACAAGTGCTTTTTTACAGAGAAGGAGCTTTTAAAATGACCGATAAAAAAGATACCGTTCAACAAGTCGCAAATACCATTATTGAACGCTTGGAAAACTTTTCCGGCGAATGGGAAAAACCGTTCTTTTCTTCTTTCGCCCGGAACATCACGACTAAAAAGGCTTATCGCGGCATTAACATTTTGATTTTGAACTTTGCCGCCGCCGTTAACGGTTTTACTTCTGCTGTTTGGGGAACTTACCGGCAATGGCAGGAAAAAGGCTTCCAAGTCAAAAAAGGCGAAAAATCGACGACTATCGTTTTTTGGAAACCCGTTTCCTATAAATGCGAAGTTGAAAACTCTGAAACAGGTGAGCTTGAAATAATCGAAAATCAGGCTTGTGTCGCCCGTTCTTATCCTGTTTTTAACGGCTCTCAGGTTGAGGGGTTTGGCGAAGATGTCGAGAAAGCCGAATTTACGGTCAAAGAAAACGTCATGGCGTTCTTTGAAAATACGGATATCTATTATTCTTACGGCGAAAACGTGGCGGCTTACGACAGTAAAAATGATATTGTCTTGTTGCCGAATAAAGACAAATTCAAAACAGAGAGCGGATTTGTTTCCACAGTGGCGCATGAAACAATACACGCCACGGGACACAAAGGTCGTTTAAATCGTGATTTTAAGGGTAAATTCGGCAGTGAAGATTACGCTTTCGAGGAGCTGATTGCCGATATAGGGGCGGGATTTGTCGCGGGATATTTAGGTTATGATTATCAATTCAGTAAAAACAATCTGGCGTATTTGCAATCTTGGCTGAAAGTTTTGAAGAACGACAAAAAGGCGATTTTTAAAGCCTGTTCCGAAGCGCAAAAGGCTTTTGACTATCTGATGATGTTCCAAGAAATGGGAAGGGAAGCGGTTTAACAGCTTGACAAAAAGGATGAGTGTACAGCATTACTTTAATGTAATAGTAAGGAGGCTGTAAGCGATGTCCCGGGACAAGGTTCAGATCATTGTTAAAGGCAAAGATAAAACTGATAATATTCGTGCCTGGAGCATAAAGGGCAATAAAGTTGATATAACTTTCTCGAATGGTAAAACATATTCGTACAACGCTAACAATGTAGAAATCAAGCATTCTGCTCTATCAAACAATTCTGCTTCAAACTGTTTTGAATATCTTAAATGTATCGCTCGAGTTGTTGGTCTTCATGATCCTAGAGTTGGAAATATTTTATCCAATCGTTATGAAAAAATTGATTTTATAGACCCTGATAGCATGCTTTGTGCTTTCTTAACCGGAAAAATTCAAGATAAAAACAAAAAAAACACCTCTGTAGTTATTTTTCCGTTTGGTTTTAATATGAGCCAAAAAGCTGCAGTTGATAATGCCTTAACGCATCCGCTTTCGATTATCGAGGGGCCTCCGGGAACAGGAAAGACGCAGACGATTTTGAATATTCTTGCCAATGCGGTTATGCGTGACGAAAGCGTTGCTGTTGTATCAAGCAATAACTCTGCAATAAAAAACGTGCAGGATAAACTAAAAAAATATGAGGTTGATTTTATCGCGGCCTACCTCGGGAACTCAGATAACAAAAAGGATTTCATAGAATCTCAAAAGTCTTTGCCAGATTTAACAGATTGGATACTTTCAGCCGGCCAAGAATATGATAAAAAAGAAAAATTGCATATTCTTTATGATACGCTCTGTGAAATGCTTATGAAGAAAAATGAGTTATCACAGCTTCGGCGAGAACTGGATGCCATCGAACTTGAACATAAGCATTTTTGCGAATATTGCGATTTTACGGATGAAACCGTTTCGCTGTATCTGAAGCCAAGTTCTTCCGATATTGCCCTTGAGTTGTGGCTTGAATGCGAAAAATACGTTAAACGGGGAAAAATGCCGGGGTTTATTGGAAGGCTTATAGATAGTTTTTTGTTGGGGGTTATTAATAAGGATTTTTATTCAGTCTCTCCGGATGAGATGATAGGAATCTGTCAAAAGCGATGGTACACAGCTAAAATAAAGGAACTTTCCTCGTCAATCTCGCTTTTCCAGACAGAGCTGAACCGTTTTGACTTCGCTCAAAAAATGAAAGAATACTCAATTTTATCAGCAAAATTGTTTCGGAATAAACTTGCGAAAAAATATCAAAAGACATCTAGACATCAATTTGAACTGGATGACTTATGGAAAAAATCATCAACATTTATTAATGAATATCCGATTGTCCTTGCTACAACATATTCGCTTCGCAGTAGTCTTTCGCATAAAGTCATGTATGATTATGTTATCATTGATGAGGCATCTCAAGTTGATATTGCGACGGGAGCTCTTGCTCTTTCATGTGCAAAAAAAGCGGTTATTGTCGGCGATTTAAAACAGCTTCCAAATGTTGTTGATTCTGATGCTGCCAAACAGACAGATGCCGTATTTTCTGATTTCCATTTAAGAGAAACTTATCGGTATAAGAACCACAGCTTGCTATCGGCCGTTTTAGAGCTATTCCCTAAAGCACCGCGAGTTCTATTGCGTGAACACTATCGTTGTCACCCTAAAATTATTGAGTTTTGCAATCAGAAATTCTATGACAACCAACTAATTGTTCTGACAGAATCAAAAACGAAACGACAACCGTTGATCGTGTATAAAACATCTCCCGGGAACCATGACCGAGAACATGTAAATCAGCGACAAATTGATGTGATAAAAAATGAAATTATTCCAAAGCAACATCTAAATGACGGGAAATCTTCCGTCGGAATTGTAACGCCCTATCGAAAACAGACAAACGCTTTGCAAGAAGCTTTCGCCGGGACAGGCATACAGGCGGATACGGTTGATAAATTTCAAGGTCGTGAAAATGATGTAATTATTCTTTCAACAGTTGACAATGAAATTTCAAAATTTACAGATAACGCCAATCGACTAAATGTTGCTGTTTCTAGAGCAAGAGACCAGCTTATAGTTGTTATAAATGATGGTAACGATGCAGATGATAGCAACATCGGAGATCTTGTACGTTATATTCAATACAATAATATGGAAGTCATACAAAGCGAAGTTTACTCTATTTTTGATTATTTATATAAAAATTATAACGACAAACGAAAACTCTTTTTACATAAGCATGGGCGTATATCGGAATACGACAGCGAAAATTTAATGAATGTTTTAATACGGGATATTCTTAAAGATGAACGGTTTTCAAAATTTGATATATCGTTACATGTTCCTTTGAAGATGATTATTCGTAATACGGAAAAGCTTGATGAAAAAGAAAAACTCTATGTACAGAATATTCTGACGCACGTTGATTTTCTTATCTTTGACAAGCTTGGAAAAACACCGAAATTGGTTGTCGAGGTTGACGGAGTGTCATTTCATCAAGTAGGAACACGCCAGGCGGAGCGTGATCAGATGAAAAACCGTATTCTCGAAAAATATGGAATACCGTTCATTCGTTTCAGAACAAACGAAAGCGGAGAACGTGAACGCCTCGTTTCAAAATTAAACAGCGTCATAGGATGTTAATTGTTTCGAAATACAAAGACATTACAAATATAACCCGTTTTCTTTTAAAATATATTCTTTGATGTGATCTTTCTTGATTGTCAATTCCCTGTCGCCT
>CALXOZ010000011.1 GCA_944390195.1 uncultured Alphaproteobacteria bacterium
AACCATGCCGGAGCCGTCAATCCAAACGATACCGCGGTCGTCTCCTTTACTGTCTCCATTCTCAATCCTTTTTCCATAACAGCACCTCTTTAAAAAAAGCGAACCCAATCCGTCCGTTTTTTTACTTAACAGGCTTTTTTTATAACCCAGAAAACTCTTTATTTTTCTTTTGCTAAAAAAAATCCTTTCTGTAAAACAGAAAGGATAAAGATTTATATGATTAACATAATGTTATATTTTTTTTATAGAAAGTCAAGTTTTTTCTGATATCTTTTCCAAAGATATCAAGAATGATTAGAAATCAAATATTGCAGAAACATTGTCAACTGTCCTGTTTTTCAGATATCGCAGACAATAGAAATGTGTATCTATAATTTTGCATAATCGCTATTAAAAGCAGATATGAAAGCAAGTTTACATCATCTCATTTTAACTTCTGTTGCATAATATAAAATCCGTTACCAGTCTATGATCTTGACAATTCATACACTAAAAAAAAGGGGGACAGTAAACAGTTTTTATTCCGACTTTCTTCAAGAAAAAATGTTTTTTATTTTAAATCAAATACTTAAAAGATAAATCCAACTTTTTTATATTTTTAATTTTTTCCCTCTTCTTTTCTGCTTTATCATTTATTACACAGGAAGAAAGCTCAAAAAGCTCATTCTTTTAAGAAACAGGTATTAAAAAAGCCTTATACCCGTCAGGATATGAGGCTTTTTTAGTGGTGCCGGTGCGGTGACTCGAACACCGGACCCACGCATTACGAATGCGTTGCTCTACCAACTGAGCTACACCGGCACGACATGATCTTTATAACGTATTCAAAAAAAACTGCAAGTCTTTTTTTATATTTATATATAAAAAATTACAAATTTCTCTTTAAACGTCCAAATTGACCACATTAAGTGCATTATCCTGAATAAAATCACGTCGAGGATCTACGATATCCCCCATTAACATTGAAAAAACGGATTCTGCCTGATCAAAATGAGTTATTTTCACTTGCAATAAAGAACGCACATTCGGATCCAATGTCGTTTCCCATAATTGTTCCGGATTCATTTCCCCCAACCCTTTATAACGCTGAATGGAAATGCCCTTGCGTCCGATTTGCGAAACGGCATCGGACAAAGCTATCGGTCCTGTCAGCTTAAATTCCGCATCTTTTGCTTTAAAAATACCGGTTTTGGCATACGTTTCATGTAAGTCAACATACATTTCATTTAATTTCCGCGCTTCTCCGCTTGATAGGAAATTAATATCCGCCACATATTCTTCCGTTACACTGCGCAACGTTCTTCTGAAAACAAAAGCCGACTTTTCAAATCCCGCTTTCCATCCGCGTTCATATTCGGGTTCCAATTCATCCAGACGCATCGCCAAAATTTTTGCCGCTTCATCCGCTTTTTGCGCATCATCGTATATTTCGGGAGAAAACAGACCGTAAACAGCCATTTGTTCGACAATTTTCGACGGGATCTGTCGGGACAAAGAATCTATCAAATAACGACAGTTTCTTGCTTCTTCGGCTAAATGCCTTAATTCTTCTCCAGCTATTTGGACACCATCATAACGGATGAAAACACTGTCCTGAACAGACTGGTTGATCAAATAGTCCTCCATTGCCCGTTCGTCTTTCAAATAAATATCCGAATTGCCACGTCGTGCACGATATAAAGGAGGTTGGGCTATATAGACATATCCCCGTTCGATTAATTCAGGCATTTGACGGAAAAAGAATGTCAATAACAAAGTCCTGATATGCGACCCGTCAACATCAGCATCCGTCATAATAATGATCTTATGATAACGACATTTGTCCGCGTTGAAATCATCACGTCCGATACCTGTTCCGAATGCCGTCACCATCGTCCCGATTTCGGCTGAATTCAACATCTTGTCAAAACGCGCTCGCTCAACATTCAATATTTTCCCTCTTAAGGGCAAGATAGCCTGTGTCGCGCGATTTCTTCCCTGCTTGGCAGAACCGCCTGCGGAATCACCTTCGACGATAAATATCTCGGACAAAGCGGGATCACGCTCTTGACAATCCGCCAGCTTTCCTGGCAGCGATGCCATATCCAAGACCCCTTTCCGCCGTGTTAAATCCCGCGCTTTACGCGCAGCTTCGCGAGCCGCTGCGGCTTCAACGACTTTACATACGATTTTACGCGCTTCCGCGGGATGTTCACCCAACCATTGCTCCAATTTATCGCCCACAATACTTTCAACGACGGGACGCACTTCGGAAGAAACCAATTTATCTTTTGTTTGAGAAGAAAACTTGGGATCAGGAACCTTGACCGACAATACGCAAGTCAACCCCTCACGCATATCTTCTCCGGACAATTCGACTTTTTCTTTTTTCAACAACCCCGTTTCTTGAGCGTAAGCGTTGATCGTACGCGTCAGTGCCGCTCTGAACCCCGCCAAATGAGTACCGCCATCACGTTGAGCTATATTATTCGTAAAACATAATGTCGTTTCATGGTATCCGTCCGTCCATTCCATAGCCAATTCAACAACAATACCGTTTTTTTCACCATTAATCGCTATTTCCCCTTCATGAATCGATGTTTTAGACCGGTCGATATAACGAACAAATTCTTGAATTCCGCCTTGATAACAAAATTCGACTTCACGAGGATTTCCAGGACGTTCATCCTTTAAAACCAAATGAACTCCCGAATTTAAGAAAGCTAATTCACGCAAACGGTGCTCCAATGTATCAAAATTAAACTCCGTTTTGGTAAATGTTTCCGCTGACGGTAAAAAAGTAACTTCCGTTCCCGTACGATCCTCCGGAACAGCATTGCCGACGACTTTCAAGGGAGCAACAGGGACTCCATTTTTAAATTCCATATAATGTTCTTTGCCATTGCGCCAAATCCGCAATTTAAGCAAAGAGGATAAGGCATTGACAACTGACACGCCCACACCGTGCAAACCGCCGGATATTTTATAAGAGTTTTGGTCGAATTTACCTCCCGCATGCAACTGTGTCATAATGACTTCCGCTGCAGAGACCCCTTCCTCTTTATGAAGATCGGTCGGTATGCCTCGTCCGTTATCGCGAACCGTAACAGAGCCGTCCGAGTTGATAATCGTTTCCGTTTTTGTGCAATAGCCCGCCAAAGATTCATCAATGGCATTATCCAACACTTCATAGACCATATGATGTAAACCCGTTCCATCATCCGTATCACCGATATACATGCCGGGACGTTTACGAACGGCATCCAGACCTTTCAGGACTTTAATTGATTCTGCATTATAATCGTTTGATGTCTGCTGATTTATTTCTTGCGTCATACCATTACACCTTTTTATTAAGAGACAGCCGCCCAGTCCGGAATATTCCGAGCAAGCTCATCCACAGCAATAAAGTATGCTGTCTTTTTTAAATTTTGAAAGATTTCAGGATCCGTTCCGGTCAACCAGACCTGAGTTTTCAGAGTCGAGATTTCATCAAGCAAAGCTTCTCTGCGTCGTTGATCAAGATGAGTCATAGCTTCGTCGAAAAGAACCAAAGGTAAAAAATCCTTTCGTTCGACTTGAGCACGGACTTGCGCCAACAAGACAGAAATTAACAAAGCCTTTTGTTCTCCGGAGGAACAGGATGAAGCTGAAATTTGTTTTTCCCGATGAATCGCGCACAAATCAACCGTATGAACTCCTTTTGTCGATCCGTTTTGCGCATACAAACCACGCACGGATAAAAAACGTTTTTTTATGAAATCCTGTCCTTCTTCTTCCGACATATTTGCCAGCTCTTCTTCCCACCCGCCTTGCAGAAACAATGAGGCTTGCGGAAAAGAATTATTTTGCCCGTCCAAAATTTTTTGCAACAACGCAACGGTTTTTCTTCGTCCTACTGCTATTTTTGATCCATAGCGTCCTAATGTCGCTTCCAAAGCGGACAACCAATTATGATCGCTTTTTCCTTCGCGTATCAGCTTTCCCCATTGGCGAAGAGCATTGCCATAAGCTGCACTGAACGAGGCATGCTTTGGAAAGAACACCTGAGTCAAACGGTCTAAAAAACGCCGTCTTGCCGCCGGATCGTCAGAAAACAGGCGATCCATGGACGGTGTCAACCAGATCACCGAACAAAAAGAAGCCAAATCCTGTTGAGACAAACCGTTGACTTCATTGATCTGGATTTGACGTTTTTCATTATTTTTCACGCAAGAAGGCTCGAAACCGCACCCCAATCGTGTTTTTTCATTCCCTTTTTGAATAACGGCACGAACCCGCCAACACGGAACAGCACTGTTTTGTGTAACGATATGACGAAATCCCGCTTGCCGGATTCCTTTTCCCGGCCCCAAAAAAGAAAGGGCTTCAAGCAGATTAGTCTTACCCGTTCCGTTTTTTCCGCTTAACACGACCTGTCCGCTTTTAATCGGCAAATCCAGTTGTAAAAAAGGGTAATTGCGAAATTGATATAACTGCAAACAAGAAACATACACCCCTTTTGCAAATTCATTCATTTGCAAAGTCTGCCCTTGCGTTACGACAGGAGAATCTTTCTTCTGCGAACGCGCATACATTAATTCATTCGCCGTTAAAATCGTATCACACCCGCATTGGCATTAAGACAAACAAAACACTGGGATCCGACATATCCGTCAAAACCGTCGGAGACGCGGAATCCAAAAAGGATATTTGAACCAAGCCGCCCTTAATCTGTTTTAAGACATCTTCCAAATACATATAGTTAAATCCTATATCAATCGGATCAGCGGAATATTTAACCTCTAATTCATCTTCCGCACTGCCTTCTTCCGCATTAGCAGCGGACACTTTGACCAGATCCTTTGACAAAGACAAACGGACTGCTTTGGATTTTTCGGACAAGCTGGACACACGGTCGACAACAACGATCAAAGCTTGGGAATCAACTTCCATGACCTTGTCATTTTCCGTCGGGATGACACGTTCATAATCAGGATAGGTTCCCTCTATTAACAAAGAGGTCAGAATCAGATCTCCGAAAGTGAAACGAATCTTATAGGTTGACAAGTCTATTTGAATGTCGTCGTTTTCTTCGGTCAATAGCTTGCTTAATTCACCGATTGCCTTTCGCGGGACGATAATTCCGGGCATATTTTCAGCCCCGTCAGGCAAAACCGTTTCAGCACAAGCCAAACGGTGTCCATCTGTAGCGACAGCTCTTAAAACCTGATTTTCTTTTACCGTTGCCTGATGCAAATAAATCCCGTTGAGATAAAAACGGGTTTCTTCGGTTGACACAGCAAAGGATGTTCTGTCGATCAAATCACGCAAATCATTGGCTTTAAGCAAAAAATGATGTGTCATTTCCCCTTCTGCGATTGAGGGAAAATCTTCGCCCGGCATGGTCGCTAAAGAAAATCTGGATCTTCCGGCGGACAGTTTCAATTGGTTGTTTTCGGAATTTAAAACGAACTCTATTTCCGCCCCTTCCGGCAACTTGCGCACGATTTCATACAATTTATGAGCCGGAGCCGTAATCGAACCCGCGACCTCTATCTTTGCCGTTATTTTTTCACTGACTTCCAATTCATTATCCGTAGCGTTCAGAATAATGCCGTCATCGGTTGTCGTTATTTTCACATTTGACAATAAAGGATTGGTATGCCGGCGTTCAACCACGTTTTGAACATGGGACAAAGACTTCAACAAAGCTGCGCGTTCAATAATAAATTTCATAGAAAAAACTCACCGAAAAAGGTTAAAAACAATTGTGATGCAGTATACCACATCCGCTTATTTTCAAAAGGGAAAAAATAAGAAAACCCCGAAAGGCGACATTAAGCGACATAAGATAATATCAACAAGAATCATCTGTTTTCAAGTTGTCAGCATACGACGAAGATTACCGATTTCCTCTTTAAAGGAGGACTCTTTTTGCTGTAAATCCTCAATTGTTTTGACCGCATGGATAACGGTTGTATGATCACGATCGAAAGCGCGTCCTATATCGGGCAAAGATTTCGTCGTCAAATTCTTGGCAAGATACATTGCTATTTGACGGGGACGGGCTATATTGCGCTCCCTTCGCTTCGATGTCATTTCAGTAACACGGATGTTATAATGTTCAGCAACTTTCCTTTGAATTTCTTCAATCGTTACACAGCGATCGAAGACACTTAAGATATCCCGCAAAATATCGCATGTACGTTCCAATGTTACTTCACCGCCCATCAATTGGACATGCGCTGCCACCCGCAACAGGGCTCCTTCCAATTCACGGACACTGGCTGTAATTTTTTCCGCCAGAAAGGAAATAACTTCTTGAGGAACGAACACCCCCAAATTCTGCGCTTTGGATTCAAGAATCCCCAGACGCAACTCATACGTTGCGGGATGAATATCCGCCACCAAACCGGATCCCAAACGTGTTTTCAAACGTTCTTCGATCCCTTCCAGATTGACCGGAGGTTTATCGGCGGATAAAACAATTTGCTTTCCGTCCCCGACCAAAGAATTGAACGTATGAAAAAACTCGTCTTGAGTCATTTCTTTGCCGATTAGAAACTGGACATCGTCTATCATCAAAACATCCACGTTTCGTAACTCGTCTTTAAAAGACAAGGTGTCCTTGTAGCGAATGGCGCGGATAAACAAATACATGAACTTTTCCGCCGACAAATACACGACACGACGTGAAGGTGTATGTTCACGGATATACCACGCGATTGAATGCATCAAATGCGTTTTTCCCAATCCCGCACTTGAATACAAATAAAGAGG
The DNA here is from genome assembly GCA_944390195.1 of uncultured Alphaproteobacteria bacterium. Classification (GTDB taxonomy): domain Bacteria; phylum Pseudomonadota; class Alphaproteobacteria; order CAAGCB01; family CAG-977; genus UBA11549. The sequence continues at coordinate 6,742 of CALXOZ010000011.1, forward strand.
GTTGAACGATACGATTTGCGTTTCAGCTATGCGTCTGGCGGCGGCATAAGCAAATTCATTAGGAGGACCAACAACGAAATTGTCAAAAGTAAAACGGGGATCCAAAGCCGCAGACAACGAATCTTTTTCCGTTTCTTGATTGGGAACGACATGGACATCATTTACATCATTTGAATGATTCGCCTCCGATGTTTCTTGTCCAAGTTGTGCATTTGCGGAACAAACAGGGCTGCCGACAGCAAATTCGACAGAAGAAATGGCAGGATTTTCCGCTTTCCATTGTTGCGTTATTTCTTCTGCAAAATTCCGAGCTATATAGCTGCAAAAAAAATTGGTCGGTAAAAACAGGGTTAACACACCCTCATTAAATCCGCCGACACTAAGCGTTTTCAGCCATGTGTCAAAAACGGAACCGCCTAATGATTTGCGCAAGCGACCAGCCACCGCTTTAGACTGAGAAGCTAACAGCTCTTGTAATTCTTTATCCATTCCTTTGTCCCAAATCATTAAAAGTAGTCTTAACGCCGGCAACTATAAAAACAGCGAAGACGAAAGACAAGCCTTGTTATTTGAAAAAAACAAACAAAAAAATCTTGACTCAAGATGTAGTAGCGTTTTTTTTAATAATAACAAAAAAACAAAAAGCAGACTGACAAAGACAGCCTGCTTTAATCCGGAAATAAGCGGCACAAAACACCGTCCGCGACCGGACGGCAGTTTTTACAGATCAGCCCATTGCCTTAACACGGGCAGACAAGCGGGAAACTTTGCGTGCGGCGGTATTTCTATGCAGAACACCTTTTGAAACAGCGCGCATGATTTCCGATTCGGCAGAGCGAAAAGCTTCTGTAGCAGCGGCTTTATCTGTACCGGCTAAAGCGATTTCCAACTTTTTCGTAAACGTATGAACGCGAGATTTTCTGGCAGCATTATACTGTGCACGACGCGCGTTGCGACGGATACGTTGTTTTGATGAAAGATGATTAGCCATTTTTTTATCCTGTTTTCTTAAAAAGAACTAAGGTACGTTTTATACAATCAAATAAAAGAGAAAGTCAAGGAATAAACTACTTATGTATAAACTTCGGAGCACGATTTTCCTTTAAAGCATTAATCCCTTCGCGGGCGTCTGCGGACATTAATGACAATCGGGCTATCGTTTCTTCCGATTTCGAAGCGCATTCGCAAGCTTGCAGGACAGCCTTTTTAACCAAAGCCACTCCGACCGCCGGCATTGACGCTATGCGCTGTGCCGTTTCGGCTGTTTCATTCATTAAATCCATCCGGTCGACAATTCTGGAAACCAGACCGCATTCCAAAGCCTCTTGAGCTGAAATATGCCGTCCTGTCAGCAAGATGTCCATAGCTTTAGCCCGTCCGATTCGCTGAGTCAACCGTGATACGCCTCCCATTTGCGGCAATACGCCCAACGTAATTTCAGGGAAACCGAAACGGGCGTTATCTGCAGCTATAACAATATCGCTCATTAAAACCAGTTCCAATCCGCCACCGAAAACATACCCGCCCACAGCGGCTATGATAGGCTTGCGACATTCGCAAATAGTCTGGACGGCTTGAGAATACATGGCATCTTTCATCAATGCTCCATTTTGCCATGAAACAAATTCCGTCATATCCGTTCCGGCGGCGAAAAATTCATCGTTTCCCTTTAAAACAATCACCCGAACGGATTCTTCCGCATCAAAATTTCTTACAGCTTCTGCAAGTTCATATAACATCGCACAACAAACCGCATTCATCGAAGCTGGACGATTTAATGTAATGGCTCCAACGGCCTGATTGCTTTCAACGCTGATTGTTTCAAAGCCCATCTTTTATTCCTTTTCTCTTGTCATCAATTCAAAACGGACGGTTGCCGGTATTCCGTCATCAACGGAAATTGTCAACTCCTCCCCTTCGCGCATATATGCGTGCATATAAGGAAAAGACGAACGGGAAGCGCTTTTTTTCACACGAACCCATCCCAATTGCGGCAACGTCCTGTCATAAAAATCCATGATTTTTTGCTTTTCGATTTCCTCGCTTTGAGCATAAGCTTCTATTATCCGACCGCCCGGCGAATCAAATGACAGCGTTGTGTCATCCGATTGTTTCAACCCGTCCATCAATGGCAAATCCTCGAATCCGGGCATAAAAAACACCTCCGCCGCAAGGTGTGCGGTATTGAATGTGATGAAATATAAAATAAGCAAAAATTTTTTCATACTTCCTTTTTACATCATTTTTCAAAGCTTCTCATCTGAAAAATTCTATATTATGATGATATTACGAATTATTTTACAGGTCTGCCGCTTTGTTGCACCGCACTTCTTATTTTTTCGAGCTTTGTTCATTCCGGAACCAACTGGAAAGGTTTCATCTTCAAGACGTTTTAACAGGCTTACCCTTTTCGGATTTTTTGAACGTTTTTGGAAAGAAAATTCACCTTTCACCGTCTTTGCTACAAGAAAAAATGACATTTTTTCTTGAAAATTCAGATCAAGCAATACAAGCGCTAAGCTTTTTTCTGTCTTTTTATCCCGATATTGTCGGCACGGAAAAATCGCATCTATTGGCGAATGCTTCACACAAATTGCAAAACACTTCAACCGCCCTTTCGCCTAAAGCGAATGAACAGAGAAAAAAAATTCTCCATTTCCTTTACACTCTGACTTACGATACTCCCCGTTTAAAGGCATGGACTGAAAATTTTGAAAACCTTTTAAATTTCGAATTGGATATGCGCCTGCATGCGGCAGCCTTGGAACGGCTTCACGATAATTTCCTTCAAGACGATTGCTTGAACGTTCTTTTGCCGGATTGGATTCTTACCACAAAAGAAAATCTCGCCTTCGAGCGTCAGTTCAAGCTTCATAGGCTGCCGGATTCGCAAGATAAGGAAAAAACCGCTTTCTGTCTGGTAAAAAGCGTCGTTTTGATGATTTTACGCAACGGCTTTATTGTAATGCCATCGCAATCCATTTGCCGTGTCGACGAAAAGGCGCGGATTTGCTTTATCAACTCTCGCTTCCCTGTCTTATTAAAACCAAATGAGCGTTTATTTATCAGCTCTTTTTTAGAATCTTTGATTTTAAAAGATTACACCTCTGCCGCAAAAGCATTATTTGTTTCAGGATATCTGCCTGACACGCTTTCAATTTCAAAAACAACTGACATAATTAAAACAGCCGACGGCTGTTCCCCATCCTTTTCAAAAAAAATCAGTTCGTTCCTCAATCTTTTTATCGAAAATGGGATATCTCTGCCTTTTTCTTTACGCTATTGCGCTTTAACCGTAACCGCGACCGAAAATATATGTCACACGTTTTTAAACGCCAGACAAGATGTCTGGGCAAGCGCGGCAAAAGATTTTTCAGACTTTTTACGCAAAGGAAAAGAAATTCAACATTCCTTTCCTCCCTGTCAAGAACAATTCAACGAATTTAAAAACGTGTTCAGCATCATGCCCGACCAAAAAGAACGTCTGATTTTTCAAAATAAAAAACTGCCCCGCTTTCAAGAAGACTTTTCAATAATAAAAGAGATTCTGTACAAGCAAACCGTCGGAGCAAAATTCCAATCCGGAGCCCTTAGAAAACGCTTTTGGTTATTGATAACACTTATCATTTCAATTTTTATTACTTTACTGTTTTTCCAAACTTGAAAAAGGCAAAGATGAACGTTGTTGCGGTGTCATTGCCTGATAAACGGCACGCATATTCTCATAAGCCAGAGGAGCTCCTTGACGGGCAGAGCGCAAATAATACATATAAGCCTGTTGCAAATCCTGGCGAACACCGTTCCCTGTTGCATACATCCACGCAAGCAATTCAAGGGCTTGAACATCGTCTTGTTCAGACAAACGTTGGATCTCCGCCAGATCAAAAGCCGTAACACGCCCGTTTTTCACAGCGTCGACAATATCATTCCAATCCTGTTTTTTATCAAAATCCTGCAGTTGTGGAATTTTTCCCTTAATACTATCATGCTTTCCTGAAGAACTGTTCTCAGAAACAGGCTTTTTTTCAATTTTAACAAATGAGTTGACTGTTGCCCTTTCGGGATTTTCGGTTTGTTCTTCCAAAACAAGAAAATTCCGATACATTTGATCCGCCGTCAATCCGAAAGCAAACGCCCGACTGATTAAAAAAAAGAACAGGAAACCTTCTAAAACGCCGCGCTTCATAAAACATTTCCGGTTAAAAAGCAAGATTATATTAAGGTTTTTCTTTTATCTTTTGTAAATCTTTTTGTGATTTAAATCCACAAAAATGAAAGGTCTTTTTCTATGAAAAAATTGACAATCCCCATATTTCAACATCCAATCGGCGCCGACCTTCCCCTGCCTTTTTACGCAACGGAATCTTCCGCCGGAATGGATTTGTATGCCGCCGTCCCCGGCACAATCGCCATATTGCCTCACAACCGTGAAAAAGTATCTACCGGTATTAGTATAGCTTTACCGGCAGGATATGAAGCTCAAATCCGCTCCCGATCCGGTCTGGCTATGAAAGACGGTATTATTGTTTTAAATGCCCCTGGAACAATCGACGCCGATTATCGCGGAGAAATCTTTGTCGTTCTTTATAATGCCAGCGACGAATTGTTTCTTTTGAAAAGGGGGATGCGTATTGCTCAAATGGTCATAGCCCCTGTTGTCCAAGTTCAATGGCACAGAATAGAAAAATTAAGTCTGACCAAACGCGGAACAAATGGTTTCGGATCAACCGGCGTTTAAAATGCGTTTTTTATTTTGTCTGATTTTTGTCCTTTGTTCATATCAGGCGCAAGCACAAACTGGCTTGCCCTTGCCGCGTTTCGTTTCTTTACGCTCGGATCAGGTCAACTTAAGGACAGGTCCTGGCTTCAGATATCCTGTTGAATGGGTTTACACAAAAAACGATTTGCCGGTGGAAATCACCGCCGAATTTGAATATTGGCGCAGAATAAAAGATGCCGACGGAAAAGAAGGTTGGATCTATCACTCCATGTTATCCGGCAGAAGAACTGTCCGGTTGAAAAAGAATGGTCTATTATTGCGCGCCGCCAGTCAAAATGCTCTGCCACTGGCAAAAGTGGAAAAAGGGGTGATCGGACGTTTGGTCAGTTGTCCTGAAAACATTGATTTATGCAAAGTTGAAATCGACGATTTTCAAGGATGGTTGCCCAAAAACACTCTATGGGGTGTCTATCCCGACGAAGTTTTTGAATAACTGTTTACAAGAGCTCGATCATAAGCCAAGTACATCAAATAAAGTTACCGAGACATTTTATTATGGAAACCGGATTTTTTATTTTTCGACGCGAATAATAACTTCGATCGACTTTACGTTTTTTTCTTTTAAAAAATCTTTTGACAAACGAACTGAAATCTGATCATCGCATAAATCTTGCAAACATCCATCCTGTTCTGAAAAAAGATGATAATGCGGTGTCAGATTGGTATCGAAAAACGCTTTATCAGTGCCTGTCAAAATCTCACGGAGCAAGCCGGATTTTTTAAACTGATTTAAAGTGTTATATACGGTTGCCAAAGATAAATTAAGTCCGTTTTCTTTAGCTTCTTTATACAAATCTTCGGCACAAATATGACGATGAGGACATCCGAACAACAACTTTACCAATCCCATACGCTGACATGTCGGGCGTAAATTTGCGCGTCTGAGAACATCCACTGTCCAAGCAAAAGGTCTTTCTGTTTTTTTCATAACACTTTCCCTTATTCTTTATATCAGAATAAGTTTTATTCTTTTTTAATTCAATATTTTTTTATTGATTCAAAAAAAGGGGCTAAGCCCCTTTTAAAGATAATCAATTAATCTCCTGCCAACAATTTGGCAATAAATTCTTTTACTGTTGGCAAATAACCGTCTTTAAACAACGGATCCGAAGAAAATCGTGTTGCATTATCTCCGACAAAAATCAAAGAATCATCGACAGATCCGCCATGAGCCGCACGGTATAAAGCATCTTGAATACAAAAATAACGCGGGTCGGGCTTTTTCCCCGTTGACAAATTTTCCGCCGACTGACAGAAACCGGAAAATAAACATTGAGAAATACAGCCCATACATTTCATACGAGATTGTTGCATTTCTTTTTGATTTTTAGAAGTAACGAAAACGATCTGTCCATCATTTGTTTTTAATGCGATAGTTCGTCCCGCTTTTACATATCCGTCTGCGCGTTCTTTATCCGACGAAGTGATATAGACTTTATGATTTTCGACTTGGATCGGATTCTGGAACTCATCTTGAGGAGTTTCCTTATATGGCATAGCCGTTGCGGAACGGTCGAACAAATCTGTCAAGAATTTATTTTTTATTGCCGAAGACATGAAACCGGTTGGAGAGAAACGTTGTAGGGCGATCTCTCCTTTTTTTAAAGTCAACAAAGCCTTTTGCCACGCTTTTGCGACAGGGCTTTCGCGCGTCAGCAAAGAACGTGTTCCGAATTGAAAAGCCGTCGGACCGATTTCCGGATTGTCGATATAATCTTGGAATTCCCGAAGATACCATACGCCGCCGGCGATCACGATCGGAGTATTTTTCAATCCGACAGCCGACATCGAACGGCGCAATTCGACAATACGATCGTAGGGATTTTGAGGAACAGCGGGATTGTCGTTGTTTGACAAACCGATATGCCCGCCTGCCTTCCAAGGGTCTTCATAAACGACCCCGCCCAAAAAATCAGCATAAGACTTGTACGCACGAGCCCACAACGCTTTGAAAGCCCTTCCGGAGGAAACGATCGGGTAATAAAACGTTTTGAAAGAAGAAGCTATTTCCGCAAGCTTGTACGGCATACCGGCACCGCAAGTCACGCCATTGATCAACCCTTTTGCGCCGGCAAGCGCTTCGGTTATAATTTGTTGGGCACCGCCTTGTTCCCAAAGGACATTAATATGAATGCGCCCTTTGCCACAAGCTATGTCATGAGCCACTTTCGCTTGGGAAATGATGCCTTCAATGGAATGGCGGATTTGCTCTTCAAACCTTTCACGGCGTGTTTTGGCTTTAATATTCATCGGGATTATCTCGCCGTTTTCATCAACAACATCTGGAATGACCCCTGATATTGTTCCGACTGCGTTTTCCGCCGCCCAAGCCCCCGCTGTTTTGCAAGTACTAACCGCGACCCCCTTTCCCCCTTCAACCAAAGGAAGGACTTCACGTCCGGAAATAAACAAAGACTTTAAAGACTTCAAAGAAAAAGCTCCTTCTTTTTTAACTTGATCACTCTGCCGTTTGTTCGGACTGTTCTTTATTATCCAAATCTTCGCCGGTCTTTTGATCGACCCGTTTCATTGACAATTTGACTTTGCCGCGATTATCTATCGCAATGCATTTTACTTTAACTTTATCGCCTTCATTAACGACATCGGTAACCTTTCCGACACGTTTCTGAGCCAACTCGGAAATATGAACCAAACCGTCTTTCGCCCCCAAGAAGTTTACAAAGGCTCCGAACTCAACGACTTTTACGACTTTGCCGTCATAAATTTGTCCGACTTCCGGTTCGGAAACAATGCCTTTAATCCAGTTCAGGGCAGCTTCACCCGAAGCTTCTGAAAAAGATGCTATTTTAACCACGCCTTCTTCGGAAATATCTATTTTGCACCCTGTTGTTTCCGTAATTTCACGAATGACCTTTCCACCCGTTCCGATGACATCACGGATTTTATCTTTATTGATCTGCAATGTTGTAATCCGCGGAGCGTTTTCAGAAATGCTGTCTCTTGGCGCGGCAATGGCTTGAGCCATTTTTTCCAAAATATGCAAGCGTCCTTCTTTTGCCTGTTTCAGCGCTATTTCCATAATCTCTTTTGTAATGGAGGTGATTTTTATATCCATTTGCAAAGAAGTAACACCGTCTTTTGTTCCGGCGACTTTAAAATCCATATCTCCCAGATGGTCTTCATCTCCCAATATATCGGTTAAAACTGCGAAACGACCGTCATCTTCTTTAATCAAGCCCATGGCTATACCGGCAACCGGCGCTTTCATCGGGACACCGGCATCCATTAAAGCCAGACAGGACCCGCATACTGTTGCCATTGAAGATGATCCATTCGATTCCATGATTTCGGAAACGACACGAATGGAATAAGGGAAATCCTCTTTGGACGGCAACATCGGATGAATGGCACGCCAAGCCAGTTTACCGTGTCCGATTTCACGACGTCCCGGGGAACCGATACGTCCCGTTTCTCCGACAGAATAAGGGGGGAAGTTATAATGCAACATAAAGGACTGACGATATTCACCGGTTAATGCGTCAACGATTTGTTCGTCTTGATCCGTTCCTAGTGTTGCAACGACCAATGCCTGAGTTTCTCCGCGTGTAAACAAAGCGGATCCGTGAGCTCGAGGCAAAACACCGACTTCGGCGCAGATCGGACGAACTGTTTTTGTATCGCGCCCGTCTATACGAATGCCCGTTTCCAAAATGGCATCGCGAACTGTATGATATTCCATTTCATGAAAGACGCGGGTTGCCACGGCAGCTTCCGCTTCATTTTCGGCGACACTGATTTTTGCGGCTTCGCGAATATCGTTAACAGCCTCTTGACGTTCCAGCTTGTTTGTAATTTTATACGCTTCACGCAACTCATCGCCATAAGCGTTCATGAACTTGTCATAAACAATTTGATATTCCGGTGCAGGTTCCGGCATCGGCCAAGGTTCTTTTCCGGCTTCGGATTTCAAACCGTTGATCATATCGATTACGGCTTGCATTTTTTCATGTCCGAAAACAACGGCTCCCAACATCACTTCTTCGGACAATTCGGAAGCTTCGGATTCAACCATCAAGACCCCTTGAGACGTTCCCGCGACAACCAGATCGAGATCGGTTTGATCGCGTTCGGACACGGTCGGATTTAAAATATACTGTCCATCTTTATAGCCAATCCGCGCCGCACCGATGGGACCCAAAAAAGGCAGACCGGACAAAGCCAAAGCGGCAGAAGCCGAAATCATGGCGACGATATCGGGATCGTTTTCCATATCATGACTTAATACCGTGCATGTAACTTGAGTATCGTTACAATACCCTTTGGCAAACAGCGGACGGATCGGGCGGTCGATCAAACGGGCGGCAAGGATTTCATGTTCACCGGGACGTCCTTCCCGCTTGAAAAAGCCTCCGGGAATCCGTCCGGCGGCATAGGCTTTTTCCTGATAATTTACAGTCAAAGGCAAAAAATCCTCTTCGATTCCCTCTGGAACGGTTTTTGCCGCACAAACGGCACAATGGACGACTGTTTCACCATACTTGACTATCACGGAAGCATCCGCCTGACGACCGATTTTTCCTGTTTCAACGGACAACATACGTCCGCCCCATTCGATTTCCCTGCGAAATTCTTTAAACATAGACATTATACTTACTTTCTTTTCCAACCTCTTCCGGGACATTCCGGAAGAACCTACAACCTACAAACAAATTCTTTTTTATCCGACAAAGCCCCTCTTTTAAACTTAAAAAAGGGGCTTTACTTTTCACACTTTAACGGCGTAATCCCAAACGGGAAATCAAGTTTTCGTAACGAGAAACATCTTTGCCTTTCAAGTAATCCAGCAAGCGGCGACGTTGCCCGACCATGATCAGCAGACCGCGTCTGGAATGGAAATCCTTATCATGTTCTTTTAAATGTTCTGTCAGGTTTTTAATTCTTTCAGACAAAATAGCGACTTGGACTTCCGGAGAACCGGTATCTCCTTCTTTTGTTGCAAATTCTTTAATCAGTTCCTGTTTACGTTCTTGTGTAATCGACATCGTCATCTCCTAATTCGAGTTGTTTAAAAACACGTACAGGGCGGATCATTCCGTCTTGCACACGAACCAATGCCATCAAGCGTGTGTCTGTTTTTGCCTGAAACACTTCCACATCGGGAAGAACGTCAAAATCGGATACAGGCAAAAAAGCACCTCTTGACAACTGATGTGCTTGTTGCGGTGTTACGGCCAGAGCAGGGATGTCGTCCAGCACGGTCTCAACGGGCAAAAGCACTTTAGTCCAATTAGAACTATGCTCTAATGAGCGAAGATATTCCAGAGAAAAAGCGTCTTGAATGCAAAATTTTGCGTTTTTTATTCGTCTGAGTGTCGACACATACCCCAAACTTCCCGCTTTTTGTGCCAGATCCCGAGCCAAAGACCTGACATACGTTCCTTTGGAACACTCCACTTTAAATTCCGCCACCTTTTCATCCTCATTAAAGTGAAGCAATGTCAGTTCTTTTATGCGAATCCGGCGTGCTGCCAAAACAACCTCTTTATTTTCGCGTGCCAGATCATAAGCGCGTCTGCCATTGACATGAACAGCCGAATATTGAGGGGGAACTTGGTCTATCTCACCTAAGAAGAGAGGTATGACGGAACGGATTTCACTTTCGGTCGGCGTTTTTGTTGTCGTTGCGCTAATTTCCCCTTCAGCGTCGTCAGTTGTTGTGGATTGACCGAAACGCATTGAAAATGTATAAATTTTGTCTTCTTCTGTCACATAAGGAATTGTTTTTGTCGCCTCCCCCAGAGCAATCGGTAAAACGCCTGATGCGCTAGGGTCTAATGTCCCCGCATGTCCAGCCTTTTGTGCATTGAACAAGCGTTTGACAATACTCACCGCCGTTGTCGAGCCCATATCGACGGGTTTATCCAAAATCACCCACCCGTTAACAGGATTGCCTTTGCGTTTCTTAGCCATATTTTCATCTTCCGTCATTTTTTATAACATAAATAAATTCCGTCTTGTTTACAACTTTTTCCCGATCAAGCACAACGTATTTCAAATACATACATATATCATCACTTTGTTTCAGTTGAAAAACCGGCAGGAATTGTTGTGACTTCATTAAAATGATACTCATATTCCCACACTAACAAGCGTTTAAACAATTCGAAACACAAAATTCAACGCATCTTCAAACACTTTGATTTATCAAAAGAAAATTTTTTCCATAGATAATTTTTGTTTTTTCCGTCCGCTCGAACAAACTGTCTTTCCGTGTCAAACTCATGTCAAAATCATACGGCGAAAAATATCGTTTTTTAAGTAAGTTTTTTTCAGGCATTAATAAAGTGTTTTCTAAAAAAGCTATAACATCAGAAAAGGAATAAAAGACTAATTTACAAAAATAAACAGATAAGGATAAACTTTATGGAGTATTTAAATTTAAACGAAAATTTATGAAAGAAATATATATAAAGGATACAAGAGATTATTAAAAATAACTATATCAAAAACGGCATTATTTTTATAAACAACAAATAATGATGCAATAAAACAGAACATATATCATAAAATTGATATATTCAATACTTATTATTATCAAAAAATTAAGAAAAACTTACCATATACACATAAATAACGTTAAGAAATTTGTGCTTGAAGAATATAAACAATATTTTTATTGTTTTAATCATTTAAACCAATGTGCGGTGTTTTAACTTTACCTTACAATCAGATTATAAACTATAAATTTTTTGATTTGCTCCAAGTAATTTTAAAATTGCTTGTATTAACAGCAAAGCAAACAGTGAACATATAGATACTTTTGTCAATAAACATCGGAATAATCGACTTAACCATAAAAGGCTTACTACTCTTTGTTTAAGAATATGTTTTTACTTATTTATGATAAAAAACACCTTTAGCTATAATCATGACTGTTTCCTTTTTATACAGATAGGCATTTGTAAAAAAACGCCTGATTATTGCCTCAAAAAAATGTTTTTTTATCACCGTTTCCAATACGCATTCTTTTATAAAAGATTACACCGATTTATAAAAAGAATACATCACTATCATTTTTTTTCAACGACACACAACCGTCTTTCAAAGCCGTACCCTGAATTGAAAGCTTTTAAATCCCAGACCGTCAATATTGCGGATCAAAATTCTCCCCTTTCACAAAGACGGTAGTGTAAAATGGAATTACTAAATTATTTCAAAATGTTTTAACGCTTTATAAACGCCATCGCAACCGACATCGTCCGTTACATAATTCGCCACTTGTTTGACAGAATCCGCCGCATTTCCCATTGCAACCCCCGTCCCGACATATTGCAACATATCAATATCGTTTCCCCCATCGCCAAACGCCATGAGCTCGTTAATTTTCAAACCGTATTTTTCACATACTTTTGAAATGCCGACAGATTTTCCACCATCCTTGCCAACTATATTTATAAAAGTCTGATACCGACACCACCTTAAAGCTCTACAATCAGGCAACCATTTCATCAATTCCGCTTCCTCTTCGGAATTGACATACACCGTCATTTGATAAACATCTTGTTTTAACGTTGCAATATCAACCGTTTGGGGATCAGGTTCATTAACCCCCACCAAACGGATTAAATCATAAACACGATCATTAACAATGTTAAAGAAATTGCCGTCAACCGTTTCAAAGCTGGAAGCAATTTGCTTTTTTGTCAAATACGGTAAGACGGACAATATGGATTGACGGGAAATCGCTTTTTCAAACAAGACCTCTTCCTTATCAAAGCAATACTGCCCATTAAAAGCGATGACTCCGTCAAAATCAAAATAATCACGCATAAATTCGACACTTTTGGGTGCCCGTCCCGTTGCCAAAAAAAGCTTTATGCCTTTTTGGCGCAGAACCTTCAAAGCTTCAAGTGTCGAAGTCGGCATATCATGCGTATGATAACGGATCAATGTTCCGTCTATGTCAAAAAAGACGGCTTTAATTTTCAGCATCGCGCTCTTCGTCATGACAGACTAAATCCTGCCGGACTTTTTCAGATGCGAGTAAAGCTTCAATCTTATCGGCTTCGGCTTGCACACCGTCAGCGAAAAAGCGAATTTCCGGTGTTAAGCGCAAACGGATTTTCGTTCCCAGAATTTTACGGAAGAACCCCGCTTGTTTATTTAAAGCTTTAATAAAATCGTCCACCGCGAACTGATCAATAGCCAAGACGGAAAGATAGGCTTTGCAATATGAAAAATCCGGAGAAACTTTAACTTCCATCACGGAAACAGGAGGAGAATCCAGAAAATCCGCCGGAACGTCTCCCCTTTGAAAGCATTGCGCCAAAATGTGTTTGATTTGTTCCGCCACACGCAACTGGCGCTGTGTTACAGGCTTTGAATTAGAACGCATGAAAAGCTCCTTTATAATTTAACTTCTTCCAGCTTTGCCGCCACTTCTTCGATTTCATAGCATTCGACCGTATCGTCAACCTGAATATCGTTAAAGTTTTCAAAGCTCATACCACATTCATAGCCTTCACGGACTTCTTTCACATCGTCCTTATAGCGTTTCAATTGAGCCATCATACCATCGTGATACACGACATTGGAACGTAACAGACGGACATGAGCCCCACGTTTCATTATACCTTCTTTGACCATGCAACCGGCGACTTTTCCGACCTTGGAAATGTTATAAACCTCTCTGATTTTAGCATATCCCAAAATCTTTTCTTTCAATTCCGGCGCCAACATTCCTTCCAAGGCGGCATGAATGTCATCGGCAACATTATAAATGATGGAATGATAGCGGATTTCTATACCGTCTCTTTTTGCGGCTGTCCGAGCCAAAGTATTCGCACGGACATTAAAACCGATAATCAAAGCACTTGAGGCTTTTGCCAAAGTTACGTCCGATTCATTGATTGCCCCTACGGCGGCATGCAAAATACGCACTTTTGCTTTTTCGGTCGAAATTTTATTCAAAGTGGCACACAAAGCTTCGACAGAACCTTGAACGTCTGCTTTTATGACAACCGGCAATTCTTTGGCTTCTCCGGCTTTGATTTTGTCAAACATCTGTTCCACAGCGGAACGGGTCGAACGAACTTGCAAAGCTTCCCGTTCTTTACGTTGACGGTACAAAGCCACTTCACGCGCACGATTTTCATCATTAACGACGATAAAATCATCACCCGCAGACGGTGTCGATTGAAACCCTAAAACTTCGACAGGGAAGGAAGGACCAGCTTCACTGACACGCTGTCCGCGCTCATCAACCATAGCTCTGACACGTCCCCAATCCTTTCCGGCAACAAAGATGTCACCTTGTTTCAAGGTGCCGCGTTGAACAAGCACTGTTGCGACGGATCCGCGCCCTTTTTCCATTTTAGCTTCGATAATAGCCCCTTCAGCCGTATGATTCGGATTTGCTTTCAAATCCAAAATTTCCGCTTGCAATAAGATGGCTTCCACCAATTTATCAAGGTTGATCTTCTTTTTTGCGGAAACTTCCACGGACAAAACGTCACCGCCCAAGCTTTCGACAAAAACGCCGTGCTGCATCAAATCTTGCCGGACTTTTTCAGGATTAGCGCCGGCGACATCAATTTTATTAATAGCAACGACAATGGGAACTCCTGCCGCCTTTGCGTGCGTAATGGCTTCTATGGTTTGAGGCATGATTCCGTCGTTTGCGGCTACGACCAAAACAACGATATCGGTAACCTTCGCCCCTCTCGCCCTCATTTCAGTGAATGCTGCATGCCCCGGGGTATCAATAAAAGTAACTTTCTGCCCGTCTTCCAAAGTAATTTGATATGCACCGATATGCTGTGTAATGCCACCGGCTTCATGAGCAGCCACATCCGTTGAACGTAAATTATCCAATAAAGATGTCTTACCGTGATCGACGTGCCCCATAACTGTAACAACAGGGGGACGAGGACGTTTGCTTTCTTCCGGATCGGGTGCGTCACGTAAATTATCTTCGACATCCGCTTCATTGACACGTTTTGCCTTATGCCCCATTTCCTCAACGATAATCTGGGCTATATCGGCGTCAATCGTTTGTGTAATCGTTGCCATAACCCCCATTTTCATGAGTTGTTTGACAACATCGGCTCCGCGTTCAGACATCCGCGCCGCCAATTCTTGAACCGTGATTGTTTCTGGAATAACGACTTCCCGATACACTTTTTCGACCGGTTTTGTTACCCCTGACATTTTTTGGCGTTCTTTTTCACGCGCCCGTTTAATAGAAGCCAGACTTCTTCCGCGTTCTTCCTCTTCATCTCCGCGCATCAAGGCTGACATATTAATACGTCCGCCACGCCATTTGTCTTCATTATTTGAACGACGAGAGTATCCGCGTCCTTCATCTTCATGTATTTCGCGACGCTTGAAATTCGTCTTCATTCTACGATTTTCAGCGGCTTCAGCTTCTTCAGGAGAAACCATTGACTGAACGGAAGACGGTTTTTTATTTACATACGCTTTTTTATGTTCCTCTTTTTTTACCGTTTCCGTTGTTTTTTGTACATTAAAAGCTTTTTTCCGCGTTTCTTCTTTTTCCTTGGCTTTGCGTTCAGCCTCTTCTTTTTCCTTGGCTTTGCGTTCGGCTTCTTCTTGTTCCTTGGCTTTGCGTTCAGCCTCTTCTTTTTCCTTAGCTTTGCGTTCGGCTTCTTCTTGTTCTCTGGCTTTGCGTTCGGCCTCTTCTTTTTCTCTGGCTTTGCGTTCAGCTTCCTCTTTGGCGCGTTGAGCTTCCTCCGCTTTCAAACGGTTTTCTTCATCCGCTTTAATTGCTTCTTTCAACACCTTCAGACGATGCGCTTTTTCTTCGTCCAGCATTTCTGCGGCATTCACCTCATTTCCTTTTACCCCTTGGATATTACCGTGGGCGTCTGTAACAAAAGAACGCTTTTTACGCACTTCAACCTGGACAGGCTTGGATCGACCGGCGGTAAAGCTTTGATGTACACGCCCCATATCAACCGTTTTCTTCAATCCCAACTTCGGTCTGGAAAGAGTAAGAGGGGCTTTTTTTGTTTTATTATCATTCGCGTCTGTCATTTAATTAACCAGCCTTCTTTTATACGCACTAACTTTGTTCTTTTTTGCAATATGCCGCAAAACGCCTGACTTCCGCAACAAATAAATTCGTTACGCCGCCGGATTTTAACGCTGCATGAACACAATTTTCATTTCCCAATGCTTCTGACATTTGTTCAGAAGTCAAAACTTCAAAAACAGGAATTGACATTCGAGCACACAAACGGTTTATTTTTTCTTGTCCGTCCAAAGCCGCATCAACAGCTTCAAGAATGCACAAGGGACGGGATTTATGCAAAAACTGCACGACTTTTTCAAACCCTGTTATAACCAGCCCGGCTTTTTTCGCCAGTCCCATTAACGATTTTAAACGTTGAATGAACAATCGGCGCATCAATTCATCCATATTATCCGGACAATTCACCTTCTTATGAGCCGCTTTTGAAAATATGCCTTTTGAACAAGCTGCGGCAATTAAATCCTTGTCCGCCGTCACCCAAAGTCCTCGTCCCGGCAGTTTACCTGCCAGATCAGGCAAAAGTTCTTGTTGCGGAGAAACACAAAAACGGATCAACCGATCGACAGGCAACGTTTCACGCGTTACCAAACACCGGCGCATTGCTTTTTCATTTTTACGAGACAAACCGTCGGGAGAAGGACTCCCCCGCCAGTTCTTTTGTTTTTCTCTAGGCTTTTTCACCGTCATTGGCAAACCAACCCAACTTTTCACGCGCTTTGATAATCAAAGCGTCGGCATCATGTGCCGTCATAGCATTTTCACCCAATATTTCCAACAGCTCATCATTCGCCAAATCGGCAAAATCCTCAAGAGTTTTCACTCCGCGTTCCGCCAACTTGACAATCATGCCTTGATCCAAGCCTTCATGAGAGATCAAACTTTCATCAACGCCCAATTCTTTACTACGAACTGCGAACTCCGCATTTTGCTTTTCTATGTACGCTTTCGCACGATTTTGCAATTCAGCGGCAATCTCTTCATCGAATCCCTCGATTGACACGATATCGCTCAAAGGAACGAAAGCGACTTCACCCACCGAAGAGAAACCTTCCGCGACCAACAAATGCGCAATCACATCATCGACGTCCAAAGCATCCATAAACATCTGTGTACGCACTTTGACTTCACTTTGCCGGCGTTCCGATTCTTCGGCTTCGGTCAAAATATCAATGTACCAGCCCGTCAACTGGGACGCCAAACGCACATTTTGCCCTCTGCGCCCGATAGCCAAAGACAGCTGGTCATCAGGAACAACAACTTCTATACGATGCGCTTCCTCGTCCAAAACGACTTTTACGACTTCGGCGGGAGCTAACGCATTCACAATGAACACCGCCGGATCGTTCGACCATTGAATGATATCGACCTTTTCACCTTGCAATTCATTTACGACGGCTTGGACACGCACACCGCGCATTCCGACACACGCCCCAACCGGATCTATCGAAGAATCCGCCGCACTGACCGCCATTTTCGCCCTTGACCCCGGATCACGGGCAACCGCCTTAACCTCTATGACACCATCATAAATTTCAGGCACTTCCTGCGAAAACAGCTTTGCCATAAACTGGGGATGCGTTCTGGACAGAAAAATTTGAGGTCCCCGCACTTCTTGACGGACATCCATCAAATAAGCCCGAATACGGTCTCCGTTATGAAACGTTTCACGCGGAATCAATTCGTCCCAACGCAAAACGGCTTCCGCACGTCCCATGTCAACAATGATGTTTCCTGTTTCCACACGTTTGACAACACCGTTAACAATTTCGCCGATACGGTCTTTATATTCGTTATACTGGCGAATGCGTTCCGCATCACGAACCTTTTGCACAATCACCTGTTTTGCCGTCTGGGCGGCTATACGCCCGAAATCGATCGGGGGCAAAGGATCAATAATAAAATCACCGACTTTCAAAGAAGGATTCTTTTTGCGCGCTTTAGTTATTTTTATTTGCGCCGCTTCGTTTTCAATTTCCGCATCATCGGAGACGACTTCTATATAACGAGCCATTGTTATTGCACCGTTACGACGATCGATTTTCGCCCGAATGTCGTGTTCCTGACCGAATTTAGAACGCCCTGCTTTTTGAATCGCAAACTCCATGGCGCTCAGCACTTCATCTCTGTCAATACCTTTGTCACGAGCAACCGCATCGGCCACCTGCAACAATTCCGGACGTGGTAAAGCTGCCGTATTTTCCATTAGTGTGTTTCCTTATTACTTCTCATCTGACTATGAAGCAAATGCTGCCAGCAAATCATCTGTTAAAACCAATTTCGCTTTTGCTATTTGATCAAAAGGGATCAAAACATCGGTTCCGTTAAAGGTTAAAACAACATTGCAACCTTCGACCCCCTGCAATCGCCCCGAAAAGCGTTTCCGACCGTCTATCAGGGAAAGACATTCAATTTTTGCTTCAAATCCTTTAAACCGGTCAAAATCGTCTAATTTGACCAAAGGTCTGTCTATACCGGGGGAACTGACTTCCAGCGTATAGTTGCCTTCGATCGGGTCTTGTTCATCCAACACCGGAGAAAGTGCCTGACTTAAGTTTGCGCAATCATCCACCGTCATAGGGTGACGGTCTTTGCGTTCTATCATAATCTGCAAAACTTTTCGTGTATTTGCGCCTTGCAACTGTAAACGAACTATGTCATATCCCATTTTTTCGCATACAGGAGCAATTATTTCAAACAACTTGTCATTCAGAGTCATTTTTTTCTCCGGCTCTTACCATAAAAAAAAGCGGGCTGTAAAGCCCACCCTCATAGAAACTATAAGAATGTATTATTCATACATACCAGACGCTTTGCGTTCAAGCAAGCTTTTTTTCACGGATTATTGAAAATAATACATTTTATCGAAATCAGCGGAACACAAAATATCGCGAATCTCGGCAGAAGCCGAACGTATAACCCGAACCGCGTTTTTTTTCACGGCTTCTTCATAAGCAATCACCAACATTCCCATTCCCGCCGAATCAATAAAAGAACATTCCGACAGATTAAACACCAGCGTTTTTTCTTTCATTGAACGGATTTGCAAAAACACATCAAAAAAACGTTTTTCATCTTTCACGTTAAAATCGCCTTTAATGAAAAACTCACGTTCCAGAGCCGTTCTTTTGACTGTAACAAGCATGACATCACTTCCGTTTAAAAATCAGATAAATCGGTTTTTTCCCCTTTGCCAAAGCCTTTTGTTCGTAGCGCGTCTCAACCCAATCTTTGGGAGGACAACGCCAGTCTTGAGCCGTTTGCGCCGTCCACTCCAGCTCTGGAAATTGCATCAGATGTTCCAACGACCATCGTATATAATTCATATCGTCACTGGCAAGATATAATTTCCCGTCCGCCTTAAGCAACCGGATCAAAGCGGGAATGTTTTTCGGTCCGATGAAACGCCTGTCCGCATGCCTTTTCTTTGGCCACGGATCCGGAAACAAAACATAAATCCGATCAAAGGCACCGTCTTTGAAACGCGGCAGAATATCGCGCACATCATTATCGTAAATACGGACATTATCAACTCGACCGTGTGCCAAAGAAACATCTTCGCCGACATCTCCGCGCCGTTCCATACCGCTGAGGTGTGTCAACAAACTTGTAATACCGTTCAAATAAACTTCCGCTCCGATAAACCCTATATCAGTATGGCGCAACGATTGTTGCGCCAAATGTTCACCGCCGCCGAAACCGACTTCCAACCACACAGCGTTGACAGAAACCGGAAAAAAAGAAACTGGATCGACATCTTGCACCTTTTCCATTTCCGGCAAACGCACCTTTGGCAAAAGAACCTCTAACAATTTTTCCCGAGAAGCTTTAATTTTTTTCCCTTTTCGCCGCCCGTAAAATTGATAATCCCTCATCTTTTTTTCCGTCATTTCCATTTCCAATTTAAAATGCAGATCTAAGTTGATCGACCAAATCCGTTTTTTCCCAAGGGAAAGCACCTTCGACATCGGCAATTCTGCCGAAATGGCCATAACGCGAAGTCGGCAGATAAATCGGACGGTTCAGCTTTAAATGAGTCCTTATCCCTCGCGGAGTCAAATCCATGATTTCAGGCAACAGCTTTTCCAACTTATCTTCATCAACACGGCAAGTGCCGAAAGTATCCAAATAAACCGCCAACGGACGGGCGACCCCTATGGCATAAGCCAATTGTATCATCGCTTTATCCGCCAATCCCGCCGCGACAATGTTTTTAGCCAAATAACGCGTTGCATAAGCAGCTGAACGATCGACTTTCGTAGGATCTTTACCTGAAAACGCCCCTCCGCCATGAGCAATAGCCCCACCATAAGTATCCACGATGATTTTACGCCCTGTCAATCCCGTGTCCCCGTCCGGTCCTCCGATCACAAAACGCCCCGTCGGATTGACATAAAACTTTCTGTCATCCACTTTCCAGCCCAACGGTAACAATCGGTTGACAACATTGCGAACCGTTTCCCGGATTTCTTCATAAGCAACATCATCTGTGTGTTGAGTCGATACGACAACCGTATCCACATCAACCGGCTTTCCGTCTTCATAACGTAAAGTTACCTGACTTTTTGCATCAGGGCGCAACCATTTAATTTCTCCGCTGTGTCGTAAGCGAGCCAATTCCTTTAAAATGTTATGAGATAAAAATAATGTCGCCGGTAAATACTGCGCAGAACTCAATTCATTCGTCGCATACCCGAAAATAATCCCTTGGTCGCCGGCGCCCTCCTCTTTATTTTCATTTTCATCAACCCCTCGCGCAATATCGGAAGACTGTTTATGAATGAAATTCTGAATGTCAACAGTTTGCCAATCGAAACCTTTTTGTTCATAACCGATATCTTTAATACAATGACGAACCGCATCTTCCATCATACGACGATCAACTGTTTGCGGCAGCCTCGCCTCGCCGCAAATGATGACACGGTCTGTCGACGCCATCGTTTCAATTGCGGATCTTGCCTGCGGATCATGGGTTAAAAACAAATCCAACAAAGTATCCGAAATACTGTCACATACCTTGTCCGGATGTCCTTCAGAAACGGATTCGCTTGTAAAAAGATAATGTTTTCTCATAAATGTACTCCTCACGTCCAAATAAACCTTTTGTTTTGATATATCGAAGAAAGCCGTTTTTGAAAACAAAAATTTATAAAAAAATGCGGTTCAAACATTTGAACCGCATCAATCAGAGATAACGCCGTGAACCGATTACATTTCATCTTCTTCACTTTCATTCGCAGACGCCATGGTTTTAATCAAATCCAAAAGCTTTTTCGCCAAACGGCGGTCGGGGATCATATAATAACACCGAACCAATTCTAACGTTTCGCGTTTTGTCATCGGATCATAATCAAATAAAACCGGTTCTTCCGCCAATTCCGTTGCTCCTGCCAGCATACGGGGCGATAATTCGGCGACCTGATCTGTCATCTCTTCAAAAAAGAAACCGATGGGAACTTCCAACACTTTGCTGATATCGAACAAACGACTAGCGCTAATTCTGTTCAAACCGCGTTCATACTTTTGAACCTGTTGAAAAGTCAAACCGATCGCTTCCCCCAATTTTTCTTGACTCATTCCCAACAAAGTCCGTCGCATTTTAACTCTTGCTCCGACATAGACATCAATCGGGTTAGGAGAACCGTCCGGCGTTCTTCCCCGTGAAGACCTTCTATTTTTAACCATAGTTGAATCCTTATAAATTAGTTAATACGAATATTTATCTCTTATTATACCTCCAGAAATCAATTAAAAAAAATATATCTTTTTTAAAAATATCTTTTTGATACAACTTAAATTTTTATTTTGCCGTTTCCTACAAGCCGCGCTATTTTAAAGCAATGAAAATAACATTTGATACATTTTTGACTCAACTGATGATTTCGGCTTTTTTTTACCCGAAAACCCTTTTTTTCGTACTTTTTATTTTTATTTTCATTTTTTTCACTATCATATACTTGTTGTATAGACATCATAAACAATCGTTTTCACCGGATGAATGTTTAGACACGGAAAAAGGTATATTGGAAACTTTTCCCGATGGTTATTATTATTGGTTATACGATTCAATTGGTTTTATAAAAAAAACGTATTGTTCAAGACGTTTGTCCATCATGCTTGATTTACCCCAAGGATTGGATACCACTTTTGACGTTTTTGCAGGAAGATTCACCCATCAAAGCGTGGATATCTTAAATACAGCCCTTAATGATATGCGCCAAGATGGCTCCCCTTTTCGCATTGAAGTTCAAACACTCCTCGATTCAAGATCTTTTTTGATTTCAGGATTTAGGACTTTAACGCCAAAGAATGAAAACACTTTAGATGTTTTATGGGTAAGAGAAACAACACAAACAGTAAAAGAGTTATCAACTTTAACAAACATCGCCCAAAAGCGGAAAAGACAAAATACACTTTATATTCAAGCGCTTAACGCCTTACCTTTTCCGGTTTGGTTGCGTGATGAGGATTTACATATTTTTTTATATAACAATGCATATACCCAAATGCTAAAAACAGATTCAGCGCAACAAGACGGATTATCCGGCAATGAATGGAAGGATCAAGTATTTTTTCGCAAAGCTTCGACATTAGCCGCAGAGGCTCTTAGTTCAGGGAAAAAGGAAACGGATCAAGAAACAATCATCATAAACGACCGTCCCTGTCGTGTGGAAATATGCGAAATCCCTTTATCGACCCAATCGTTATCAAAAAAACATACGTTGGGTTTTATACGCGATATTTCCAAAGAGTTGGAACTGGAAAACAGACTGCAAAGGTATATTGTATCTCACAACAGTGTATTGGAGCACTTAAAAACAGCCGTCGCCGTATTCGACCCTCGAATGCATTTACAATTTTATAATACTTCTTTTACAAAGTTGTGGGGTTTAGAATCCGAATGGCTGGATCAAGCGCCGACATATTCGCATCTTTTGGATTTGTTGCGTGAAAAGCACCGTTTACCTGAAAACCGTGATTTTAACGCGTATAAAACACGGGAACTGAAATACTTCACTTCGTTGGTATCCACGACAGAAGATTTCTTACACCTTCCTTGCGGTAAAACATTACGCCGGATGTTAACACCCCATCCGTTGGGAGGACTGTTGATCACCTATGAAGATGTAACCGGACACTTGACAATGGAACGTTCAATGGTGGTTTTGAATGAAACACAGTACACAGTCGTCAACCACTTGCGCGAAGCCATTTTACTATTCGGTCAAGATAGACGTTTGCGTCTTGCCAACACGGCTTATTTAACTTTATGGCAAATTGACACCCCTTATTTCAACACTCCCGCTTTAACAATTTCCGAAGTCCTTGAAAGACAAAAACCCTTTTTTGAAAATGAAACGAATTGGGAAATCCTGAAAGAACAGTTTTTAAGCGTCATTTTGTCCCATACGGGTGAAATTTTTCAGATTTTCCGCCCAGACGGCAAAGTTTTGGAATTTATCGCCGTCGGTTTACCGGATAACGGTATTTTCGTATCCTTTTTAGATGTGACCGAAGAAGAAAAAAGTTCCGCTTTGACTCAAGAAAAAGAAACCTTGTTGAGACATTTCAGGCAACCAGACATCTCAAGCGCATGAGAGAACTCACCTTACTCAAGATCATACAGAAAACGTTTAACCTTTCCCATGTAGCGGAGAATCAGCCGGACGACTATAAAAAACACCTCCGGATCCAAAGTATCACCGGTTGTTACAAAAAATTTCAACAGTTGGAAAAAAACAAAAAAACACTTTGAATAACCGGAAGACGAGCTTTAATTGCTCTTTTTTCTTTTTACAGTTCGGTTTTACACCCCCGCCAATTCATAAAGGGAATCCCCGATCAAGTCCGCATAAAACCAAAAAATAAAAATACTTCTTCTGATTTCAATGTTCCTGCCGACTTTCCTCCTTTAATTACTGATAAAAATAGTTTTAAACATATGTTTTTTATCCGCTTGCTTTCATGAATAATCGATTTAAATATGGAAAAGGTACAAAAACATATTATATTACGACACTGAAATCTTTTAGACATTGAGCTTTTGGGGTACTGTCTATCGCGCGTTCGGGAGTTCATCCATCGCTGATTCGCCATTTTTTAAACATCGGGCGAACGGATAAGCATTTCGGACAAAAAAATGACAAAGAAAGCTGGTCTTATTTTACCGATACATTGATATTTTTTAAATTAATCATCAAAAGAATTTTCTTTTTTGTCAATTTTTTTCAAAAAATCACTTTTCTTTTTTTTTCTTTTCTGTATAATAAGGGGCATGGTAATACCGATTACAGTTTTCTAATTTAGTAGGAATAACTTCAATGGAAGAAAATAACAAAAGACGCATCCGCTTGAATGACAAGAGTGCTTTCGTTTGGCAGCAACGTCGGGATGCTGAAGAAAAAAGTGTTTATTCGAATATCGTTAAGAACGACAATGTTGTGTACCGTTCCTCCAAGGCCGCAAAAAAGGCTGAAGAACGTATGTACTCTGAAAAATTTGAGCAAGGTCGTCCGTCCCGCGGCATGTCGTCCGTTGAAAAACAACAGCGTGCGGACATAATTCGAATCCAGGAAAAACTGGAAGTCCGTAACAACCTGTTACGTCAAGAAAGAGCATTGGACATCGAAGGCGCTTTGTCCAAAGCGGATATCCGCCGAGCTCAAGAATCCAATCGTTATGTTGGTGACAGAACTCCTTTGGATCTGACCAAAAGAGACATCCGCAAGTTGGAAAGTAAACAAAAACGTGAACGCCGTTCCGAACATAAATTATTGCCTTCAGAACGTAAAAGCCGCTTAAATCGTTCAAAATTAGAACGTAGCAGAAAGAAATATAGAGAAAGAACAGCTAAAAAAGAGCTTTACATTACGGATTCAAAAGGGCAAAAGATCAGCGTTGAAAGATTAAGAAAATTGCGCGGATTAAGCAATAATCAAACACAAACCAGAAGTACGGATAGTTTTGTCAAGAATCAGGAAATGATTAAACGCCGTCAACAAGAGGCTTTCCGCAAACAAATACGTCAGCGCGATGAATATTCTCGTTAAGAGATGACTTTCCTGTAAAAAAAATATATAAAATGAAGCAGTGGATTCTTGACTTTATTCACTGCTTTATTTTTTAATGTCGTATATTTATCCAATAGTAAAAGGGTTCTGTTGTGATTTTTCGCTTAATTCTCTTGGCTGTCGGCTTGGGTGCATCTTATATCGGCAGCCTCTGCTTTCAAAATGGCACCGGATCGGATATGGCTGTAGGGGCGGGTGCCATTTTCATCGGTATTCTAAGTTTCTTTTTTCTGGCAAAAGGACTGTGGCGTTTACTGGGATGTCTTTCGACATTTTTATTAGTGACAATCGTCGTCGGTGTTTTGTTTTTTCTCATATCAGGATCGGACATCGTTAAAAATATAACGGCATCAATCCTGCATAAAACAGAACAAATCAGCACACCGTCCCAACCGGCGCAACCCCCTCAATTGCCCGCATCACCACAAGCGGCCGGCGCGGCGCCTCAAGCCGGCAGCGCACCGCAACCTCAACAAGCGGTTCAACCCGCACCACAACCTCAACCACAACAACCGCCGACAATTAAAGGAAGAATCGAAACAATCGTCAGCGGTGACGTTTTCAGAATGGGGCAATACACAATTCGTTTATTCGGCATAGCCTCTCCACTTGTTGGTCAAAATTGCACAGATCAAAACGGACATTCTTACGAATGCGGTTATGTTGCCGCCCGAATGCTCAAAAACTTTGTCAGCGGAGATGAAATCAGTTGTCGCATCATGAACGTCAATGCGCAAAATGAATTAATGGCAGCTTGCTCGGTTGGAACATTTGATATCGGCGCTGCCATGGTTGAAGAAGGCTGGGCCATAGCCTTACCGACGATCACACCGATTTACGTCCCTTATCAAACAAAAGCTCAACAGGCTAAAAAAGGGTTATGGGCAGGACGTTTTCAAATGCCTTGGGAGTGGGAAGCTCAACAAAAACAGATACAAGAACAAAAGGCAAAGATAAAAGTGCCCAATTTACCGTCACCTCAAACTAAAAAGAAGAAAAGCATTTTTGATGTTTTCTAAAACGTACGGCTTGAACGGTCTGTCAAGCGAAGAATTGCAAAAATTCGCACAAAAACTTGCTCATCAAGCACAAAAGCATGATGTTATAGCTTTGTTCGGAGAACTTGGCGCGGGTAAAACCGTTTTTGCAAAAGCTTTTATCCGTGCCTTAACCCGCCCTGACGAAGATGTTCCCAGTCCGACATTCACTTTGGTTCAAATTTATGATGCCATTTCGGATCATGTTCCTTTGACTGTCTGGCATTTTGATCTGTACCGTTTGAAAACCGCCGAAGAAATCTATGAAATCGGTTTTGAAGAAGCTTTAAGTTGCGGGGTATCTTTGATTGAATGGCCTCAACGCGCTGAAAAACTGTTGCCAAAAACACGTTTGGATATTCATATAGAAATTCCTTTCAATGCTCCGGATAAAAGAAATTTGACCATAACCGCTACAGGCGACAACTGGCGGGAACGAATGGAGAAAAGTAACTTATGTCAGAACGTTTAGAAAAATTAAACGCTTTCTTAAAAGGAAACGGTTGGGATGACGCCGAAAGGATTTTATTGGCGGCAGACGCTTCCTTTCGTCATTACGACCGTTTGAAACGCGGTTCTGAAACAATGGTTTTAATGGACGCTCCGCCCCCGATGGAAGATGTCCGCCCGTTTTTAATCATCGATAAAAAATTGGAGGAATTAGGATACAGCGCCCCTCATATCTATGCCCAAGACGAACAAAACGGCTTTGTTCTGTTGGAAGATTACGGAGATTCAACCTATACACGCTTATTGAAAAAAGGCGCCGACGAAAAAAAACTTTATGAATTGGCTGTTGATTTATTAATCGATCTGCATTCACGCAGCGATAAGGAAACCGTTCCGCAAGGATTGCCACGTTATGACGGAGAGGCATTAAAAAGAGAACTGATGCTTTTTCCTGATTGGTTCATGCCCGCCGCTTTCAGTCGGGAAACAGATAAAACCGTTTCGGACGATTTCATTTTGTTATGGGAAGAATTGTTTCCCGTTGCCAACAATGTTCCGCAGACTCTGGTTTTAAGGGATTATCATGTTGACAACTTATTGTTGTTGGACGGAAGAAAAGGCGTTCATGCTTGCGGATTGTTAGATTTCCAAGATGCCTTGCACGGACCGGTTACTTACGATGTCATGTCTTTGATGGAAGACGCAAGAAGAGACATCTCTTATGATTTTTTAGTCGCCATGAGAAACAGGTATATAACAGGCATGGCGGCAAAATTGCCTGATGAAAAAGACTTTTTAGCGTCTTGGAGTGTATTGGCCGCTCAACGCCATATAAAGGTGCTTGGCATTTTCGTTCGCTTATGCGTTCGGGATAAAAAGAACAGGTATTTACAGCATATTCCCCGCCTATGGCGTTTATTGGAACGCGCTTTGGAACACCCCGCTTTGGCAAAAATAAAAATTTGGTTTGATAAAAACATTCCTCCCGAATACAGAAGAATCCCCCGATGCTTACAGAAATAAAAAAAGCCATGATCCTGGCCGCGGGTCGGGGAACACGCATGCGTTCTTTGACAGAAGCAACCCCCAAGCCTTTAATCAAAGTCCATCAAAAAGCGTTGATTAATTATGTCGCGGACAAAATAGCGGCTCAAGGTATCAAAGAATGCGTTGTCAATCTGTGTTATTTGGGCGATCAGATCAAAAAAGAATTAAGTAAACGCCAAGACATCCACTTTGTTTATTCCGAAGAGGAAGAAGCGTTGGAAACAGGGGGAGGAATAAAAAAAGCCCTTCCTTTTTTTCAAGAGGCTCCTTTTTTTGCGTTAAATTCAGATCCGGTCTGGACGGAATCCAGTCCGTCATTGCAAAAGATGCTTAACGCTTACGATGAAGAGAAAATGGACATATTATTACTTCTTTGGCCGGTTGAACATGTTTTCGGACATTCTGGAAAAGGTGATTATTTTATTGAAAACGGCGTTCCGCGCCGCAAACGTCCCGATGAAGAAAAAGCGCCTTTTGTTTATGCCGGAGCCCAGATTCTTCACCCGCGTATTTTTAAAGATTCTCCGTCGGGAAAGTTTTCATTAAACGTCTTGTATGACAAAGCGGAACGAAACGCCCGCCTGTCCGCAGTCGTCGGAAAAGGCGACTGGTACCATGTCGGCACGCCGGAAGCCTTGGCTTTAGCCGAACAAAGAATACCGGCAAGCTGATGAAAAGTAAAAATGTCTATACAATTCCCCCGACAGTTTCTTTTGCGGACACGTTAGCAAAAGAATTATTGTTACAAGAAGATTTCAGTCCGGAACGTCTGGCACGCACGGTTTTATTTTTGCCGACAAAACGCGCTTGTAAAACGATACAAGAAGCTTTTTTACGACAAAGTGACGGTCGTCCCTTAATGTTGCCACGTTTAATAGCTTTTTCCGCCTTACAAGATGAAACGGTTCAAGGACGCTTGTCTTTGTTAAATGCGGCAGAAGCTCCCGAAGCCATATCTCCGTTACGTCGTCGATTATTGTTGACAAAACTGATCCGCAAACGAAGCATGGAAACATTAAGTACCGAAAAAGCTTTGTATTTGGCAGATTCTCTGGCTGAATTTTTAGATGAAACCTATATTGAAAATATGCCCTTTGAGCGTTTAACCCGCCTTGTCGGCGACGAATATGCCGCTCATTGGCAAGAGATTCTGACTTTTTTAGAAATCGTTACAACATACTGGCCTGAAATTTTAAAACAAGAAGGTGTCATTGATCCGGCAGATCGTCAAGTCCGGTTATTTAAGGCTCAAGCTGCATTTTGGCGAGAACATCCCCCCGAATTTCCCGTTATTGCCGCAGGATCGACAGGATCTCAACCGGCAACGGCAGAATTGTTAGACACAATAGCTTCATTAGAAAACGGCAAGGTCATTTTGCCGGGTTTAGATATGTTGCTGGATGAAGAAAGCTTTAAACAATGCGAATCGTCCCATCCTCAATACCACTTAAAGAAGTTATTGGAAAAAATGGGAATTTCCCGTTCAGAGGTAAAAATGTTCGCCAAAGATCCAGACAAGCGTCAAGAACGCTTGCGCCTGATCAGTGAAGCCATGCGCCCTGCTTTAACAACCGACCGTTGGCGCGATATAAGGAAATTTACACCAGAGTCAATTCATGGAATAAAAAAAATCGATTGTAACAACGTTCAGGAAGAAGCTTTGACAATAGCTTTAATTTTACGTGAAGTATTGGAAACTCCTGCAAAAACAGCCGTTTTAATCACACCGGACAGAAATCTAGCCCGCCGCGTTATAGCCCAGATGAAACGATGGAATATTACAATTGACGATTCAGCGGGCATCAGCTTGTCGTCGACTCCGTTAGGCGTTTTTTTATTATTGCTTGCTCAAGCCGCCCTGTCGAATTGGGCACCTGTCGAGATGTTGGCTTGCTTAAAGCATCCTCTTGCCTTAGGAGGAAAGATATTCGCCCCGTTCCGTTCTCTGGTTCGAAAAATGGAACTGACTTTGTTGCGCGGGAAAAAACCCGGAGACGGTTTTGAAGGGTTGAAACAAGCCGCTCGAATGAACAACGATTTGGAACTTTACAATTTCATCAGCGATTTGGAAAATCGTACAAACTCATTCAGTGAACTGATGAACGCCGAAGAAGACCGCCAAGAGTTTGAAACTTTACTGGACGCTCATTTAAAAGCTGCGGAACAATTGGCACAAAGCGTTGATAAATCCGGACAAGAACGTTTATGGACGGATCAAAGCGGACAGACAGGCGCCTCTTTTTTTACCGAATTAAAAGAACAGGCGTCATTAATCGGCGAAGTTTCCCCTTTTGAATATGTTTCTTTGCTCAACAGCTTGCTTAAAGACATCACCGTGCGCCCGAAATACGGGATGCACCCGCGTTTGGACATTCTCGGCACAATGGAAGCTCGATTAATCCAACCCGATGTTTTAATTTTAAGCGGTCTGAATGAAGGGGTCTGGCCGAAAATTCCCGACGCGGATCCTTGGATGTCCCGATCAATGCGCGAACAATGCGGTTTGTCTTGTCCGGAAACAAAAATCGCGTTATCAGCACACGATTTTTCACAGGCTTTTTGCGCAAAAAACGTTATTATGACTCGTTCTTTGAAAGACGGAGGCACTCCCTGCGTTCCATCACGCTGGTTGATGCGCTTGCAAACCGTCCTCGACATTTCCGGACTGCACTTAGAACAAGGGCACTGGTCTGATTGGGCGAAAAAAATTGATACGCCTGAAACTGTTCTATCTTTTTTACCTCCGCATCCGACTCCACCGGTTTTTGCAAGACCTCGGAAACTGTCCGCGACCGCCGTAGAAACGCTCATGCGAGACCCTTATGCTATTTACGCCCGTTATATTCTGAAATTAAAAAAATTAAAAGATATTGATGAAGAATTCAATGTTGCCGATTTCGGAACGATCGTTCACAAAGCCGTAGAAATCTTTTGTACAAAACACCCTTCAACATTACCTCAAGACCCTCAACGGGAAATCTTGGAAATCGGGCATAGCCTGTTCAAAGAACTGAATTTTTCAAAAGCGGATGCCGCCTTTTGGAAACCGCGATTGGATATGGCGTTATGCTGGTTTTTGGAAAATCAACAAAAGCGCATTAATGAGATTGAAACGACTTTGTGTGAACAAAAGGGCGTCTATTTCATGCCGATGGATTGCAAAAAATTTCAGTTGGACTGCATCGCCGACAGAATAGATTTGATGAAAGACGGAAAAGTGGTTTTGATCGATTACAAAACCGGATTAATTCCCGATGAAAATTCGATTGTTGCCGGATATTGTCCGCAACTGCCCTTAGAAGCCGCCATTTTAGAGCACAACGGTTTTGAAAAGATCAAAAACAAATCAGTTTCCTGCTTGGAGTATTGGCAAATCAAGGGTAAAAACGACAGTAATTTCATCAGAAAATTAAAAGCCTGTCCCGAAAAACTGGCACAAGAGGCGTTGTCGCATCTCAAAGAACTGATTTCCACATACGAAGACGAAAACACCCCTTATCTGGCGACACCGGATCTCAGCGTTTCTTTAAGGTATAATGATTACGAACACTTGGCACGTTATGACGAATGGGCGAGTTCTGTTTCGGACGAAGATCAAGAGGAGCAAGAATAAATGAGAGCGGCAGATCCCGATGAATTGCAACGCAAGGCGGCAGATCCTTCGGGATCGGCGTGGGTTGCGGCTTCCGCCGGATCGGGAAAAACGAAAGTTTTATCAGATCGTGTTTTAAATTTGCTTCTTTGCGGAACGGCACCGGAAAAAATCTTATGCCTGACATTCACACGCACAGCCGCGGCACAAATGGCGAATAAAATCATGGAACGTCTGGCAAGATGGGCTTCCGTAACCCAAGACGTTTTATATCGGGAATTGACAGAGCTTCAAGGTCATGCCGCCAATGAAGATCGTATGGCTTGCGCAAGGCAGTTATTTGCCAAACTGTTGGATACGCCGGGCGGGTTGAAAGTAACGACATTGCACGGATTTTGTCAATCTCTATTAAAACGCTTCCCGTTGGAAGCCGGGTTACCCACTCATTTCGATGTTCTGGATGAACGGGGAGCTCAAGAACTGATCGAACAGGCGCAAAATAAAATCTTATCACAAAGCAAATACGAAAAATATCTTGAAATCATTACAGCCGTTACAGACGAAAAAAGCTTTTTAAACGTCTTAAAAGAGATGACGGCAAAATTAAATTGTCTGAAACAAACAGCAGAACGCCTTGATTCATCTCAAAAACTCAAGAACGCTTATGAAAAAGCACTGGACTTGCCTGAAAATTGCGATGAAGCGTCCTTAAAAAAAGATTTTTGTTCTTTTTCCGGACAACGAAAAGACGATTTAATGCAGGCAATAAAGACACTTGCTCAATCAAGTAAAAAAACAGATAAAGAAAAATCATTCGCAATTAATAACTTTATAAACGCATCGTTTTCAGAAAAAATTAAAACTCTACCGAATTACTTATCTATTTTTCTAACCAACGAAAACACCATTCGAAAACAACTGGTATGCAAGGAATCCGAACAAGTTGAACCGATCATCCGGTTTGAAGCCGAAAAAGCAATCGTATTAAAAAAACAATTGGTTTCTTTAAAAACATTAGAATTGTCTTTTGCTTTATTCAAAATCGGATCCGCCATATTGAATATGTATATCCGTTTAAAAAACGAACGAGGTTTTTTAGATTACGACGATTTAATTTCAACAACTAAAGCTTTATTGGAAAAATCCGGTGCGGCGGCATGGGTTTTATATAAATTGGATGGCGGGATCGATCATATTCTTGTCGACGAAGCCCAAGACACCAGTCCGGATCAATGGGCGATCATTAAGGCGCTAGCGGAAGAGTTTTTTGCAGGTTATGACGGGATTCATTTCCGCAACAGGACGATTTTCGCCGTAGGAGACCAAAAACAATCCATATTCGGTTTTCAAGGCGCCGTTCCGGAAGAATTTGAAAGAATGCGTCTTTTTTTCAAGGAGAAGGTCGAAAACGCCAGAAAAGTTTGGAATGATGTTCCGATGTACATTTCTTTCCGTTCCGTTCCGGCAATCATAGATACGGTCAATTACCTTTTAAAGAACGAATCCTTTCGTAAAGGTGTCGTTGAAAAAGACAAAGAGGCAACACATTTATCATGGAGAAAGAATCAAGGCGGTTTGATGGAAATCTGGCCACCGGAAAAGCCTTTGGAAAACGATACGGTACGCACTTTCACGAAACCTGTCGAACGTGTTTACTCGCAAACGTCATCAGCACGTTTAGCCGCGAAGATCGCTCAAAAAATAGCCGCAATGATTCATTGCAAAGAGATTCTGCTCTCAGAAAACCGTCCTATAGCTCCGTCGGACATTTTGATTTTAGTCCGTAAAAGGGATAGCTTCATCAATGATGTTTCTCGTGAGTTGAAAATCCGCGGTATCCCTGTTTCAGGCGTCGACCGGCTGAAAATAACGTCTCATATTGCTGTAAAAGATCTTATGGCTTTAGGCGATTTTCTTTTACTGCCTGAAAACGATCTGGCTTTGGCTTGCGTCCTGCGTTCTCCGCTATGCGGCGTTTCCGCTAAAGACTTGTCGGACGACGACCTGAACAAAGCAAAAGAATTAAAAATCCCTTTGGACGGTATTTCCGAACAAGACCTTTTTTCTTTGGCTTATGACAGGGGAGATCTGTCTTTGTTCGACAGGTTGAAACAATATGAAAACCGTCCGGAAACCTCTCTGGGAAAAGCTCTTCTTTTTTTAAAAGATTTGTTATCACGCGTTGATAAAATGCTCCCTTACGAGTTATACGCTTATGTACTAGGTCCTTTGATGCGCCAAAAAGCGTTCATTTGTCGGTTGGGAATCCAATCTCTTGACGCATTGGATGAATTTATGTCTTTGGCTTTGGAATATGATAAGACACAATCCCCCTGCTTGCAGAATTTTTTAAAATACCTGCGGGACAATGACATAGAAATCAAGCGCGACCCCGAACAAACCTCTTTTAATGCCGTACGCATTATGACCGTCCATGCGGCAAAAGGATTACAAGCTCCTGTCGTCTTTTTGCCAGATACGCGACAAACACCTTGTATAAAGCAACAAACTTTCTGGACTGACCGGAATACTGTCGTTTTATGGGCTCCCAATGCAAAGCTGAGATGTGACGCTATTAATAAAGAAATCGAAAAGCTGAAACAAAAAGAACAGGAAGAGTATCATCGACTGCTCTATGTCGCGTTAACACGGGCTGCCGACAGATTATATATTTGCGCTTGGGATAATAAAAAAATTAAAAACGGAAATTGGTACGATTTGATCAAAGAAGCTTTTTCTATTTCGGATGGAAATGGAAACAATTCGCTTCGCGTCGAATCCGTAAAAACAGAATTATTTGATGAACCCGTCCTCAGATTAAGCTGTGAGCAAAAAGAAAAACCGCCCCTTGTGAGTACCCCTGTTGAACTTTCAAAGCCTTCCGATTTACCGGAATGGATCAACAGTCCAGCTCCTCAAGAACCGACACCCCCCAAACCGCTCGTCCCTTCGCGCCCCGACATTGACGAGCCACCCGCTCTTTCCCCTTTAACTCAAGGAAGAATACAAGCCCTAAAAAAAGGGACAATCATTCATTCATTACTTGAAATCCTTCCTCAGTATCCTTGCGAACAGCGCAAAAACATTGCGGAAAAAATCGTTAAAACATACAAAAACAATTTTACATCTGCTGAAATGGATACAATCCTTCATGATATTCTCGCTTTATTTGAAAGCCCAGAGTTCACAATCTTGTTTTCACCGGATTCTCTAGCGGAAGTTCCCGTTTCCGGTATTGTCGACCAGCGCATCATTAATGCAAAAATCGACCGTCTAGCCTTTTTTAAAGATGAAATCCATATCGTAGATTATAAGTCGGGACATTTGATATCACAAAATTCACAAAAAACGCCTACGGCTTATATTCATCAAATGAGCGCTTATAAAGCGTTAATAAAAAAAATATACCCTGATAAAAACATACGTTGCTTCTTATTATGGACGGAAATTCCCGAATTACACGAAATCACCTCTGCTGTTTTTGATACATTGGGGTATTGACCAACCATTCAACTCTCCCTATATATGCAACAGAGTTATCTACAGAAAGGAAAAAACAATGAAAATTATCAAAGACAATGAATTTGCCAATGAAATACAGACCTCGGAAACTCCTGTTTTAGTAGATTTTTTTGCAGAATGGTGTTCGCCTTGCCGTCAATTAAGCCCTGTTTTGGAAGAAGTTTCAAAAGAAATGGGAGACAAATTGAAAATTGTTAAAATGAATATTGACGATTCTCCTGAAACACCGACAAATTTTGGCGTTCGAGGCATTCCCACTTTGATCATGTTCAAAAACGGTAAAGCCGTCGCCTCTCATTCAGGAGCAATGTCAAAGGCGAAATTAACAGCATGGATTAATGAACAAATTTAACCATTCTTTTTTTATTTAATAAAAAAGGAGCCTCGCGTAAAATGCGGGGTTCTTTATTACAGTTAATCCTTATGCCACTAGTTGAAGCTGAACTCTAACGCATCTCTTTCCTCACTTCCTACCAATAAAAAAACTGACACATCCGACATTGATTGATCGAAACGGCAACCTCTTTCAATTGATGTTCAATGTATCAACCGATTGATTTTTCACGTATTTTCCATCTCGACACATAATAGTTTTTTCTTTATTGCCGTATTTTACTTTCATATTGCCTCGATATTCACAGGTCATTAAGCAACTTTCACCTTCCGGATCCCTTATCCGACTTCGCCGGAATCTCGAGTAGCATACGGAGGAAATCTCTCAACAAACTTCCACTTCCATAACATTCATCTTTTTTCGCCTGCATGGTTGTTGCACTATTTTCCGATATCATACAGTTGACATAAAATCCTTTCCAGTATACTCCGCCATTAAAACGACGCAGTATTTCCAATTCCGTATTGCGTACAACAGATCACTCCAATCTTTGATAAGATTTCCTTCAACATCAAAATCTATCAGTTCATAAAACCGGCATCCTTTGTATCAAAAAAGTTTTTTATACATAACTATACACCTCTGCGAACTTTGCGACTTGTGAAAAACTTTTTTTAATACAGCAAACAAAAATAATCATTTTTGTTTTTTTAGGGATTTCAAAAAATATAGAAAAAGAACTTACGCGCTTTTTTACTATCCACTTGGCAAACAAATAATTTGAAGGAAACAAACAAAACATTT
Source organism: uncultured Alphaproteobacteria bacterium (assembly GCA_944390195.1). GTDB lineage: Bacteria > Pseudomonadota > Alphaproteobacteria > CAAGCB01 > CAG-977 > UBA11549. Next base: position 42,390 of record CALXOZ010000011.1, read on the forward strand.
TGTAAATATGAAATGCAAGATTCTTGAAAAATATAACAAAATAGTGATTTTAATTATCAACTTTTATTCGCAGAATTTGCCTGCAGAATCCATCATTGTCCCCCAGATTTTTAAACGCTTTTCCGTAAACAAACTTTAATTCCCGCCTTATCGGGACCCAAAAAGACGGAAATGTAAATCAAATACTAGGAATTAAAAATCTTAATCATCAATAGCAACATTTCTCCGACCGTTCATATAATTTTTCGTCCGGATCAAAATCCGTTTTCCACTGCGGAGTTCATGATCCGGATAGATAATACCGTCCTTTATTCCAACCGATCATTACGATCCTTATAGGAAAAAAAAATTGATTAAATGACATCATCTTTTTTTATCAAAATAATTACAATACTCTATTGAATATTTTCTTTTTCTATAAAGAGACCCCATTCTGAGTACAGAGTTTTCATATGCGCTCCCAACTTTCATACTACCGGATACGTTTGAACAGCGTTAAAACGCTCTGCGCATATCTTATGTTACTTCCTGTCAGTAAGCAGATTGATACATTTAATATCCGTTAATTTAACGTCATTCCCTCTTTCGGTTGATGCCGGATCAGTGATCTTTTATCCTCTTAATATCCATTACACTGGAATTTACTGTTTTGATCTTGTTCCACTGTCACTAAATTAAAAGGCTGTCTTAACTCTTCAGGAAGTCCATAAATTCTGACACACTCATTTTCAATGGAAGCTCGGTTATTTATGTCCAACATACCAGTTTCAGGAATATTCGCTTTTTTCTTTTACTATATGATTTCATCGGTGTTTTATCTGTTTCATACCGCTTTTTCATCATAAAACACTTCAGGCAATATTTCGAACAATACTATGCGATATTCATAATTCCCCATTAAATGTAATAACATATAAATATCATTCATTATCATTACTCCTTCGTCTTCGATACCCATCGGCTCTGAGACCTATTCATTGTAGAAAAATTTTTCACTCTGCACCAAAATACAGATTTGCTGGAATCGCCTGTAAAAAAAACCTCACGTTTAACGTGAGGTTTCTCTCTTATTGTTTAGTAACGTTCGTGTTTTGAGACGTTGCTGAAGACTGCTGAACTTCCGGTGGTGGAGTGTATTCCAAAGGCGGTTCATTTTTATTTTGTTCAGCCCAAATTTTAATATATTTATGAAGCAAATTTTCAATTTCCGATTTATTTTCAAAGCGCTCATTAAAACTTTTAACAAAAATATCTTTATATCTCCGACACTTGGACATCTTTGAAAAAGCCATGAAATACTTGATATGTCTTAAGGTTTTTTTCCCAAAATATAATTTATCCTTTATGTTAAAACGTCGTGCTTCAGCTTCAGCCGCATAAGGACTCGTAATCATGAAATCCGCATCTCCAGACAACAACATCCGAAAAGCTTCACGTGGACCGTCAACAACTTCCAATTTTGTATCCGTCGGTAAAATACCGCGTATTAATGGTTCAACCTCCTCTTCCTTACGCACAACCCCTTTCATACCTTTTAATTCGGAGGGATCTTCCACTTCAATTTTTTTTGTCTGGCGGGAAACAACAATAAAAGGATTTCCAAAATATGCCGGATAAACATAATCCTGCCCTGATTTGGATTCATCTACATAATAACTTGTAAATATTAAATCCGCTTTAGCATGTAAAATCGCTTTTTGTGCCTCGCTGAATGTGTCAAAGGCTAAATCTTGAATCCTGATTATATGAATATCATTTAACGCCTGTTTAAGTGCATCGACAATAAAACCATGATATCTATAACGTTTTCTGCCCGTATTTTTAAAATACTCTTCATCGGACTCCGCCCATGAAAACGGAGGATAATCTTTAAACCCCACTATTTTAAACGGTGGGCCATTTAATGTCGCACCACAAATATCAACAGGATACGGACTACTTTTCTTTTTACCTGCAGCAAAAGCAAAATCGGAAAAACAAAAAAAGCAGAATATTAAACCTGTTACCACCTTTAATAAATTCATCTTGTTCTCCTTAAAACATTTGTTTCACTTTAACGGTTAAGTATTAATTTCCTGCAAAAAACCCCAATTAAAAAAACTAATTCTAAAATATTTTCTTATACCCCTCTTATTCAATCAACAAAAAATTTTTTAAAAATCTTATTCAAACATTTAACTAAAAAAACTTGCTAAAATAAACGTTCTTTTTTCAACAAAATGTTTACCGCTGTTCAATAGATCTTTAATCTTTTCATTTTTATAATTACTTAATTACTTTTTTCAGAGAAACTAAAATGATGAACAACCCTTATGAAGCCATGGAAAGCGTTGTTGCCATGCCTCAAAATGAACTTGAAGCACGAGCGCTCATCAGAACCGCATCCCGTTTGAATAATATAAAAGAACGTTGGCCTGTGTCTTTCCGCGAATTAAACGAAGCATTGGATTTAAACAGAAAACTGTGGACTATTTTGGTAACAGGAGCAACAGAGAAAGAAAACCCTTTACCTTTAGAAATAAAGCAAAATATATTCAGCCTTGCTCATTTTATTTTCAAACACACTTTTAGTGTGATGACAAACCCTTCGGTTCAAGCCCTTGACATTCTTATAAACATTAACATGAATATAGCTAAAGGCTTAAATGAACAAAGCTCAAAAAGCTCCTAAGAGCTTACTTAATATTTTTTAGGTTACTTCCGTAACAGCACGGATATTTCCCTGTCGATTAATTTGAACGACACGCAGCTTATCATGCATTTCTGCAATAGTCTTTGCTCGATCAATTGTAGGGTAACAATGTAAGATACGATCTGTAAAGGCTTTATAAGCGGCTTCCGAACTTTCGGCGTGAATTGTTGCAAAACAGTTATCATGCCCTGATCCCATCAGCTCCCATAAAGCGCCGGCATTTGCCGTCGAGATTTCTCCACCGATAATGGCATCAGGTGTAAAACGAACAACCAAGTCAATCAGTTTAGGATAAGTCATTGTATTGGTTTGTTCCGTACGAGACAAAACCAAATGAACATGATTGGGGTGCGGAACAATCAATTCTCGTGTATCTTCAATTGTAATAACACGTTTATGAGAATCAAGGATCGTCAACAAATTGTTTAAAAAAGTCGTTTTACCGGTTGCTGTCGCCCCCGAAACTAAAATATGATCTCCCCTTTTAATGGAAAGCAACAAACGTTCATAAGGATCTTCGGGATTTTCAATTTCCTTTAACTTGTTTAATTTTTGTAAACGTTCCCCTGATTTTAAACCATAATCCCCCAAACCGAATTTGACATCATCAGAATGGACACGCACACACATAGCTATTCCACCGATAAGGTCTTCATTATCATACATGACGTTTTTTCCGGCAATCCCTGTGAAACGGTGATCTCCCGGCAAAGTGGCATAAACAGCAGGCGAGCCCTGTTCAGGATCAAAAGGCAACTCAAACGTATTTGCAATGATATGCATAATATCGACCAGATATGTTCTGGACAAATTCTTATCCTGTTGAGAAGCCCAAGGATGAGCTCTTCGACCACGCAAACGAAGCCAAATTTCATTTGGGCGATTAATTGCAATTTCTTCAACATTGTCTTGCTCATACCAATAAGACAAATAACGCAACGTTGATTTCAAGACCTGAAAAGTATCTAAAGCCATTTTAACCTCTTCAATCGATCACCTAAAACAACTCTGGAATTGGATCAACCGGTTCTTCCGCTTTTTTCACCTGAGCAGCCCCCGTTGCAGGTTGCTGGTTTTGCTGATTTTGCCCTTTATTAGGATCAATCAGCTGTTTTGGAGGTGGTTTTTGTTGTTGAGGCATTTGTTGTCCCGCATAGTTATTATAATAGATTTGTTGCTGTTGTTGCAAATTATTCGGATTATTCTGATTTGTATTAGCGGTGTTAACATTTGCATTGGTTTGACCACCGGACGAGGAATTACCCGAAGAAGAAGAACTACCACCGCCTGCAGCTGAATCATCAACAACATTACGATCATCATCTTTGTTCGGATCGATTAAGACATCTTTCTTAATCGTGGAATCTTCATCTTCATCTTCCACGTCACTTCGCAACCACAAATCCTCTTTTGCAAAGACGGTAATCCGTGTCCCCGACGGAACGAACAAACGTGTTTGCATTTGAGAAGTTTCTGCAATTATATCATCAAAGATTTGTTGCATGGTATCTGAAAATCTTGTTCGCGCATCTTCAGCGGCCTGTTGTCTTCCCGACATTGCAACTTCACCCTCTTCTCCGACTTCAGCGGAATCATTTGTCGCCATTATATATAAAAGAGCTGAAGTAATTGTCGATTGAACTAAAGGCAGACCATACTTTTTCATTAATTGCCTATCCATATAAGCACCGACACCTGCACGACCTGACGTATCTCCGGACACCCCTTCTTCAAATGAGAATGCGGCTCCGTCAGGACGGATCAAACGCGTCCATTTTACTTCAACCTTAGCTGCAGAACCGACTTCCTCTCCCGCAGAAGAGCCTGTTAATTCCCCGATCAAACGACTGCCCGCCGGAATAATGATCTTACGTCCCATCTCGGAAAATATATTACGCTCAACAACAGCAGATATCGGTAAATCATCTTGTTCCGTATCGATGGATCTTGTCAAAACGGCAGGAATAGCCTTATCCGCCAAAATCATATTATCCATGTTAACACGGTAAGTGGATACATTTTTTTGAATACCTATATCCGCCCAACTTTTACTTCTTTTTTGCTTTTTGAGTAAATCTTCTTCGGTTGAAGCGATTCCAATACCTCTTCCGGGTCTGATTTGGCGACGATAAGCCATTTGCAAAGCACGCAACTGCTTAATACGAGCAGGATCATAGCGTTCACCTTTTCCCGTTCCTCCGCCTGAACCCAAATATTTACCGCGATAGCGGTAATTATCCGGATCGAACGCCCCAAAAACAGAAACCTTTCCTTCACCTTGCTCTTTTTGCTGTTGCGCTTGTTCCGTAGGATCGGTAACGGTTCCGATAATATTTCCTTGATTATCAATAACATTACCATGTTCATCAACACGCCCGATAACATTACCAAATTCATCGACCACCGTACCGTCAGGCATAATCATACCGATACGTTTACCATCTTTACCGAAAGCAAACTTCTTATGACGTAATTTATCACTCATCGCATTAAGTTTGCCACCACGCCATGTGCCTAAAACGACACCATTTTCGTCAACGATTTCACCGTTCGCATTTATCCTGCCTATCGTCTTGCCATCCATATCAACGACTCGACCGTCAGGCATGATAATACCTACAATATTACCATCGGCATCGCGTAATGGCTCCCCTTCAATAACAGAACCAATCGGGTTACCATCCAAGTCAACCACCGTGCCATCAGGCAAAACTCGACCGATAATATTCCCGTGTTCGTCTCGGACAAAACCGTCATCTCCGACAACACCTAAAAATTTACCGTCCCGTCCCACAGCCACACGAACATTACCATCTTTATCCGTTTTGGTTAAGAAATTGCCTTTTGAATCGACAATGCCATCTTCCATCAAGGCTCGACCGATAACGTTACCGTCCATATCGACAACAGTACCATCCGGCAAAACCCGACCGATAATGTTTCCATCCGCATCGCGCAAGTAACCGTCTTCACCTGCAATCCCTAAAAATTTGCCGTCCGGACTGAACACAGCTCCTTTTGGATAGGCCTTGCCTATGACGTTACCGTCCAAATCAACAACTGTACCATCCGGCAAAACCCGACCGATAATGTTTCCATCCGCATCACGAATAAATCCGTCTGCGCCGACAACGCCTAACGGTTTCCCGTCCGGACCGTATACGACTTTACCAACCAACCCTTGCGGGAACAACGAACCGTCATCACTGGTGCTCATGACGGAAATCATACATAAATGAGCCCCCGTATTGTCCAAAGCCTGACCGCTGGCTAACAAACGTCCTAAAACTTGTTTGCGGTCATCAATGATTGTCCCGTCATAGTTGACGATACCGACAACATTGTTTTTACCATCTTTACATTCTTCACCGATAGGAACGACACGCCCTAAAAATTTGCGCTCGTCCGTCAACGCACGCATTGAAGATGTTACATAGCCACGTTCTTCTCCGCGATCGTTCAAAACACGACCTCTCGGTAAAACAGTTCCGACAATCTTCCCGTCAACAGCAATGACCAAACGTCCAGAAGGAATCAAAACCCCTTGTTTTTTATCATCCGTTCCAAAGAATTCCTTCCCCCTTAGGGTTCCTACATACGCCCCCCCTATCGGATTGACGCCGTACATTCCACCTAAAATATGAGCAATAACATCGCCTTGTTCATTGACAGCATATTTTATATCCGTCGCCACCCCGATAACTTTCTTTTTCTTATCAACGATAGCACCGCTTACTGTAAAGCATCCCAAGGAATTACCTTCCGCTCCCAAGGCTTCACCATTGGCAACAATTTTTCCTATGATCTTTTCATCCGGACCTTGCACCTGACCTTTTTGGACAATGCGCCCTAAACGTTTTCCGTTTTTATCTTTGACCAACCCTTCAAAATCGACACAGCCAATTTCAGCCCCTTCCATATCGACAGCTTTACCTTCCGTCGTTATCCGACCGATTATTTTGCAAGGCTCGTTGATAATACTTTCTTGTCCCAAAGCCAAACCGATCTGAGAGTTCATTGAATTAATCAAACTACGGTCATAATTAACTCGTCCTATTTGACGACCTGTTTGATCAATAACATTGGCATTGTCATCAATACTTCCCAATACATGACATTGAGATCCTACAGGAATGGCATTGACAATCCCTTTTCCCAATACATTATTATTTCCGTCTATGATCGTATCATCGACTTGTAATGTACCCAATACTTTGTCAGTTCCTTTTTCCTTGACTTGACCGGCGGAATTAATTTTCCCGATAACTTCATTTTTAAAGTTTAATCCGATTCCGTCTCTTACGGTATAACCGACAACTTGTCCACTACTGTCGACAATAGCGCCGCCCGCTTGATAACGTAAAGGTTTTCCGTCTTTTCCCAAAACCGGATTCCCATCCGCATCAACAACTGTTCCGTCCATGCCGACATAGCCAATGATCTTACCATCCGGACCGATAATAGGCTGTCCCACAGGTATAACTTCCCCGATCACGCGACCAGAAGAATCAACCACCTTACCGCTCAGATCAGCTTTACCGATCACGCGTCCCGAAGCATCAACAACTGTTCCGTCCGGCATGACCACGCCCAAAATTTCTCCATCAGGACCTATAACCAGCTGTAGACCAACGAAAATTTTACCGACAACACGACCTTCATTATTGACGATTTCACCGCTGGGCATTCTTAAGCGCCCCATGTAACGGCTAAGCAAATCAACCGCCGTACCATCCGGTAACAATCGTCCGATTGTTTGACTCGTTTTAATATCTAAAACATTGGCTTTTTCAGGGATAATACCTCCTGAAATTTTGTCCCCTTCTTTGATCAAGCCGCTCAATGTAACAGACCCGATAAATTCAGTTCCTTTCAAGTTCAATGCTTTTGCTATTGAATCACCGCGCGCATACAAATTCGTTTTTTCGTTAACCGCGACCCCTTGAGGTAAAACGGATCCTAAAAATTTATTATTACTGTCAACTACCAATGAATCCGGACGCAAACAACCGATTTTTTGTGCAGCAATATCAAAAACCGCGCCGTCATTATCTATATATCCTAAATACAGATCTTTTGAGCTGATCGCACGAGACCCTAAAACAACACGACCGACAAGACTTCCACTTTCGTCCAACAATGAATCATCCATCTGAATATAAGCCGTCCGTTTGAATTCATTATTAACAACACGACCGTCAATCAAAATGCGACCTGCAGGCTCACATGAATTTTTCAACGCCAAAGCCTTATAAGGAGCGGTACGGGCAACTGTTTGACCGTTCAAATCGATGACTGTTGAATCTGCCATCACACGACCAATCGGCGTCCCTTTCGCGTTTGATGCTGTTCCATCAGGTATCACCCAACCTATCGTGCGACCATTACGATCCAAGACACCACCAACAGGCATTGTCATACCGACTGATTCGTTTTTAGAATTTATAACTAATCCATCAGGATCCATACATCCTAAAATTTTCCCGTTCTTGTCTTGAACTCTGCCTGCAGGATCCATCAAACCGACAACACGTCCATCTCCATTAATAGCTATACTGGAATCCATCATCCGTCCTAAAACGACTTTTTGATTATCCAATATCTCACCGTTTGCCGTCAAACAACCAACCAGCTCACCTTTTGATGTAACAACTTGACCGTCCAAATTGACATAACCTAAGGGCATACATCCCGGACCTACACCTATATCTTGACGAGCTAAGGCACCTGTTATCTTGCCATCTGCCGATAAAAACGACTTGTCCGGCAAAATCCGACCTTTTATTTCTCCATTGCCAACAACACTCCCGTCAGGCATCACTTGACCGACGACACCACATTGCGTTCCAACAACAGTACCTTTCGGCAAAACAGCGGCAATAATTTCTTCTGAATCATTAACAACTGTACCATAGGGCGTTAAACAACCCAACGTATCACCTTTGAAGCTGACCGGGTGTCCATCCTGATCGACTTTACCGACAACTTTGCCTTCCCAGTCAATCAATGCTCCTTCTTCAACAAAGCCACCTATCGGATTACCGCCAAGATCGACAACAGTCATAGATGATGTTAGGCGTCCCACTTGACGGTTTGAAGACATAACCGACCCGTCGGTACTGATCCGCCCGATCATTTTACAGCCGGCACCGATTGCCAAACCTTCTTTGACGACACGTCCGATAAAGTTCGTATCTTTATCTACAACAACCCCGTTAGCAAGAACTCGACCGATTATATTACCATCTTTATCCACCACGGTGCCATCCGGCATGACTATGCCCAAGACTTTTCCCAAAGCATCGACAACCGTTCCTTGAGGAGCAACCGATCCGATTATGTTACCGTCAGCATCAACAATCGTTCCATCGGGGTTGACATAACCGATAATATTCCCATGTTCATCTACAACAGTACCATCCGGCATAATCCGACCGATCGGATTGCCGTATTTATCATAAGCAATACCGGTCTTTACAGCAGCCCCGATGACATTACCATGTTCGTCCACTATTGTACCATCGGGCAAAGCATAGCCGATTAAACGACCGTCCTTATCTATAACGCGACCATCCGGTAAAATAGTACCTAAAATTTTGCCATCAGGTCCGATAGCCAAACGACCACCTTCAGCCACACCGATGACATAACCTTGGTCATCAACCACAGTGCCGTCATCACGCAGTGTACCGATGCGCTTGCCGTCCAAACCGTACACAACCCCGTTTTCATCGGCATAACCAATGGGTTTGCCGTCCGGTCCCAATATAACACGCCCTTTTTGACGTAATTGATCCAATACAGAACCGCTACTTCCTGGCGCTTCGTCACACACTCCACACAGACTTGTATCTATAGCCATGGCAAAAATAGGAACAATAACCTTACGCCCTATTCCGCCGAAGGTCTCGTCACTCCAGCGAATAGCCAAGTTTGTCTGTATCGTCCGAGCCGTCTTAGGTTCCCAACGTACAACAACGTTACACGTTACATCCCCTGTCAATACAATGTCTTTTCGGCATTTGTTTTCTAAAACAAAACCGTCTTCCTGTTTGTTTTCAAACTCTATTGACGATATTCCGATTCGACCTGACGACGCTGACAATGTCAACGTCCCTTCAGCCATTGTGCCTAAAACAACCTGGTCAAAACGTAATGAAGACGGAGATACAACCAACGATACTCCCGGTGTTGTTGAATCTTCGGGTAAATTAAATGCGTCGGCATCGCCTCCAACGATACTGCTGGAACTTTCTGCAGACCCGTCAATCGTAAGTTCTGCGTCTTTCTTACGTTCGTCCCCACCGCTCAACAGAATGATAACGCCTGCCAAGAAAGCCAAAAACGCGACTATCCCAACAATTAACAACATTCTGTTGGATTTTTTTAGATATCTATCTGATGAGCTTAGTAATTCTTCGTTCATTGTGTGCGTACAACCATACACGTCACCCCACGGCGACCCAATTGATTACATAATTTATCCCCGGCTTCAATACTGTCTATAGGACCTATCCGCAACCGGAACAAATCTTTTGATTCCCCTTCTGCAACGGCATCTACAGAATAATACGGTTCATAGCCGCTTAACAAGTCTTTATTCTTGCGAGCTATATTATCCCATTGACGCTCGAGTGCGGCGATTTCGTTATCAGATCCCAACTCAACAGCTATTGTTTCCACATTACCGGAACCATAGCGGCGAGCATTCTGATATGCTGACATCTGAGCAATTTGATTGGCTGTCAACATTCCGTTTGCTCCCGACTGAAGCGTTACAGCCTCTTGACCAGCTCCCTTACCACCGGGATTATACCCTGGCGTTGTTATCATCGGACCAGCAGCCCATTCGGGTTGGACAGACTTTTCATATTCAACCCACTCGGTACCGTAGGTTGGATCTTTTCTGATTTTCAAACAGATTAAACGTTTGCCGTTGCGTAAAACCAGATCTCCGATCCCTTCAACCACCATCAAACGCCCATTCGGACCACGCGTCCTGAAACCGATAGGGACTTCCGATCCCTGAGACAACAAGTTCACAATCGGACGTTCCGTCATCGTCAAAGCTTTCGGACCGAAATCAATATATGTAAAAATCTCATCACGCCATACACGTTCCGGAGCAATAATTATATCCGAAGGATTCGGAATGAAAACATCTATATCAAAACGCAACTTTTCCGGATCTGAATCTATATCCGCCAACCAATCTTCCGTCCCGTTATTTGATGTCGAGTTGTTTCCACCCCGAGAATTGCCTTTCATGCCACCCGTATTGACAACACCCGTTCCGACCAACCCTGAAGCAAAAGGGGTCTGCCCTGAAGCATCGGGAACGAATTTTGTATCGTTCACAATAATATCCACAACGGAATTTGTAATTCTGTCTGTATTAAATGTCTCGCTTCGCAGGTAAAATACATATCTGTTTCCGGATCGACCAAACACGATCATATTTGTATCCATACCCACTAAATCTATATTAGCGGCAAAGACCATCAAGGCATTCTGAGCAACCTTTTGCGCGCCGAAAGCACTTTCATTACCGACATAAACGTTTTCAATCAACTCCCAAGACGGGAAATTAATCAAGGTATGCATTCCTTCACGGATACGCAAAGGCAATACTAATTCCGGTGTCCAGTAATACCTTGAGTATCCCGGTTTTGACTGCCCTTCACCCAAATGCTCCATCGGCTTGTTCCAAGCCTTTTGTTGCATTCCCAAAGACCAAAACGGCATATCTATTTCGGAATATTGTCCATTAGATTGTTCTATCGCCGCATCCATTGATTCCTGAGCCGCTGTCTGTTGCGCCACAGCTTTTTGAACAAAGACACATAACGATAATGAAACAAAAGCAAAAAGGCCGATTTTCAAACTATTTTTCACGAGACACCTTCTTTAATCATTAGCACTTTCTATTGCATATCCGTCTACAGCGAATCCCAATGGATTCTTAAGACGATTAATATACTTTACTTCTTTTTGATCCTGAGCAAAATACTTAATTGACAAACGAATACGCCAACGGGAAATTGCCGGCTCTTCAGCTTCAGGCAACATATCCCGTGTAACAATATACACCAACCAAATATTTTGGTTACGCACAACCGATTCTATTCGAACTTCACGCGTCAAACCTTCCAGTTTTATACGAGACAACCAATCCCGAACCGTCTTGCTGAATTGATTGTAAACCTGCGCAGACGACATCCAGCGCAAAGGACCATCCGGCCCCCAACGGAAAGACATCTCGTCAACATCGGAAATCATGGTATTGCGTAACAAAACGTACTGACGGATCATTGCTTCGGAAATAACATCTTCCGCCGACATATCCTTTGACAAAGGACGAATTCTGACAACCTGTTCGTCTTTATTCTGAAATGTCAATAAAAAAGGTTCAACCCGTTTTAACGGCATCAAATGAATGATTGCCAGCAATAAAACCAGGTTAACGCACAATGCCACCGCCGATACGATTGCAAACGCACGCGCCGTCCACAAATAACGCCGTTCACGCAGCTGGTCGACAGACAATTCCGAAGGATCTTCATCCCCAAGAAACGCTTTTTTCAAACCGGAAGGTTGCCTTTCGTTTTTTTGAACGGAAGGGGTTTCATTACTTTTGACCGTTATCTGTTGTTTTGATTGCACCGGTTTGGCCATTCCTAAAACCTTTTTCTATTTCTTTCAACCCTGAGCTGTCATCCATCCCGGCAAATCCGCCGGCAATTTCAACAACATACAGGCACATGGAGAACGTTTCAATTCAGAAATATCCCGTCCGATTCCGACAGGTTCCTGTTCATAAATCGAACCGCAAGCATTTAATAATGCACACACTCCTGTAATTAAAAAAAGCCTCATAATCATTTTCGGTTTATTCATTTCCGCCCTCCATAACTATTTCTTTTGCCGCGATAGATGATACTGCGTTACCGTAAATCCCAAAGGGTTCCGCAAACGGGGGAACATCGCAGCATTTTCCGGATAATAACGGAACTGTATCGTCGCAATCCAATGCTCTATTTCCGGTACGCTGACTGATGTTTCCATCTTGCGCGTATCAAAGAAAATCTGCCAGCTGTTCCACCCTTCTTTTATAATCTTTTTTATATCTGTTTCAATCATTACTGTCGGTGCATATCTCATATCGGGGAAATAACGAACGGCTTCCCTTTTAAAAAAGGTGTCATACACATCCGTTTCCGACATACGGCGAACAACGCCGTTAGGTCCCCACATACGCCGCATTTCCAACGCATTCCGCCATACGTTATTTCTTGCTGTAATATATTGACGCACGAACATTTCCGCCAAAATATCCATTGCAGGCATATCGGGATGCAAAGGTTCAAAATAAGATAAATTTTCAGAAAATGTCGGAGCGGTTACCAACACCGAATCAACTTCAGCCTCTTTTGTCATATGGATTAAAGACAAAGCCAAAACCGTCACAGACGTCATTAAAAAAAAGCATACAACGCTAAAAAATCGAGACAACCACATAAAAACATTGACGCGATTAGCCTCTTCCTGAAGCCTTACTGCTTCGGGTTTTTTAACTTTAGGGCGAACAGACGCTTTTGGTATACTCTTTTTCATTCTTTAATAGTGGCTCTATTTCGTTAAAAATATCTTTCCGAATATGAAAAAAGAATTTTGTAAAATAAAAAGAACAGGTTTTCAATCCCTTTAATCTACTAATCTATTCTACACTAAAATAACTGGTTATTGCATCAATTAAATGTTTCAAAGCTGTTTCATCAATCCCGTGCATCAAACCCGGAACGATGAAATGATTCACGACAAGTCCTGCGTCTGTCAAATTCTTTTTATGGCGTTCAAACACGGTTAACGGAACAACATTGTCGGCGTTTCCGTGTATCAATGTGACAGGCAATCTTGATACGATACGGTCTTTAGAAAACACTTGACCGTCAAACATGACCGCGACAGAAGACAATCCTATCGTACCCGCCAATTTTTGTGCAAAGCGCAATGATGTATATATCGCCATCAATCCACCTTGAGAAAAACCGCATAGAATCAATTTGTGAGCGGGAATCTTTGTATACTTTAAAATCGCTTCAATATAAGAATCCGTTATTGCTCTTGTTCTTTCAGCAAAGGGCATTAACGAGTTTAAATATTTTTCACCGCGTTCAGGATCCGACAACATCAAAGGATCATAGTCGTCTAAAGGAAACCATTGATATCCGCCAAAGACCCCCGTCCGCTCAGGAGCATCAGGAAAATAAAAAGCCGTTTGAGGGAAAAAACCTGCCAAGACAGGGCTCAAACTGAACAAATCCCGACCGTCCGCCCCGTATCCGTGAAAAAACACAACCGCCCGTTCCGCCTTTTCCGAAGGAAGGAAAGCATATGTATGCAAAGGTAAATCTTCAAGTACTTTTTTCATGGTATTTTCACCTCGTTAAGCATGAATGCCGGCATTGCCTTACCGAATGCTTTCATTTCCACTCCGGACGCGAGATAATCCGCTGTTGGACGTTTATCATTCTTTTTTTGATTCTTTTCACTCTTTTTTTGATTCTTTTCACTTTTTTTCATTTTCTTTTTTATAACTGGTTCAGACTTTCCAGATTTTTTTTCTGCTCCTGTTTTTTGTATTTTTTCATGTTTTTCACAAACCTCTGCCTTATCAGACGAACCAGATGGGCGCTTCATTTCTTTAAGCTTTTCCCCGATCATTTTTTCAATACTTGCCAAAGACTTATAATCGGCGGAAGTAACTAGCATGAACGCCCGTCCTTTTTGTCCCGCACGTCCTGTACGACCGATCCGGTGAATATAATCTTCGGCGTTAGCGGGGACATCAAAGTTGAAAACATGAGAAACAACCGGTATATCCAACCCTCGAGCAGCAACATCGGAACATACCAACAATTGGAAATTCCCATCACGGAAATCATTTAAAGTTTTTATTCTCAGCCCTTGCGCCATATCGCCATGTAATGCGGTTACACTGAATTTATGTTTCGTAAAAGATTTTAATAAAATATCGACATCTTTTTTACGATTACAAAAAATCATTGCGTTTTGGACATTTTCACTTTGAATTAAAGAACGCAACACTTCCCTTTTTCCGCGTTCATTGGTTTTAACGATGAATTGTTCCACAGTATTTGCCGCTGACATCAATGGATCGACACGGATTTCTTTTGGAAATTTCATGAATTTTTTTGCCAAAGCTTTAATTTCAGATGGCATTGTTGCTGAAAACAAAAGAGTTTGACGAACGGCTGGCAACTTTGAAATGATATTTTCGACATCAGGGATAAATCCCATATCCAACATACGATCCGCTTCATCCAAAACAAGAATTTGAACATCGCATAGCAATATTCTCCCTCTTTGGCACAGATCGATCATACGCCCCGGAGTAGCAATTAAGACATCAACTCCCTTTGCCAGAATTTTTTGTTGTTCTGCAATGGATTCTCCGCCGATCAGCAATACCATAGACAATTTTTGATATTTTCCATATTTTTGGAAACAATCGGCTATTTGAATCGCCAGTTCTCGGGTTGGCGCTAAAATCAAAGTCCTAGGCATCAACGCTTTTGCGCGCCCGTTTGACAGGATATCAATCATCGGCAAAGCAAACGCCGCCGTTTTTCCCGTTCCGGTCTGAGCTATTCCTATGACGTCGTTACGTTTCAATATTTCCGGAATAGCTTTTTCTTGAATAGGAGTCGCCGTCTTATACCCCAGCTCGTCTATGGCTTTTAATGTCTTTTCATTTAATCCCAAATCAAAAAAATTCATTTTATACTTGTATTCCGTCGAAAATATGGCACGAATAGAAAAGTTATATACCGAAATGAAAGGCAGAACAATGCTAATTAACAAAACCAACTCATGTCTTTTAATTATTGATGTCCAAGAACGTCTGATTTCGGCAATGGACAGTCCCAGAAATGTTATTGACGGTTGTTCCCGGTTATTAAAAGGCGCAAAGATTTTAAACGTCCCTGTTATTATTACGGAACAATATCCCAAAGGACTGGGCAATTCGATATTCGAAATTAAAGACAGCGCCCCTGATAAAGCTGTTTTTTTTCACAAAACAAGTTTATCTGCACTCCGTGAAGATGGTTTTATGGAAAAAATGACTTCGACAGGGAAAAAGCAGATTATCATCGGGGGAATCGAGGAACACGTTTGTGTATTGCAAACGGCCGTCGATCTAAAAGAAAAAGGATTTGATGTCTTCGTTGTAACAGACGCTTGTGACAGCCGGACAAGACAAAATAAAACAGGAGCTGAAATCAGATTGCGACAGGAAGGCATATTTTTGGTTACAACGGAAATGGTTTTATTTGAATGGTTGGAAAAAGCGGGATCTCCTGAATTTAAAGAAATTCAAAACCGTTTAATTCGATAAAAGGGCTTTATAACATGAAAACGCCAGTTGTTTTATTACCTGCATTATTATGTAATGCGGGATTGTTTATTTATCAGATCAAAACGTTTGAAGACCAATTTGATTTTTTCATTCCGGACTTGGGAAATTATACAAATGTTTCCGAAGCCGCGAACAATATTTTAAAGAAGCTCCCTCAACATTTCATACTGGGAGGGATATCCATGGGGGGATATGTCGCATTTGAAATGCTCAAGCAAGCTCCACAACGAATCAAAGGGCTGATTTTAATGGATACGAATGCACACTCCGATCCACCTTCATTGCGTGAAAAACGCAAAGAGATGATTGAAAAAGCCCAGAATCAAGGCATCAAAGCCGTTATCGATTCTTCTTTATTAAGCATTATTTCTGAAAAAAAACGCAAGGACGATATTATCCGGCATATTTTAGTCCGTATGGCGGAAACGACAGGCGTCCAAAAGTATGTAAATCAACAAAAAACGATTATGACCCGTCCGGATTCTACAAATTTGCTAAACACAATCAAATGTCCTGTCTTGGTTATGGGAGGAAAGGAAGACACCCTTTCCACGCCGGAATCATTGGATAAGATGACAGAACAGATTCCGACAGCAATTCATGCCATCATCACCGACAGCGGTCATTTGCCCCCTTTAGAAAATCCCGCCGCAGTTTCAGCAGCATGGCGCACATTTTTCAACAAATTACGTTCATAAGAAAATGAATTCCCATATTTTATCTTTAAAGCGTTTTTTTACTTTATTAAAAACGCGTGAAAAAATAGCTTTTATCGGGCGTTTGCTTTTTACTTTTCTTTGCATCAGTTTAATTCTTTATGTTTATATAAAGACAGATATTGCCCTTGAAAAGTTTTATATTTCAATTGCCTGCCTTGTTACTGCAAACGTCTTTTTTGGAAAAACAGCTTATCTGTTGATTCATCTGCCGTTATTTTTATTAAGTGTGACAGATATTCATCTGTTTAAAAATTATAATTTATCTACCTACAGTGCGGGATCATGGCTATATGCTCTGATACCCGACACAAATAAAACGGAAGTCATTGAATATTTTACAAAAATTTCTTCTTTAGAAAAAGGGCTTTTATTTTCCGGCTTAATTTTATCAATTTCCTGTCTATTTTATCATCCTGTCATAAAACCTCGCAAGATCATTTATCTTATTGTTTTTTTACTTTTCCCTTTCAGTTACCTTGAACATGCCTCTCCTATCTTATATTACCATTTTTTTGATAACGAAGATGAAATCCTTGCCCGATCACGACATTTTCATTTTACTCCATATCCTACAGGGAAACCTGCTCACAATGTTATCATCCTGATCGGGGAATCCCATCGCTATCCAGAATTTCATCTTGCCTTTAAGGAGTATGCTCGAAATTTTAACGCCCTATTTGAATTCAACGATTTGATTTCCATGCATCCCGGCACAATGAACGCTGTTCCAATGATCTTATCGCGCAAAAAATTTACAGATAAAACAAAATATTTTTCTGAAAAATCAATTTTTTCCTTTTTCAAAGAAGCCGGTTACAACACTTATTTTTTGCATTATACAAACAATAGTGCGGAAAGGAACCATTTAAGCTTCATTTATAATGAAACAGATCATTTCATCAACTTTCACCCTGATGCGGAAGGCTTGCATGACAGTCGCATTTATCCGGAACTCAACAAGATACTTATTCAAGATAAATCAAAAAAACTGATTGTGATTAAAATGATCGGAGCTCATGAAAATTTTGAAAATCGCTATCCGTCATCTTACAACACTCGGCAACCGTCCTTACAGCATATTCCGAACAAAGATGAGACCACAGGAATCAACAAAATCAAGACCGGTATATTAAACTTTTTTCTTTCATTTAAAACAGCCCGTCAACGTACTGAAAAAAACAAAGATACTGTCTTAAACACTTATAAAAACGCCATTGACTATTCCAGCCGCATTGTCGCCGATATAATTACATTGACGAAAAATCAGTCAGAGCCATCATTATTATTATTCAGTTCGGATCATGGTTTCTGCATTTATGACAAAGGGTATCTTCATTTGCCACCGAATTGTCAAAACGCTTTTCATATTCCTGCAATGTTTTTTTTAAATCCAAGCTTGGAAAAACAAATCGATCCAAACAAAATAAAAAGTCTTACTTGCAATCTTGATCAACCCTTGACACAAGAATACTTTTTTGAAACGATCGTTTCCCTTTCAGGTTTTTCTCACCCTTCCGCTCAAAAAGACTACGATTTGACAAACGGTTGCATAACGCTGAAAGCAAAAAGACCTGTAGACATATTACGATATGACCGTAATTATTTTTATGAAGACCTTTGAATAAAGAAACAAAAACAATATGGAAATGCACTTTTTTGTTTTCAAATAAAACAGTTATTAAACAAAAACAATTGACGCAGCCATAAGACTGTGTTTCATCAATAAACTGTTAGGATTTTATGAACCTTTATCTGTTATTCTCAAATCAAATCCTCATGGGAAGCGCTTTAAAGAGTAGTGAAATGCGTAAATTCATTTTTATTTTCATGTCTTTTCTTTTACCTTTTTCCGTAAAAGCCAAAGAGACGGACACTGAGAATATGGGAGCTTTAGCCGGTGCTGTTTTAGCCTGCGGCGCTTATCGTCAACTTTATCAATTTGAAGAGATTTTAAGTCGATATTTCAGCAATACGGCTCCGAACAAAGCGGCGGAAGAAGCAGAAATGCAACGTTACGCTCGTTCAAAAGCAACAAGTTATGCTTTTTATCGTACCCGAAGTAAACGGGATTGCAGTTCAACCATAGCGACTTTTATTCAAATGCCCGTATTTAAAACAGAACTCTATTCTGACGGAACGATCCGTACACCGGAAGGAAAGTTTTTATATCCTCGCGGTCAAAAAGGCTTGGCAAAAGATGCCGAAAAAATTTATCCGCGCCGATAAATGCTTTCGTTTATGGGCATCTAAGGGATCCCTTTTATTCGGGATATTAACAAAATCCGCGTTCTGCATTAATAGCAAGGCGGGATAAATCTCCGTATTTCGAACGACCGCCATGTTGACAACCCTAGCGC
>CALXOZ010000012.1 GCA_944390195.1 uncultured Alphaproteobacteria bacterium
GCCCAGAAAGGTTGTTCGCTTTCGCTCACCCCTATGGGGTCGCCTGACGGCGTCGCTCCCTTCGGTCGCCGAACTCTCCCCGAGAGTTCAAATCTTTGGACTTACTTCAAAAAAAACACCCCGCTCTAATGAACGGGGCTGTTTTTTTGGCGCGCCCAGAAAGGTTGTTCGCTTTCGCTCACCCCTATGGGGTCGCCTGACGGCGTCGCTCCCTTCGGTCGCCGAACTCTTCCCCGAGAGTTCAAATCTTTGGGCTTACTTCAAAAAAAACACCCCGCTCTAATGAACGGGGCTGTTTTTTTTGGCGCGCCCAGAAAGATTCGAACTCTCAGCCTTCTGATCCGTAGTCAGATGCTCTATCCAGTTGAGCTATGGGCGCTTAAGCAATTCTTATATACGCTCACAAAAAGATACTTGCAAGTGTTTTTTTTTAAAAATTAAAACAAAATTACGTTTACAATAAAATTTCTTGCAAAAGCGGGATTTCCGGTTACATTAAAAATGTCGTTTTTTTGCAAAAACAAACGAAAAAAATATTGTTTTTTATTTCTTAAGGTGTCTGCAACCATGTTCATTTTCAAGAGATTCTTTTTAGTTGCCGTTTTGTTAACCTCTGCCGGCTGTATGTCTTCAGATTACGATGCGGACAAGCTTTTTTCCGACGATTTTTCGCTGGAGGTTCTAGAGTTCGATTTTCAAGAAACTACACCTTCAAAAGAAGTTTCACAGACAACCTCTCCGGCATATCAAACGGCTCCGATGGATTCAAGTGTGGGGTTGGAAGATTTCTTTATGGATTTTCCGGAAGGATTTTCAGATCCGCAGCCGGAAGTTTCCGTCGCCCGAACATCAAATTCTGAAAGCATTCCTGATATAACAAAAAAAGTTGCCGGATTTGAAAATCAATTCAAACAGATCCAAGACAATATGTCAAAAAACAATACGGCTTTTATGGAGCTCAAGAAAAAAAGTGCTGATGAAGTCCGCCAGTATTATAATTACAATGCGGAAATTCGCACAAGATTACAGAATGGAACAACTCAAGCAAATCCCGAGCTGATCAAATTGTGGCAAAAAGCCTCGGATGTATTGAACAATATTAATAAAAACAGTGACGAGGCAACAAAATTATCCAATACTTTCACTCGCATCAAGAGCGAACTGGATTCTTTATTGGAAACAATCGAAGCGACTCTCTTAATCCCCGGAGCTACTGAGTCTGACCACGAAAAACTGAAAGGATTGGAAGATAAAGCCAATCAAATCGTTGTTTCTTTAAATCGGTTAAATTCGGATATTTCTGCGTGGATCTTCCGTCAGCAACAATTTTTCAACATGGAAAGCAAAAACGCCCCTATCCTGAAAAAAGGTATTCAAAACGGTAGTCTGTTTTCTCAAGCATCTGTTACAAACACAGCTTTTCCGATGGCAATGACTGCGGCGGATATGCCCGAAGCAAGCCTTTCTGGGCGTCGTCCTTTAATGATCATTCGTTTTAATAAAAAAAATGTCGCTTATAAACAACCTTTATATCAAACAATAAAAGCAACTTTGAAAAAACAGCCGGATGCTAAATTTGAAATCGTTTCCGTAACGCCGGAAAATTCTGAAAAAGACGAACAGGAAGCAGCTAAAAACGCAAAAATCATACGGGAAACCATGATGATGACAGGCATTTCCGAGGATAGAATTTTTTTAACAAAAACAAAAAATCCGACCGTAAAAACACCGGAAGTTCGTTTGTATCTGAAATAAATCTGATTTCAGACAGCTTGAATATTATCTTGTTCATAAAAAATAAAAGCTAAGCTTGTTTAACATCTTTACCAGATGAAAAAGCTTAGCTTTTTTCTGTTTTTTCCAATTTCGACAATTCCCGATTACAATCCGGCTTCATATTTGACGACAGCTTCACTCTTATTTTGGAATCCTGTACTTCGCACTTGATCACGATGAATGCAAACAAAGTAAAAAACTTAATAAAGAAGCTAAAACCGGCATCAGTTAAGCTCAAAAAAAACATTTTTAACTTGCAAACAAACGAAGATAAAGCAATTTTATTATATACGATATTCGGAACAATCAAAGAAAACTTGTTTCAAAAATTAAAGCGTCATGATCAAAAAGACTCTTAAATACGGGGGTAAAAACAATGTGGTATTGTTTATCGGGCAATGAAAAATACGGTCCTTTTTCCATAGAAGAGGCATCTCTTTTTATTCAATCCCATCCGGATTGTCTTGTTTGGCGAGAAGGTATGCCAGAATGGGTTCCGGCAAACAAGTTTTCAATTTTAACGAATCATTATGAAAATCTTCCTGCCGAAGAAAGCTATTTTGATCCAGAATTTGACTTTACAATTTTTGGTGACGATATGCAATTTGTCGAAATAACACTGCCTCCGGAAACATCTGTTATTGCCGAACCGGGTGCAATGGTTTACAAAGAAACAGGGATTGAACTGGAGGCCTTATTCGGTTCCGGAAGAAAACAAAGCATTTTCGGGAAAATTTTCGGAGCCGGAAAAAGAGTCTTATCCGGTGAAAGCGCTTTTTTATCAGCTTTCGTAAACATATTAGATATTCCCTTAAAAGTGGCATTTTCCGCTCCCTACCCCGGAAAAATCATTCCTGTCTCATTATCCGGTATCGGTTCGGAATTAATCTGTCAAAAAGACAGTTTTTTATGCGCTCAGATGGGAACGGAGGTGGGAATTTATTTCCAAAAAAAGATCATGACCGCTTTATTCGGCGGTGCCGGCTTTATTATGCAACGCCTCAGCGGGAACGGAGTCGTTTTCATTCATGCGGGTGGAACCATTCGAGAAATCACTTTGCAAGAAGGAGAAAGTTTGCAAATTGATATTGGATGTCTGGTTGCCTTCCAACCGTCCGTGTCTTTTAACATTCGCGGTGTCGGCAGTATAAAATCACAGATATTCGGAGGATCAGGGCTTTTTTTTGCAGACATGATCGGTCCCGGAAAAGTATGGATACAATCTTTACCGTTTTCACGTTTAGCTCAAAGATTTGCCGAACAAATCCATCCCCGGAAAAAATAATGCCTCTTTTATTAAATATCCTGTTGACAAATTCATGAATTTCTGGCTATAAAAAGCTCTCTTTAAAGCAAAATTGTTTTTGCTTTTGTTATAGGTTTCTAAGATGGTGGAAAAAATGTTCGCAGTTATTAAGACAGGCGGCAAGCAGTATAAAGTCGCAAAGGACGATGTAATCGTTGTAGAAAAACTCAATGCAGAGATCGGCTCCACTGTGACATTTGACAATGTGCTTGCCCTTGATGAAAAAATCGGCACCCCGATCGTTGCCGGTGCTAAGGTTTCAGCAAAGGTCGTAAAACAAACACGCGATGATACGGTAATTGTTTTCAAAAAGAAACGTCGTCATGGTTACCGTCGTAAAAACGGTCATCGCCAATATATTTCGATTGTCAAGATCACAGACATTGCTGAATAGTCAGTTTAACGGTTAAGGAGATCAATTATGGCTCACAAGAAAGCAGGCGGTAGCACAAGAAACGGGCGCGATTCCGAAAGTAAGCGTTTGGGGTTGAAAAAGTCCGGCGGTCAATCTGTCATACCGGGCAATATTATTGTTCGTCAACGTGGCACAAAGTATCGTACCGGAGAAAATGTCGGTTTGGGTCGTGACCATACCATATTTGCAACAGCGCAGGGTCGTGTTGCTTTTACGCGCAAAGCCGATGACAGAGTGTATGTTTCCGTTGTAACGGAATAACATTTGCGTAAAAAGTGTTTTCAAGGGGAGTGGTTTGCCATTCCCCTTTGTTTTTATAATAAAAAAGAAAAGCGGAACAATAATTAATGAAATTTTTGGATCAAGCAAAAATCTACTTGAAATCCGGAGACGGCGGCAACGGCTGTTGCTCATTTCGTCGTGAGAAATTTATTGAATTCGGTGGTCCAAACGGTGGAAACGGAGGACGCGGGGGTGATGTCATTTTTGAAGCCGTTCCCAATTTAAACACTTTAATAGATTTCCGTTATCGTCAGCATTTCAAAGCTGAACGCGGACACAACGGTGAAGGAAAAGACCGATTCGGGCGCAAAGGGGAAAACTTGATTATCAAAGTCCCCGTTGGCACGGAAATCGTTGCCGATGACGGCGAAACCGTTATCAAGGATATGTTAATTCCTTATGAGCGTTTTACAATAGCCAAAGGTGGCGAAGGCGGTTACGGAAACGCCATGTTTAAAACATCTACGAATCAGGCGCCTCGCAGAGCAGATCCCGGACAACCGGGAGAAGAAATGTGGGTTTGGCTGAAACTGAAAATGATTGCCGATATCGGTCTTTTAGGCTTTCCGAATGCGGGAAAATCGACTTTTTTATCCGCGGTTACCTCGGCTCGCCCGAAAATAGCCGATTATCCTTTT
This sequence comes from uncultured Alphaproteobacteria bacterium, assembly GCA_944390195.1. GTDB lineage: Bacteria > Pseudomonadota > Alphaproteobacteria > CAAGCB01 > CAG-977 > UBA11549. The sequence goes on from CALXOZ010000012.1 coordinate 4,418, forward strand.
ACAACGTTGCATCCCAACTTGGGAATTGCACGCATAGATGATAATGAAATGCTCATTGCGGATATCCCCGGAATTATCGAAGGCGCTCATGAGGGAATCGGACTGGGAGACAGATTCTTACGTCACATTGAACGTTGTGCAGTCCTTTTACATTTGATTGATGGAACGCAAGAAAATGTCGAAGAACGCTACAAAGCCATCAGGAAAGAACTGAAACTTTATTCTCCGAAACTGGCTCAAAAACAGGAAATCATCGTTTTAAACAAAGCGGATGCCTTAACGGATGCGGAAATCGAACAAAAAATAAAAGCTTTACAGAAAATCCACCGCAAGAAACCTCTGGTCATGTCCGCCTTCACCCATGCGGGCACAAAAGAAGTTTTACGACACTTGTTAAAATATGTGCTAAAATCAAGAGAACAAAAAAAAGCGGAAAAACAAACAGCCCCCTTTGATGAAAATGACGAATAAAACCCCTCTTTTAAAAGCAAAGCGACTCGTATTGAAAATAGGGTCGTCTTTATTGGTGGACGAAGCAACGGGTCAAGTGAAAAATACTTGGTTAAACGCTTTGGCTGACGATATATTGACAGCACGTCAAAGAAACCAACAGGTCATTATCGTAACATCCGGAGCCGTCGCCGTCGGACGAAAAGCATTGAATTTGCCTGTCGACAAAAAACTGCTTTTACCTCAGAAACAAGCGGCTGCCGCAGTGGGACAGATCCGTCTGGCTCACTATTACCAAGAGGTTCTGGCAGAACGCAATTTAAAAGTCGCTCAGATTTTATTGACACTGGACGATTCGGAAAATAGAAAGCGTTACTTAAATGCCAGAAACACTCTAAACACCTTGTTGGACTTAGGCATCATTCCGGTCATCAATGAAAACGACACAGTTGCGACTTCTGAAATCAAAGTCGGAGACAACGATCGCTTGGCGGCAAGAGTCGCTCAAATGGCAAGTGCAGACGCTTTGGTCATCTTTTCGGACATCAAAGGTCTTTATACGGCAAATCCCCGCAAAGATCCCGATGCGCGACTTATCCCCGTCGTGGAAAAAATAACCCCTGAAATCGAAGCCATGGCGGATGGCGCGGGATCTGCCGTCGGCACCGGTGGTATGGCGACAAAATTGATGGCGGCACGATTATGTATGGAAGCCGGTTGTGACATGGCTATTGCTTTGGGATCTGAACTGCATCCGTTGAGCCGTATGTTAAAAACACAGGAATGCACTTGGTTTTTGGCAGACAAAACCCCTATTTCCGCCCGAAAAGCATGGATCGGCGGCGCAATCAAACCGCGTGGCGTGTTGGTCTTGGACGCAGGAGCTGTTAAGGCTTTGGATACGGGTAAAAGCCTTTTACCTGCCGGTATAAAAGCGGTAAAAGGATCTTTCGACCGCGGTGACGCCGTCAGTCTGGAAGACGAAAACGGTTGCTTCTTAGGCAAAGGATTGACCGCTTATAACGCTTGTGACGCGAAAGCCATTGCAGGAAAACACAGCAATGAAATTGAAAGCATTTTAGGTTATCACGGGCAAGATGAAATTATTCATCGTGACGACTTGTTTACGGAAAAAAGAGGATGATCATGAAAGAACTCATGCGTTCCATAGCTTTAAAAGCAAAAAATGCCGCCCGCACATTGGCAAACGTGCCGGCAAGTCAAAAAAATAAAGCCCTTTTATGCGCAGCGCGCTTAATACGCGAAGAAACAAATGAATTATTAAAAGCCAATCAAACCGATATGGCTGCATTACCTTTGACGACTTCCGAAGCCATGCGTGACCGTTTACTGTTAACGCCTCAACGCATTGAATCCATGGCAAACGGATTGCAGGAAATTGCCGCCCTGCCCGATCCTGTCGGCAGGATTTTAGCACAATGGACGCGCCCGAACGGTCTGGTCATTACTCGCGTCGCCGTCCCTTTAGGCGTGATCGGTGTCATTTATGAAAGCCGTCCCAATGTAACGGCTGATGCGGGAGCGTTATGTTTTAAATCAGGTAACGCCGTCATCTTGCGTGGAGGATCCGAAAGTTTTCATTCTTCGGCGAAAATTGCTGAAATCATGCATAAGGGATTGAAAGAAGCCGGACTTTGTGAAGACTGCATTCAAAGCGTTCCGACTGCGGATCGCGCCGCTGTCGGTGAAATGTTAAAGTTGGACGAATATATTGACGTTATCGTACCTCGTGGCGGTAAATCCCTTATTCAAAGGATCACGGAAGAAAGTAAAATTCCTTTATTCAAACACTTAAACGGCATTTGCCATACTTATATTCATGCGGCGGCAGATATCGAAAAAACGCGAAAAGTCGTCTTAAACGCTAAAATGCGCAGGACGGGAACGTGTAATTCGACCGAAACAATTCTGTGTGACGATGCCGTATCCAAAACCGTTTTACCCGTTGTCATTGATGATCTGATCAAAGCCGGATGCGAAATCCGCGGCGATGAAAAGACTCAAGCTTTGGATCCGCGCGTCATTCCCGCAATCGAAGAAGATTGGGATACGGAATATTTATCGGCAATCGTTTCGATCCGCATTGTCAAAGACATTGATGAAGCCATCGATCATATTGCCCGACACAGTTCTCATCACACGGAAGCCATTTTGACACAAGACGAAAACGCTGCAGAAAAATTTTTAAGTCAAGTGGACAGTGCCGTTGTCATGCATAACGCTTCGACACAGTTTTGCGATGGGGGCGAATTCGGAATGGGCGCTGAAATCGGCATTGCGACTGGACGGCTGCACGCAAGAGGTCCGATCGGATTGGAACAATTAACCACTTTCAAATATCAGGTGCGCGGTGCCGGTCAGATTCGTTCATAAAACTGTAGGACTGCTGGGAGGATCTTTCAATCCGGCTCACGACGGTCACCGTTATATCAGTCTGCAAGCTTTGAAATTGTTGGGGCTGGACGAGGTATGGTGGCTTGTTTCCCCGCTCAACCCTTTAAAACAGGCAAAAGACATGGCCTCTTATGAGCGTCGCATTGCAAGCGCCGAACAAATTGCCAATCATCCGCAAATCAAAGTGTCCGATATAGAGCGGGAAATCGATACGCGTTATACCGTCGATACGATTAAAAAGCTTCAAGAAATCCACCAAGACATCAACTTTGTCTGGTTGATGGGTGCCGATAATTTGTTAGAATTTCATCAGTGGTATCATTGGCGTACAATCATGCATATAATCCCCATTGCTGTCTTTGCCCGTAAAAATTATGCTTTAAGAGCTCTTCACGGCAAAGCCGCAAGATTGTATCATCTTTACCGCCAGCCACCCGAGAACGCTCGCAAGCTTGCTTTTTTAAAGCCGCCTGCATGGGTGTTTCTTCCAATCAGAAAACATCCCGCTTCGGCAACCGAGATCCGTAAAAAAGGTTTATTTAAGGTAGGAGATTGAATTATGCCTGAAAAAAAGACAACCAAGCCAACAGAAAAATCAAAAAAAGTAAAGAAAAACAGTAAGATAACGACTTCAGAAAAAAAAGTGTCTAAAGTCGCTAAGAAAGAAATCAAAAAAACCGTAAAAAAGACGATTAAAAAAATCCTCAAGGCAAAAGAAAAAAATGACAAGTTGCTCAAAAAGGCTTTAAAAACAAAAGAAAGTGCAAAAGAAAACAAAGTTCTCGCCTTAATTGAAAAAACTTTGGAAAACGGTAAAGCCGAAGATATTAAAGTCATTAATTTAACAGGAAAAACAGCTATTGCCGATTATCTGGTCATTGCAACGGGGCGAGCCCAACGTCATGTCATAGCTTTGGCCGAACAAGTGCAATTGCGTTTGAAAAAAACAGGAGTCGCAGCAACAATTGAAGGCGAGGAAATCGGTGATTGGGTTATCGTTGATGCTGGAGATATCATTGTTCACGTTTTCCATCCGGAAACCAGAGAACTTTATTGCATTGAAGAATTGTGGGGCGAAGAAACACCGCATCATTCAAGTAAATGAATATCATCATCTCTTGCATCGGGCATTTGAAGCCAAGCCCCGAATCGGATCTGTTCGCCAGATATGTGAAACAAACAAGATGGTCTGTCAGCGTTCGCGAATTTGAAGATAAAAAAGCGGGATCGGTGGAAGAACGCAAAAAACGCGAAAGCGCTTTATTGTTTTCCGCCGTTCCTTCGGGATCGAAAATCGTTGTGCTGGATGAACGCGGAAAGCTTTTATCTTCAGAAAAATTCGCCCGACAACTTGGGAAATGGCAGGATGAAAGCATACCCGCCGTTGTTTTCATGATCGGAGGCGCCGACGGACACACGGAAGAAACAAGAAAAAAAGCGGATCTGGTTTTGGCTTTCGGAGAAATGACTTTTCCCCACATGTTCGCCCGCATTATGCTTGCCGAACAAATCTATCGCGCTAAAGCCATATTGGACGGTCATCCTTACCATAGAGCATAAAAGCTATATCCTTTCCGTTTCAAAAGCATGCTTTAATTTCCCAGTTCATTTTTGGAGAATTAATCATGAAGTTTTTTGTCTTTTTTTCAACTTTATTGTGTTTTTTCATAACAAAAGCTTATGCGATAACGACAACAGTCGACGCCGGAACAACCGTTAATGGCGGCGATGTACTTTCAATCATTACTCAAAACGTATACGGCACTGTAAATGATATGACCGTTTACGGAACACAAAACATCATGTCCGGAGGAAACGCCCATGACACGATCATTTACACTTACGGTCAACAAGTCGTCAATTCCGGAGGAATATCGGAAAATGCAACCATCATGCAAAGCGGCGTCCTAAAAGTATATGGATCCGCCTTATCAACAATGCTCAATTCTTACGGTTCGATGACAGTCTATTCCGGAGCGGCGACACAAACGACGATCAACGGAGGCACACTTTATGTCCGTTCAGGAGCCGCTGCAAACAACACGCTGTTAAATTCAGGCAAACAGTACGTTTATGGGACGGATAACAGCGCGGAAATAAACGGAGGGACGCAAATTGTAACAAACAGTGGAATAGCAAACGACACAATCATCAACACCAACGGCTATCAAGAAGTGGATGCCGGATCAAGCGCCGTCGGCACATATATCGAAGGCGGAAAGCAAAATGTTTACGGAACGGTTGAAAATTCCGTTTTAAACAGCGGGCAACAAAATATCTTCAGTGATGCGGCAGCAAACAACCTGACCGTCAACGGCGGCAGACTCACAATAAATGAATCAGCAACGGTTGATACATTGACTTTGAATGGCGGAACGACAAACATCTATGGCGGAGCCGTTTTAAATGGACAAATAACCGTCAGGAACAGTACTGTAAACTTATATTCAAATGTAGCCATTTCGGATTTAATGCTCGACAATGGAATTGTCAACGTCAAAACAAGTTCCGTCAACATACCGATTGACACTTTGAACGGAAGCGGGATTTTTTACTTGACAACGACCGTATCCGAAAATATTTCCGACGTATTAAGCGTTACAAACGGTAGCGGCAGTTACGGTATCGCCCTTTATGATTACAGTCCGTCCGAAGAATTTCCAAACACATTGACATTGGTCAATACGGACAATCCTGATCAGAATTTTTACTTGATTGGCGGAGCGGCAGATATTGGTGCTTACCGCTATGATTTGGTTCATGTCGGTGATACATGGCAATTGCAAAAAACACCTTATCTTAACGACGGTTCCATTGTGGCAAAAAATACATTTACAGCCATCAGTTCCGTTTTTTATTCGCATTTACATGGCTTAGGACGTCATTTTGACGAGATCGACTTTACAAAAAAGACGGGATTTTGGGTACGCGGCATTGGACGGGAAATCCGGTTGAACTTTCAAGATGACACAAAAAGTCACTTGAACGTTCGCGGAACGCAAGTCGGATTTGACATTCCAATTAAACAAAAATTGTTTGAAGAAATGATTGCCGGTATATATTGGGGATATTCGTCTTCCAAACAGAAGTTCATCAACTCTGGAAAAGCCAACTCCCAAACAAACAGCATCGGCATATATACCACCGCAAAAACGCAAAAAGAGTACTTTTTTTCTTTAGAGGGAGTTTTTTATCATCACCGTCAAAAAATTTTCAGTCAATTGGCTAACGGATTTCAGGTCAACTCAAAGTACTCGATGGATGCTTGGAGCTTTTCCGGATCTTTCGGCAAACGTTTTTCAAAAAACGGCTGGTTTGTGAAACCTCAGATACAAGCCTATTATATGCGCTTGCCGGACGTTTTTTACACAACCGACGCCAATACACCGGTTGACAGCGACAACACAGATTCAATTATGGGACGGATTTCCATAAAAGGAGGGAAAAATTTCAAAGAAAGCCATCAAATACCGCTGGAAGCATACTTGAGATTAGGCATCTTGCGCGAATTCAACAAAAAAAGTTCCGTCAGTTTTGCCAATTATGACTTTGTGGAAAGCATGACGGAAACACTTTATGAAGCCGGTATCGGATTAAGTGCGGAATTTAATGAAAAATTTTCATTGTTTGCCGATTTCAACACCTTTTGGGGAAATAAAACAGATATTCCCGTTGATGTCAGTTTCGGCGCAAAGATCCTTTGGTAAGACTTCTTTTTCAGATTCAGAGTGCGTAAAAAAAAGTTTTGTATTATAGTAACGACGAATTTTGTTTTTAACGGAGAAAAGACAATGGAAGAAAACAAAAGACCCCGTCCCGTCATGTTATGTATTTTGGACGGTTGGGGACACCGTGATAATAAAGAAAACAATGCGATTGAAATGGGAAACACCCCTCATTGGCATGAATTGATCAAGACTTGCCCGAACACCCTTATTGCCACATCCGGACTTGATGTCGGGTTACCAAAAGGACAAATGGGGAACTCCGAGGTCGGTCATATGAATATCGGAGCAGGACGTGTCGTCATGCAGGATCTGCCCAAGATCGATCAAGCCGCTCAAGACGGTTCTTTGGCAAAACGTCCGGCGGTTGTCGACTTGATCGACGCCTTGAAAGCGTCAAAAGGAACTTGTCATCTGATGGGGTTGATGAGTCCCGGCGGTGTTCATTCTCATATGGATCATATTTTCGCTTTGGCAAAAATTCTCAGTAACGCCTCAATCCCCGTTGACATCCATGCTTTTCTTGACGGTCGGGATGTTCCCCCTGATTCCGCTTTAGGTTATGTCAAAGAATTTGAAGAAAAAATAAAAACGTTAAATCATGTCAAAATTGCGACGATCAGCGGTCGTTATTATGCCATGGATCGTGATAACCGTTGGGAACGCATAGAGCTTGCCTATAACGCTTTAATGTTGGGAGCCGGTAATCGATTAAAAACGGCTCAAGAGGCAATTGAAGAATCTTATAAACAAAAAGTTTACGATGAATTCGTTTTGCCCGCCGTAATCGGTGACTATCATGGCATGAATGATGGCGATGCCCTGCTTTTCGCCAACTTCCGTTCCGATCGCGCCCGCGAAATCATGTATGCTTTGGCAGATACGGCGTTCGATAAATTCAAACGCTCTAAAACTGTGAAATTTTCCGCTGTCGTCAGTATGACACAATACTCGGTCGATCATGATCGATTTGTAAAACCGATCTTCCCGCCTGAACAGCTGAGCAATATTTTCGGAGAAGTCGTTTCAAATGCCGGTTTGACACAACTTCGCATAGCCGAAACGGAAAAATACGCTCATGTAACATTTTTCTTCAATGGTGGCGAAGAACGTTTGTTTAAAGGGGAAGAACGCATTCTGATTCCCTCCCCTAAAGTTGCGACCTATGATTTGAAGCCGGAAATGAGCGCTTATGAAGTTTGCGATGCTTTGGTCGATGCCATTCAATCGGCAAAATTCGATGTCATCATTGTCAATTTTGCAAACGGCGATATGGTCGGGCACACCGGCGTTTTAGAAGCGGCGGTCAAAGCGACCGAAGCCGTTGACAAGTGCTTGGGACGATTGCAGGAAGCCGTTGAAAAAGCCGGCGGTGTCATGTTGATCACCGCGGATCACGGCAATTGCGAGCTGATGAAAGATGAAAAGACGGGCGCCCCTTATACGGCTCACACAACTTTTGAAGTCCCCGTCGTTTTATTTAACGATCAAAACGGTCATACATTGCGCAACGGCGGACGTCTAGCCGATTTAGCACCAACTTTGTTGGAATTGTTACATATCGACCAACCTGCTGAAATGACCGGAAAATCATTACTGGTAAAATAATCAATGGCTTTGAAAAAGACGACCCGACTATTTTTCCTTGTTTTCATGACAGGACTTTTCGTGTCGTCTTTTTCGTACGCCGGCGAAGAAACTCCTGTTTCAGCAAAGTCCGAACTGTCCAGAGTTACCGATCAAATCAAAAAAGCTCAAAAAGAACATCAGGATCTGAAACAAAAAGCTAAAAGCGTTCAAAAAGAAATCTTAAATGTGCGACGAAAAATGGTCGCAGCAGCCGGATCCATTCAAGAACAAGAAGAAAGTCTGGATAGGTTGGAACAAAAGCTTGAAGAATTTGAAGCCCAACAGGCTTTGATGAAAAAACGGCTGGAAGTCAGAAAAGCTCAAAGAACTCGTGTTTTGGCAGCATTACAGTCTCTTGCCTACAAGCCTACGGAAGCATTGATCGCCCAGCCGATGAAACCGCAAGACACTCTTCGCAGCGCACTATTATTACGCGAAGCCGTTCCCCAACTCGAATATTCCACGGAAGGCTTGCGTAAAGACCTCAATAAAATAGCCAGCCTGACAACTGCAATCCGCGCCCAATATGCTCAAATAAAAACCATGACACGGCGCTTGAACGAAAAAAGACAAAGCATGAACGCATTGATTAAAAAAAAATCGGAATTGCAAACTGCTTTTGCAAGTGAGAGCTCCCGCGCAAAAGAACGGGCTGAAAAGCTCGCACGTCAGGCAAACGATTTAAAAGAACTATTGGCGAAACTGGAAGCGGAAAGTAAGCGTCAAGAAAAAGAAGACAATCAAAAAAGCGTTCCGACAGGAGCTTTCATGGCGGCTAAAGGGCGTATCCCGTATCCGGTGAAAGGAAATATCATCAAACAATACGGACAAGTCGATGCCGGTATCACCTCTAAAGGTATCACGATACAAACACGTTCCAACGCACAAGTCATCTCCCCTTACGACGGGAAGGTCTTGTTTGCCGGACCGTTCCGAGGATACGGACAACTGTTGATCATCGAACATGGCGATGGATATCATACTTTGCTTGCCGGTATCGGACGATTGGATACTTCCGTAGGACAATCCTTGCTTGCCGGAGAACCCGTTGGAATAATGCTGGCACAATCAAAGCCGACGTTGTATATTGAATTAAGAAAAAATGGACAACCCATTAATCCGGCAACTTGGCTGAATCAAAAAAACAAAGGGTAAGGAATAAATTATGAAGCGTTTATATCTGACTGTTTCCATCATGTTTTCGCTCTTTTTATGTTGCTCTCCAGCAACATCAAAAGAAAAAAATGAAGAAACAAAAAACAAAGACCAAACCTCTTCAATCTATAAATATTTAAATGTTTTCAGTGAAACGTTGAAACGAACCCAAACCGATTATGTCGAAGAAGTCCCGCAAGATAAGTTGATCGAATATGCTATCAATGGAATGTTATCCTCTTTGGATCCCCATTCCTCCTATTTGGACGCGGAAACATTCAAAGATATGAGCGAACAAACAAAAGGGGAATTCGGAGGATTGGGCATTGAAGTAACCATGGATAACGGTTGGATTAAAATCATTTCCCCGATTGATGACACGCCGGCTTTCAGAGCCGGATTGCAGGCAGGCGATTATATCACTCATATCGACGGGACAACCGTTTTGGGGGAAACACTTACTCAAGCCGTTGAAAAAATGCGGGGTCCTTTAAAATCCAAAGTTAAATTGACAATCCGCAGAAAAAACAAAGAGCCCTTTGATGTCGTTCTGGAACGCGCCAATATAAAAATCCGCTCGGTAAAAACAGAAGAAAAAGATCCCTCTGTCGGTTATGTCCGTATTTCTTCGTTTTCGCAAACAACAACAGACGATGTTATAAAAGCTGTTGAAAAAATACAAAAAGAGCACCCTGATCAGTTGTCCGGATATATCCTTGACTTGCGTAACAACCCCGGCGGGCTGTTAGATCAAGCCGTATCCGTCGCAGATTTGTTCCTGAACGAAGGTGAAATCGTTTCCACCCGCCCGCGCAGAGAAGAGGAAATACAGCGTTTCAGCGCAACAAAGGGAGATATTACAAAAGACAAACCGATCGTCGTGTTAATTAACGAAGGATCGGCTTCCGCTGCGGAAATTGTCGCCGGCGCCTTGCAAGACCATAAAAGGGCTGTTGTCGTAGGTATGCGTTCTTTCGGAAAAGGATCCGTTCAAACGGTCATCCCCATCACCGGTTTCGGCGCCATCCGTTTGACAACAGCGCGTTATTATACGCCTTCTGGCAGATCTATCCAAGCAAAGGGAATCGAACCCGATATTCAAATTCCCCCCGGACATGTCGAATACTACGCCTTGAGATCTGATGATTTCGCCGAAGCGACTTTGCCAAACGCCTTGTCGAAACAAGACGATCAAAATTCAAAGGAAACGGCTAAGGAAGCAAAAGACAAAGACAAAAATAAAGATAAGGATAAAGATAAAAACAAGGATAAAGATAACTCCGCAAAACAGAAAAATTCCAAAAAAGAACCTGATCCCTTTGATGAAAAACCAAAGGAAGAAAAAAAGTTTGAAGATTACCAGCTTGACCGGGCTATCGACATCGTCAAAGCTATGGGAATCTATCATTCAAAACAGGATTGAATTCAAAACAGGATTGAAAATGCCTTCTTTTGATAAAAATAATATGGTCGAAAACTCTTTTTCAAAAGACCCGAACACAGGGAAAAAACGTGCGTTCATTGTCGTTTTCTCCCTTGCCGTTCTGGCATTTTCTTCCACGCTTTATGGCATCTATCTTAACTTTTTCAAATCCGTTAACATTCAAACCACTTATTACCTCTCACAAAGTGCGCCAAAGCTTCCTACCGAATCATTATTCGCCCCCCAACCACCTGAAAAAAAACACAGTCCGGAAAATACTGATCTGAATTCCTCCGAATTGATTAAACAATTGGAACAAGAAAAAGAAAATATCGAAAAAACTTCCGTCATGTTACAAAAAATGATCGAAGCAAAAGAAAATGCGTCAAAGGACGAACAAAATATCGCGGATCTATCAAATATTCCCTCTGACAATCAGCTTGTACAAGAAAAAGACACAACAAACCAAACATCACAACCACAAAAAAATGTTCCAAATAAATTAGACGCCGCCTTAGCCGCCTTTAACGCGTTGGACTTTCCGGAATTAAAAGAAAAAAAAATTCCAGACACACAAAAAAAAATCCCGACAAGTCAAAAAGCAATTCAAAAAAAAAATGAAAAAAACTCAAATGTAAACACTGAAATAAACATTTCAGAAAATCCGTATCAAATAAACCAAGAAACCCTCCAACCGGATCTCATTCAATCAAATTTAACTGATTCCCTGCCCGATTTTTCCGTAATTAAAAAGTCTAGTTCATCAAAAAAAAAACCTCTGGAAATTATCGAACCGTTAAACGAACTTCAAAGCAAAACGGAAAATAAAAAACTACCGGTAAAAACAAAAACAAATTCTCCTTTTTCCGCCTACGCCAAACCATTCCGGCTAAAAGAAAACACACCTTATATCGCTGTTTTATTTTCAGGTCTCGGGAAAAAAAGAAATATCACACAAGCGGCAATAAACACTTTGCCCGACGTTGTTTCCTTGTCTTTCAGCCCTTATGCAAACAATTTGGGAAAATATGTTATCGAAGCACGTCAATCCGGTCATGAAACTTTACTGGATATGCCAATGCAACAAGGGCGGTTTCCCCATACAGATCCCGGTCCTTTAGGATTGGTTACCGAATTGCCTGTTTCCGAAAATCGCAAACGATTGCATAAAGTTATTGGACAAGATATCGCTTTTATCGGTTTAAGCGCTACTGCTGAAGAAAATTTTTCATTATCTGAAGAACAAATAACCCCTGTCTTAGAAGAACTTTCAGATCGCGGTTTGATCTATGTCAATGGAACGGATAATCCGGCACATGTCCGCTTCAGTACGATTATCCGCCCTGATGTTCATATCTTTGAAAATTTTCACCGAGCCGCAATCCGTTCAAAGCTGGATAAAGCAAAACAAATCGCTTTAAAAAACGGAGCCGCATTTGTGCGTATGGAAGCCCTTCCCATCACTTTGCTGGTTCTTGAAGAATGGATGAAATCCGTTTCAAATAAATCCGAGACAGAGATTACTTTCGTACCGCTGTCTTATTATGTTAAACAAAAGGAAGCCGGAAAATGAAAGAATTAAAATTATACCGTCCAAACGTCGGCATCATGCTTTTAAATAAAAAAGCCGAAGTTTTTGTAGCTCATCGCACCGATTCCCGAAAGCAGGCATGGCAAATGCCCCAAGGGGGTATAGATAAAGGAGAAGACGAATATCACGCCGCCTTACGGGAACTTTATGAAGAAACAAACATTTCTTCCGTTACTTTGATTGCTGAAAGCAAAAATTGGTATTCTTATGATTTTCCTCCCGGCATACACTTTTTTAGTCCAAAGAAAAAAGAATTCGTCGGACAAATGCAAAAATGGTTTTTATTTCAATTCACAGGGAATGAAACGGAAATTGATCTGAATCGCCCAGACCCAGAGTTTAATCAATGGAAATGGATTGATGTGGAAAAGGTCGTTGAATTGATTGTGGATTTTAAAAAAGAAGTCTACCGTCATGTCGTTGATGAATTTTTGCCTTTCATTGACGCAATCAGGAAATGATCCCTTTCATTGAAATAATATGCTTCTGTTGATAAAGACTTTAAAAGATATTCCAGATTTGCTTTAATCCGCACACCTTTCTATAAGCGTGTATCAAGAGCAGAAAACAAGAAAAAAATTTCAACATTTTTTTTCAGATCAATTAAAACGTCGTTTGCCTCCTAAAAAAATCTTATCCGTTTTTCCCTGAATTTAGCGCCAACAACTTTTGAAAGGAAGCGTATCTGTTTGTCAATTGTTTTCTGGCAAACGGCATTCAAGTCCGATCAATTTTTTTATGCCTTTTTTATAAAAGGTTTTATAGGACATTTTAAAATGTTTTTCATTCCGGCTCATATTCAACAGATATTTTCTTTATCGTCTCTCATTTCAGAACATCATAAACTTTATTTCAATATGCGTTCTCATAATCTTTAATCGACATAGCTTTTATGTTCAGATACTCACTGTCAATCAGTATAACAATACGGACACCTGCAACAGTCCTGTCAATCCTTCTTGTAGTCATATTTTTTTAAAGGCTTCGGTCTTGTTACAAAAGTATATCCTTGATATTTTTTATTAAAAAACACACTCCACTTTCATGATATTACGAAAGAAAAACCTTCTGAAAACATTTACGCTTTCTTTATTCTTAGTTCTTCCGCTTTCCTAGTCCGGTATATGTCTATCACATAACCCGCCGGATCTTTTATTCCACCCAAAAACGATAAATATTTGTTTCACAATTTATCCTTCAACAACCACCTATTTGATTTTTTTACCTGCCGTTAAACATAATCTTCGATATATCGTTGCTTTTCAGCAGTTTTCATATCCGTCTATGCCAATGTTATAATCCTGAATTCCCGCATTTTTTAATTTTCCGAAGGCTTTTCCTTGTTCTCAATACAAAATTACGCCATTCCCGAAATGTTCCTTGTTTCGAGTTCAAAATTGTCTGTAATTGCCTCGTCTATCGCAAGGATTTTTTCCGTTCAATGCCAAGAATCTTAAATATTTCTAAAAAGAAAAACTTCGCTCTGAAATTGCGAGGTTTTAAAGATGGTCGGAGCGATAGGATTTGAACCTACGACCACCTGATCCCAAATCAGGTGCGCTACCAGACTGCGCTACGCTCCGGATAATTTGCACTTTACATATTATTTTCAGAATTTTCAAGGTTAAAAAATGAATGAACGACAATATTACCGGTTTTTATCCCCATTTTATCCGAAATACCCGCTTTTAATTCCAAAACCCCCTTCACCGATTGGTCGGAGCGGATTTCATCATGAGAAAAAGGAACAGTATTTTCAACGATTTGCACGATTTTTCCTGTTTCATCAATAAAAAGCATATCTAAAGACATCGGTGTATTTGCCATCCACATACTAGCTTTTCTTTTGACTGGGAATAAAAACAACATTCCTTCATCATCGTTCATTTGTGTCCGGTACATCAGCCCTCGAGCTCTTTTTTTGTCCGTATCCGCTATTTCAACATTCAAAACGACAGCCGGAGAATCTGCACGGTCGATACGAAGCGTTTGCTTTTCAAAGGTCAAAGGTGATTGTTCTTTTTCCGGCAGACAGGCGGTTACAAAAGCAATCAGAATAAAACACAAAAGTTTTTTCATATTCATCTCCATAAAAAAACGGGCATTTAACGCCCGTTTTTTCAACTATGTTTACTTACCAAAAGGCGAATAGGTTTTCATATCAATACGCTGATTTTGATCTTTTTGCGCATCAGGTTCTTTGACATTATTTTCGACAGCCGTTTTCGGATCGGTTTTATTTTCCTGCGCAGCTTCCGGATTCACCGCTTCTTTTGCAGGAACATCTTCCGCTTCAGGAATCAAAACTGCATCCGGAGCCGTAAGAATTGTTTTTTCCTCTTTCAGAGCAGGGGAATTCAACTTGATTTGTGTTTTACCGTCAACAGTCGTCAAATCAACGGTCGGTTGATTTTGATAATCCAAGAAAGTCAACCCCGCATTGGAAGGTTGCGCTTTCAGAGCAACTGCGGATCCGACCGTTTCGGTTAAAGCCAGAACGGCAGAATCACCTGACATATCCAACGTGGAGGTCATACCGTCTATGACCACAGAAGAGTTACCTGTACTGACCATGTCAAAACTTGCCTCTCCTGAACCAGTCAGCCCCAGATAGATGTTATTTTTCTTGGTATCATCCGTAATGGCAATCGAACGAATGGAATCCGTCAAGCCCATGCTGATTTTACCGGCATAAACATCTGTCAAGGATAAAGTCGCATTTTTCCGGTCTACAGCGATAGCGGCAATCGGGTACTTATCCTTATGCATCATAGCGAAAGAAGTCGCTTCGTCATCCGCCGTCCAAACCCCGCGTATGTTTCCGGCGGCATCTTTCAGCAAAAAGACTTCAGCTTCAACAACGACGGGAACGCCCGCTTCTTCTTTGGAGATTTCTTTAGCCGGTTGCTGTTGTTGAGCAAGAGCAGACAAATTCACTGTCGTTCCCGTCAATCCGACATAGGCCGCGAAGCACATCAATCCGACGACCGAATATTGCAATGTGCGATATTTTTTTTCTAAATTTTGAATACGTAATTCCATTTCATTCATTGTCTGCTCCATAGGATAACAGGATTATTGGTCAATAATAAAATCAGTTGGTATTAAAATAAAGGATAACTTGTTAATTATCTATGAAAATTTTATACAAGTGCTTTTATTTTTTCTGCAATCTGCATTTTCCGCCAATGTTTCAATCCATTTCGAAACGATAACTTTTAATTTTTTAATAGTAAAAATGCTTTGGACACTTTCAATAAAAAAACAGACTTGTAAAAAACGGGCTTATTCGAGTAAAAAAAATAAACATAACACTACAAGCTTTTTCATCAACAAATACCTCCGCCAAGACACCGGTTTATAACGTAAGCTGAGAATATAATGAATTTTTGTTCAAAACATGACTTTTATAAGCATGGGAAAATATTTTCTTTTAAAGAAAAAACAAGCCGCTTTTCTCTTTTCATCATAAGAACGCATATTCCAAGATTTTCGCGATTGCAAATATCGCTGAATCCCCTTTCATAGCAAGAACACAACAAATAACAGTCTGCAATATCTCAATTAAATCACCTTATTCTTTTTTCCACCGATCCCCCATTGGAAACAAAACCTGAAAACGGTATTTCGATTGAAAAAACTCTGATTTTCAGATAAAAGATATAAAGTGTATAATTTTATTTCGCTTTCATGTTAATCTGATAAAAAACAGTTAAAAGTTCATCAGGAAGAGGATCTTTTTTTTATGGAAAATAATACAACCCCTACAAATTCAACCCCCACCCCTCATCCGGCAAAAGCCAAAACACCTTTGGTTAAACGCATAAAAATCCCCACCGTCCGCCCCGGTGAGGCAGCACCAGCGCAACAACCGGCTCCCGAAAACAATCAGGTGAAAAATAATACTCAAGAAAGTACGGAAAAACAGGAAACTCAAACAACAACTGAAATGCCCGTACAAAATATACAAGAGACACCTCATGAACAAGAGGCTCCCCACGAACCCGACTTGCCTCCGGAAGATGAACCGACTCCTTTAAAAACCCCTGCAACCCCAACTGTTACAGGGAAAAAGTCCTTACGCAAAAAACGTCATAGCACAAATAACGCCCAATCCGATGAACAAAAAACGGATCAAGAAAAAACACTTAAAAATAAAATAAAATTATTCTTTTCCAAAAAATGGAACAGAAGACTCTTTTTTATCACGTTGATATTTCTTATTGGGTACGGTTCTTATCTGGCCTTGCCTATAATAGCCCGAAAAAAGTTACCTGAAATTTTCGCCGAAAACGGTATTTCATTTAAAACATTCAAAGTTAAACAAATAACCTTTACAACAATCGAATTAACGCATCTGTCCGATAAAACGGGCTCTATGAACATTTCATCCATAAAATTCAAGTATTCCTTGTTCGGATTGTTGTACCGCCGCACCCTTAAATCAATCGAATTGACAGGCGTTACAATCAAAGGGTACAGAAGAAATGACGGCATTTCTTTAGGTGTCCTCAACAATCTGATCTATTCCCCCATCGAGTTTAAACAAGACAAGGTCTTCACCGTTAAATCATTGGACATAAAAAATGGTAACTTCATTCTTAGAAATGATATGCCTGTTAATGCAAACCAATCTGAAAACGAAAATGATGGAACTATTGTTGTTTCCTTTTCTTCCAAAGGTTCCTTTGAAGAAAAAGAACTGAATATGACCGTGTTCACCGACTATAATTCGTCAAAAGCCAGTTTTAAAACAAAGTCCGCTTTGAAAAAAACGGCTTCATCTTCAGAAATAACAACAGAAATCACCGACGGAAAATTATTAAAAGACGAAAAGGAAACCGGAGCTATTACAGGTAATATGGCTGTTTCCGTCAACAATGGCGTCTTATCAAAAGGTGAAGCGGATCTGTTGTTATCATCTTCGGATCAAAAGCTGAATTTAAAAGCGGCTGTCATTCCCAAAGAAAAAAGCTTCGATATCACTGTCGATTTAAACCGTTCTTTTGAAAACTCTCAAGAAGCCAAAGGTAAATTCGGCGGAGACTTGTCTATAAAAGCTGACAATACGGTTATCAGCGGAACCTTTGAAAAATTTGAAGGAACGCTTCCCCTAATCCTGAGTGCCAACACACTTACAAACGGGAAAATTGCCATCCAAGATATGAAAACAAAAATGGATTTGAAATTTGCGTGCAATAAAGGAGTATGCAATACAACTCTTCAAAACCCGATGACTCTTTCATTTTCCGGATTGCAGTATCTGGGGAATTTCAGGCAGATCAGAACGTTGGCTCCCTTAGAACTGACCGTCAATCCAAATCCTGACATCCCCTTCATGAAATCTGAAAAAGGCAATGTAACTTTCCATTTACCCGTAACACCGTTATCGACACAAATCTTTATTGCTGATACGGTAAGCAACTCACAGGCTTCTTTAGCCCTGAACGAATTGACAGCAAACTTAACCTATAACGTCTTTTCAGGAAAACATCACGCCGAAGCAACTTTCAATCAATCAAGCTTTGCAAACAACAACATTAACTTGACCGGAATACAAGGCTTTTCATCATTTAACAGCGGTTCTTTACCCGATGTCCGCTTAAGGATACAAAATGCCTCTTTGGCTCAAGCCAATGTTTTGGCGGACTTTTCCGCAGACTTGCGTTTCCGTCCGATGAGCGCTTCTGAATTCGGCGTAGATGCCTCTATCGCTTTAAAGAACGGATTGGTTACGGCAAACGCAAACGGCTCTTACACCCTGCCGACACATGAATGGAATATGTACCTCGTCGTCCCCAAGTTCATTCTGTCCGATTCAGGAGTAAACTTTGAAACAGTAGCCCCATTCATGCTCAATTACCTGCCGAACACCACTACCGGAGGAATTGCCGCTAAAGGACGATTGAATGTTAAAAATGGTCAAGTAACCGGTCCTATGAACGTCTTGTTGGAAAACGTTTCAACAACATGGAAGGGAATCGGTGTCAATGCGTTAAACGGAGTCGTTACCCTGTCTTCCGTTCTGCCATTGGGTACACCAGAAAACCAACAGCTGTTCATAGGCAATTTCAATATTGGCGTTCCCATGCAAAACGCATTGTTCAACTTCCAAATCTTCCCCAACAAAGGGGTGGAAATCGCAAACGCTCGTATGAAATATGCCAATGGACAGTTTAAAACCATAAAATCCTTCTACGTCCCTTATGAAGGAGAGGCTTCGCAGATCTTGTTTGAAGGCAGCGGAATAGATCTGGCTGTTGTAACAAACAATCTGACCTCATCCGCTTTGCAAGTCGACGGTATCATGAATTCCGAATGGAGATTATCGCTTGATGACGACAAACTGCTTGTCGAAGATGTCCTCTTTACATCAAAGCTGCCCGGAACATTGCATTACTATCCGCCTAAAGCGATCAAAGAAAAAATGGATCCTGAAATGGCAACTTTCTTAAAAGACGTTATCGTCAAAAACATGGAAATACGCGCCAGCGGTGAATTAAACGGATTGATGGCTTTCACTGTATCAATCACAGGACATTCCCCTTTGGATGAAGAACAAAACGATCAAGAACTTTCTTTCGACTTTCAAGGAAGTCTGAGAAGTTTCCTGAAACAAAAAAACCATCCAATTGAAATTCCTTCGGATATCTTGTTAGCCATACAAGAATATACCAAAAAGTAAAAGGGGCGAACCTATGAAATTCGGGGAGTTTCCTGTCTATTCCGCACTGGGTGTCGAATTGACACATGATGTGAAATGTCAGGAAAAATCCCTGAAAAAAGGGCACATTCTGACCCCGACCGACATCGGATTACTTAAAAGCGCCGGCATAAAAACTGTTGTCGGCGCTATATTTGATTCTGAAGACATCCATCCTCAAACCGCCGCCGACATCCTGTTAAAAGCTATCGCCGGAGATTTTTTACGTTACACCTTACCCGATGAAAACGGCTACAGCGAAATATTCGCGGATACGGACGGAGTTCTTGTCTTTGAACCAAGCAGAATGAACCGCTTCAATGCCCATTGCCAAAATATTTCTTTAATCTCGCTTCCCGCTTATTTACCTGTATTCAAAGGACAGTTCATTGCCAATCTGCGCTTGTACGGCCCCGCCATTCAAGCAGATCTTATAAATGAAGCCATTACAAAGATTTCAGGCAACGGAGCTTTATTAAAAATCGCCCCGTACGCTTTTTGCAAAATCGCATTCATAAAAACATTCGTCTTTGACAATTTTGAACACAAACCTTTAAGCAAAGCCGAACTTGAAAGACGTTTCGGCATTTATGGCTTTGATGTTATCTATCATAATCTCTGCGAATATAATTCGCTTGAAATCGAAAAGCACGTCCGTAACGCCATTGATTGCAAAGCTGAAGTCATTCTTGTGGAATGTCCGTTTCCCCCTTTGCATCAAGACGATGTCGTTGCCAAGGGTTTTAAAGAAGCGGCGGCAGATATCGACAGTATCTCATGGCCTTTGGATTCGGGGCTGTCTGTCGTCATTGCCCATAAAAACAATATCAAACTTTTGGGATACGCCGCCCATGACACCGATTTGCCAGCGTTCGATCGCTTAATCCGTTTTCTGGCAACAAAATCTTTGCCATCTTGTGATGTTTTTCCCTCTCTGGCTGTCAACGGCATCTCATTATCTCGTCTGGGGAAAAGAATTACTTCGGAACAAATAAAAAAATCGGTTAATATCACTTCCTTGTCAAACAGTACGAAAATTGCCGTCGTCATTTTAGCGGCAGGGTCTTCCGGACGCATGGTCGGATCAAATAAATTGCTTGAACCTTTAAACGGGTTGGCTATGGTTGAACATTCCGTACGTTCAGCATTGGCTTCCAAAGCGGATTACATTACGGTTGTAACCGGATACGATGCCAAATTCATCGAAAAACGTCTGGAAAAATATGATGTTAAAATAGTGCGTAATCCCGATTTCATTTCAGGGGTTTTAGGGTCGATCCGTTTAGGGTTGGCCGTATTACCTCCTGATGTTATCGCTGCAATCGTCCTTCCCGCAGATATGCCCGCTTTTGATGCCGGATATATTGATCGTATGATCGACACTTTTAACAATGCCACAACAAAACGTCCTCCTGTCGTAATGCCTTCATACAACGGTGTGCGTCATAACCCCGTGCTGTGGCCGAAAGACCTGTTTAAAGCGGTGAAAATCATTCCCGAAGATTCTCATTGGTCTCCGGCTTTGATCGAACATTCCGATTATATCAAAGAGGTCGTTTTAAAAGACGATTTGGCTTTAACAGATATCAACACAAAAGGTGATCTGGAAAAATATAAAGCCAGAACAGAAGCTGTGCTTGATGCGGAAAAAGATTTGCTCGCTTTGGAAAATGACTTCAGCGTCTTGGGAGAAAAAAGCTAGAAGGCGGTTTATTGAAAGGTTCTTCATGTCTACGAAAAGTCAATTGGAAGCTGAACGGTTTCTTCATCGTGCTCTAAACTATTTAAAAACAAATTTCCCTGAAAAAGCAGAGGACTTAAGCGAAAATATTCTAAAAGACAAGCTTATTTCGAGTTGTCAAACGGCTTGGAATTACGGCTTTGAAACACAAATCGAAATGATGATGATTGTCGATTTTTTGTGGCGTTTGCCTGTGGAATACACAGGACAGGAAGAATATAAATGGATTGAAGAAATAATGAGCTCCAAAGATATGGATAATAATACTAAAATCGATACTTTACATCACACTTTACAAGTGTTTAACGCATTAAAGTAAAAAATTTTTTTGAAATTATTTGTTCAATTAAGCTGTCAACTTTTTCGCTTATTAAAATGAAGTCCATTTTTTATCATACAAATGATTTGTATGCAGATATCAAAAAACTATCAAAAACGCTTTATTTCCCGTATATTTTTTAATTAAAATGGATCCATACCATAAGACGGTTTAAAGTCGAACAGGTACATGAGGAAAAAACTGATATTTCCCAAAACTTTTCCGAACAGTTTCGTTTAAAACGTCTTTATATAATTACCAGTCGGAACTTTCATTTTGAAACAAAAGACATTTTATCTTTTAACAAAGATCTTTTTAACTACAGCAATCTAGCCTCAAACACTTTAGTATGTTTTCGTATAAAAACAGATCGTAAAGGTCTTCCTAAAAACATCACTTCTTTTCCGGAACTTTTGACGTTTTCATTTCCCACTTCCCATTATCGCCCTGTTACCAATAATAAGCTTCAAAACCAACTGCGACAACCGCTTTCCAAAACAGATCGTAAAGGTCTTCCTAAAAACATCACTTTTTTTCCGGAACCTTTGACGCTTTCATTTCCCACTTCCCATTATCGCCCTGTTACCAATAATAAGCTTCAAAACCAGCTACGACAACCGCTTTCCAAAACAGATCGTAAAGGTCTTCCTAAAAACATCACTTCTTTTCCGGAACCTTTGACGCTTTCATTTCCCACTTCCCATTATCGCCCTGTTGCCAATAATAAGCTTCAAAACCGGCTGCGACAACCGCTTTCCAAAACAGATCGTAAGGGTCTTCCTAAAAACATCACTTTTTTCCGGAACTTTTGACGTTTTCATTTCCCACTTCCCATTATCGCCCTGTTACCAATAATAAGCTTCGAAACCAACTGCGACAACCGCTTTCCAAAACAGATCGTAAAGGTCTTCCTAAAAACATCACTTTTTTTCCGGAACCTTTGACGCTTTCATTTCCCACCTTCCATTATCGCCCTGTTGCCAATAATAAGCTTCAAAACCAGCTGCGACAACCGCTTTCCAAAGCTGTCTTGCGTTTTGCAACGACGCATTATCTTGTCCGTCGAACAAATTAAAGCAACGTTCGAACGAACTGATTTCCTCCAATATGGCTCCGTCAAGCAACATGACAAACTGCGCTTGATTCAGGTTTTCGTCTTGAGTCGTAATCAAAATTGGCTGATCTGCAACATCGGTGTCTTTATCAGAGCCATGCGGCAACCAGGAATCCGTTCTAAACGTCCATAATAAATTATTGACATATTCCGCCTTTTCCGGCAGTTCCGTTTTTATAAGCAATCTTTTCCCGCCGGCATACACTTTTTGAACTAAAGCTGGCACGATTTGATCAAAAGACAAATGTCTGAGATGGTAAAAATCAACCCGCATAAAGATCAACTTTCAAGGAACTGGAGCAAAACGGACGACGGCAAAAAAGCGTTCCCCATGCCGGTCAATTAAAACAAAAGCAGATTCCTGCCCCAATTCTGCAGCTTCTTTTTCCCAATCTTCCGCAACAGAGAAATGCGACAGTTTTTTCTTGTCCAATTCGACCAAAAGATCCCCCGGTCTTAATCCTTTTAAAGACGCATCCGATTTGGGTTGAACAGCAACAACAACCAATCCTTCGGCGTTTTTCGCCAAATTAAACCGGCGCCTTAATTCAGGTGTTTGTTGCGCCAGCGTTATCCCCAACAAAGTCAAATTTTTTGTTTTCCCCTGTTGAAAATGTTCGGGATCCGGCAAAGTCTGGGAAAAAGACGGTTCTTTCATTTCAGAAATACGGATGGAAAGATCAATTTCTTTTCCATCACGCCATACCGTAAGAGGAACGACAGAACCGACTGTCGCCTCTGCCGCCATACGGGGTAAAGCTCGCATTGACGGGACTTCCCGTTGATTAAACTTGATAATGACGTCTCCTGTTTTAATCTTTGATCCGACAGCCAACGAAGACGGATCAATCCCCGCGACCAAAGCCCCATAGGTCTTATCCATTTTAAGACTTTCTGCAATTTCTTTTGTAACAGTTTGGACTTTTAACCCAAGACGTCCTCTTTTTACGACCCCGTCTTTTATCAAAGCATCCACAACCGTCTTTACCATTTTTGACGGAACGGCGAAAGCGATTCCGACGCTACCTCCGGACGGGGAAAAAATAGCCGTATTGACTCCGATCATTTCGCCGTCCGCATTAAACAACGGTCCTCCGGAATTTCCGCGATTAATAGCCGCATCGGTTTGAATGAAATCATCATAAGGTCCGACTTGAATATCACGGGAACGAGCTGAAATAATGCCGGCAGTTACCGTATTTCCCAATCCGAAAGGATTCCCGATTGCTAAAACGGGATCCCCTATTCTGGCAAGATCAGAATTGCCGATTTTTACAGCGGGCAAATCATGAGAATCTATTTTTATAACAGCAAGATCCGTCTTCGGATCCCGTCCGGCGACATGACCCTTGACGACATTTCCGTCATTCAAAGTTACCATGACATCATTCATGTTTTCCACAACATGCGCACTGGTAACAATAAATCCGTCTTGATTGTAGACAAAGCCCGAACCCAATAAAATGGATTTCGGGGTATCGAAACTGCCATCGCGGTAAACATCTTTGAAAAACTGTTCAAAAGGCGAACCACGCAAAGCCAGCATCATTTCCGGCGGCTCGGCAGTCATTTTAGTGGCAGAAACACTTACAACCGAAGGTAAAACTTTTTGCACCGTATCCGCAAATGAAATAACACTCTGAGCCATTAACGGCGAATATGCTAAAAAATAAAACAGGAAGAAAACAAAAGCTTTCATACCTCATTATCCTTTAATCATCACAATCACCAAAACGCCGACAATGGCAATCAACAATCCGGCTTTGCGCAACATATCGGGTTCAAGCGTACTGAGCTCCCGCATCATCGCTTGAGCTTTTTCAGGAGCCAAGGCGTAATACGATCCCTCGAAAACAAGCGCTAATGCTATTGCAATAAATAAATCTTGCATTACGATCCCTATGTGTTTCAGCGTCTTACATTATCAGGCACGGTGTTAAAAAACTTGAAGAACTCGGAATCCGGAGAAACAACCAACGACGTTCCCTCGGTCTTCATGCTGTTTTTATAAGCTTCCAAAGAACGGTAAAAAGCATAAAAATCCGCATCGCGTTTGGAAGCTTTCGCCCAAATACGCGCCGCTTCCTTATCGCCTTGTCCGCGTAAAATCTGTGCATTCTTTTGGGCTTCGGCTATAATTCTTATTTTATCCCTGTCAGCTTCCGCTTTGATTTTCTGATTCATCTGTTGACCTTGAGCACGAAATTCTTTCGCTTCCCGTTCACGTTCGGAACGCATACGCGCATAAACGGCTTGAGACGTTTCTTCCGGCAAGTCGGCTCTGCGAATGCGAACATCGACCACCTCAACCCCGAAAGCCTTTGCCTTTGAATCCACCTCGTCCCTGATTTTCGCCATAATTTCCGTACGCTTTGGAGACAATATCGTCTTCATATCATATTTCCCTAAAACATCGCGCAAAGAGGAAACCGTCGCATCACTTAAACGGGAATGAGCCATTTCTTCAGTCTGCAAAGCCTGATAAAACAACAAAGGATTGACAATTTTAAAACGTAAAAAGGCATCGACGACAATTCGTTTCTTATCCGAAAGCAACACTTCCTTTGCCGGAGGATCTAAACCCAACAAACGGTTGTCGTAAAGCACCACCCGTTGAATGAAAGGAATCTTCATATGCAAGCCAGGATCTTGAATCACTCGTTTAGGTTCACCGAACTGAATGACAATCGCCTGTTGTGTCTGAGGTACGACAAACAACGCATCCAACATGACAATAAAAGCAATAATCGCTGTTATGCCTAAAATCATTTTCAATCGAGACGTCATGAATGAACTCCTATTGTTTTTTGTTCAGCCCTGGCAAAGGCAAATACGGGACAACACCACCGGCTTGTTTATCAATAACAACTTTATCGACATGGCCATAAACATCTTCCATCGTTTCCAAATACAAACGGCGGGCGACAACTTCTTTTGCCGCCAGATATTCTTCCAATACGGCTGTAAAACGGGCACTATCCCCTTTCGCGGCATCAATCACTTTGGACTTGTAAGCTTCCGCCTCGCTTATGATACGGGAAGCCTCTCCCCTTGCACGCGGTAAAATATCATTACGATACGCTTCAGCCTCATTGCTTAAACGTTCCTTATCCGCTTTCGCACGTTGAACATCGTTAAAAGCGTCAATAACTTGTGCAGGAGCGTCCGCCTTTGTCAATTGGACAGAGGTAACCGCTATCCCCGTTTTGTATTTGTCAAGTAAAGACTGCAATGTTTTTTCCGCACGTTCCTGAACACCTTTACGATCGTCGGCGATAATCTCCATAATCGGTGTTACCCCGATGGAATCACGCATAGCACTTTCCGCCGCTGTGCGCACGGTTGCTTCAGGATCCCGAACATTAAACAAAAAATCACCGGCATTCTTGACTTTCCATGTAACGGTGAAGTTAACCTCGACAATATTTTCATCTCCGGTCAACGCAATATTTTCCGCCTGAAGATCGCGCATTGAAGACCCTCGGCGATTTTTACGGAACGGTTCCGAACTGAAACCGATCTCGATACGGTTTTCCCGTGACACATTCGGTTTTAAAACCGTTTCAACCGGATAGGGTAAATGGTAATGCAAACCGGGAGCCGTCGTATAGGCATATTTCCCAAAACGTAAAACAACACCTTGTTCTTGCGGTTGAACCTGATAAAACCCCGTCAAAGCCCATAATAATAAAACAATAACGGCAATAGCTCCCCAATTATTAAAATCGGCACCGCGCTTTTTTTTCCCGCCGTTCATGATATGATGAACCTTCGCCTGACTCTTTTTCAACAAAGATTCAATATCCGCCGTTTCCGATTCATTTTGGCGCGGCTTCCACGGATTTTGATCCTCATCATTTGAATTGCCCCAAGGGCTTTTGTTATCTGACATCTTTTTCTTCCCCAATCCCCAGCATTGCTTGTAATTCGTTCCATTCGCCTTTCATCAAACCGGAACTTTCACGATCGACTTTTTCACCTTTGATCATCCGGCGAACGACTTCCAACCCTTTTGCCGACAAACGCCCGGATTTCAAACAATGTTCCTCGAAAGCTTGCGTCGCCAAAGGAACCCATTTACGGCATATGTCCAAAATCACATTCGCATAATCCCGAATTTCCTTTTGCGCATGCGCTTCGGCGCGTAAAGACAAAAAATGAAACAAGTTATGTAAATCCGTCTTCCAATACCATTGCGTATAAATATTAACCGGCAAATTCATGCGCGCCAATTCTCTCGCCAAGCCCAAACGCGTCGGGTCTTTGCGTGATCCGTCGGGATTTTCATTCAACATATACTCGTAATCATCATAGCATTTCAAAGCGTCCGCTTTTAAAATATCAAAAGCTTTTTGAGCCTCCTCCATCGAAAGAACCTGTCCGCGCCCTTGGTGATTCGTTGTCGCTTGAGCCGCCATGTCTTCAAACTTCGGAAAATAAAATTCACGATCTAAAATGGAATAGCGGGCAGAATATTCATTAATGCTCGCCGTACGGTGGCGAACCCAATGACGAGCCACGAAAATAGGCAATTTAACATGTAATTTGATTTCACACATCTCAAACGGCGATGTGTGACGATGACGCATCAAATAGTTGATCAAGCCTTTATCCTGAGATGTCTGCTTCGTTCCGCGGCCGTATGACACCCGCGCTGCCTGAACAATTGCCGAATCATCCCCCATATAATCCATGACACGGACAAATCCATGGTCTAAAACAGGAAACGGTTTATAAAGAATTTCTTCCAAAGCAGAAACGGTCGGACGTTTTGTTTGATATCCGGATAATGTTAATTCATTAATTTCGCGTTGTTGGTCTATGGTCAATTCCATAAGTCAAAAGCTCCGTAATAAAAAAATTGCAGACAGTTTAATTCACGAACGCCGGTAACGCAAGGACTTGTTTCCGAATCACGACAGGCTTATCATTTTTTAAATTCAACACCTTTCAAACTGATACAAGACGATCAGAGATAACTTAATGGACTTTTTCGATATAATTATAACGCACAGATAATTTAAAAACAGCACCGGTTTTTGTTTGTCCCTTCCCGTTTTTGCAATAGCGTCTCAGGGTACGCAAGTCCGGCGATCACCGGTTCCAAAAAAACTTCCGACAAAATGAAGTAATATCTCTATTTTCAGCTAACACGGCAAATGTTCATATTTGACAAGCGGCGCTTTGATCGGACAAGAACGCAAAAAGCCACAAAACCACACGGAAAAAATACGTCTTTTGATTATATCAAGATTTTCTTTTGGTCGGACAAAAACGTTAAAAAAACCTTTCTTCACTTCATCCGGAATCACTATTTTAAAATCCGGAAGACTTTCAGATCCTCACGTCATCCACACCCCGACAAGCGGATTTGCTTTTTTGCCGAAATTTCACCTGACGGCGTGTTTTCTAAAACAATTTAAATTAAACCCCGCCCAATTCTTGCGGGATATTAAAGAAACAGATCTAAATATACAAGAGTTCATTTGGATCTGTAGCACTCCATAACAGCCCCTGCTTCCCCTTCAATCCATTAAAAACCGGAAATTCATAAAAATGATTTCAACCGATAAAATGCGGATTTATTCAATGCCTTGATTCTTTAATATCGTGTTTTTCCAAAACACAGTTCAAAGTTTGTAAAAATAAAGCATTTGCATCTTATTCCATACTGTCAAGATCAACATGAAATCTTTTATATCGTTTTCAGGGATAAACAGCCCAGTTTTACTTTCTCGAAACAATTCTTTATAACGGACACGGTCGAAAAGCTCTTGATTCATAATCAAAACTTATAAAGCTGTTTCTCAATCTCTTGCTTTTATAATAACTTTCTTCTATAATAAAAAATGCCGGCTTCAACCGGCTATGATGCTAAACACCCTATGGAATAGGCGTAGCGGACCCGGGGGCGGTACCCGGCGTCTCCACCAACGGGGACGAAACAGGATCGACGCGCGTAGTAAAGGTAGGATCTGCATCCGGCATTGTACCACCGTTATCGGGCTGTAATTTTAAATGCGAATGATAATCGCACTCAGGTCGCTCTCGCTGCGTAATGCGGTCGGAGCACCGAACTTAATCCCTGAGGCTTGAGCGCTTCAGGTGGGGCGGGGACTTGCCTAGCAACAGAAGTGTCCCTTTATTTTTTTAATCTCTTCATCTTTAAGGGGTATTATGAACGAAATCTCTTATGAACACCTTGTCGAAAAAGCTCTGATCCATGTCGTCCACGACGCCCTTCTGTCCGCACAAAAAAACGGGTTGAAAGGAAATCACTTCTATATCACTTTCCAAACGGCTCGTGATGATGTCATCTTATCCGACAGATTGAAAACAGCCTATCCGGATAATATGACCATCGTTCTACAGCATGAATACAGCGACTTAAACGTTTCAAACGATGCGTTCTCTGTCGTTCTGAGCTTTAGCAACGTCCCCGAAAAAATATCCGTCCCCTTCAATGCCATTATGCGCTTCGCCGACCCTTACGCACAATTCGCCCTTTCCTTCAATCCGGAAAAACCGAAAGAAAAACCGAAAGAAAAACCGCAACAAAACCAACCGGCATCCGACGATGACACACCAAAAGTCGTCAGCCTCAGCGCTTTCCGGAAAAAGAAATAAAATGCCCTTCTACCGTCCTTTCGTTTCAAAAAAAATCAATACAGCTCCCGTTTCATGGCAAAACGGCTTTTTGCGCATTCCCACACAAGTCTTTGAAGATCTCGCTTTTACAGCGTTGCACGATGTCTCTCATCTGTTGCGTTCTTCCCATCTGGCGGCAATACGGGCGATTTTTGACAGTCCGGACGCTTCGGTCAATGAACGTTTCGTTTCTTTGGAACTTCTGAAAAACGCTAATATCGCTTCCGGCATGACCCTCCCGCTTTGTCAGGATACAGGAACTGTACTTGTTTTCGGCGAAAAAGGGCATCTGGTCTTGACAGACGGTCTTGAAACCGAAGCTTTAACACGCGGTATAAAAAAAGCGTACTCGTCATTAAATCTGCGCTATTCGCAAAACGTACCGCTATCCATGTTTGTTGAAAAAAACACCGGAACAAACTTACCGGCTCAAATTGATCTGGCGGCAGTCAAAGGCAACACTTACCGGTTCTTGTTCATTGCCAAAGGAGGTGGGTCGGCAAATAAGACTTTCCTGTTCCAAAAAACACGCGCCTTGCTTAACAAGCAAGATTTAATCCGCTTTTTGCTGGAAAAAATAAAGGAAATCGGCGTATCGGCATGTCCTCCTTATCATCTGGCTGTCGTCATCGGCGGATTGAGTGCCGAAGCAAACTTGAAAACCGTAAAACTCGCCTCAAGTGGTGCTTTGGACAATATGCCAGCGTCTCCAAACGGCTTCAGAGATGTCGATTTGGAAAATGAACTTCTTTCCCTTGTCAATCAAAACGGGCTTGGTGCTCAATTCGGAGGAAAACACTTCTGTTTGGATATACGCGTTATCCGCCTGCCCCGTCATGCCGCCTCTTTGCCTGTCGGTATCGGTGTTTCTTGTGTCGCAGACAGAAATATTTTCGCCGAAATTTCACCTGACGGCGTTTTCCTAGAACAACTTGAAACAAACCCCGCCCAATTCTTGCCAGATGTTAAAGAAGTTGTATTAAATCATACGGATGTTCATCTGGATCTACAACGCCCCATAACGGATACTCTCGCTCGACTCGATACATTAAAAGTCGGAGATCGTTTGACTTTAAACGGAACGTTGATCGTTGCCAGAGACATTGCCCATGCCAGATTTAAAGAAATCCTAGATCAAAATAAGCCCTTACCGGACTATCTGAAAAAATATCCCGTCTATTATGCCGGACCGGCAAAACAACCCGATGGTTTTCCTTGCGGTTCTTTCGGCCCGACAACCGCCGGAAGAATGGACGGTTATGTTGATTTATTACAAAAAAATGGCGCTTCATTAATTATGTTGGCAAAAGGAAACCGTTCCGAAGAGGTTGTAAAAGCCTGTCAAAAAAATGGCGGTTTTTACCTTGGCACGTTAGGAGGAGCAGCCGCTCAAACTGCAGCGTCATACATTACAGCATGCCGTTGTATTGATTTCCAAGACTTGGGCATGGAAGCGGTATGGGAAATCCATGTAAAAAATCTGCCGGCTTTCGTATTAATAGACAATAAAGGAAACGATTTTTATAAACAGATAAAAAAATGAGCATTCATAAATATTCTGTTATGATTTCCGGTCACCACACAAGCATTTCACTAGAACCGGAATTTTGGGAAGAATTAAAAAAAACAGCTGCCAGTCAAAACTTGACAACTGTCGAGTTGATCACACAAATTGACCGTCAAAGAAATGGGAACTTATCCTCTGCCATACGAGTTTACATTTTGAATCAGTTATTATTAAAATCAAAAGAAAAACCCGCTACCAACGCCCCTTAAGGCTGATATAAAATCAGCCTTTTGGCAGCATTGACAGTTTTGGAATTTCCGTTAAGGAATTAAAATAGAACGTTCTTTACAATCAAAAGTGGCTCGACGAAAACCGTGTTTGTTCGTTAAACGCATATCCACTAATACAGTATCCCTTCCGTTTCCTTCGCAAAAACGACGGGCATGATCCGCCAATTGAGATAAACGGATATTTTGATCATTGTATTCATAAGCAATTCTTTTTTGTTTGGCTTCCACAATTCTGATATCTTCGGTTTGCAATATCAACAAGTCGCTATTAATAGATGTTTCCAATACCAACGGGACTTTTGTATCTGGCACTTTTTGAAAAGCGCATGCCGTCAAAAAACATAAAGTTGCAACACAAATCAGGTATTTCATTGTTTCGTAACCGCCTTTTTTTCATCTTGTTCTGCTTGAATTTTTTCCGCTAACGCTTCCAGTCTTTTCATCCGGTTTCTTTTCACTTCTTTACGTTGCGCCTTTGCACTGTCGTACTGATTGCGTGCTTCAATAACATCTTTTTCATTTTGAGGAATCCCTTTTTCCACATCAACAGTGTATGTGTAAATTTTGTCTCCGTTTTGATTGAACACATCAAAAACAACATTATCACGATTAATGGTAATAACAGGTTCTCCATCTTTGTTTTTCATCGTTACGCCACGATTTTTAAAGCGTTCTTCAACTGTTTGAATCAAGTATTGCTTGATTTCACCTTCACTTCTTTTGCGCAACACGCGTCCGGTTTGATCTCGTTCGTAAATCAAATCCCCTAATTCACCCATTTCAGAACACCCCGAAAAAGCGGCATTTTTCCCGTCAAGCCCGCCAGAGCACACCGCAAAAGCTTGCGGAACCGATAAAAAAAGGAATCCTAAAATCAAAATTGCATACCTCATCTTCACCTAACCCCCATCTTTTTCAAAAGTAATACGATTCATAATATCTTGTTTACGTTTATCACTCAGTTTATCAAATTCCGGATTTTCAACATCAAAATTCAGCACTTTGTCTTCATCTTTTTTCTGAAAGACTTTTATTCCCGTTTGCTGAATTTTGGAAGGCTTATCTTCTTGCTGTCGATCCGGCTTAAACGATTCATCTTTTTGGTTTTCATCCGCATTGGCATCTGGAGTCTCATCCGGAGCTGTAAAAGCAGGTTGGCGCGGAACCGCCACCGTCTCTGGTTTAGGTTGATACGCTTTAAAACCACGCTGGCGACTGTAAGCACGAACATCAAACGGTTGTGCCGACACCGGTATCGAAAAAAGCATTTCCAATATAACAAAACAAATGACTACACGCATTTTCTTCCTTTAAATATCAGGTTTTACATGAGGGTTGTTCTTAATATATTCTTGCATTTCTTCGGTTTGATCCGCTTTTTCATTACGAACGGGCATTTGTGCTGATTCATCTACAACTGCCTTTTGTTGACTTTCCTGCAACAAACTATTTGCCGGACTATCCGGTTTAACCGGTTGTGCAACAGGCATACCGTATGGTTTGCCTTGATATGCCTTAAAACCGCGTTGACGGCTGTAAGCGCGGACATCGATCACCTGAGCCATAGAAGGGACGCTGCCACAAACAACCAAAAAAAATCCTAAAATCAAAAATTTCCTTATCATCAACGCGTCCTTTTTTTATATTTTAACATTTATTTTCAAAAAAATTCAACAAAAGCCTTTCATTATGATATAGTAGCATGTTTTTTATTTTTATTCGGATTAAGCTATGGGTAATAATGTGAATTTTTTTGAACGGTTAAAAGTTGTTTTATTTTCCTATACGGAAAAAGCAAAAAATGTTCTGTTTAACATAAAAAATTCAAAAAATTTTCAAAAATTGGCAGAAAAATGCAAGTGGAAAAATGTTTCCCCCCATTATCAAAACGCGAAAAGAATACTTGCCAATTTTACAACAAAATATCCCAAGACCGCCGCATTCATCTATGTTTGTTTATTTTGTTCGTTTTCCATTTGTTTTTTAGATGAGCCTTTCGCTTTAGCCGGCATGAACTCTGAACAAGACAGCCTCTTTTATCACTTGGCGGAACTCAACCCTTCGGTATGGTGGTTCGTCATATTAATTGCTTTATGGTTGATTTACATGGCTATCGCCGGTTTGTCATTGACAACGGATCTGTTTGAAAAAAATCTGGAAAAAGCCCGTTGCGTCTTGTTTATCCTTTTTACTTTGTCTCTTTCATCCCTGTTGACTTTGGTTTTGAATATTTTAATCGGTCGTTATCCTCCGGAATACATGGAAACAATGCAAATTTACGGCTTTTCCGCTTTCAGGTTCCGTGTCGCCGAAATCTCTTTCCCCAGCTTTGCCACTCAAAGCTTATGGGCTGTCATCGTTTCCTTTGCAAGCTTTGTGCCGCGCTTTGCAAAGCTGTTGTTTGCTTTTGCCTTGTTGATGACTTTATCTCTTGTTATGACGGCTCATTGTTTCATCAGCGATGCCGTTATGGGAGCTTATATCGGAATCATGATGTATCATGTCGCCCAATGGATCGTTTCAGATAAAAATATGCCGTTAATCACTATTTAATCCTATTCGTCCAGCACTTGTGCCAGAACGTCTCGATTCAATTTGATCAACTCATACTCATCTGAAGACACAGGAGCTTTCACAGCCGTCGCTGAACGGATGGTATGAATTGTGTCAATATACCGGTCTTTCATCTGACGCTTCTGCTCCAAAGTCAAATTTTTATTTTCTTCCAATTGGCGAATCTGACGTTCAACGTGTTTTAACAAATTTGTTCGCTTCGTTTCCTGTTCCAAAACCGCAAGTGTCGTACGAAACTTTCTTTCCAGCAAGAAAAAGCGATCTGTCGCCCAACCGTGATCGTCCATCCATTGAATGACCTCCGGTGGATAATCTGCAGGATTATCCACCCCCAAATAAGCAACAGCCTTATATTGATTCCCGTCCGATTTCAACCAATGAGAATATTTTTTCCAATCGCGGACGAATAATTGCAACTCGTTATCCGTAACCGGAGCAACGGCATCTATATCGTGTTGCAACAAAGCTGAAGCATAAACAGGAGGTTTCTTTATTTTCTTATTTTTTTCTGAAAAATCCAAACTTGAAGTATCCATTACAGAATAACTCTGCGCCATTCCGGAAACAGGCAAAAATCCCACCGCAAACACAGCAACCAAAACTCTTATTTTGCCAGATATGTCCTTCATAATCTTTTCCTGTTTAATTCTTTTTATTTTTTTGTATATTATAAAAAGTTTCTGAAATAAAGTCCATTATTTGAAAAAAGAAAGGAATTTGAGTGCGGATCTGTTTTATTGCAGACACGACAGAAATTGCTCAAAAGTCATTAAAACGGTTGCAAAGAATTTATGGAACCGTGGAATGTGGTAAAGCTGATGTCTTTGTTGTTTTGGGCGGGGACGGTTTCATGTTGCAATCACTGCACAAACACATAAAAAAAGGCATTCCTTTCTATGGAATGAATCGTGGTAGTATCGGTTTTTTAATGAACAACTACCATGAAGACGATTTGCTTGAGCGTTTAAACGAAGCGGATGCTATTACTTTGCACCCCTTGATTATGGAAGCTTTCGCCTTAAACGGGAAATACAAGAAAGCTTTAGCTTTCAATGAAGTGTCTCTTTGGCGTCAAAGCCGTCAAGCTGCAGACATATCAATCAGTATTGACGGCATCCAAAAACTGCCCAATTTGATTTGTGATGGTGTGCTGGTTTCAACTCCCGCCGGCAGTACAGCTTATAATTTTTCCGTGCATGGTCCGATACTGCCGATGACATCGAACGTATTGGCGCTAACACCGATCAGTCCTTTCCGCCCGCGCCGCTGGCAAGGCGCTATCATTCCGCGTCATGCGGAAGTTTCTTTTGACATATTGCAAAATCAAAAACGCCCCGTAAGCGCCGTCGCCGATTTTACAGAATTACGCAACGTCATTAAAGTTACTGTCAAAGAAGACACTCAAACAGGATTGAATCTATTGTTCGATCCAGAATACAATCTGGAAGATCGTGTTTTAAATGAACAGTTTATGGGATAATCCTGTAGTACATCTATTGTCTTTCAGCCAGTTTTATACGTTTAAAATCCGGTAATGATATGCCGGATCTTTATTTTTCTTGACATCTTCGATTGTTTTCAGATCAAGCCCCGTTTCGTATGCAAATCTTTCAAAGATTTCCATAAAACAGATAAATATGTCTGAAAAAAATCCATTACCAGACAAAAGCCGGCAATACAGCTTTCGCTGTACATTCATATTGGCATAATAATGAAAAAACACGATCGGGATCAGGTTGCTGACCTCGATTGATTCCTAAATCTTTGGCATGGATTCCACCGGCGACAAACAACGCGTCCAGCCCAGCCAAGTTTGCTCCGCGAATATCCGTTTGCACACCATCACCGATCACCGCGATTCTGGATTTATCGACTTCAG
Organism: uncultured Alphaproteobacteria bacterium; assembly: GCA_944390195.1. Taxonomy (GTDB): domain Bacteria; phylum Pseudomonadota; class Alphaproteobacteria; order CAAGCB01; family CAG-977; genus UBA11549. The sequence continues at coordinate 39,581 of CALXOZ010000012.1, forward strand.
CGCCTTCAACACAGTAGGAAAAAACAGCAGGATCCGGCTTTCCCCGCCAAAAAACAGAACCGCCGATTTTTTGATATTGTGCCGCCAAAGCCCCCGGCGCCATATGAGGTATCCCCTCTTTTATAACAACGGGATCGGGACAGGCACAAACCATTGGTAAACGGCGGGACAAACACAATTTAAAAAATGGGTCGTATTTATCTAAGGAATCTTGGGCGTTAAAGGTTCCGGTAACAAAAATGAAATCGGCTTCATCAATATTAGGAACGCAAACATATCCCGAATCTGCAAACGACTGCCAAAACGATTCCGGTCCGACATGAAAACATTTCCGACCCAGATTGGCAAAAAACGGAGATACTCGACGTTGCATTTCATGATAAATCAGCTCACCCGCCGTTAAAACCCCGTAAAACAAATAACGTTTCACGCCCATACGTTCCAATATCTTTATCATATCGGAAGACCTGTATGGAGAATTGGACAGGAAAATAACTTTTTTACCTTCATCGCTTAACTGGCTCAAAGCGTTAAAAACACCGAAACACAACCTTTTATCTTCATAAACAACGCCCCACAAATCAACAATAAAAGCGTCATAATTTGCGACTACACTGCGCAATCCGGTAATATATGGAATTTCGTCGTTCAAGGTGCGTCTCCGAAAAACAGGTTAATATCTTCACTAAGATATATCATGCTTTTATTTATTGTCAAAGACTGGCTTTCGTTTTTTACAAACACGGCAATTCCGGCAACCGCCTTAATTCGGTCAAGGTCGACACCAAACGGTATGAATTGAAATTCTGAACGATTTTATCGCTGATCCCGTTATCATAATAGTACAAGGACACTTCATAATAAGGAGTGCCGTCAGGAAGATCGGTTGTTTTGAATTCTTCAAAAAAAGCTGTATCAAACCGGTATGCTTTTTTTCCAAGAATTAAATCAACGTCCCCCAGAACACTGTCCGAATGAAAACGATCCGGTATTGAAATAAAAGTGTTCATTGAATACAGAGCTTCCGGACGTGTGCCGTCATAAACATACACGGACACATTCCGTTCTGCACTGCTCGCCGATTCCAACAAGCGTAATGTCTGCTGGACGGGAAACAAGACATTCTGAGGAAAAACCGCCTCCGATTGAACCGGATAAGACAAACGCAAAACTTTCTTATTATCTTTGCATGCAGCCGATCCTGCAAGACTTTTCCTGTCTTTGCCTTTTTCACGAACAAAAACTTCAAAATCAAACAAACAACCGTCCGCACTTTCCCGCGTCGTCTGTTTCCAGTTGGTCGTATCCAAACCGGATAATTCATAACCGATATCCAATGAAAAAACAGATTCCGTACGCCATTGTCCGCAAACTTTTTGAATACTGTAGCGCATTTTCCCTTTAGCGCTGACGACACTGGCGGCTCCTCCCGCCGTAGAAGCCAAAGCTATGTCATAAACGGCCTGATGTGAAACCAGTCGTTCTTCCGAATGTACGGGCAATGCTCCTGAAAACAAAGCACAACAACAGAAAATTTTGAAAGACAATCTCATGCAAAAGACCCTTTTGTCGTTTTGCGCATAATAACCGAAAAAACAACTTAATGATAGACCCGAAACACAATCGGTATTTCAACTGTTATCGCTCCGTAAGGCGGAACCGGCAGATGAACAGCTTCGGATACTGTTTTCAAAGCTTGTCTGTCAAGAACTTCATTACCGGAAGAAACAACCAAATATACCGATTTCTCATCCAATCTGCCGTCCCTTTGAATATGGAAACGTACAACGGAACGACCTGAAATTTTTTTATTTTCAATTTCTTCCGGATATTTCAACCGCCGTTGGAACAAACGGCGCAAACGAACAAAATAACGGGCGGCTTTAATATCTCCGATTCCCTTTCCCGAACCGATTCCAATCCCCGATCCGCTGCCAGCGCCAAACCCTGCGCCATCACCGATCATCCCTCCGTAAGGTTGCGTTCCCGATCCATTCTGACCCCCGTTTTGACCGGACGATCCATAAACTGAACCGCTTTGCCCCCTTTTCCCACCGGACATTCCTGCCACGACACTTTTCTTTTTAGATGCTTTTGCCGTTTTCGTTCCGGTTTTTCCGGACTTCTTTCGTTTATTCGCAGCAACCTTTTTCGCTTGCTCTCTTTTTTCCGCAATCAAAACCTTTAGCGTACTTTCCGGTTCTTTCGCAACGCCTGCCTCCTTCCTGTCCGGACGAAGCTCTTTTTCCACATCTTCCCTGACACTGGATTCTTTTCCGTCCGTTAGGCTTTCATTATCCTCATCGCCTGTTATATCTTCAGCCATGTCCGTATTTTTTTCATCCGAAAAAGTTTCCGGCATCAAAGCGTCCCGACCTTTTTGAATAGCGGAAACGGACGTTTCTCCCTTTCCACCGGTTCCCTCGCCCGAAGCCCCTTTTTCCCCCGGTCGAAAATTAATATCCCCCCACGGAACACCTTTTTGATAAAACCCGTCCCCGCCTGAAATTAGAAAAGCATCCATTAATAACCCCGACCCACCGGGCTCTGGCATATTTTTTACTTGCCAAAACAGCCAAAGAACAACCCACATATGCAAAAAAAGGGAAACCGCCGTTCCACAAAACAAAAATAAATTTTCTTTCCCGTTTTTCAAACCGCCCAACCTTTAAAATCGCTTTGTCAATGATAAAAATGGCTCAATCTTTCCAGATGCCGTTTTTGCGGTTGGCTCTTGCTGTCAAAAACGTGTTCAACCGTTTTAAACACATTTCGGGAGTAATATCCCGTTTTCAAGCCAGCCAAAACAGAAAAACAGTTTTTTATTCCATTGTTGATTTTGCCATCGATTTCATAGGTGCAAACGATTTTATTAAGTATATTTTTCACATTTAAGATCAAATTAATGAATTTCACATTTTTTCGACGGATTTGTTTTTTTATAACAAACAAACATAGATTTTGAAGACCGCATTCAAAACTTTTTCCATTGCGCTTTTGAAATGTCTGCACACTTAAAGTTGAATTTTCTTTAATTAGTTTTAAATATTCAACCACCGGAAAAATAATCTTTTCTGATTTAAAAAAACTTTTACTTGAAATAACGTTGTTTAAAAGTCCATTCATTATTCCGGCACTTATCACCGTATCATTCAAGATTTCATTCGCACCTGCCGGATCAAGAGCTCGCAATGTTCTGTCTTTTTGCTTTTTTTTAAAAAAGGGTTTGAAAAACGGCAGAACACCCAAAGCCAAGATTGAAGCAGAAAAAAGAAACAGTTTTTCCATTTCCCGTCCTGATTTTTCGGTTATGGCGGCATCAACCCTGCAAAACCATTATGCAGGAGGCAACGGACCCGATCAAACCCGTCTCAATCTTTAAAAGACGGATTTTTAAGTATACTAAATCAATCTATTAAAAACGAGTCAAATATTTTTGTTTTAAAATTCAGCAGAAAGTCTTGAGTTTTTAAAAAAGCGGTTATACTCTAGTGAGGCAGAATTTTAACTTTTCGGGAAAATTTATGATCATATTGGAAAATGTTACACGAAAATTCGGCTCTTTCACAGCTGTCGACCACCTTTCCATGAGTGTCCCCAAAGGGCAGGTTTTAGGTTTTTTAGGGCCAAACGGTGCCGGAAAAACAACGACGATGCGCATGATTTCGGGCTTTTTGACCCCCAGTTCGGGAAAGATAACCGTTTGCGGTTACAATGTCGAAGAAAATCCGGTCGAAGTCAAACGTCATATCGGCTATATGCCCGAAGTCGCCTCTTCTTATAATGATATGACCGTCTTGTCTTTTTTAAACTTCATTGCCGAAGCGCGAGGTCTTTTCGCATCGGTGAAGGAAAAAGCCATTGAAAAAGTCGTTTCGGAAATATCATTGTCAAACGTGTTATACCAACCGATAGAAACTTTGTCCAAAGGGTATAAACGTCGTGTCGGTTTGGCTCAAGCACTGGTTCATGATCCCGCCGTTTTAATTCTGGACGAACCGACGGAAGGGCTTGATCCCAATCAAAAACACGAGATACGAACACTTATCCGCCATTTGCAAAAGGATAAAGCCATCATTATTTCAACGCACGTTTTGGAAGAAGTCGAAGCCATGTGTTCCCGAGCAGTCATTATTGACAAAGGGAAAATCGTTTTGGACGATACTCCTCGCGCTTTGCTGAATCTGTCCGGACGTCATCAAATCGTATCCGTCTTGATATCAGCAAATCACAAAGATACAGCTGAAACGGCCTTTTCCGAAGACCCGAAAATCAATATTGCCGATGTCAAACAGGAAACGGAACAAACCGTCTTGTTTACTTTATACCCAACCGGCAAAGAATCAATAGCGGCAACTATTGTTGATGCCTTACATCAAAAAGACATTGAAATCCTGGATTTGTTTATTGAAAAAGGGCGTTTGGAAGAAGTCTTCTACGCCTATACATCAGCAGACAAAGAAATGAAAGATCACAAAGAATGAAAGCCTTGACAGTTTTAACAAAACGCGAATTCATCAGTTATTTTACAACACCGGTCGCTTGGATTTTTTTAATGATCTTCGTTTCCTTGTCCGGACTTTTAACTTTTTACGCCGGTGATTTCTTTGGACGCGGTCAAGCTGATCTGCAGTCCTTTTTCCTGTTCCATCCGTGGCTGTACGTCTTTTTAATCCCCGCCATATCAATGCGGATGTGGGCTGAAGAAAGAAGAAGCGGAACCATAGAAATGTTAATGACTCTGCCCGTTTCAACAACCCAACTGGTCTTGGGGAAGTTCTTCGCCGCATGGGCTTTCGTCGGTATAGCCTTGTTGCTGACTTTACCGATGTGGATCACTGTAAATTACTTGGGCAACCCCGACAACGGCATCATCTTCATGAGCTATCTTGCCAGCTTTTTAATTGCAGGAACTTTTCTGTCCGTCGGGTCTTGCATTTCCGCTTGCACAAAAAGTCAAGTCGTCGCATTCACCTGCGCCATGATGGCTTGCATTTTGTTGACTTTTTTGGGATCAGATGCGTTAATCAACCTGTTTTCCGGCGTCGTTACGGAAAAAGTAATCAAATTATTCCAGTCTTTCGGATTTTTAATCCATTTCCTATCCTTGACACGCGGCGTTTTGGATGTACGCGATTTATTGTTCTTCATCTCTTTCTCAAGCGTGTTCCTCTTCGCTACAGTCATTGTTCTCGATCATAAAAAGGCGGTCTGATAATGAAAAAAATATCCGATCTTGATAAAAGCACCATAGGCGTTTTAGGATTAATTCTGGCTGTCGTATTGTTCTTCAGCGTTAATGTCATCGCCGCTTTCACATTGAAAAACTACCGTCTGGATTTGACGGAAGAAAAATTATATTCGCTTTCCCAAGGATCCTTGAATACAGTAAAACAAATCAAAGAACCGATCACCATCCGGTTTTATTTGTCCGGAAAACTTGCCAAAGTGTCTCAAATACATGCGACATACGCAGTCCGTGTGATCGAACTCTTGGAACAATACGCTTCCGCTTCAGACGGGAAAATCAAATTGGAAATCGTCGATCCGGAACCTTTTTCCAAAAAAGAAGATGAAGCCTTAAGCTACGGATTAAAAGGAATCCCCGTTGGAAATTCTTCGGAATACGTCTATATCGGTATGACCATATCAAATTCTTCGGATCGTCGCAGAACCATAGCTTTGCTGGATCCGTCCAGAGAACGTTTTTTGGAATATGACATAACGAAATACCTCACCGACTTGACACGTTCAAAACGTCCGACAATCGGTATCATCAGTACGCTCCCCATTGACGGTCGCGGCGAACCTCATTTGATGTACCCGAAATATCATCCGCGCTGGGCTATCATGAATGTGATCAGAGACATATTCAATGTGCGCTTCATTTCAAGGCAAACATTGGATATCCCGCCGGATATCGACGTTTTGATGCTGGTAAATCCGAAAAAATTCAATGAAGAAACAATGTATGCCATTGATCAACATGTCATGCGCGGTGGAAATTTATTGGTTTTGATCGATCCGTTTTCCGAAGTGGAAGTCGCATTGGGTGAAGTCCCCTATTCCATTCGTCCGGATATAGATAAGCTATTGAAAACATGGGGAATTTCTTTTGATCCGACACATTTTGTCGCCGATACCGTTCTGGCTCGCACAATTTCCCATACTCAGGAGGATAAGTCTTTACAGACAAAATTCCTGCCTTGGCTGGCTGTCAATGAAAATTATCTCAGCCCGGAAGACCCCGTTACAAGCGCCATCACTTCAGTCAATCTTGCATACGCCGGCAACTTCAACGTAACGGAAAAAGTCGACGGTTTAACCGTAACTCCTTTACTTTTTTCATCAAAAGAATCCGAATTGTTGAAAACAATCTTGGGATTAAACCCCGATCCGGCGGAAATGTTGCGTAATTTTTCAGCAAGCGGAAAAAATATGATCCTGGGATTGAGAATAAAAGGAACGCCGAAAAGCGCTTTTGAAAAAGCGCCGACGCGTAATTTTCTTAAACAACGTCCGGAAGCTCATATCCCAGAAGCCAAAAACCCAGTCAATATCATTTTAATAGCAGACAGCGATTTGTTGGCTGACAAGTTTTGGACAAAAAAATCAACCGTTCTCGGTGTCGAACAGCTTTATCCGTTCGCAGGAAACGCCGATCTGATTGTCAACGCCCTTGACAACCTCAGTGGAGCGACTTCTTTAATAGACCTGCGTTCAAAAGCGGAATGGAAACGTCCGTTCATCGTTATTGAAAAACTGGCTTTAAGAGCGGGATTGAAATACAGGGAACAAGAAGCTTTACTGTTCAGCGAATTGGAAGCAACCCAAGACAGACTGAAGGAATTAACGCAAAAAGCCTCTGATAAAAACAATGAAACTCTGTCCAAAGAAGACAAAGACGAAATCCAGATGTTGCAAGAACGCATCATTGCATTAAGAGCGGCTTTGCGTTCCGTCCAAAACGTTTTAAGTCACGATATTCTCGCCTTACAATCAAGCATCATTGCGTTCAATGTCATACTTATTCCTGTATTGTTAGTCTTTATCGCTTTATTCGTCGCTTGGCGCCGGAGAGCCAGACGCACACAGGGTCGTAAATAAAGGAAACAGTTGAAAATGAAACCACGTTCATTTTATAAGCTTCTTGCCGTTACAGTCGTCGCTTTTGTTGTTGCCCTGAGTGTATGGATATTAACACCGACCTATTCTACAGGAAACGTTTTCGGGGAACCTTTCATTCCCGGATTGATTGATAAAATCAACGACGTCGCCACCATATCCGTTGAACATGAAGGACGGACAATGACCTTCAATCACGACGAAAAAGGAGAATGGTTTCTTGCCCAAGCGGATAACTATCCAGCCGATAAAGAAAGAATCAGAAATATTTTGATCGGAATCGCCAATCTGGAAAAAATAGAACCAAAAACGGCTTTGCCCGAATTCTATCCTGATTTGCAGGTCGAAGATATAAAACAAAGCGATGCAAAATCTTATCTGATCTCTTTAATAAACAATCAAGGACAATCTATAACAAAATTGCTGATCGGTAAAAAGACAAGAGGTCTGTCTTGGAACGGTCAAGGGTATTTCGTACGTTTTCCAGACGATCCGCAATCATGGCTTGTCAGGGGGAATGTCGATGTAACGGGAGATATGCGCTCTTGGATGGCTACACGCTTGTTACCTTTGACCAAAGGAAGAACGTCTTCCATAACATTGGTCGACGGAACCAAAACACGTGAAGCCGTCTATAAAAGGTCAGCGCCCGCAATGGCAATCCAACCGTCATTCCTGTCCGACGGCTATTTCATTATCGCTTCCGACTTTATTGAAAAAATGGAAGAGGCATTGACTTCGTTCAATTTTAAAAATGTAACCGAACGTCCTGACAATATCGGTCAAGAAATCCCGTTCGCCTCTGCTTTCATTGAAACTTTCGACGGATTGAATATTTACCTTTTCATGTACTTGCCGGACGGTCAGCCTTTTGTTGCGCTTTCATTCGCAGCAACCGAAAAAGCCGATGAAAATGTTAAAAAAGAAGCAAAAGAATTGGAAGAACTTCATCAAAACTGGCTTTATCAAATGCCAGAAGAAACAGTTACAGCCATTCTGCCTTTCTTATCCGTCCCTGCTGAAAAAAACACTCAAGCCCCTTCTGTAAAAGAAACAAAAACAGAAACTATCGGTGAAGAAAAAAATAAAAATGACACTGTTGCTCAAAAAGATGAACAAAAAGAAAAACAACAGGAAACCGTCAAAAAGAAAGTAGTTGAAAAGAAACCGGAAACTACAGCAAAAAGCATAAAAAAAGAAGATGCAAAATCAACATCTTCGGGGAAAACAGCAACAAAAAAAGCTGTTACAAAAACAAACGCGACAAAAAAATCAGCTTCCGAAAAAAAATAAAAACATAAAATAAAGATAATCTAAATAATCCACACCGTTGCGGCGATATCACTATCTAACGCAACGTTTTTTTTATCAACCGTCAGTAAAAAACGGTCTTTTTCTTTATCCCACAAAATATTTTCACAAAAGCTCCCGCAAACAACACCTTTATCCGACAGCATTTTGTTTATTTTATCCGTTCCGGTTAAACGGTCGACTTTTCCGCAAGAACGTGTCATCAATGTAATCGGAACAGGAAAAAGTTCAGGTCTGTTCAAAGATAATTGCAAGTTTTCAATCCATTGCAACTTATTTTCTTGAGCCTGTTTCAAATAATCAATCAAACTGAAAAAACGTTCTGCCGCATCTCCGTCCAAATGATGTTCAATCAAACAGGCAATTTCTTCTGCCCGAGCGCAGTCCTGCCCTAAAAAGTCATGAAAAAAAGATTTCAAGCGTTCGTGTTTCATATAAATCTGCCAACCGATACGCCTTCCTTGCGGTGTCAAACGAATGGAACCATACGACTCATGCAAAACAAGCTCTTGTTCAACCATTTTTTTGACAACAGTTGCAATTGTTCCTTTAGTCAATTTTAATATTTCGGCCAAAGCGGTTACAGTCTGCTTTTGTCCCGTTGTTTCCAAATAAAACAACGCTTCCAGATAATCTTCCAACCGTGAAGAAATCATAATCATGAAAAATTCCTTATATATATCTATAAAATAGCTGTAACATGATCCTTGAGTCAAGCATTCCCCTTGAGGGACAATACAGACAGGAAGACATGATGCAAACGGAAGATTTCATTTATTCTTATGGCGGTCAAACGTTGAGCGGGATACAATTAATCCATGAAGGTAAAATCGAAAAATTAATATTTTTACTCCATGGTTATAAAGGTGATGCCCCTTCCAACTTTGATTTCGGCAAAAAGATATTCAACAGTATCCCTCAATCATCTGTATTCATTCCAGACGGAATCAAACCCATTCCTTTTTTCAACGATGAACACCAACGCCAATGGTGGGATCTTGATGAAAGCTCTTTTGAAGGAAAAATGTGTTCGTTCATGCCTTACTACGCACATGGGGAAAAAAGAAAATTGATCGATCAAATGAGCAAAAACATTCATAAAACGGCTTTGTTTTTAAATAATTTCATCTTGAACCAGATTCGGAAATACGGATTGAATTTATCGAATTGCTTGTTGATGGGGATCTCTCAAGGTGGTATGACCGCTTTTGAAATGGTTTTATTTTGCAAAGAATTACATCATGACAATCAAAACAATTTTCTGGGAGCCTTGGTAATTATCGGTGCCGGAATTATCGGCGCGGATCGTCTAAGATCCGATCATTACTCAATTCCCCCCGTCCCCGTGCTGTTAGCTCGGGCAAAATATGACGAAATCTTTCCAAAAACCGTCGACTACTTTTCATACAGTTTGTTAAAAGAACAAAATATCCCCGTTGTCTTAAAAGAGGTTGAATCGGTTCATTTCGGTTTAGAACACAATGCTTGTCATGAAATCTGCCGTTTTATCAAAGATTATTTTTAAAAAATGAAGAAAAACGATAAAGCATTCTTGACTCTCGAGAATAGAAAGGGTATATGAAAGTACTCAATTTGATTTAGAACGGAGCTGTCCATGAAACGTACATATCAACCAAGTAAAGTGGTCCGGACTCGCCGTCACGGTTTTCGCACCCGCATGGCAACAGTTGGCGGACGCAGAGTGTTAAACAGCCGCAGGCGCAAAGGGCGCAAGCGTTTAGCTATATGATTTCCCCCGCAGGATTGGCGGGTATGTCAAAAAAGTTGATACTGATCAAGAAAAGACCGGATTTTGTTCATGTTACTCACAATGGGTACAGGATTGTGAAGTCCGGTTTTATTTTACAAGCTGCCAAAACAAAGCGTTTATTCAATCCTCCTGTTTACCGGATCGGATATACGGCTTCAAAAAAAATCGGGAACGCGGTTTGCCGGAATAAAGCAAAACGCAGGTTAAGGGCTTTGTGTCATGAATTGTTTGCACGCTATGCCGTTGCGGGCTATGATTATGTTATTATCGCCCGCTATGCCACAATAGAGGCAGATTATAAAAAATTATACAAAGAATTAAAAACCGCCCTGAAAGAAATCAAACTGGAAATCAATGCCATTCTTAAGACTTCGCAAGCCCCCGCCAGTTAATTTAAAACAAACGGAACCTCCAGAAGAATCGCCTTCTTTTGCCGCAAGAGTCTTAACAGCGGTCGTTTTGTTTTACAGAAAATTTTTATCACCTTTAAAACCGGGGTGCTGCCGTTTTACGCCGACGTGTTCGGCTTATGCCTTGGAAGCCTTGCGCGTCCACGGAGCAATAAAAGGGTCTTGGTTAACAATTAAACGGATTTTACGTTGCCAACCTTTCGGGGGTTCCGGTTATGACCCCGTCCCGCCAAAAGAAGAAAAATCGCATTTTCCGATCAAACGTCGACGCACGCTTTATGCCGTTGCTTTTGCGCTTTTTTCTTTTTTCCTTTTCGCAGGCGTGTTCAGTGTTTGTTATCAACCTCTTGTTCCGGAAACAGTTTCTCGAACAAACGGCGCCCTGCAAACAAGCAAGACCACTGATCAAAATACAGTCAACGCCACTTTGCAAAAAAAAATTAATGCTCCAACGCAATTTTTAATCTGGCTTATCCGTCTGTATCAGGATAATATATCGCGTTTTTTACCGGGTAAATGCCGGTATGAACCGACATGTTCCGCTTATGGTATTCAAGCTTTGAAACGTTTCGGGGCAATCAAAGGCTCATGGCTGACAATTAAACGGATCTTTCGTTGTAATCCTTGGGGAGGATCGGGAAGAGATCCTGTACCGGAAAAATGAAGTTAATATACAGGTGAATTGATGGAAAAAAATAATATAGGAAAACGTGATTTAATTTTAGCCATTATTTTTTCGGCTGTCTTTTTATTTTTAATCGATGCCCTTTTCCCGCCGACACAACCGGTAAATACGCCTTCTGTTGTCCCGTCGGCTCCCAATATCTCTGCCGAAGCTCAAAAGCAAACCGCATCTGCGCAACCGGTATCGGAACATTCTTACGCTCCCGCTCCGAATGCTTTGGGAGAACAACAAAACAATACGATTTCTGTTGTTATGTCACAAGAACAGGCTGTTAACCAATATCGTCACATTCCCATAAAAACTCCTTCTTTAAGCGGATCAATACGTTTAAAAGGTGCTCGTCTGGATAACTTGATGTTAACGCGCTATCATGAAACTTTGGCAAAAGACAGTCCTTACATCACCTTATTATCCCCCGTCGGAACGGCTTATCCTTTCTTTGCAGAATTCGGCTGGGTTTCGACAGATGCAATTTCTTTGCCGAACGCAGACACTTTGTGGCAAACACAAGATCAGGAATTGAATTCCAAAAAACCGCTGACTTTGACTTGGGACAACGATGCCGGTTTGAAGTTCATTCGCCAGATATCCGTCGATGAAAATTATATGTTCACGATTACCGATCGAATCGAAAATTACGGTTCAAAAATCGTTACGCTGTTCAATTACGGACTGGTCGGAAGAACAAACGTCCCGCCTTCTCAACGCGGCGCCGTTTTGGAAGGTTTGGTCGGTTATCTGGACAGTTCCTTAAAAGAATTCCCTTATGCAAAAATGGACAAAGAAGAACAGGCTTCTTTTAAGACAACCGGAGGATGGGCGGGTATCACCGATAAATATTGGATGGCTATTCTGGCTTTCGATCAAAACATATCGAATGTTACTGTGAAATTCAGCCAAAGCAATACATCTGCCGGAAAACATTACCAAGCCGATTATTTAATGCCGCCTACAGTCATTGAACCGGGACAAGCCGTTCAAACAACGGGACGAATCTTCGCCGGCGCAAAAGAGCTGAAGTTGATTGATGCCTACGAAGACCAATTGAAAATCAAACGTTTCGATTTGACTGTCGATTTCGGATGGTATTATTTCCTGACAAAACCGTTCTTCTTCATCCTTAGCTGGTTTTACTCGCTGTTCGGAAACATGGGATTAGCCATTTTGTTCTTTGCCCTGTTACTGCGCATAGCCATGTTCCCCATCGCCAACAAGTCTTTCGCAAGCATGGAAAAAATGAAGGAAATCCAACCGAAGCTGGAACAACTGCGGGAACGTTACGGCGATGATAAAATGCGTTTGAATCAAGAAATGATGGAACTCTATCGCAAAAACAACATTAATCCGGCAGCCGGTTGTTTGCCGATGTTAATTCAAATTCCCGTATTTTTCTCTTTGTATAAGGTGCTTTATATTTCGTTGGAATTGCGTCAGGCGCCTTTTTACGGATGGATCCACGATTTATCCGCTCCGGATCCGTCATCCGTATTTACATTGTTCGGTTTGATTAACTGGCCGATTCCGCAAGCTTTGAACATTGGCGTGTGGCCCGTTTTAATGGGATTGACTATGTGGTTGCAGCAAAGAATGAATCCCAAAATTGCCGATAAAACACAAAACATGATCTTATCTTTGATGCCTTTGATGATGACATTCCTGTTGGGACATTTAGCCTCGGGTTTGGTGATCTACTGGACATGGAGCAACATTTTGTCCATAGCGCAACAATATGCCCTGAGATTAAAAAACAAAAAAGGAAAACCTCATCATGGATAAAGAAGTAATGCAACCGGACGCCCTGGAAAAAGGGCGTCTTCTGTTTTCCAAAGAATGCCGTTTCATGCTCAGTGTCGCGGAATTGGAAAACCTGCCGGATACGAGTCTGCCGGAAGTAACTTTTACAGGCGCTTCTAACGTAGGAAAGTCAAGTTTGATCAACGCATTGACAGGACATAAATCTTTAGCACGCACTTCAAATACGCCGGGAAGAACGCAATTGTTAAACTTTTTCGATCTGGGCGGATATCTACGATTGGTGGATATGCCCGGTTACGGCTTTGCAAAAGCCCCGAAAGAAACCGTTCAGTCATGGCAAAAACTGGTAACTCAATACTTAAAAGGACGTGCCAACTTGCGCCGTGTCTGCCTGCTTGTCGACAGCCGGCATGGCTTGAAAAAAAACGATCTGGAAATGATGACTTTGTTGGATAAATCTGCCGTCGTCTATCAAATTGTTTTAACAAAAACGGATAAAATTTCCCCGTCTGCTTTAAAAACCGTTGAAAGTGATATCTTAAACATCTTAAACAAACACACCGCCGCATATCCCTTCATCTACCCGACCAGTTCCCAAAAAAACACAGGTATTCCGGAATTAAAAGCACGACTGGCGACATTAAGTAATTTCGTATACCTGTAACATCCGTCCTTGTTTTAATGAAAACAATCTTTTAATATTAATTATGTCTCTTTAAAGGATGATCCGAATGAATAAAAAAATTGTTTTTTTGTTACTTGCATTCTTCATCACCGGATGTGGTCATACTGGAAAAGAGCATTCCCGTTTCGTCAACTTTATCAAAGAAGGAAATTATTCAGCCGCCGAACAACTGACGCAAGACGAAGACTTTTATATGGACGAGGCTTCTTTATTAGTCCGTTATTTCGAATTGGGCAGCTTGCACTATTTAAAAGGAGAGTATTATCAGGCTCTGCAAAATTTCGATAAAGCTCACGATTTGGCTGAAAAGTTGTATACAATCAGTATTTCAAAGTCTGTTCTGTCTGAAATGGCCGGTGACGGTCTTGCTCCGTATCGCGGTGAAAAATACGAACTTTCCCTGTTACGCTTTTATCAGTCGTTGACACATTACAAATTATACGAACAGGGATATTACGAATCATACAAAATCAAAGAAGGCGATCAAGAAATTCAAATAGAACAAAAAGATTTGTCCGAATCCGAAAAAAGAATGCATTTTAATGCGGCAAGAGCCTCCATTCTGGATTGGAACAGCCTGTTAACGACCTACAAAAACGAGACGAAAGATCCTGAATCATTTCATCAAGATATGCTGGCAAAAACGTTCGGAGCCGAAATTCACGATATTTATGCCACGACCGGAGACCGCCAGATTGCACGACAGCTGTATAAAGACACAGAAAAGCTCCTTGATTCCGTGTACAAGAACTATCCTTCTTATGATGAAAAAAACACGAATCAATTGAAAAAGTACGCTAAACATAAAGGAAAAGATCTTTATGCTGCAGCAGCTGAAAAAGAAAATGTGAAAATCGTATTAAAAACAGGATTGATCACCCCGAAAACAGCTGAAAAAGTGGACTTTATCATCCCGATAGGAGTCTTTCTGGCTGCAGGAAGTGGAAATGAAATCGTTTCCTGCTTAGGAACCATTCTTCCCGGACAAAAAATTTCTTTTGAGATTCCCGCTGTTTCCCAACCTGAAAAAGTGAAAGAATACACATTGGTTGTCAAAGATAAAATGGACAAGAAAATTTTATCCGTCCCCATGGTTTTGACAGCCCCCGTATCGGAAACGGCTTATAAAGAATATCAATACAACCGAAGTGGCATCATCGCGGAGAAAAGCGCTCGGCTTGCCTCAAAATACGCGGCCGCCGTCGTTTCCGCTTGCGCTTTATACGATCCGGACAACATTCTAAAACTTTTAGGAGCCTATGCCGCTTTTGCTGGATCTGCCAAACTGATAGAAGCAACAGAATATGCGGATATCCGATATTGGGGATTGCTCCCCCATGCTATTTTCCAACAGTCGGTTAAACTCAAGAAAGGGGCTTATCGTGCAGAAATCTTGTCGGAAGGAAAAAGTATAAAATCTTTTACCTTCGACGTCAAAGACGCCCGTCCGATTCTAATCGATCTCAATATCCCGAACGGGTAATTTCGCTTTTTTAACCAGGAGTAACTCATATGAAAAAACTTTTAATCACTGTTTGTACTGCAAGTTTATTGGCTTCCTGCGCCAGCTTTACGCCGGACTATGTTGTAACAGACGCTTCCGAAAGTTCCGCTCCGTCTTGGATAGCCCAATCAAAAGCACATAAAATCGATTCTTCCTCCGAAGCAAAACAAAACCGTTATTTCGTCAGCGATGCTCAAAATGTCAATCAACGTTTATGCCTGAAATCGGCGGAAACTCGGGCAACACAGAAAATTGCCTCCGAAGTCGCTCAAGAATTAATGAGCAAATTTGAAGAAAAAAACAGATCTACTGACGATAGCGCGGATTCAAAAATAAAAGACAATCTTGAACAGAATATCCAAGTCAATCTGCATGGCATCATTGTTGCAGACAAATATTGGGAAAAAAGAGCCTATAAAAAGGAAATGGGAGCGGAAAAAGACTATGTCGCCTATAAATGTGATGTTGTCGTCAAAATTAAAAAAACAGCTCTCGCCGATGCTATAGAAGCTTATAAAGATAAAACCGTCAAGACGTTGCAAGGCGAAAATAAAAAAGCCATGGAAGAAGCCATAAATGACTACATTTCCGATTTAAGCAATCACTATTAAAGATACCTTGTGAAAGGACAGGTCGATGATAAAACGGATTTTAGCAGTGTTATTCTTTGTTTTTGCAGCACAATATGCAAAAGCGGATTCTGAAAAAACAAAGCCGGAATGGGTTCACAATCCTTACGCTGTTTGTTCTCAAAACGAACTGTGCGCCGTCGGAGTCGGTCCCGGATTAAATACGGCAAAAGCCGATGCCCGTAGCGGTTTGGCAAAAGTTTTCGAAGCAAGGATAAAATCGTCTTTTGAAGCAAGTTTGGATCAGGATAATGACGAAACTAAATCAAAGGTTAAAGATTTTATTTCGGAATCTTCTGATGTGATGCTTAATGCCGTAGAAATCAAAGAAACCTATGAAACCCCTACGGAAATATATGCGCTTGCCGTTTTAAACCGACCTGTCGCCGCTAAAATAACTCAAGAGGAAATCGACGATTTGGATCAAAAAATGCTTTCCTTGCTAAAAGAGGATACGCCGGCTGCAGCGGTTCAACTGGAAAAACTTTATGAACAACGCCGTTCTTTAAACCAACGTCATATTGTCTTAACAGGATCTCCGGTAATCGAAGAAGTTACATACGATCAAGTCTATGGCAATAAAAAGGCGCGTATCGGAAAACGTCATATTTTTCTGGCTTTGGAAGGTTATCCCGACAAAGCTTTCGATCAAACCGTTCGTAGCGTCCTAAGGGAAAACGGATACACTTTCGCCAGAACACCGTCTGACACGACCCCTTACGTCATCATCTCTTTAATTCCCGAAGAACAATATTCCAATATTAACGGTTTTGTAAAATACAACTACTATTTTACAATGCAAGCTCCGGACAGAAAAACAGGAAAAATCGTTGACGTGTTGACAACCACTTTAACGGAAACGGGACGAAACGAACAACAAGCCCATTCAAATGCATTAAACTCACTCAAAGAATATTTAAATGAAAATATCTTAAACTTGAACTTTTAAAATAAGGACACAATTAAAATGAAAAAAACTCTATTCGCATTTCTTTTCATGTCCCTGATGTTGACACAAGGATGTTCCAGTTTTAAAGCTGAACGCCTTTCAACGGCGGAAGGAGACGAAAAAGCAATGAGTATCACCGACGAATGGTTATTGACTGATACTGAAATTGCCGTTGCCGATATTATAAAACAATTAGACAACCATCGCGGCTATCAACGTTTTCTTACACAATTGGGACACCGTCCCCGTTTGTTCATTGCTGAAGTGCAAAACGAAACTTCCGAAGCTTATTTCCCGATAGATGATCTGAACGATGAATTACTTAACGAATTTTCAGCTTCCGGAGATTATGTTCTGATTGATGCTCAGGCTCGTAACAAGATATTAAAAGAATTACAATATCAAAACGACGGTATGGTAAAGGCTTCCGATGTTAAAAAAGTCGGAAAAGCAACAGGGGCGGAAGTCTTGATCTTTGGTGCTATCCGTATGAATCCGAAAACTTTAAACGGAAAGACCATTAAAGAATATACTGTTAATATGCGTATCACGGATATTGAAAGCGGTGAAGAAATTGCGCGAGTAAGAACAAAAACTTCCAAATATTCGAAACGGGGTGGTTTCGGTTGGTAATAAAAAAAACCCTCGAAAATTTCGAGGGTTTTTTCATCTCGGAAATCTTATGGCATAGGACAATATAAAATCATTGAATGAACAGGCATTAAAGAAAAACAATCTTGTATCTTTATAAAAACATTTTTATTTGAAAGCATGAATTTGAAAAATAAAAAAGTCCTTTTTTATTTCATTTAACAATAGGCTAAAAATAAAAAAAATTTCTTCTCTTTTTCAGAAACAGAAATTTCAAAACTACCGGCAAATAAAAGAACTTACGAAAGTTTAAGAAAGTACAAATATATACCTCATTATTTCCGTAGCAAACTCCTTTAATGCCGGATTTAAAATCTCCGGATAAAAAACAGATCCCTGAAAAGCCCATTTCCCTTCATTAATAACATAAAAATTTAACAGCTCTTCATTTCTTGTTTTATTTCTTAATTTTAAGACATACTCGATAATAAATAAAAAAAAGACACTTTAAATTACCGAAAATTCATATGCCCCGATCCTTAAATCGCTTCAGATCCCCTTTTCTCCGATTTCTTAAAACTTAACCGAATGCCTAAGAAGTTAATATATTTTCCAAAAAATCAAACAGATATACTAAACCTAAAAGAATAAAAACTCTTTTTTATAATTAATCATAACTCTAAAAAACTCTTATGTTTCAGAAATTCTTCAATTCTAAGAACACTCTGTTCGGCTGTTTCATCTGAATTGTCAATCAGAAAATCCGATTGCTGCGGACATTGATAACCTTCTTGGTACATTTGTTTAATTCTTTGTATTTCCCACAAAGTTAATTCTCTGTGTCCGCGATTGGTTAAGCAAACTTCTTGTCGGGGAGACAGTGTTATATTAATAAATCTTGTGTATTGATCTTCATACCTTTTCCAACGAGCGTAATTGTTTACCTCCATCGGGTACGCAAACAATATGATACGATATTTTTTCGATTTTTTTTCTTCTTTTATTTTCGCATCCAAACGGTTCAAACGCTCTTTTATTCCACCCATAAAATCCAAACAAAGATCATCTTGTTCCGTATCACTCAATAAATCATCCACCTCAATAAACAAGGAAGCTGGCAATCGTTTTTCCAACAAACGACAAATTGTCGTTTTCCCTGAGTTAATCGGTCCGTTAATATTAATAATCAACATAAAAAAAATCCATAAAAAGACTATTCGCTCACACTCAATTATCTGGATAGATATAACGGAGATTTATCATCACCACAATCGGAAGTCAATTTATGGACAAGGCTTTTATCGACACATTTTTTCCCAAACGATATTGTTTTGATCGATCTGCCTGATTGTTTCCGGGGTGTCATTTTCGTAATCGGGATAAACGGGCAGGTAAATATCGCAGAAATCACCGTTTAAAACTGTTGTGCAACCGGTCGACAACATCAGGGTCATTAAGAGAAGCACGCAAGCGGCGCACTTCGAGCATTGTTTTTTCTTTATTTTCAAAATTTTCATTTTTTTGCACCTTTTTACCCAAGAAATAACAAAGACAACCGACACCGGAAACCAAAGAGATTAAAAACAACGTTAAAACAAAACCGTTCATCACTCCCCCCTCAATGACAAATAATAAAGGTAAAAACAAACCGCGCCGCTGACACATTCCGCAATCTTCGTATAACGCTTATCGGCAAAAAGAAGACCGCAAACACCATAAATCAACGCGACAACCGCTCCGGCAAAACAAAACAAAGGCGAAGGCATGACTATTGATGATAAAATTGCGGGAACCGTATAACCGATCAACAATCCCGTTACATTGCCTTTAAAATTGTAATATCCCTCTTTTCCATACAGAACACGCAAACACGCATCAACCCATTTGGAACGCCCTTCGTCTTTACCCGTATCCAAAACGACAAAATAATCTCCGTGAGAATGATTCCAAAAACGCATGAACCACCCCCAAGACCAAACGGCACAACAATATTCAGGCATTCCCCATTTGCAAAAACTCAAAAAATCCGTCTGAACGTAAGCGGCATAACAAACAACAAATAAAACCAATATCTGCCAAATTCTGGAAATATTCCAAAAGCTGCCGCCAAACCAAGCACGCCAGAATCCGCCGACACATAAAAACAACCATTGCGACACGACACACCTCTTTTGTTACACTTGTTTCAAACAATATTTCCGCTTTTAGCGGTACCGCTTAGCGCTTTCGTTTCACAAAAACAGACCCGTTCGGCGTATTCCTGTTTCTTCCCGATGTTAAAAGCTTCCACAGGGCGGAAATACCCCATGACCCGCGTCCAGATTTCACATGGCTGGCGTTCGCTATCGTCCAATTTGATCTCAGTTGCCTTTTCATATTCAGTCATTTTTCAACCTTTCATTATGCAGTGTGCCGCACGGGCGTCACTTTTTCCTTTTCATGCACATCTTTAACTCCCGCCCCAAAGGCGTTTACGTCGCTTGCCAACCATGCGACTTTGCGCAAATAACAAATCAGGCTATAAAAGAAAAGTCCGGCGCCACAAACACCGGACTTTACCCAAAAACAACAGGTCTTTTTCCAATACGGTAATGTTTCCGCAAAAAAAGAGCTAAGAATGAGCAAGCTTTTAATTATATTTAAGCCCTTACCGTCTTATTGCGTCAAAGCAGAAAAACGGCAGGCATTAACCTGCCGCTTTTTGTCATTCGTTTTTGTCCGACATTTCAAACTTCGGGTATTTTTTCTTGAA
>CALXOZ010000013.1 GCA_944390195.1 uncultured Alphaproteobacteria bacterium
CCGTATTATGTAGACGAGCAGGGTCAAGCTTACTACGTTGATGAGAACGGCAATTCCTATTATGTCGATGCGGAAGGTAAGCCGTATTATGTAGACGAGCAGGGTCAAGCTTACTACGTTGATGAGAACGGTAATTCCTATTATGTCGATGCGGAAGGTAAGCCTATTGATGTTAATCAAATAAATGAGGATCAAAAAGAAGATATTGAACTACATGAAGAAGATGCAGATTCTCATACAAGTGAAGAGGGTAAGTTAAATCAAATAGACTCCTCAAATTCTTATGATGGTGAAGAAGTCCGTGATGAGGTGTCGGGTGGAGAACAAAAAGACGCTGTGGCGCCGAAAATTGAACAGTCTGAGTCCTTTAATGAAAAAGGTAATGAAGACTTCAAAGAAGAAAAGATGCAAATTTTTTCTGTCAAAGATGAAGCAGGAGCACAATTTGAACCATCAACGCTTCAGGCGGTTGGAGACGTATCTGAATTTCATTCTTTATTGCGTTTTGACGAAACATTTTATGAACAAGCTGTAAAACCGATTTTGATTTCTCCCCCTTCCGTTGTATTTGAAGGGATGCGCCCATATAATTCTCTCATTCAGGGGAGTGAGAAGCGATTGCACATTCCTTCAGATAATGTTGTTATTTCTGTAACAGAAGAAAATGACGATCCGTATGTTAAAGGATAATGTTGCTTTTTAGTGATAAAACATAATATATATAAAACAGAGGGATTTTAGACGCGGGAAAGGACATGGCAGAAAAAGAGATACCAGAAGCTTTATCGTCTTTATTTGAAGCAATTTTAGCGTATCAGGATACGCAAGAAGGGCTGGGGCGTTTACGTTCAATGGCGCAGTCTGTATTTGGACAATCGTGGAGGGAACAAATTTCCAGTATATTGCCGGATTGTCCGGATAGTATGCAGGCACGAGTCAAAGCCAATATCGATAGAGCGTTGATATATGAAAAGGCCAGCAATGTTTGGGCGGAAGTATCGCGTATGTTAGACCCGAAACGTCAGCTTAACGTTGCCCAAGTTAAAGCTCAATTGCCGGATATGCAGCGTTGCTTGTCAATATTCGGTAAAGCCGGTCAGGAACTGATTTCAAAATTGCAGGAAAAATTAGCGCAAACGGAAGCGAATCCTGCGACGGGAGGATCCGTTGTCGCCAGTAATTATGGTTTGACGGTAGAGCAATTATGGAATTTTGACCATTTTATGCGTTTAAAGACATATTATGATCAAACGATATCAAGAACAAGCGCCCGCTGTGTTCATTTGGGAGGTTTGGAGCTCAGTCAGTACCCATATTTTGGGTATATTTTGGACTTATTGGACGAAATATTGACTTTTGGAATGGAGATTATTACGCCTCCTTATGCCCAGATTATTAAAGAACGGTATAAGGGCGGAGAGGCGGCTTTGAAAAAAGTGTTAATGGAGTATAAGACCGAGTTTGAGAACAATGCTCCACCAGAGATGTTGGCGGAAGATGAATCTCTTGATGAAATCAAGAATCGTTTGGGTGCGTTAGCAGATAGTAATGAAGTTGAAGGCGATATAGGTCCGGCTCCGGACGGTTTTGAATCACCTGATAATATGGATATGTCTTTGTTGCAGGTGCAGCCGGTTCAATCTCAAGTTATGAATCAACAAATGACGAAAACGCCGCAGAAGATGCCTGTTAAAACGCCGGTTCAGGTAAGAATGCCAATGAAACGTCCGAAACCGGCAGGATAAAGAAGAGGTCGACAAACTGATGTTTTTTCAACGACTAAAAAGATATTTGTTTATAAGTGTTTTTTTCACGCTGGTTTCTGTTTTGACCGGTTGTAAAGGAGATGTTCGTGCCGGGCGTCCTCTTATTCAAAATAACCGACCAACGTCATTGCCTACAGAACCCAGAACAACCCGCTCTGCAGAAATGGTAAGCTTGGAATCTCCGTTACGTTGCAATATAGAGGAAAACCGGGAAAAAATAATGACGGTAATTCCTTTTAAACAGGAAGCGTTTAAACTGGAACGTTCGGAAAAAGGCGATGCTCTGCCGCGTTATGAAGTGACAGGCTTTTCTTTTAACGGGCAGACGACCGAACATGTTTTTAATAAATTGTTAAGCGAAGCGAAAATAAAGGTAGTTGCTCAGGGCGGTCCGTTTCCCGAATTGGCGGCGGAAGATGTCACAGGAGAACTTTCCGAAGTAATGGATATGATCGCAGATGCTTCAGATGTTTATTACCTGTATAACGATCAACAAAAGACAGTGATCGTCAGTCGCGAAGTCGGATGGAATTTACATGTTCCGGAAAGACATGAAGTCATGATTGCTGTGTTGGATTCCCTTCGCGGAGCGGGGATCCATGATTTGGTTGTGAATTGGGCGGAGAACATTGTTTCTTTTAAAGGGGACAAGGTTGTTGAAGACAAAGTTCGCAAATTGATTGAATTGTTTGATACGGAACCTCGTTTGATTGTTTTCAATGTTCAAATTTGGCGTGTGAAGCCTTATAGCCGAACAAAAGAGATCGCGTGGCAGGAACTGGTTGATATCTTTGGGGCGGACAGGATCAAGTTCATGCTTAAAGGTGTTATGGGGCGTGCCTTGGTAACCGATCATGATATTAATGCCAGAAGTTTGAAAAACTTTTTAAATTCACGCGGGTCGGTTACACAAGTGTCTGAAGGAATGTTTATAGCGGCAAATAAATGGCGTTCCCGTTTTGACGTGGGACGTTGCGGTTCCATGTCAATGCCCGAAGCCCAATTGTCGATCATGGCGCAAACGGATATGTATGCTGAACGCCGTATGAAAACAAATATTACCTTGGATACCGACCAAGGGGAAATTACAGCCTTTACAGCACATAGTAAATTGGGGGATAATATAGTTTTAATCGGTATTCCCTCATCCTCTTTCAGTGATTCATTAAATGGGTATGAAACAATTGTTATAATGACGCCCAGCATAGTAAGATTGATAAAAGAATTTAACTAAAGGAGGAACAGATGTCATCAGAACAGCAACATCCGCCTTATCCGCCGGCATCCCAAGGTGTGAAAACCGTACGTCCTGCAGGCGTCGCGGTTAAAGGAATGCCTCCTCATACACCAGTGGTAAAGATGCCGGGAATGAAAGTGCCTCGTCCGATGGGGATGCCCCATCAAACGGGGGGGATAAGAGGGGGATCCTATCCTGTTTCAACACCTGCCTCGTCTGTTCCTGTTCCTCCTGCCAGTGAATTCGTTATTCCTCCCAGTATTCCGGAATCGAAAGAAACAGATTTTTTTCCTCCTGTTCCTTCTGTTAATACAGCGGAAATCAATGTGGATGATGTATGGGGCGGGGAAAAAAATATTTTTACAGACGATTTGGCATCGGCATCTTTTGGAAAAGAAAAAAGAAGAACAGATGCGGATGAAGATACAGATTCTGAATATTCTTCGGATTTAATGGATGATCTGTATTATGAACAGAATCCTTACGAAAAAAATATGGCTTCCGACTTGGGGTTGCCGCCGGCGTTTATCAAAACGAAGGTTCTTGTTCCATTGTTTGTGTTTTTTTTGTTTTGCGGTGGACTTTTTGGGTATTTTACTGCTGCTTTGAATAATAATTCGTCCTCCGAATTACCAGGTGTGGTTTATAATGCAGAGATTCCGAAAGGACGACCTCGTTGCGGTATAGCTCAAAAAGGTCAAGGATGTGTGTTATATTTAATGAATGCTCAACGTCGCGAAATAGAGGCAAAAGAATTTTTCAATATGGCGTCAGATATGTTGAACATTCCAAAATTTCAAATAGAAACATCAAATATACGATATGCGACGATGCGGATTCCTCCGGGGTATATAGCATTGATCAATGTGCCGCCCTTATAAAGATTTTTCAAAGTTTATAAAAATATTTTCGAAAAAAGACGGGAAAAGGAGTTGCCGGTTTTGAGGTCAACTCCTTAACTTTATAAGAATAAAGTATTTTTTTATCTGTTTGACTAAGAGTACATTTTTTGTCAAAAAAATTGAAAAAATGTTGAAAAAATGTTTGCAAAAAATAAAAAAATCGGTGTAATATGAATCTTAATGGACTTCGGGAAGTCTAACTGGAAAAGGAGAATAGGTTATGGCGTTGAGTTGGAAAGATTATTGTGAAATAGCAGATGCATTAAATGAAGCATATCCCGACAAGGCTTTAACCGACATGAAAAATGAAGAGTTAATTCAGTTGGTAAAATCTTTAGCGGATTTTGATGATCCGAACGAACCCGATGAAACGGTATTAAGTGCCATTTGGAATCGTTGGGTTTATGTTGCATATCCCGAAGGTTAATAGTTTTTATAGAGGAAAGGTAAAGTTATGACTGAAAAAAGAACCGAGTTCGAATCTCTTGGCGGTAATAACTTGGACGGAATCGGCGGCAACGCCAAAAAAATTACATATACAGCAGAAGACGGAACGAAAAGATCAATCCAAATCGATTGCGGTATGAAGTTTTCGGACAAGGCTGTAACCGGAGTGGATAATTATATCGCTCCTTTAGAATGTGACGATTTATTAATTACTCATGCCCATGCAGATCATATCGCGGGGATAGTTCATCATATTCAAATGAATCCGGACAAGCCGTTGAATATTTATGCTGATAAATTCACACATGAATTTATGTTTGCAGAAATGACCAAACAAGGTTTGCCTTTAGATAAGATGCCCAAATTTCATGATGTGAAAGATGGTGAAAAGTTTTCAGTCAATGGCTTTGAAATTGAACCTGTTCCCGTTACTCACTCCGCTCCTGGGGCGATCGCGTTTGTTGTTGAGTCTCCGGATGGCACGCGCTTGATGGATTTGGGGGATTTTAAGACGACAAAAGTCGAACTTGGCAAAGGATGGGAAGATGACCGTATTGCTCAGGTTTTTGCAAAAGGGATTGATGTTTGTTTTTGTGATTCCACATCAACGACCTCAAAAGAGGTCACTCCGTCCTATGACGCCGTAACAAAAGGGTTTAAAAAAATCCTGTATGATAATCCGAATGCCCAGATGATGGTCGGGACGATTGCCCGTTCCGCTCAACAAATGATGGCAGATGTAATTGCCGTTGCGGAATATGCAAAAGAAACAGGAACAAAGCCTCGTACATTTATTTTAGACGGTGCCTCTTTGATTCAGGTAAATAACTGCTTGAACAAATCCGGTATGAATATGAGTCAGGTTTGTTATGAACGCACAGGGGTTAGAGTAAACATTGTTGATGCAAAATCTCCCGAAGCAAAAGCGATTCCTCCTCAAGAACGCATTTATATGGTTACTGGGACGCAGGGCGAACAAATGGCTTCGATGGCGCGCGTCGCTCGTGGAGAAAACAGAAATATTCATCCGTCTTCTACTTGTCCGAATTTGTGTGTCAACCAGCAGGCTGTCATCCCGTCAGGCAACAATCAGGTCATTGTTGATGAAATGATGGAAATGTTGCGTGCTCAAGGCTGGAAAACCATGATCCCTGAAAGAGGCGCTCCGTTCGTTGATGGAGAAACATATTATGTTTCTGGGCACGGACGTGCTGGGGATATGGAAAAGGTTGCAGATTTGGCGGCTGCCAATCAACCTGCGGGTCGGCCTTGTACGTTTATCGGTATTCACGGGGACGAAGCTCAAACCAAAGCAACCGAAGAAATATTTAAAAATAAAGGGCAGAAAGTCGAACATATTACAAATGCTCAAAAAGTCGTTGTTTCCAAAGGTCAAGTACAGGTTTCTTCTACGATTGGAAAAGCAAGCCGTATAGCTGTCATTGATGATAACGATAACTTTATGGATCCAGATTTCCGTTATATCAAACAGGCATTTAATCCTGTTTCTAAGAAATGGGAAGATGTTAAGCAGATTGATTACGAGAAAATTTTGGTTTCCAAAAATGATCGTAAGCACTCTAAAGGTGGTAAGGGCGGTAGAGGTGGCAAAGGCGGTAAAAAAGGTCATCGCCGTGAGATGAGCCCTCAATTAATGCAACAAATGGCTCAGAAATATCGTTAGAAAATTTAAAAAGAGCGCTTTTATAGCGCTCTTTTTTTTGAACGGTGCTAATTAGTTTAAGAGCTTATGGTAACAGGATAAAATCCTCTTTTATAAGCTTTCTTCTTTCAATAGATCTGTATCTTTGAAATCAAGGGATTATCTACATAACAAAGATATAAAAGTAAGACAGTCTTATAAAAATTACTGTATATTTTTTTATTAGTATGGAAAACGAAAGTTATTCAATCGGCAAGAAATTGATGAGGCTATAAAACAAGTAAAGAAAGATGATAAAACTTTACTGGTATGAAGTTAGCGGGCTATGAGGGGGCTTTAAAATGAATGTTAGGCGGTGTTCTGCTATAATGTTTAAAGTCTATACGGTATTGTATTAGGCGCAAAAGAAAATGAGTTCCTTTTGAAATCTTGTTTGAAAAGATTGTGCCATTGTTAATAAAGTAAACGTAAAATTTATATGCGTAATTTGATTGAGCTGAATTGTTACAGGTTAAGTTTCATAAATTTTAAGATATAAAAATAATATCACTTATTGTTTATTCGTGTTTATTTCCTAAAAAAGTCATTGTACTGGTTAAGTTGTTCAGAAAAACTGACAGCCATACAAAAAATCATTTGATACAGCTATTATTGTCTCAACCAAAGAATTTCGGACTAAAACTAACTTCTTTGATACAATGAAAATTGATCTTTATGGTGGATAGCTATTGAAGCCTAAGGGTAAGTATAAGAATGGTTTGAATGAGCTGTTTTAATGATGTAACACAGCTGATATCAGCTTGTTTTTATGCTACTGTAACAGCAAAAAGTATTTTATGGTATCTAGAAAATCATGCTGAACTGTTCAATCGAAAGAAGCTGAATATCACAGAAATAGAAATTTGCTTAGGATTATGTTTGTATACCGCAGGAAATTCCCTAAAAGATAAGAGTATTTCGTTTCACATTTTTTTGGTAAAGAAGCCTGATGATTGATGGATGCCGGCACAATATAAAATTCAAGAACCGAGATAAAGAGTTTCTGTGTAAAGAAAAAATACGCGAATGATTACCATTCGTATTAAAAACTATTTGGAAGAGGGGAGCTTTTAATCAAAAGAGATTGGACTTATCCGTTATATTTGCACCTATGGATAATGGCTAGAGTTAGAAGCGCGACTATATATAGAACTTGTCGTGTTTAAGCAGGAAAGCTTTGGAAAAATGATAAATAAAAACACCATTCAAGTAAGAAAAAACTTGAATGGTGAAGAATTTTATTAAAACAATATAATCAGATGACTCCTTCTTTTTTCAGGAGTTCGATTTGATCGGGATCAATTCCCAGATTTATCAAAATTTCATTGGTATTTTGCCCTAATGCGGGAGCCCCGACACGATAAGTGTTATCTTGAGGTAAAGAAGACATTTTAATTGGGCAGGCGGGAATTTTAATGTCTTCAAGCCCTTTGGTTGTTGTATTCAGAAGCATATTTCTTTCCAATACTTGCGGGTCGTGACAAATATCTTCAAGATTTTGAATGGGTGAAACAGGAATTGAATTTTTATCCAGCAACTCAATCCATTCATTGGCTGTTTTTGTTTGGAAAACGTTTTGCAATGCGGCGCCAAGTTCTTCGACATGTTCATGTCGAGCATTAATAGTATTGAATCTGGAGTCTTGAGCAATTTCAGGGTGTCCTATGGCATTGCAAAGCCTTTGGAACATGGCTTCACCGGCTATGGCGGCGAGGACGAAGTGTTTATCGGAAGCTTTAAATGACTGGAACGGGGTTTCAGTTGCATGACGGCATCCGACAGCTTTGGGAGGAACTTTTGTTGCTTGGTAACGCATCATAGCACTTTCCAGTAAAGCGACTTGACAATCAAGCATGGATATGTCGATTTGTTGACCGGTTTGAGTTTTTTCGCGCTGATAGAGGGCTGTTGTAATGGCGGTAACAGCGAATACGCCTGCGATCATATCGCTGAAGGACACTCCAATCATCATGGGATCGCCGTCTGGATATCCAGTCAGACTCATGATACCGCCGCGAGCCTGTGCCAAGATGTCATAGGAAGGTTTTAACCTGTCAGGACCTGTTTGACCGTATCCGGAGATGGAGGCATAGATGAGTTTTGGGTTTAATAGTTTTACATTTTCGTAATCCAGACCGAACTTTGCCATGATCCCCGGTCTGAAGTTTTCAACGAGCACATCGGCTTTTTGGATTAATGTTTTTAAGATAGCAACCGCCTTAGGGTTTTTAAGGTTGAGAGTTAGACTTTTTTTCCCGCCATTGACAGATTCGAAATAAAGACTTTTATCATCTTTGAAAGGAGCGAACAATCTGGAGTCGTCTCCATGTGCGGGATTTTCGATTTTAATAACCTCCGCTCCCAGATCGAAAAGCATTTGAGTTGCGAAGGGACCTGCAAGGACACGGGTCAAGTCTAGAATACGTATGCCGTTGAGCGGTTTTTGTTGTGCCATCTACTGAATTCTCCTGAGGTGGTCTAGATGTTTTCGTCTTTTTTCTGAACAAAGGGGATTGGAGCAATAGCGGGAAGCGGATTGCGTAACAAGTTAATAAGCTGGATGACGGTTTGACGAATTTTACGACGATCGACGACCATGTCGACCATTCCGTGTTCCATCAGGTATTCAGCTTTTTGGAAACCTTCCGGCAGACTGGCGCGTATCGTTTGTTCAATGACGCGGGCTCCGGCGAAACCGATTAGGGCATCCGGTTCGGCTATGGCGATATCTCCCAGCATTGCGAATGAAGCGGAAACACCTCCCATTGTAGGATCTGTGAAGATAACGATATAAGGTAGCCCTTTTTCTTTTAATTTTCGAACGGCCATTGTTGTTCTGGCCATTTGCATTAAGGACAATATGCCTTCTTGCATTCGTGCGCCTCCGGAAGCGGGAATAAGGATCAAAGATGCGTCTTGCAGGATGGCCAAATCGACAGCGGCGACAATGCTTTCACCGACAGCCGTTCCCATTGATCCTCCCATGAAGGCGAAATTAAAGATACCGATGACAACATTCATTCCATCCATCAAACCAGAAGCGACAAGAATGGCGTCATTTTTTTTTGTTTTTTTTCTGGCGTCTTTCAACCGGTCGGAATAATTTTTCAAATCCGAAAAATTCAAAGGATCTTCTTTAACGGCGGGCAGTTCGATAAGGGAATATTTTCCGTCGTCAAACATCATTTCCAATCTTTTTTCAGGATCCAGACGCATATGATGATTACATTGAGGACAGATTTTAAAATTCTGTTCTAATTCGCGGTGATAAATCATTGCGCCGCAAGAAGGACATTTTTCCCATAAATTATCAGGAATTTCTTTTGCGCCGACCAAGCTTTGCAATTTCGGGCGCACATAATTTGTCAACCAATTCATCGAAACACCTTTTTAAATTGTCACAGCCAAACTTTTAACAGAAACCGGATGAAAAATCGACTGAAAAGTATCATCAAAGGTTTTTAGGAACGTTTATTTACCGGCCTCCAGTTCTGCAATTTTTTTATTCAGCTCTTTTATTTTTTTCGATTGGAGGTACCGTTCATTTCTGACAGGGATTGTCAATATCCAGCTGTAGATACCACCCAGTATGAAAAACAGCAGGGCAAAGATCAAAACTATGAAGCTGACAGGCAGAACGATTTCGAAAGGCAACGGCCATAAAGTCAGCGCGAAACTTTGTTTATTTGAAACGGCGAAGGAAACAATAAAAAATAAAATGATGCAATTCAGGATGAAATGGATGATTTTCAATAAAGTTGTCCTTATTTTTCGGTATTCAATCGATCTTTCAGTTTTTTTCCGGCTTTAAAGAAAGGGACATTTTTAGCTTCAACGTTTACTTTTTCTCCAGTTCTCGGGTTACGCCCCGCCCGTGCGTTTCTGGCGCGGATGGAAAAGACTCCGAATCCCCTCAATTCGACACGATGCCCTTGCGCTAAAGCCGCCGCTATTTCGTCAAATACGGTTGTAACGATTTTTTCAGCATCACTTTGATACAGATGAGGATTCAATTCGGCAATCCGTGCGATCAATTCAGATTTTGTCATATTTCCCCCGTTGTTACAGAATAACATCTTCATGATGCCAAAGCTAAATCAAGCCGTCAATGCAAATTAAAAAAAAATTCAATAATCCGTTTCTAGTTATTGAACTTTTTAAGTTTTTATTCAAAAATGAAACAGAATGATTGATTTTATAGGGAAAAAGAAAAATGAGTGGGGAACAGGTTTGGGAGTTGTTAGCATTTTTGGCCGCTGTTGTTATTTTCATCCCTATTTTTTACAGGTTGAAGGTCAACCCGTTATTGGCGTTTATTGTCGCCGGCGTGATTTTAGGTCCCCATATGTTGGGTTTGATTAATGATACCCATGTAACGGAAAATATCGGTGAGCTTGGTTTGTTGTTTTTGATGTTCACCATAGGGTTGGATTTGTCTTTTCACCGTTTTAAAGCAATGCGGCGTTACATTTTCGGTTTCGGGCTCATACAACTTCTTTTGACAGCGGTTGTTTTGGGTGTTGCCGCCTTTTTCATGCATAAGACGTTGAACGAAGCCATTATCATCGGGTTGGGATTGGCGATGTCTTCTACGGCGATCGCTTTGCGTTTGATGCAGGAACGCGGTGAAATGCACACGGGCGCCGGTCGTGCGACAGTAGGTATCTTGTTGATGCAGGATTTGGCGGTCATTCCGATTATGGTTTTATTGTCCCGTATGGCAAAAGCGGACACGACAGCCATTGGCAACTTGGGGCAGGCTTTTACTCAAGCTATCGGTGCCGTAACTTTGATCATGGTGATCGGTCGCATGGTTGTAAAGCCGTTGTTTCGAATCATTGTGTCCACGAAAAATCCGGAAGCTTTTACAGCTGTTACCTTCTTTACATTTTTGGCGACCGCTTGGGCGGCGAATGTAGCGGGACTGTCAATTTCTTTGGGAGCCTTTCTGGCGGGAATGTTGATTGCGGAAACGGATTTCTGTCATGAAGTCGAAGCCGAAATCGCTTCGTTCAGCGGAATGTTGTTGGGAATATTCTTCTTGTCTGTCGGCATGATGATAGATGTTCATTACGCATGGACGCATTTAATACAGATTCTGTTGCTGACCTGCGGCGTGATGTCGGTAAAATTTATTTTGGTGTATATCATTGAACGCCAGATGAAAGTTGATCATAACGGATCCGTTATGTCTTCCGTTTTTTTATGTCAATCGGGGGAATTCGGTTTTGTGGTTTTCAATCTTGCCGCTCAGAATTTTAAATTAATGAGTGTTCAAACTTCGTCCATGTTGCAAGTCGTTATTGCTTTATCAATGTCTCTGACACCGTTTGTGAGCTCTTTTGTTTTAAAGATATTGGATAAAAAGCAAGCGGCGGAAGACGCGGCGAAAAATGCCTTTGTTCCTGAAGACATTGATGAAAATGAAAAAGAACTGGAAAATCATGTTTTGTTGATCGGTTACGGGCGTGTCGGGCAGGCGGCGGCTCGTATGCTGGACAGGAATGAGGTTCCTTTTTTGGTAATGGATACGGATGTACCTCATATCGAACGGGCAAAGAAAAATAATCGGGAATATTTGTTCGGAAACGCGGCAAATATCAGGATACTGGAAGCGGCGAACATTTCAAAGGCAAAAGCTGTCATGATTTGTATCAGTGGTGTACAATCCGCTATGCACGTTTTGCAGGCTGTGCGGGAAATATCTTCAAATATTCCCGTTTTCATCCGTTGCAACGATGATACACGGTGGAGCGAGTTGGTTCGTTTGGGCGCAACAGGGGTTATTTCGGAAACGCAGGAATGCGGCATTCGTTTGGCTTATGCGACGATACTGTGTTTGGACGGAGACGAAGACCGTTTGCGTGAAACAGCGGCTGTGTTACGTCAGGAAAACACAATCAACGCTTCTTTGCCCACAGCATCCGGACTGAATTAAAGGACGGGCGCTTGCGGCGGAATTGTGTCCGGATCAATCAACAGTATTTTTTGCAATGTTTTGATACGTTCTTGAATGACAATTTGCCACGGGTCTTCGGATGAAAGGCTTTGTTGCAGATAGCGCCATAAAGCGAAGGCTTTGCGCGGTTCTTTATTTTGCAGCCGAGCCAATCCTAAAAAATAAAGGGCTTTGGGATCGTCCGGTCTATAACGGAGGACATTTTCAAAGGCTTTTTGGGCTTCACCCGTAATGCGTCCGTTGTTTTCCTGTATGATCGTTTCAGCCAAAGCGTGCCACTTTGAAATGTCTTCGGGGATCCCCCATTCAATAGCGTTGCGATAAGCCGTGGCGGCTTTGTCATAATATCCTGCGTTGCGATAATTCCGAGCCAGTTGTTCCCAAACATTGCCGTCATCCGGATTTGAATTCAGATAGCGTTCCAGACGTCTGACGCGCGCCATTGTGCGTGTGTCATTTTCTGCATCCAATATGTCTCTTTGATCCAACGGATAGTCGGGCAATAACATTTTTTCATTTTTACCGTATAAAACGGGCACCAAAACGGCAAACAGAAAAAAAACGAATCCGATATAAATCAATTTTGAAATGAAAAAATAGCGATGCCCCCGTTTTAAAGGGAGAATCGGGAAAATGAACAGCATTAACGCGCCGATGGTCAATAACAATAAAGTTATTAGAAATAAGATCATTCCGACCCCTTTAAAGCTTGAAATTTTTGGAACGTTTATAAATGTAAAAAATCATTGACGAAAAAAAGAACACACAAGACAGGACGCAGAAAATTTTTTCGTTTTTTGCCGTAGGGGATAAAGCGTCTTGTAAAGTGATCATGTCTCCGTACTGAGCCAGCAATAAATTGACGACGATATCTTGAGTTTTTCCATCGCCGAGATGCTTTCGTATGAAGAAACGAATGTCTTTAGCTGTTTCGTCGTGTGCGTTTTCAATATTTTCATCCGTGCAAACCAGACAACGGAGTCTGTCCGCAATTTCCAAAGCTTCTGTTTCCACCGAAGCGGTATCATCCGCCGATGACAGACCTGTCAGGCTGAAACTTAATAAGAATGCGGTTAAAAAGCATTTAAAGAGGCTTTTCATTTTTCAACTCCGAAAGGAAGGGCAGAATTGTATTAAAATAGAATTCTTCCGTCATCAATCCTTTGATTTTAGCGACGACTTCCCTGTCAGAATTGAGAATGTAAGCGACGGGTAACTTATCGGCATTCATCTGTTTCGACCATTCCATATCAGGATCGAGTCCGACCATTTGGAACGGATCGCCGGCTTTTTTTAATAAAGTCCTCAAGTCATCAATTTTATCACGAACCGCGATACCGATAAAAGGGACGTCGTTTCTTTTAGACAGTTTCGCGATAGTTGGGATTTCCATCAGGCAAGGACGGCACCAAGACGCGAAAAAGAACAGGATGAGGGGTTGTTGTGGCATTGTTTTTGCGGATAGAAAAGTTCCTTCAGGACGGTCGAGCAACTGCAAACGTACCGTGTCGGGCAAAGGGAATTTTTGTTGTACCAACGCGTTTTGACTTGTGAAATCCAAACGGACAGTGTACATGAAGTTGCAAAAAACAAACGATGCCAGAAAAATTAATAAAAAGCCGTACCATTTCATGATGTTTTTTCCTTTCCGGCAGATATTATAAAGAATAACAAGCCTGAACAAAAAAGAAATATTCCCGACCCGATCAAACGCCAAGCTGGATATTCGGCAACGCGAATGTTCAAAGTGTCTTTATGAGCTTGTGTCAAGCGGATTAATCGTGCCGAAAGACCTTTAAATTGCAAAATTTTGACATCCAAAGGACGGTCTTGCCATTGAAAAACGGTTTTTCCGCTTAAGATCTTTGTTTGTGTGCCGGAAATTGTTTGATCGGAGCAAACCAGTCTGGACAAAGGCGGGGATTCAATTTTTTTTGATGTTAAATATTCAATCCGGCAAGGGGAATCCGGATTTTCAGAGAAGTCTTCAATTTTCAAAACGTCATTTGTTTTTTTATAATTTAAGGAGGCATAAGACAAGGATACGGATAAGAAAACGATCCCTAGCATTGTGATGAACAGGGCTGAATGGAAAAGCGTGAGATTTTTAACGAAGTTTTTTGTTTCGGAAAACGAAGTCGGAATTTTAAAAGAAAATTCTGAAAAGAGCGTGCTTGAGATCAAAAGGGATGGCAGGGCGAATAAAACAATCAGTCTTCCTTTCGGGATGTCCGGCAGGAACAGACAGATCAGACAAATTGTTGTTCCCCAAAAATAAAGGTCGGCTTTCCAATCGGTTTTGATCCACCCGTTTGTCAAAGGGTGTTTTTTTAAAGCAATAAAAAAGAAAAGTGTGAAAATAACGCAGGAGATTAATAATATGTTTTTGAACAGGTTCGGAAGCAATCGTAAAGGCAGATCCGGCATGAACATGAATAATGTGGGCAACAAAGACAATGATCCGATGCAAAAACCGGCACACAGCAAAGTACAAACGGCGATACCTGTAAAACTTTCTCTGGAAAAGGTGCTGAAGTTGTTTTCAATCAGAGATTTTTTTATGATTGTCCCTCCAAAAAACAGTAAAAAACAAAGTATGCCTGCAAAAGCGGTTAAAGCTGTTACAGGATTGGGAAAATAAACTTCTTTAACGGATAACGAAAACAATCTATATTCTTGAGCGAAAAAGAAAGCGCTCAAAAAAGCGAACTCCAATAAGGAAAACAAAACAATCCAGTTTGTAAAAACTTTGGAACGCCAACAAAAGAACAAAAAAATCAAATGTCCCGCCATTAAAATGAAAACGGACAGTAACAAAGAATTTTCAGGTGTCCATGACCACAGATCGGCGCTTTCACTGACAGTGAAACCGGTCATCAAGTTTATCCCCAATACGCCGCTGAGGCATAAAAAGGAAAACAGGCACATTCTTAAGACCGGCATAACGAATTCGCGACCTTTGGAATACATACAGATCAACTTGATAAAGGAAACGCTTAAAGAACTGAAAGCGGCAAAGAAAAGCAAAAAAGACAAAGTCTTATGAGGAGCCCTCCAGTCGACGTTAAATCCCAACCCTTCAAAAGGGGGATCTTCTATCCTTACAAAGGGGCTTGCGGTCAAGAGCATCAATACCATTAAAAAGAAAACTAAAAAGCCGCAAGCGAACAAGTAACGACCGCGTTCTTGGTAAGTTAAAAGGTCTTTTTTTGAAAATCCGGCTAAAAGGGAGACGGATAAAAAAATCAGAAAAGTGAAAAAGAAACCTTCTCGGGAGGAGCAAAACGCTTGGACAGCGTAAAAAAGGCTGCTTTGAGAATCGAAATTTTCAAAAACGACCGCTAAAGAAAAATCATGTACGGCAAAACATTTCAGCAGAATAAGAAAAGAAAATATTTGTAAAGCTGTTGTAAAACACGCTCCGCGGAATCCCAGTTTGATAGCGATTGCGGATCCTCCCGACCATAACGTCGGTGCCAATAATAACGTTTGCAACCCCACTGCGGTAACGGCAAAGATGATGGTGTAATGAGCCAGTTCGATTAACATGTTTTGCCTTTATCTAAAAAATGCTTTGGTCAGGTTAGAAAACTCTTGCCTTTTTTGCAAGAATCAAAAGACATCTTTTCTTTTTTTTTAGTCTGTGATACCATACAACCGATAAAAAAGTTTGATAAGGAAAACTTTATGCGCGAACCAAAAGCAGATCAACGTAGTTTTATGGAATTGAAAGCCGGAGATAAAGCGGTTGTTGCCGGTTTTTTTAAAGGAAATCCGGCTTATCGTAAAAAATTGTTAGTGATGGGGTTGACGCCGGGAACGCCATTTGAAATCGTGCGCATTGCCCCGATGGGGGATCCTGTTGAAATTATGGTGCGTGGTTATCTAGTGTCTTTGCGCAGGCAGGAAGCTTCTTTGATTTTTATTAATTAACGGAATAATTTGATGTCATTTTATAAAACGGCGGCATTGATCGGCAATCCGAATTGCGGCAAGACGACTATATTCAACGCGTTAACAGGTTCTCATCAATATGTCGGGAACTGGCCGGGAGTTACGGTTGAAAAAAAATCAGGTTTTTTTGAAAAAGATGGCAAAACGGTGGAGATTGTTGATTTGCCGGGGGTTTATTCTCTCAGCGTCATATCCAGCGCTTCGGAAGATGAAAAAATAACGCGCGATTATCTGCTGTTTAACAAACCCGATTGTGTGATCAACATTTTGGATGCGTCTAATTTGGAACGCAACCTTTACATGACGGTTCAACTGTTTGAAATGCATCTGCCGGTCATATTGGTTTTAAATATGATGGATACGGCTGCTGCGTCGAAAATCAAGATAGATGTGTTGGCGTTGGCGCATGTTTTCAATGTTCCGGTCATTCCTATGGTGGCGTCGAAAACAAAAGGGATTGAAGAACTGAAAAAACAAATACTGCAGGCGGATTTGCATATTAATGATCATTTTGTCGTGCCTTATTCTTCTCACATTGAATCAGCCGTCAGTGAAGTTTTGCCGTTGATTGATCCGGTCGCCCGATCACACGGGTGGTCGACCCGTTGGTTGGCGGTTCATTTGTTGGACGGGGATACGGATCTTCGTTTGTTCGGTTCTGCGGACAATAAAGATAGGATAGAGAAAATCAAAAATGATTTTTCACAAAAATATGACGAAGACACCGATACGATGGTGGCGGACGGTCGTTACGGCTATATCACCCGTATCAGCCGGAATTTGATTATGCGTTGCGATCGTTTGTCCAAAAATATAACGGAAAGCATAGATCGTATTGCGTTGGGGCGTTATACGGGGCTGCCGTTATTTTTCTTTGTCATGTATTTGATGTTTTTATGGACGATTACACTAGGGGATTTGTTAATAGACCCGATTTCGCAATTCGGAGATAAATATTTAGTGAGCGGATTTTCAAGTTTAATGTCTTATCTTGGAATGCCGCAATGGTTGAACGTTTTGTTATCCGAAGGGGTGGGACGCGGAGTGAGTACGGTTGCAACATTCATTCCCCCGATTGCTTTTTTATTTTTATTCCTGTCTGTGCTCGAAGATTCCGGATATATGGCGCGCGGAGCTTTTGTCATGGACAAGCTGATGCGTAATTTCAACTTGCCCGGAACGGCTTTCGTCCCGATGATTGTCGCTTTCGGCTGTACTGTGCCGGCGGTTATGGGAACGAGGATATTGTCTTCTTATCGAGACCGGTTGATTACTTTGATGATGACTCCGTTTATGTCTTGCGGGGCAAGATTGCCGGTTTATGCTTTGTTTGCTTCTGCTTTTTTCGGGCGGCAAGGAGCAAACATTGTTTTTTTGTTGTATTTGACAGGCATTTTCATCGCCGTGGTGACAGGGATTTTATTTAAAAAGACTCTGTTTAAAGGGGCTCCTGTTCCTTTGATTCTTGAAATGCCGCCGTATCATCTGCCGATTATAAAGAATATTGCTGTCAGGACATGGGATCGGTTGCACGGTTTCATTGTTCGCGCCGGTGCCTTGATCGTTCCGTTGGTTGTTGTGTTGAACTTGTTGAATTCGTTTGACATTAAAGGGAATTTCATTCCTCAGACGCCGGAACGTTCGATTTTGTCCGATATCGGGCGATCGATAACACCGATTTTTAAACCGATGGGGATAACGGAACAAAACTGGCCGGCGACAGTCGGGTTGTTTACGGGGGTGATGGCGAAAGAAGCTATTATCGGTACATTGGACGCCTTATATGCCGGTTTGGCTGAAGGAGCGACGTCGACACAACGTTTGGTCGCTCTTTTTGACGGGAAAACAGGCGCTTTTTCTTATTTGTTGTTTGTATTGTTGTATATGCCGTGTTTGTCGGCGTTGGGGGCCATAGCAAAAGAGTTCAGTCTGAAATGGATGGGATTTGTTATCATTTGGACAACGGGACAAGCTTATTTGCTTTCGACATTGTTTTATCAAAGTGCTACAATAAGCAGGAATTTTTCATCTTCATTTTATTGGATTTCCGGAATTATTGTAACAGAGCTGTTGATTTTTACCGCTTTGTTTTTAGCAGGGAAAGGAAAAAAGGATGATTCTTTCTGAAATTAAGGAGTACTTGCAATCTCAGAAACAGGCGTCGTTAAAAGATATGGCGACGAAGTTTGATGTATCCGAATCCGCTTTGCAAGAGATGTTAGCTCATTGGGAACGGAAGGGGAGGATTTTCCGTTTGGAAAACGCCCATTGTTCAAATCCGTGTAATCAAGGCTGTTCTTCTTGTCCGTTGCAATGTTTAATGATTTATCAATGGAAAGAAACCGGCAAGTGATTCCCGTGCCGGAGTTTTTTGTTTTCTTTTCCAATGTCGCTGTCAACTAGCTTGTAAAATTGTTTGCTTCCGGTCTTCTTGAGTACGGGTGTTCTGGGCGTAAAAACGCATTTTTTGATTTTTGAAGACTTTTAAAAAACCAATGGCGTGGAGCGTTTTTTCATTTTACGGATTTCTTTTAAGATTTTATGTCGGGAATCTGTTAAAAGTATTGAAAAAGCGCCTTTTCCTTTAAATTCGGAAGGAAAAAAGGCGCCTTATTTTTTTT
Source organism: uncultured Alphaproteobacteria bacterium (assembly GCA_944390195.1). Taxonomy (GTDB): domain Bacteria; phylum Pseudomonadota; class Alphaproteobacteria; order CAAGCB01; family CAG-977; genus UBA11549. The sequence continues at coordinate 18,589 of CALXOZ010000013.1, forward strand.
GTTCAAATCAAAGAAAGGAAAAGACAAAATTCAGTAAACACGGGATGTCATGATTTTGTAACCGCAATCGCCTTCTGCCAGACCGTTCGCAAAAGCGAATGGGGTCGGTTTGCAAGCGTATATTCTGTACAAGATTTCTCCTTGTTCAACTGAATCACCGACTTTTTTAAACAGGTCGATACCGGCACCCTTATCTGCGGGAGCTCCTGCCGTCAATGCGATACGGTTAAGCTGTTGTCCGTCGATTTCGGAAATGATGCCAGAAGAAGAAGCCGTAATGTCGCGTGTCAACTGTCCGACCGCCGGTGGCGTTTTCTTTCCTTGCATATGGACGATTTGACTCATCACTTCCAAGGCTCGTCCGGAATCCAAGATATCTCTTGCCTTGTAATACCCTTGCCCACCGCGTAATTGCGGATCGAATTCCAATATTTTCCCTGCCATGAAGAGGGCTTTTTCTCTGAGATCCTGAGGGGCGTCTTCCCGACAGCGAAGAACTTTCATGACATCTCTGGCTTCCAGAATGGGGCCGATACCGTTCCCGACAGGTTCCGATCCGTCGGTAACGATAACGTCTATTTTGATCGAGAGCATATCCCCAACGTATTCAAAGAGTTTCCGTAAGCTCATGGCTTCATTCATACTTCTGACTTTAGCCGTTTTTCCGACGGGAATGTCGATCAATAAATGAGTAATGCCCATGGCAATTTTGCTTGAAAGGATTGAAGCGACGATTTGTTGCGGGGTACTGATGCCTAAAGCCCGTTCAAGTCCGAGTAAGAGATCTTCAGTTGCCGACATGGCGAGACGTTGACCGTCCAATACCATACAGCCGCCGATTTGGTTGATCGTCTTTGCCGTTTGATCCTCTGACAATTCGACATCGGCAAGCACTTCCATAGCATCCGCCGCGCCGGAGCACGAAGTGATTCCGCGTGTCATCGTACTTGGCATACATAATCCATAGGCTATGGCAATCGGAGCCACAATCATTGTCGTTCTGTTTGCGGGTATGCCCCCTATGCAATGTTCGTCAACGACAAGATCCAATCCCCAATTAACGGAACGACGGTGTTCGATTAACGCTTCTGTCATGGCCAGCACTTCTTGCGGAGACATAAAGCCGGCGTTTGAAACCAGAAATGCCGCCAATTCGATAGGCGTATAACGATAAACGGCAAGATCCGAGATGATGCTTTGATATTCTTTCGCACTTAAAATACCGCCATTGATCTTGCGTTTGACGGATTCAATGCTTGCAGGAGGAGGAGCCAGAGAAATAGCCACTTCAGATCCTTCTGCCATATTAATAAGGCGGAATGCCTGATCGGTCAGGGCGATTTCATCCGGTTTCACCAAGGAGATGTCTTTGCAAACATAGACACTGGCGAACAAAGGTTGCAACCCTCCGTGAATTTCTACACGGTTGGAAACCATATTAATATCATCAATGTGGAATTCCGGACATTGTTGATGGATAAAAACGATATTTTCTTTACCTGTATCAATTGGAAGATGTTTTAATCGCAGCATAAATATAAAATTTCCTTTATAAATTTCTTTATAATTTAACAGGAGGCAAGATTGATTTCTACTTAAATTTTTGCCAAAATATGACAAAATGATGTTTGTTCTTACTACAAATCAGGTTTTTGTTTTGTTTTCAATGAAATTGAAAGATTTTTAGGATAGGAAAAATGAAAAAGGTTTCTCGAATTGTATATCGTTTAATATGTGTGTGCTGTTTCCCTTTAGCTTTGATTTCGTGCGCTTCGGGCATGAATGATACGATTCTTGCACGGTCTGACGATCTGGATAAACGTCCGGAATGGGTGAGTGAAGATCAAGTTTTTAAGATCGAAGATGGTATGGTTTATATGTTGGGAACGCATGAAATGCCGGTTGCCGGGAAACGGATATCAACGGGATACAGAATTGCCGAAAATAATGCGAAAGCCGGATTGTCTTCAGCGATTGAACAGCGTTTGAATTTTATTTTCCAAAATGCGGAAGAAGGCGATACAATGGGAACGGATCAAGCCCGTTTTATCGGCGGAGAAACCAGCAAGCTTGTCGCTTCTTCGATTCGTCCGGCAAACCGTTATTGGGAAAAGGTCGTAACGGTTGTCGATGCTGAAGGGACGCAAGATCTGATTTACCGTATTTTCGTGCGTGTTTCCATGCCGGAAGCCGATTTCAAAAAAGCAATCCAAGAAGCGATTAAACGTAATTCCGGCAAGCAAGGGATTTCAGAAGATTTTGCAAAAAAAGTAGATGCCCATTGGGAGCAGATGAGCGAGTAAGCTAATGCTGTTTTTGAACAGACTTTTTTTTATTTTTCTGGCGGTCGTTTTTTTTTCAGGAAACTTTGCATACAGTGCACAGTCTTGGGTGGAGTCAACGCCGAAGGCCAACGCAAATTATAAATATTATGTTGGGCGGGGCGAGGCTGATTCGGAAAAGGCGGCTTTCGATCAAGCGGTCAAAGACGCTTACGATCAAGCCGCCAGAGAAAATTTCCCCGCCGAATATTCGTATCAAGCCGATATTTATCAGACGGAAACTTCTTCATACTTAACGGAAAGAACTGTTTTTTCTGGGATCTCCGTGCGTTTTGACGGCTTTGAAAAAGAAGATGAATATATTCAAAAAACGGATGAAGGGTATAATGTAAAACTATTGTATCGCTTTTCCAAAAAGGCTATTGCCAAAGAAAAAGAACGCCTGAAAAATGCGATGGATACTTCTAAAAAAAGATCCATGTCTGTTCTTGGGAATAAAGCAGATGCGCAAAAAGGGATATTGGTTGTGGAAACGGATCCGGTTGACGGAGCCGCCGTTTACATTGACGGAGAACGTTACGGGCAAACGCCGATGACGCTGTACGGAGCGCTTTCGACCGGCAGACATACGTTACGCATAGATCATCCGCAATATCAAACGGTAACGGAAAAAATAATTACCGTCCCCGGTAAAAAAGTCGCTGTAAAAAAAACATTGATCCCTGCTTTTGCAACAATATCCGTAACAACGGAACCGGTTGATGCCGATGTCTATTTGGATGGTCGTCCGGTTGGTACGGCTCCTTTGACATATGCGAGAATCCCTGTTGGAAGTGAAGTTACAGTGAGTTTTCGTCATCCGGAAACGGAACGGATGTCTATTCCGTTGACTTTGAAAAAAAACGAAAAGCGCCCCATGAATATTGTTCTGCCTGAAAAATCGGCAAAGGTGTCTTTCTTTTCTTTTCCCAAAGCGGCGGAAATCTATATTGATAAAAGGTTGGTCGGTTCTACTCCTTTGAAAGATTATCCGCTTGCCAGAGGATCCCATAACTATACTTTGGAAAAAGAAGGGTATGAATCTGTATCAGGCTCTTTTTCCGTAAAAGGCGGGGAAAGTTTGAATCAAACGGTTGAATTGAAAGCTTTAAGCAAAATCCAAACCGTGGGATCGAAAGAACAAAAAAATACGGTGCCGGGAAACATTGACAAATATCACCGTTATGAAGAAATTCCGCCTCCTAAAAAACATCTTGCCCTTACTCCTTCTTCGAATCCTGAAGATGTCTTGTTGTCGGCTATGAATTGGTCTTATCCGTCCAATTTTATCCGTGCGCGTGTCTCTTATAAAAAACGTGATCAAGGTGGGACGACTTTTTTTATTTTTCTAAGCTTTGATATGGATGATTATCAAAAATTATTCGTTCAACCATTGAAGCGCGCTTTAAAAAATGTTGCAGACGGTTCCGGACGTGAAACGGAAAAGCTTGAATGTTTTTATGATGAAGAAAAAGAAGGACAAGTCAAATGTGCTATTCGTCCTTTAAAAAATGTTTCGGATAAAATTCTGATTAAATCGTCTTCCATAACTCACGGCTTTTTTTCGGATAAGGCCGACTTTGATTCTTTCACATTAATGACCCCTTATGACGGGCGCCGCGAAAAAGTTAAACCTTATGAAAAAAGAAGTCTGATTTTATCAATTTATGACCGTTCGGGTAAAAAACATACTATTAGCAACGGCGATCTGTATATTGAAAAATTTACAACGGATAAAAATAGAAACGTTATCTTTATGCCCTCGTTTAAAGACGGATATGAAAACTTGGTATTAGCGGCGCAAGCCACTGATTTCGAACCGTCCGACATCAGTCGTGTCATCATCCGGTTGACAGAAGGGAAACCGGCGGATAATCCATATCCGCCATACCGAAAAAGAAAAGAGAGATAAAAAGGAAAAGAGATAATGAAATTGAAAAATCTTTTTTTTATTTTTTTGCTTTCAGGTATATCGGCTTGCCATTATCAAGAACCGCAAATGATTATTATTGATTCCAATGTTTCGGCTTTTGTCTATCAAGGGGAAAAAAGAATCGGAGAAACGCCTTTTGCTGCAAAAGTGAAGCGTTCGGAAATAAACAATCTTTATTTAAAGCGACAGGGGTATGAAACGGTTAAGCTACCCGTCAAAAAAGTGTATAGCCGGACGGTTCCTTCCATTGCAAATGCGTATATGGACATTCTTTCAAGCAAGGAAGATAAAGATGAGGTCTTGGCGGCTATGACGTTGTTACCATCGTTGCCGTTGTTAATCGGTATAGATGTTACGACCTTCTTGGAAGGCAGATGGATCGAGTATATACCAAATTCATTTTATGTTGAAATGGTGCCGTCAGATCTGAAAACGGTGTCTGCAGATTTTTTGCATAAACTGCAAATTAAAAATTTTGCGTTGAAACTATACCCGCGTATGGTTTCGGGAGATCGTGAAATGTTGTCCGCTTTTTCAGAATTGTCTTCTTTTTCGTTGGATAGATTGCAAAATTTATTGAAAGAAAATAAAGATCCGGTTTCTTTTGCTCAAGCTGTAACAGAGTTTTAGGCAATATGGGATTTTAATTTAAAAATTTGTTGACGGAAAAATACTATTTTTTATTTTCATAATGAAGTAATGATCCAAGATGACAAGTATATTGGATAAAAAAATAACCCTTTCTTTCTTATTGAAGTTTTCTGCCCCGACAATATTATCGACGCTTTTAATGGAAGTATATGCCATGGTTGACGGTGTTTTTGTCGTCCATTTGGTCGGGACAGAAGCTTTATCTTCCATCAACATCACGTTCCCGTTAATTTTGGTCATGGTGGCTGTCGGAATGATGTTCGGTACCGGTGGCAGCGCTTTGGTCGCCAGACAGTTGGGACAAAAAAAACAAGAGGTCGCCCGACAAAATTTTTCTCTGACCGTTTTATCGGCTTTTGTGTGCGGAATATTGTTATCAGGATTGGGATTGTTGTTTTTAAAAGAGCTCTTGATATTATTGGGAGCAAACGAACAATTGTTTGATTATTGTTATCAATATGCCAAACTTTGCCTGTATTTTATGCCGCTGGCATTGTTTACGGGAACGTTTTCAATGTTTTATATTACACGCGGTAAAGCAATTCTGGGATTGATCTTTTCGTCAATAGGAGGAATGACAAATATAATTTTGGATTATATTTTTATTGCCGTTTGCGATATGGGATTGCAAGGAGCCGCATTGGCAACCGGTATAGGATATTCTTTGACGGCATTAATCGGGTTTACTTATTTTTCAATGAATCGAAGGGGGAGTCTGTATTTTGTTAAACCCAAGTTGAAATTTTATGTCATTTCCAAAATCTGCATTAACGGATCTTCTGAAATGGTTACAAACCTGTCGGTTTGTTTTGTAACGGTTTTATTAAATAATATTGTAATCCGCTTGTCCGGATCGGATGGTGTTGCGGCAATTACGGTTGTCTTGTATATACAAACGCTTTTAATGTCTCTTTGTTTCGGGTATTCAATGGGGATAGCACCGTTGACCAGTTATAATTACGGTAAGCGGGAAACTCAGCATTTGCAAAAGATATATTCTCTTAGTACAAAAATGATTACAGCAATTTCTGTTTTTGTTTTTATCTTTTGCTTAACGCAATCCGGCATGTTAATCGGTTTATTTGTTGAAGAAGGCAGTCTTGTTTACGATATGGCATTAAACGGTTTCAGATTGTTTTCTTTCGGTTTTTTATTTATGGGAATGAATATATATACATCGGCTTTATTTACGGCATTGTCAGACGGACGTGTATCCGCTTTGTTATCATTCTGCCGTACATTTGTTTTTATTGTAGGTTTTCTTATTTTATTACCTTTGTGGTTGCAGATGACAGGAGTCTGGTTGTCAATCCCGCTGGCGGAAACAGTGTCATTTTGCATGACGTTATATTATCTTGGAAAGTATAAAAATATTTACCGTTTTGCATGATATTAAAAAAATAACGTTTTTATTGAGTGATTTTGTAAATATCATTTGGGAAAAGAAAGCCCCGCTTAAACACGAGGGGTTATAATAAGGAAAATCTGTGTGTGGTACTTGCAAGATTCCGGTAAACTTATAGTTATGCGTAACAACTCTTTTAATAGTAGGAAAGACGATTTGGAAAAACGTTAAGCCTTGAAGTTAAAGAAAGGTTGTCATATCTAGCATGGAAGGGGGAGTATCAGATTTTTGTACCGAAAGTGATGCCTATGGTGAAAAACGGTATGAAACAGGTGAAAAGCCGATAGAAACATTAAATAGTGAGAAGGGAATATTCTGGTAAGCAGTCGAGTTCTGCTGAAGAAGAGTGCGGCTGTCGGGGGAGGCGCCGTTTAATTTATGTCCAGAGGAAGAATATTAAATATGAATACCGCAACGGAACGTTATGCTAAAAAGGGTATTATGCAGATACAGCTGAAAGAATACAAAGAAGATAAGCGGATATGCCTGCATTAACTGGAAAAGGAAGCGCTGTCAGATCATTTAATGTTGGGATTTTCGTAGTTATGAATTGGATGTAATGTAAGATACGGGGCAGAGCGTTTTGACATCGTTTTAGGTGTTATTGGGTAGTATAAAAAAGCGAGCGCATATGAAAATCCCCGCTTAAATGCGAGGATCTCTTTATTTATTATTTTTTTTAACGGTTTTGGGCACGTCGATTTTTATATGAAGCTCTTTTAATTGTTTTTGAAAGACCTCACAAGGTGCCTGCATCCTTGTAAAAGAGAGAGAGCATATGAAAATCCCCGCTTAAATGCGAGGATCTCTTTATTTATTATTTTTTTTAACGGTTTTGGGCACGTCGATTTTTATATGAAGCTCTTTTAATTGTTTTTGAGAGACCTCACAAGGTGCCTGCATCCTTGTAAAAGAGAGAGAGCATATGAAAATCCCCGCTTAAATGCGGGGATCTCTTTTTTTTATTATTTTTTTTCAACGGTTTTGGGCACGTCGATTTTTATATGAAGTTCTTTTAATTGTTTTTGAGAGACCTCACAAGGTGCCTGCATCATTAAATCCTGAGCCATACCGTTCATTGGGAAAAGAATGACTTCGCGAATATTTGGTTCGTCTGCTAACAACATTACCATGCGATCAATTCCCGGAGCGGATCCACCATGAGGAGGAGCGCCATATTTGAATGCGTTTAACATGCCTCCGAATTTTTGTTCTACAACTTCCGGACCGTAACCGGCAATTTCGAACGCCTTGTACATGATATCCGGTCTATGGTTTCTGATGGCACCTGAAGACAATTCGATACCGTTGCAAACAATATCATATTGATAAGCGTTGATTTCCAAAGGATCTTTGTTCATCAAGGCTTCCATTCCGCCTTGAGGCATGGAGAACGGATTATGAGAGAACGTGATTTGGTTTGTTTCTTCATCCAATTCGAACATGGGGAAGTCTGTAATCCAACAGAATTTGAAAGCGTTTTTCTCTAGCAGATCCAGTTGTTCACATATTTTTGAACGGACTTGTCCTGCGAATTTTTCGACTTTTCCCTTCTTTTCACAAACAAAGAAGATGACATCTCCGTCTTTTACTCCGACGGCGGTTTTTAAAGCGTTTATTCTGTCTTCATCCAAGTTTTTGGCAATAGCGCCTTTTGCCCCTTCTGGGGTATAAGTGATAAAGCCGATGCCCGGTAAGCCGATTTCCTTTGCCCATCCGTTCATTTTATCGAACCAACTGCGCGGTTTGGTCGCCGCACCGAAAGCGGGAATAGCGCGAACGACGGCTCCGCGTTCAATCGCATTGGCGAAAATGCCGAATCCGGATCCCGTAAAGATCTCTGTGACATCTGTAATAATCAAAGGATTGCGCAGATCCGGTTTATCAGAACCGTATTTTAACATGGATTCAGCATAAGGAATACGCGGGAAGGGGGCTTTGGTAACAGTTTTTCCATTGGAAAACTCTTCAAATACGCCTTGTAAAACAGGTTCGATTGCCGCGAAAACATCTTCTTGGGTAACAAAAGCCATTTCAAAGTCTAATTGATAGAATTCACCGGGGGAACGGTCTGCACGGCTGTCTTCATCGCGGAAGCAGGGGGCAATTTGGAAGTAACGGTCAAAACCGGAAACCATCAAAAGCTGTTTAAATTGTTGAGGCGCTTGAGGCAAGGCATAAAATTTTCCGGGGTGTAAACGGGACGGGACGAGGAAATCGCGTGCCCCTTCCGGACTGGAAGCTGTCAAAATCGGTGTTTGATATTCAACGAAACCTTGTTCAATCATGCGTTTGCGGCAAGAAGCAATGATTTTTGAACGCAACAACATGTTTTTGTGTAATTTTTCGCGACGTAAATCCAAAAAACGGTAACGTAAGCGGGTTTCTTCCGGCTGATCAAAATCGGCTGCGACTTGCAACGGGAGTGTATCGGCTTCGGACAAGACTTCCGCTTGTTTCACGAACAGTTCGATTTCGCCTGTCGGCAGGTTTGGATTGGCATTATCCTCTTTACGGACGACAACGTCTCCTGTTACACAAATAACGCTTTCCGGACGGCATTTTTCCAGTATTTTAAAAACGGGACTGGAAATATCGACAACACATTGAGTGATGCCGTAATGATCGCGTAAATCAATGAATACAATATTGCCGTGATCTCTCTTACGTTGGATCCATCCGGACAGACGCGCTTGTATTCCTGCATCGCAAGCACGCAATTGACCGCAATTATGCGAACGATATATATGCATGAAAAAAACCCTTTTAAAAATAAAAAAGCAACTAACAGCATATTGATTTTAGGTACATTTTTTGTCAACAGAAAATCTGCTGTTACAGAGAATAAAAAATGTGTTTTTATTCTGTTTCATTACCATTTTCTTCCGGATCGCCGGGTTGTTTTGAATCTATAGAGTATCCTGCGGCACGCACAGTGCGAATCAAATCGGTTTCGCCGCCTTCATTCATAGCTTTGCGCAAACGCCTGATATGTACATCAACCGTTCTTAATTCGACATGAATATCTGCTCCCCACACTTCCTTTAAAAGCTGTTCGCGGGGAAAAACATGTCGCGGCTGTTCCATCAAAAACTGTAACAACCGGAATTCGGTCGGACCTAAATGGACGGAACGGTTCCCTCTGAAGACCCGACAGGTCGCCAAGTCCATTCTGATATCTTCAAAAACCAATTCCCCTTTTGTTTTCATCGGTTGGATGCGGCGCAACAACGCGCGTATGCGGGCAATCAGTTCGGGAACGGAAAAAGGCTTGGTCATATAATCGTCGGCTCCGATTGTCAGCCCTTTGATTTTATCGGCTTCCTCCCCTCTGGCAGTCAACATGATGACGGGAATATTGCGCAAATCATTGTCATAGCGGATTTGTTTACAAATATCGATCCCGTTCATATTAGGCAACATCCAGTCCAACAGGATTAAAGTGGGTTGATTGATTTTGATGGCGTTAAAAGCTTTGCTTCCGTCTGAAACACAGGAAACTTCAAAACCTTCTTTTTCAAGATTATAGCGTAAAAGAGTAATGATATCTTCTTCATCTTCGATAATCATAATCTTGTCAGTCATGGGCAATCCTTTTTTTAGAATGGAATATGTGGTTTTTTATAATTTGTTTTTTGCGCAAATAAAAAATCATTGTTTCAAATAAGAGATGTTTTCAGCGTATTTTTTATTATTGAAAACAGCGCTTCCGGCGACTAAAACATCAGCTCCTGCATTACGGCACAATCGGGCTGTTTGCGGATTTATCCCCCCGTCGACTTCCAATTCGACAGACCGTCCGGCAATCATTGTTTTTATCCGTTCTATTTTTTTTATTTGTGAATCGATGAAGCTTTGTCCTCCGAAACCGGGGTTGACAGTCATCACCAGTGCCAAGTCGATTTTATCCAAAACATATTCGAGTACGTTTTCTGATGTGGCGGGGTTTAAAGAAACACCGGCTTTAATACCGAAAGATTTTATGTATTGCAACAGTCTGTCTAAATGTTTGTCAGCTTCTGCGTGAACGGTAATAATATCTGCTCCTGCGTCTACAAATGCTTTGATATAAGGGGTAACCGGTTCTATCATTAAATGGACATCGAAAATTTTCCGGGTGTAAGGGCGAATAGCTTTTACGATAGCAGGACCGAAAGTAATATTCGGAACAAAATGACCGTCCATGACATCAATATGAATATAATCGGCGCCGGCTTGGTCGATAGCTTTCACTTCTTCTCCAAGTCGGGCAAAGTCTGCTGAAAGAATACTAGGGGCAATTTTTACGCTCATAAGAAACTCCGTTTTTCATATATTTTAGTTTACTGTTCTACGAATACAAGCGAAAATCATAAGAAAAACAATTATTCCATATATTTTAAGATCGGGTTTGCTTTTTTGTATTTTTTATTAAAGCAACGCTTCTCAATGCCGGATCAAAACTTTTTATCGAAAAAACGCTCATTGTTTCATGCTGTTAAATATTTTTTATATAATGAAGAGACCGCTAATAAAGCTTGAAGAAATTGATTTTAGAGGAATTTATTTTGACAAAAAAGGGGCAAGACAAGAGAAAGGTGCTGTCGGTATACGTTTTTTACATACGATGAAATATCGAATAGGTGGAATACAAAAAGTATGCTTAGAAATGAGTTATCATTAAATGTGCAAAAAACAAGAACAATCATATCGTTTTTAGGAAAAGGAGTATTCAGTTTTTTTGATTTTATTGCTTTGACAGGGGGTGAAAACCAGATTCCGGATAATAGAAATCCCCCTGAACCGGAGAGGAACAGGGGGATGGATTTAACGAGATGAGATTACAGCATATGATTCAATTCGCCGGACTTATAGCGTTTAGCCATATCGGACAAAGAGATTGCTTTGATTTTCGATCCCATTCCAGCAGCTCCGAATTGTTCATATCGGGTTTCGCAGACTTTTTGCATTTCTTCCAAAGCCGGTCCCATGTATTTACGAACATCAAATTCGTCCGGCTTTGTCGCAAAGATTTTACGGATGGCACCGGTCATTGCCATACGACAATCCGTATCGACATTGACTTTACGCACGCCGTATTTGATGCCTTCTTGAATTTCTTCGACGGGGACGCCATACGTTTGCGGTATTTTTCCGCCAAATTCGTTAATCATATCCTGCAGTTCCTGAGGAACAGAAGACGAACCGTGCATGACCAGATGAACCGTCGGAATCTTCGCATGAATTTTTTTAATGGTGTCGATGGATAAAATGGCACCGTCCGGTTTGCGGGTGAATTTATAAGCGCCGTGAGATGTTCCGATAGCAACCGCCAAAGCGTCGATATTTGTTGCTTTAACGAATTCGTAAGCTTCATCCGGATCGGTCAACAATTGTTTTTTATCCAAAGCGCCGTCAAAGCCATGTCCGTCTTCTTTTTCCCCTTTTCCGGTTTCCAGAGAACCGATACAACCTAATTCAGCTTCGACTGAAGCGCCGATCATATGGGCGAGATGGGAAACGGTGGCGGAAACTTCGGCATTGTATTCATGCGAAGCGGGTTTTCCGTCTTTTAAAGATCCGTCCATCATGACGGATGTGTAACTGTTTGCCAAAGCTGTAACGCAAGTTTCCACGGAAGAACCATGATCTTGATGTAAACAGATTGGCAGATCCGGATACATTTCGGCAGCGGCCAGAACCATATGACGTATCATCGGGTCTCCGGCATATCCGCGCGCTCCTTTGGAGGTTTGGACGATGACCGGAGAGTTTGTTTTTTTGGCGGCATTCATGACAGCCAGTATTTGTTCCATATTGTTGACGTTGAACGCTGGCATACCATAGCCGTATTCTGCGGCATGATCCAACAGTTGTCGTAAACTGATCATAGGCATTTTTTATTAATCTCCTTATTTTATTTTTTCAAACATTCAATAGCCGCGCTTGCAACAGCATTGGGCGTAATTCCGAAATGTTCATACAGTTGTTCCGCCGGTGCGGAAGCGCCGAAAGAACGCATGGCAACGACGGCCCCTTGCAATCCGGTGTATTTTTCCCATCCGAAAGCCCCTTGGGATTCGACGGCGACGCGCGGGCAATTTCCGAGCACTTCGTTTTTATAAGCGTCGTCTTGTTTATCAAACAGTTCCCAAGACGGCATGGAAACGACAGCAGCCTTAATATTTTTTTCAGCCAACAGTTCTTTTGCTTTAACAGCGATTTCGACTTCAGAACCGGTAGCCAATAAAGTTACATCCCGTTTGTCTTTGCAACCGGCAAGGATATAAGCCCCTTTTGCGGACAGGTTTTCTTTAACTTCAGTGCGCAATGTCGGCAGGTTTTGCCGTGACAAAGCCAGAACGGAAGGCGTATGTTCGGCTTCAATAGCCAATTCCCAGCATTCGGCTGTTTCTACGGCATCGCAAGGACGGAACACATTGACATTGGGAATGGCGCGCATTGAGGCAAGATGTTCGATGGGTTGATGCGTCGGTCCGTCTTCTCCGACCCCGATGGAATCATGTGTCAAAACATAGATTGTTCTGATTCCCATCAAGGCTGCCAGACGCAAGGAGGGTTTCAGGTAATCCATGAAGACTAGAAAAGCGCCTGAATACGGAATGAAACCGCCATGCAAGGCGATACCGTTCATGGCAGCGGCCATGGCATGTTCACGAATACCGTAATGGATATAATTGCCGCTGAAATCGTTAGGGGTTACGGATTTTGATTCTTTTGCGTTTGTCAGGTTTGATCCTGTTAGGTCGGCGGACCCGCCCAGCAATTCGGGAATGGCGGGAACAAGTATTTCCAAAGCCATTTGAGACGCTTTTCTGGTTGCGACTTTAGGTTTGTCAGCAATCAATTGTTCTTTATAGGCTTGCATTTTTTCTTTCCAGCCGGACGGCAGGATATGATTTAAGACCGTACGTTCAAATTCGGCTTTTTTAACCGGATCCATGCTATCAAAACGTTTTTGCCAGTTTTTATGCTCTGTTTGTCCTTTTTGCGCGAAGGAACGCCACTGATCCAAGATGTCTTGAGGGACTTCAAAGGGGGCGTATTCAAAGCCCAGACGTTTCCTTGCAGCCAACAAGTCTTCGACGCCAAGCGGAGAACCGTGGACTTTGCTGGTTCCCTCTTTAGCCGACCCGTAACCGATAATCGAATGACAAGCGATTAAGGTGGGTTTGTCCGATTTTTGAGCTCGAGCGATGGCGGCTTCGATTTCTTCAGGATTGTAAGCATCGCATTGATCCGTATTCCAACCGTTGGCTTCGAAACGTTTGCGCTGGTCGGTGGATGTGGCAACGGATGTGGAACCGTCTATTGTGATTTTGTTGTCGTCCCAAAGAACGATGATTTTATTTAAGCGCAAATGCCCCGCCAAAGAGATGGCTTCTTCGGAAATGCCTTCCATCAAACAACCGTCTCCGCACAGTACATAAGTATAATGGTTTACGATTTCGGATCCGAAACGTTGAGCCAGCAGCTTTTCCGCCAAAGCCATACCGACGGCTGTGGCAATACCTTGCCCCAGAGGTCCTGTTGTTGTTTCGATCCCTTCCAAATGTCCGTATTCGGGATGTCCCGCGCAACGCGATCCAAGCTGACGGAAACTTTTCAGTTGTTCCAAAGTCGCTTGTTCATAGCCGCACAGATACAGCAAACTGTAAAGTAGCATGGAACCGTGTCCTGCGGACAAGACAAAGCGGTCGCGGTCTGCCCAACGAGGTGCCTTCGGATCGAATTTCAGAAATTTTGAAAACAGGACGGTGGCAACGTCTGCCATGCCCATTGGCATGCCGGGGTGTCCGGAATTTGCTTTTTGGACACCTTCTGCAGCCAAAAAACGTAAAGCATTTGCTAAATCTTTATGAGCGACCATAGATCCTCCTTTAATGGATAAATAAAAAAGGTAAAATTTTATTTTGTATACCATATTTATTGGCGACACAAAACACTTCGTTTAAAAAAAACGAAAAAATAAGCTTTATCTTAAGAGCAAAACAGAACAGTTCGATTTTTGAAACGTTGAAAAGATGAATATATGGAACGGGCGAAAAGGATCTGTTTATGAGTGCGTGAAATTTTTATCGCATGGAACGGAAAAACTGGGAATGACTTTTCCCTCAATGTTGCCGGTGAGATGCGGGGCAAACACCATACAACACCGTCCGCGATTTTGAAAACGGATGGATTTACTTTGAATTGTTTGTACGGTTTGATACCCTTTTTCATATGCGGCTTCGTTCTAAAAAAGGAAATTTCGTACTTTCTTTTTTGTGTCCGTGATGTCGTTATTTTTTTATATTTGTGAAATGTGTGCTTGATAAAAAGTTTTATTCTTTCATCGCCGGCAGGCTCATCGGCCTGTTATGCAAGAGTAAAGAGGCTTTCGAAATTTACGTCGCCAGTTTATTAATTCCCGGATCAAAAGGATCTCCCCAGTTTATTTTCCGGACGCGTTTGTAGAGTTCCTTTTCTTTTTTGGAAACGGTTTTTTGTTCCAATCCTTCGGGAGTGCATAAAGTAAGGGAGACTCTTCCTTTTTCGATCAAAGGGGAACGTATGACCCGCGCTTTGCAGGAGGGATATCTTTTACGAGTGGCAATCAGATAGGTGAATTTTTCATCTTCGAACGGGACATCTGCGTTTTTTAGATGGCGGTGCATTTTCGATCTTGCTATGCGACAGGAAAAATGGCACCAGTCGTTTAAACAATCCGAGTTATGCGGACAAGGGGCGGCGATGAAAGCGCCGGCTTTAATCAAAATGTGCCGGATTGTTTTGATTCTTTCAAAATCTTTCGGGGTCGCGGGGTCGATGAGGATCAAAGCTTCATTCGCGGCGTTCCATAAACTCAGAACGGTGTGTTCCAATCTGTCCGGTTCGACTTCGTTTAAAACATAGGACGCCGTTACCAGATCGGCTTTTTCTTGAATGTCGGATACCGTTAAATCGAACTCTTTCCAAACGGGAGGATTTTTAAAAACAATATGACTTTCGGACAAAACGGATTGTGCAAACAGAGCCATGTTTTTTTCACGTTCCAGACACAAAACGCTTTCAAAATCGAACAATCCGGAACAAGCCCATAAGACGGTTCCCGTTCCGGATCCAGCGTCGATTAAAGAAGCGGGGGTGAAACCGTCTAATAAACGGGCTTGGTCTAGAACGGATCTGACAGCGCCAAAGGTCGCAGGCATACGGGTTGCTGCATAAATGACACAATGTTCCGGATCTTGTAAAAAACGTGTTTTATTCCATTGATGACTTTGATAATGTTGGCTGATTTCGGCGGCGTATTTTTTGGAATTTTGAATTTTTCTGTCTTGTATTTCTTTTTCAATGATCCGTTTTAAAAAAACGGGCATGTCTGTTGTCATCTTTTTTTATTTCCCCAATCAATAATGGCTTTTTTTATGATGTTTTCCTGATATTCGTTTTTTAAACTTTGTTCTATGGAAACGATTTTATCCAAAGATTCTGAAAGTTTTTTCGCGGCAATTCGTCTTTCACGGTATTTTTGTTCTTTAATGTCCGTTTGCTGTTCCGTCGCGGGATCAAACAGGGCGTCTGTATTCAAGGTATTTATGTCTTTCTTGTCGTTTTTCAAAGCCGCAAATCCGGAATCGAGCAGTTTAAAAATATCGCGATCGCGTTGTCTGACTGAATTGCGTCCCATCACGATGCCGATCAGTCTTTTTCCGTCCCGTTTAGCCGATCCGACGACATGATATCCCGAAGCGTCGACATATCCTGTTTTCAATCCGTCCCCTCCTTTGTAAAATCTGGCGACAAGGTTATGATTGCCGTAATACCGTTTGCCGTATCTGAATCCTTTGATGGAAAACAATTTATAATATTCGGGGAAATGCTGGATCAACGCTCGCGCCAGTATGGTCATATCCTGAGCCGTTGTAACTTGGTCTTTGTCATGCAAGCCGGAAGCGTTTTTAAAACGGGTGTTTTTCATACCCAGTTCATGAGCGACGCGGGTCATTTTATCAGCAAATTGTGCTTCGGATCCCGCCAAGGCTTCGGCAATAACGACTGCTGCGTCGTTAGCGGAACGGGAAATCATTGAAAAGATGGCGTTTTCGACAGATATGGTCGAATTTGCTTTCAATCCCATTTTTGATCTTGGCATATCTGCCGCTTTTTGAGAAACAGTTAGTAACTGATCCATTTGGATCTCCCCTTTTTCCAAAGCGTCGAAAACAAGGTAGAGTGTCATCATTTTTGTCAAAGAAGCCGGATAACGTTTTTCCATGGCGTTTTGAGAAAAAAGGACGCGCCCCGTTTCCGCTTCGACAAGCAAGGAAGCCGTCCGTGTTTGGGCAAACAAAGTCGGAGGTGAAAACACTACAAATAAAAGAATCAATAAAATCCGTTTCACGATCGTCTCGAAAAAATTCATATTTTATAGCAGTGCCGTTAATTGATCTTTAAACTAAAGTTTTTATCTTACTAAACTTAAGGTTATGTTCGATAAAAAGACTAGGTTCGATAAAATAACCTCCGATATGGTTTTCATACGAAAGAATATTGAATATCGTAACACTCAATTCCTATGTTGTATTGTAAAAAGAAAGCTTTAAGGAAAAGATAATGCCCCGAAAAACATCTTTGCAAGAACAGTTTCAAACAGGTGTTGCCACAAAGCCGAAGATAAAAAAGCCGTCTTTGTATAAAGTCATTATGTTGAATGATGATTTTACGCCTATGGAATTTGTTGTTTCTTTGATCCAAAGCATTTTTGACAAAACACAGCAGGAGGCGACGGAGATCATGTTGCAAATTCACCGTTCGGGGATTGGCGTGTGTGGCATATACACGTTTGAAGTGGCGGAGATGAAAGCTTCTCAGGTGGTGGATGCCGCCAGACGCAGTCAACATCCGTTACGTTGTGAAATAGAAAGGGTTTGAGCATGCTTTCGCCGAATCTTGAAGAAACGCTTCAGCAAGCATTGGTTTTTGCGGCGGAACGCACACACGAATTTGCGACATTGGAACATTTATTGTTGGCTATCATGGATGACGCTGATGTCGTTCCTTTGTTTAAAAAGTACTGTCACCGTGCTCAAGAAATGGAAAAGGAGTTGATTAACTTCATTGATAAGGACTTGAAATATCTTGTTCAAAAATCCTGTGTTCGCGAACCGCGCCCGACGCTGGCGTTTCAACGTGTTGTGCAACGGGCGGCAATTCAAGTGCAATCCAGCGGTCGGGATGTTGTAACCGCAGTGCATTTGATCGTTGCAATGTTTTCGGAAGAGGAATCTTTTGCCGTTTATCTGCTGGGTAAATACGGTTTGTCCCGATTGGATGTTGTAACGTTTTTAAGCCGTAGTTTCCCTGTTTCCGGTGTGGAAGAAGAGGTCTGCGACGATGAAGAGGAAATGGAAACGTATTGCCGGAATTTAAATGAAAAAGCGCGGGCGGGACAGATAGACGCTTTAATCGGCAGGGAAAATGAAGTGCGGCGCATTATTCAGGTGTTATGCCGCAGAACAAAAAACAATCCTTTGTTAATTGGTGATCCCGGTGTCGGCAAAACGATGCTGGCGGAAGGCTTGGCTTTAAAAATTGTTGAAGGAAAAGTGCCGGATCAGCTTAAAAAAGCGGTCGTGTATCAATTGGATATGGGGGCTTTGCTTGCCGGAACGCGTTATCGGGGAGATTTTGAAGAGCGTTTGAAAAACGTGTTGAACGTTTTGGAAAACGATTCGAATGCATTATTGTTTATTGATGAAATCCATACTGTGATCGGAGCGGGGGCGACATCCGGCGGGACAATGGATGCTTCGAATTTGTTAAAACCGGCATTGGCTTCGGGGACGTTGCGTTGTATCGGAGCGACGACCTACAAAGAATTTCGCAATCACATGGAAAAAGATCGGGCATTTTTACGCCGCTTTCAAAAGATAGATATAAAAGAACCGAGTGTACAGGAAACTTTGGATATTTTACGCGGTATAAAAAAAGAGTATGAACACCATCATAAAGTGGTTTATACAGCGGAAGCCGTAAAAGCAGCCGTTGACTTGTCCGTTCGTTATTTGCATGATAGAAAGCTTCCGGACAAAGCTATAGATGTGTTGGATGAAGCTGGAGCCGAAAGAGCTTTGCAAAGCGGGCGTAAAAGAAAGCAAATTACACGTCAGGATATTGAACGGATTATTTCCTCAATGACTCAGATTCCGCCAAAAACGCTGTCAAACGATGATGCGGCAGCCTTACGTTCTTTGGAACAGACGTTGAAACTTTCTGTTTTCGGACAAAATGCCGCGATAGAAGCTTTATGTTCTTCGATCAAAATGGCAAGAGCCGGATTAAGAGATGGTGAAAAACCGATCGGGTGTTACTTGTTTTCAGGACCGACAGGTGTCGGTAAAACCGAAGTCGCCCGTCAGCTGGCAAAATCTTTAGGCGTGGAGTTGTTACGTTTCGATATGTCGGAGTATATGGAAAAGCATTCGGTTTCCCGTTTGATCGGTACGCCTCCGGGCTATGTCGGCTTTGATCAGGGGGGCTTGTTGACCGATTCCGTCGATCAACACCCGTATGCTGTATTGCTGTTGGATGAAATGGAAAAAGCTCATCCCGATTTGTTTAATGTCCTTTTACAAGTCATGGATTATGGAAAATTGACGGATTCCAACGGTAAGAAGATAGATTTTTCAAACATAATCCTGATTATGACAACAAACGCGGGAGCCTCTGATCTATCCAAGCCGGCAATGGGGTTTGTGCGTGAAAGCAGACAAGGGGAGGATAAGGAGGCTATAGAACGTTTATTCACACCGGAATTTAGGAATCGCTTGGATGCAATCATTCCTTTTTCGCGTTTGGACAGCGAGATCATGAATCGTATAGCCGATAAGTTCTTATTACAGCTTGAAAAGACTTTGTTGGAAAAGAAAATAACATTGGAAGTCAGCTTTTCTGCAAAAGAATGGTTGATTAAAAAAGGGTTCGATCCGGCTAACGGTGCCCGTCCGTTGGCTCGTGTCATTCAAGAGCATGTGAAAAAACCGTTGGCGGACGAAATTCTGTTTGGTCGGTTAACTCAAGGAGGTGTTGCCAAATTGACAACAAAAGGGGAAAAAATGGTTTTGATTTGCCGACCGCCCGTTCCTTCAAAAGGTAAAAAAGAAGAACAGGAATTGATGTTGTTTTGATTTTGTTGCGAATCGTTAAAAGCGCTTTTTTAAATAAAAGACGATAGTAAGTTTTTTTATTTTTATTGGCGCAACGGCGCTGTTTTTTTATTTTCTGCATTTTTAACTGGTCTTTTAAAACGATAGCCGATATAAAGAAATTCCGATAACGATTTTAAAGGGAGAAGAGGTCCGTATGACCAGATATGATGTAACCGCTATCGGTGTTGCTTTTGTGGACGTTGTCGCAAATGTTACAGAAGAATTTTTAAATCAGTATTCATTAATAAAAGGACAGGGCAATGTGTTGCCGATAGCGGTTTTGCGGGATATCCGCAGAGCGTTATCGGATTCTCGTGTAATTCCCGGCGGTACGGCGGCGAACGCTATGGCGACAGTCGCTTCGTTGGGGGGTGAGGCCGCTTTCATCGGCAAAGCCTGCCAAGACACAATGGGTGAAAAGTTTAAATCCGCTTTTGATGATTGCGGTGTAAAGTCGTGTGTCCCCTTGGTTGGTTTTGATCGGGAAATCGACAGAGCGACAGCACGGTGTTTGGTGATGGTAACTCCAGATCACGACCGGACATTCGCCTTTAACATGGGGATCTGCGAAGAACTGGATGAAAGTGATATCGACACACAGACGATATTGGATTCCCGTATTTTATTTATCGAAGGTCAAATGCTTGTTTCACGACGCGCCCGTCAAGCCGTTCTTTCCGCTTTGAAAACGGCAAAGGCGGCAGGGATAAAAATCGCGTTTAACATGCATGATTTAAACTTTAGAGCCGTCGGAGTTCAAGAAGTCATAGAAACGATTCGGACACAATCGGATATATTAATCGGGAATGAACGGGAAATTCGCGGGTGTTTTGAAATCGACCGTAATATCGTTGATGTGGACTCGTTTATGAAAGTGTTAAGCAGTCGCCGTCAGATTTTGGCAATGACGCGAGGATCGAAGGGGGCTTGTATTTTTTCACATGAGGGCATAGCGACGATAGTTTCGGAAAACCACCGGTCTATTGTTGACAGTACCGGTGCCGGAGATGCTTTTGCGGGTGGATTTTTATATGGATTGGCTCAGGGATTGAGCTTGCCTGCAGCAGGGAAATTGGCGGCTTTAAGTGCGGCGGAAATTATCCGCATATGGGGTGGTCGACCTGAGAAATCATTAGCTTTGACTTTAAAGTCGTATTTGGATAGTGTCCGACCGTAGCTTTAATTCTTCTCTTCGCTTTTTTTTTCGAGTACACTATGCCTGATTTAATAAGGAGTATGTGTAATGCATTGGTATGAAATGAAACTTTCCGGCAAAGGGCGGACAAGTTCTTCTGTGGGGCGGGTGTGCCGTCCGGAACGTATAGCCGATGTGCCTAAGTATTTGGAACAGGTCGGCAAGAACGGGATTGTTGTTCGCGGTTCAGCCAGCAGTTACGCTGATCAAACTTTAAATACAGACGGTGCCGTAATGATGTCGGGGCGTTTGGACTGTATCCGTTCATTTAATGAAGAAACAGGCGAATTGATTTGTGAACCCGGAGTAACATTGGAAACAATTACCCGCTTGTATGGGGCGCGGGGATTTATGTTGGCAACGGCGAGCGGATCGGGACAACATACGCTGGGCGGAGCTTTGGGCGCAAATATTGTCGGACAAAACGGTCATAAGAAGACATCTTTGGCTTGTTCGGTCAACTGGATGGATGTTGTTTTGGCGGATGGTCAGATCGTGCGCGCAAGCCTTGAAGAAAATGAAGACCTGTTTCGTTCCGTTATCGGTGGTCAAGGGATGATCGGGATTATTGTTTTGGTGTCGATCAATCTGTTGAAAAAGCCGGCGTTGAATGTTGTTGTTGAAAAACGCCGGATAACCAATTTAAACGATCTGATTGAATCGCTTCGAACAGTTCGTAAATCGTGTGATTTTTGTTCTGTATGGGTAGATACATCGGCACGATCGGATGCCATCGGGCGCGGGATTTTAAAAACAGCCTCTTTTACAAGAGATCCGGTTGACGTTTCTTTGTTTTCCGTTCCAAAACGCCGTTTTTCTTTGCCGCAATTTGTTTTGCACATGGCGTCATGGTCATTTTTTCAAAACCTGCGCTATCATTTTTTTTCGGATACAAAAACAGTTACCAGTTATGAAGAATTTTTGTATCCGTCGGATTATGTGCGTGTATTTTCTTCAAAAGGCGTCTATCAACTCCAGATTTCTTTTTCAGAAGCGGAAGGACCTCAAGCGCTTCGCCGGATTTTAACGGAACTGTCCCAATCCAGAATTACAGCGTGTCGTGCTGTTTTGGTTTTAACAAAAAAAGACCGGTTGTCCTATTTGGGATTCGCTTTGCACGGATACACGATCAGCTTGGATTTCATCCGGCGAAAGGGGTTGGAAGACTTTTTAAAACATTTGATCACTATAGCCACGGAACATAACGGACGGGTGTCTTTGCAGGACGATGCCTTGTTGGAACCCCGTAACTTGATCATGATGTATGATTGTTGGGACAAGTTTGTCAAAGTACGGGAAACCCTTGATCCGCAAAAGAAATTTGATTCGGATTTTGCGCGCCGTTTATTTGTCAGGGAGAAAAAAAATGAACAATAAACGTACATGGCTTGTTTTGGGCGCAAATAATATATTAGCCCGCGCTTTCGCCCGTCAGGCGGCAAGTGCGGGAAATGACGTTATTTTGCTTGGCAAAGCCGGAGATGATCTGGAATTGTTGGTGAACGACATATGTGCCCGTTATCCGGATGTTGATGTTTTAAGTGTCGAATTGGATACGTCGAATTTGGATTCTTTTGTAAAAACCGTCGAAGAGTGTGAAGAAAAAGCTAAAAATATTATTAGTGTTTTTTCTGCACTGGAAACCGCGTATGCACAAAAAGAATGCGGCAAAGACTTGGGAAAGATAAAAAATATGTTTCAGATTAATTATTTTTCACAAGTTTATTTTCTTTCGGCAATAGCGCCAGTATTGCAAAAACAGTTGTGCGGGGAAATCATTGTCTTGGGGTCGACAGCCGGAGAGTACGGAATGCCGGATAATTATGCCTTCGGTTCTACAAAAGCGGCATTGCATATTTGGTTGCAAGGTTTTCAAGCGCAAATGGCTCAGTATCATGTCAATGTAACGACTGTTAAAGCCGATGACTGGGATACGGTGGGGGAAAGAAAATATTCATTTTACCAAAAGCCCTTGGATCCAGAAGCTTGTGCCCGATCATGCCTGCATTATGCTCAAAAAAAGGTGAAAGTTTGTTATTTCCCATGGTATACGGCACTGACGGTTCCTTTAAGGCGTTATGCTCCATATCTTTACCGGTCATTGAAAAAATAAAGATGTCGAGGAAATAATGGCACGAAGAAATTCTTTTTTAGACGCTTCTTTATTGCGGATTAATGACGGGACGCCAGTCAAGGTTACTTTTCTGGAAACGTCCGGAAAAGGTCATTTTATGGGATTTTATACAATCGAAGGCGGATTGTTCAAAGAAATCAGAACATTGTTTCCTGATGTCGGTGTCGGTACGTTAATCCCCAATGTCAGTTCCGTTTTTTTAGGAAGCCGTTTGAATGGCAAATTGCCGGTTTTTTTTGTCATTGAAAACGGTTTTGAATTAAATAGAGACGCTTTTTGGTTTAATGATGCCGTCAACGGCAGAAACGGTTTTTGGAAATTTTTAACCCCACCTGAGGAAGACGGATTGCTTCCCGTATTGGAAGAAGGTGAAATCGTTTGGCAACGTTTAAACGGGGAAACGGTTTCTTCGGCTCGCGAAGCAAGTCTGCAGACGCATAATCCTGTTTTAGTATGGCAATCTGATGCGGGACAGGTTTTTGTTGTCAAGGGAAAAATCTTTCACAGTTGCGGTTTTGGCTTATATCCTCAATTAAATCCGGATACAAGGCATCGTTTTTTATTAATGCCACAGGAAGAAACGAATTCTGTCATATTGAATTTTATCACTGATGATTCTTGGACATCAATCCAGCGCCCTGAAATATCCATCAATCTTCAAATCGGTCAAAGTAATTTTATTTCTTTAACCAAAAACCGTATTATTGATATTGCGTTGCCTGTTCCAGATGCTTCCGGTTCGATTTTTTCGGCAAGCATTGAAGTTTTTCAAGAACTTGACAGTGTTGTTGTACTGGATTGTTTTGAAAATCAGCCGAAAGTCTTTATGGCGGGAACGGATTTTTTAATCGAAGTTCCTAAAAAAGGATGTCTGTTCATAACCGCACAGGCAAGTCCCTCCGCTTATGAAATATTGCTTTCAAACGTAAAAGTCAGAACGAAAACTTCTGTCTTTGCAAAAAGTAAGGTAAGAGTTACCTTTAAAACCGAAAAAGGCGAGATTTTAAAAACGGGTGAAATCGACATATTTCCTGAAAAAAATCAGATATCTCCGTCTTTCAGCGTTAATTCCATTTTATCTTCCCCTTCTTGCGGCAAAATGCTTTCAGATATTTTGCCTTCTTTGAATGCCAGTGAAAAACAAGACGATTTCCCTTCGTTTATAAAACAATCCCTGCCATCATCTTCGGCTGTGCCGGTTTTAAAAAGTGATTTCGGGAATAAAACGGCATTGATTACTGGCGGAGCCAACAGGTCTGGAAAAGAAATTTCGCATGCCTTAGCTTCTCGTGGCTATAATGTTATCGTCCATTGTCACGATTCCGTTGCCGAAGCCATGTATCTGGTTGAAGAGCTTCGTCAAACATATCATATAAAAACGGCTTACTTCAGAGCCGATTTTAATTCATATGAGGAAACCGCCGATTTGTTGGATGCCGTTTCCAGAATATACGGTTCAATTGATTTGCTTGTTTGTTTGGCAAATACCCGTTCATCAGAAAATAACGCGCAGGGATGGGAGACAAATATGTCTGTAAATTTGCGCGCTCCGTTTGTTTTGGTAAACGCTTTCGCCCGTTGTTTGCCGAAAGGACGAAGAGGAAATGTCATTTGTGTTTTCAAAGAGGCTCCAGATGAATTTTCCCCTTATGCTTTGAGCTGTTTGGCTGTAAGGGATCTGACATTGTTGGCGGCGCGCCGTTTTAAAGATCAAATGCGGGTGAACGGTTTATCTTTGGCGTATGAAAAGTATAATGAAAATGTAGAACGTCAATTGGTCAATACAGTTTGTCTCTTAGCGCAGACAACTGTTTTTGACGGTCAGATTTTTACTCTTGGTGATTCCATTTCGGAAGAACAAGACGTCTAGAATATAATTTTTTTATTTTTTTAATGCAAATGAGCAATCATTTGCATTAAATTTTTTTGGAAACGGGAGTCGATTAATGAAAAAAATAAAATCAAGAAAAAGAAATGAAAAAAAATAAAAATAATACTTGATTATAAAAAATATAGTAAAATCAATAACTTGATATATTTGCCTAAAAAATAGGCAAGTTAAGAAAAAACAAGGCAAACTCTGATCCCGCGGCGGTTGAAAATGTTGTTTTCACAGACTTATCCACAAATTTGGGGAAAACTTGCAAAATTTGTGTGAAAACTATTAAAAAGGTTTAAAATCAATATGATAGATAGAAAAATGCTGGATTTTAAAGGTTTGGACAATGGCGAATCTGCACAAAGCTTGAAAGGAGCGCCTTATGTTTCAAATCAGTTACAGTTTTTTCCTCAACGTCCGGGTGTTTATCGTATGTTGGACGAAAACGGAAAAGTGTTATATGTCGGCAAAGCGAAAAATTTACGCCGCCGTTTGGAAAATTATGCTCATCCGGAACGGACGTGTATTCGCATTCAACGTATGATTTCACAAATTCAACGCATAGAGATCATAGAAACAACTACGGAATCAGAAGCTTTTTTATTGGAAAACGACCTGATCAAGCGTTTGAAGCCATATTATAACATTCTTTTGAAAGACGATAAGACGTTCCCTCATATTTTGGTAACGACAAAAGATGAATGGCCTCAGTTGTTAAAACATCGCGGTTCCAGAAAACGGAAAGGTGAATATTTCGGTCCTTTTGCTTCGGCTTCAGCCGTTAATGAAACATTGATGGTTTTGCAAAAAGCTTTTTTGTTAAGAAGTTGTACGGATAATGTTTTTTATCATCGCACACGCCCTTGTTTAATGCATCAGATTAAACGTTGTAGCGCTCCATGCGCCGGAATGATCAGTCATGAAGACTATAAAGCCTTGGTTGATGAAGCTTGCGCTTTTATGCACAATAAAAGCACAAAAGTTCAATCGGATCTATCTTTAAAGATGGAACAAGCCAGTGCGGAAATGCGTTATGAGGAAGCCGCCGTATTGCGTGACAGAATTCGTGCATTGAACAGGATTCAAAGTCAGAGCAGTGATTTGGACGGTATGGCGGATTGTGATGTCATCGGGATCTATACGGATAAAGAACAAAGTTGTATTCAGGTTTTTTTCTATCGTGGATCACGCAGTTGCGGGAATTATGCTTCTTTTCCGACACAGACGGCGGGACGGACGGATGCGGATATTTTAGAAGCTTTTATTGGTCAGTTTTATATGACGCATTCTATTCCAAAAGAGATATTGTTGTCGGTCGAGCTTGCAGAACAGGAGGTTGTGGCGCAGGCTTTGAGCATCAAGGCCGGTGCGACCGTTCGGATATCGGATAAGACGCGGGGAAACCGGAAACGTTTGGTCGAGCGTTCCGTTATGAATGCGAAAGAAGCTTTGATGCGAAAACGCATGGAAGGAGCTGCCAGAGCGGAATTGTTGGAACAATTGCAAGATCTTTTGGGTGTAAATATTCCGATCAGACGGATAGAGACATATGATAACAGTCATATACAAGGAACGAGTGCGGTCGGTGCGATGGTTGTTGCAACGCCGGAGGGGTTTGATAAAAAGTCATACAGGAAGTTTAACATTTCTTGGGACACCTTTACACCCGGTGATGATTTCGGGATGATGCGAGAAGTTTTAACACGTCGATTTAAAAGAGGTTTATCTGAAAGGAATCTGCCTGATGTTATTTTTATCGACGGCGGCGAGATACAATTGCGTGTTGCTTTGGACGTTTTGCATACGTTAAATGTTCCTGATGTCATTGCTATCGGTGTTGCCAAAGGTGTCGATAGAAATGCTGGCAAGGAAACTTTGTATTTTGCCGATCGTGCGCCGTTGAATTTGGATTTTGACAATCCGTTGTTGCATTATATCCAGCGTTTGCGTGATGAAGCGCATCGCTTTGCCATTGGAACGCATCGTATCAAGCGTCGTAATGATACATTGGTATCCGCTTTGGATAATATCAAGGGGATCGGGGCAAAACGGAAAAAAGCTTTATTGCAACATTTTGGTTCTGTTCATGCAATCAAAGCGGTCAGTGTCGAGGAAATAGCCAAGGTTGAAGGGATCAGCCCAGTATTGGCACAACATATTTTTGATGAATTAAAATAAGGCTTGTAACCGGAGAAAAAAACGGAGCCGGAAAAAAGGAGCAGCGTTCGTACAGTCTTTAAACTGGATATTGTTGATTTTTTACCGGAGAAGAGTTCTATATACAGGATAAAAAAGACCGGAGTCGGAAAAAGGCAATGACTCCGGTTGATAATTTATGCCGTTTTTAAAGCGAAGCTTATTGATCCTGATCGTCTTGCAAGGCAGAAATGGGGTTGGCTTGCCCTGCGAATTTTTCAACGTCCTTGACTGTTTTTTTCGCGCTGCACACAACACCCGCACCGGCGATACAACCCCCTTCACACGTCATCATTTCAATCAGATTTCCGGGATTTTTTCCTTTCGGATACATTTTAAACAACCGTAACATAGCCGGTTTTATGCCGTTTATACAGACCGGTTTCACTTCAACGCGATCATTAACAACCGCCTTGACTGCTCCTGCGACGCCTCCCGTTACGGCAAAACCGCGTCCTTGAGCGGATGGCAAACGGTCGAATACAGCTGGAGCGCATTCTTGAACCTTAATGTTCGAAGCTTCAAATAAAGCGTCAAGCTCTTCAAAAGTCATAACGAAGTCGATTAACGGATCATTAATGCCCTCATAACGTTTTGCAACGCACGGTCCGATAAAGACTGTAACGGCTTCGGGATCTTTTTTGACCAATTCCGCCGTATAGTGCATTGGGGTCGCGGTGTCAGAAACAAAGCGGGTCAGCTCTGGGACATGGCGTTTTACGGTTTCGATGTACCCCGGACAACATGATGTTGTCATGAAGGCATCTCCTTTTTCCATACGTTCTATGAATTCTTTGGCTTCGTTGCGTGTTGTGATGTCCGCACCGACGGCGACCTCGATAACACCGGCAAAGCCAACGGCTTTTAAAGCGGAAACGACCTGTTCAACGGAACCTTGAAATTGCCCTGCAATAGCAGGGGCGATCATGGCGATCGTTTTTTTCTTTTCGGTCAACATGGTTTTAAGAATGTCAATTATCTGGCTTCGTTCCATGACGGCACCGAACGGACAGGCGCGCATACACTGTCCGCAAGAAACACATTTATCAAAGTCGATTTCGGCTCGTCCCGCCGAACCGCGGTGAATGGCTCCGACCGGACAAGCGCTTTCACAAGGGACGACCCTCTTCATGATAGCTTGATACGGGCAAGCTTCTTTGCATTTTCCACAACTTTTGCATTTATCGGGATTAATGCGAGCCGGTCCTTTTGTAACGTCGATGGCTTCGAACGGGCAAGCCAAAGCGCATGAACGCGCCAGACAACTTTGGCAAAGCTCTGTAACGACATAGCGGGAAGTCACACATTCATTGCAGGCAATGTCAAGAACCGTC
The DNA here is from genome assembly GCA_944390195.1 of uncultured Alphaproteobacteria bacterium. GTDB lineage: Bacteria > Pseudomonadota > Alphaproteobacteria > CAAGCB01 > CAG-977 > UBA11549. The sequence goes on from CALXOZ010000013.1 coordinate 46,827, forward strand.
ATGACGGGAGCCGTTGGCTTGTTGCGAGCCGGAGCCCGTCTGGCATATTCGGACAAAGGCGTAACTTCGTCATCTTCTTCGACGCGAAAGCCTAAGGCTGCCAGACAACGCGTTCTTAATATGGCTCGTTCTTTGTAAATGCAACAACGATAAGCCGCTTGACGTGCCGGCAAGATGTCAACGGGAATTTTATCGACATCTTGCAACAACGAGTTTTTCAGGAAAGAACGAACCAACCTGATTAAAATTTCTTTGCGGAAATACCTTGCGTTATCTCTGATTTCCATAGAAGAAGCTCCTTTTATCAAGCCAGCCAATCAGGATGGAACAGCATCAGGAAACCTAGAATAAACAAAATGACGCCGCCGATCAGTTTGCACCAAACCATATATTTGTCTCCGGCATATTTGTTGACTGCAAACGCTGCCAAAGAAAACACGATTAAATCGTCAAGCATGAAAAAGAAGACATAAACGGTGATATACCAATAGTGCATAAAGACGGACAGATGCGAAAAGGCCAGAACGCTGGTAAAGATTGCGGGCAATGCGGCAGAGCAGACAAATTCAATTCCGTTGACAACAATAGCCAAGGCAAAAACGCCCAATAACGTTCCCCAGCTAAGCGGTTTTTCTGCCAAGGTTTTGATGCGATTTTTAATTTTATTGCGTCCTTCCGCCGTTGTTACCTTACAGGTGGGACCTTCGAAGAAAGAGCGTAAGGATTCAAACCCCGTATATAAAGCGATGGCTCCGATACCGACGGTCAGAATGCGCATATATCCGATCAATTTGAACAGATTGATCCAACCGGCCATTAAAGCGAAATAAAACAAAGCGGATGCTGCGACAAAAGAGCCGACGATAACGAAGGTTTTACGTTTGTCTTGCAGATCTACGATGACGGAAATCATAAAGACAAGCACCCACATGGCGCAGGGATTAAATCCGTCGACCAATCCCAGAACAACGGCAAGGAACGGGATGGATTTTTGGAAAACGTCAATTTCTCCGAAATAGGGCAGATCGACGATACGGCTGGGTTTAGGCGGTTCTTTTCCCAAAGCTCGGGCAATATCTTCGGCGGAAATTTCTCCGAACTCTTCCGGAGCCTCGCAGTCTCCGCCTTCTCCGTAAGCGCAAGACGCATGGGTTTTATTTTCCGTCAATTCGCCTTTCATCAAAGAACGGTAGGAATCTGCGTTAAAACCGGTAACGTACATATCTCCGGATCTTAAAACGGGAACGCCTTTGATGTTGTTTTTTTCCGCGAATTCCAAAAAGATGTTACGTTGTTCCGCGGAAATTGATGACAATTCCAACTTTTGAATGATTTTTGCCGGAAATTCGGCTTGAAGTTCCGTATCAACGAATTTAATTGCTTCGGCGCAATGAGGACAACCGTTTGTATGGTACAGTTGAACGCTTCCCGTGCTGTCCGCCGGCATCAAATCATTGCCGGAAGATTTAAAAAAACCGACCCATACAAATAAAGCAAGGCAGATAAACAAAGCCGTTGTACGAACTTTATCTTCTTTTAAATCGGCAATAAAGTTTTTAATAAAATTCATTTGAGGCTCCTTATATTTCAAGATCAAGCGGAATGTCTGAAAGACTATACCAGCATTCCTTTTTTTTGAATAGATTTTTTCCGGAAGCTTGTTTGTGAAATGATTTTTTATGATATGATGTAAACTTGTTATCGTGTTTTAAACCGTGTCTTTTCGGCATAGACTGAAATTAATTTAACGGGAGAATAAATTATGAAAAACAATATATTAGAACTTTATGCCCCCTTGTCGGGAAAAACAATTTCAATAGAAACGATTCCCGATCCTGTTTTTGCTCAAAAGACGATAGGAGACGGTATTTCCATAAATCCATCGTCGTATATTTTAAACGCCCCGTGCGCCGGTGAAATCAGTAATATTCATTCTTCCCGTCATGCTTTGACGATACGGACGGAGCAAGGGATAGACATTTTAATGCATATCGGTTTGGATACCGTATTATTAAGGGGTGAAGGGTTTGATTTGAAAGTGAAAGTCGGTCAAACGGTGAAGAAGGGTGATCCGTTAATTGTTTTTGATCCGGCTGTTATTAAAGGACATTCTAAAAGTTTATTAACAGAAATCGTTATCACGAATATGGATATGATCAAAGACATTACCACATATGCGGGAACTCAGGTAACGGTTGGGAAAGACATTGTTTTAAAAATGGAAATAAAAGAAGGAAACGACCGTCGAACTGTCGTTGTTCCGAATTTGCCGTCAGTTCATGTTCAATCATGGACGATCAAAGTAAAAAATCCGGCGGGATTCCATGCCCGCCCCGTTGCCGTTTTAGTCGCGGCGGCAAAGCAATTTTCTTGTTCTGTCAATGTTCACAAAGCGCAAAAATCCGCGAATGCCAAAAGCTTGGTGGCAGTGATGGGACTGGATGTTAAATACGGGGATGATATTTATTTAACGGCTCAAGGAACCGATGCCAAAGAGGCAATGAAAAAATTAATTCCTTTGATTGAAACGGGGCTGGGGGAAGATTTGTCAAAACCTGTCGAACAGGGCATAAAAGAGGAAGCTGTTGCGCTTAAAGCCGCTGTTAAAGATAAAGACAATCAATTTTTTGGTATAGCGGTTTCTCCGGGTATGGTTGCGGGTGTCGCTGTCCAGTTGGATGATGTCGCAATAAATGTTGAAAAGTCAGGTTCCACTCCTTCCCAAGAAAAGGCAAAACTTTCAAAAGCATTGGAGGACGCGGGACGACAATTGGAGGATTTGTACGAAGACATGCGCCAAAAGTCTGATGAAGAACATGCGGCAATATTTGCGGCGCATCGAGAATTGTTGGCGGATCCGGAATTGTTGGAAGAAACGGGAAAGTCGATTGATCAAGGTAATAGCGCCGCTTATTCATGGCAACAAACCATCAATCATCAGGTTCATGTTTTCGAGGCGATGAAGAACGAGCTTTTAGCCGGTCGTGCGAACGATTTGCGCGATGTCGGCAAACGTGTCCTTCGTTTGTTGACGGGGGAGGGCGGACAAAAGCCGGATTATCCTGATAACGCGATTTTGATTGCCAAAGAGTTGACACCGTCGGACACGGCGTCTTTGGATCCGGAAAAAGTCGTCGGTTTTGCAACAGTTAGCGGAGGGGCTTCTTCCCATGCGGCGATTTTGGCGCGTTCCCTTTTATTGCCCGCCGTTTCCGGTTTATCTGAAAAAATTTTGGAAATTGCGGACGGCACTCCTGTCTTATTGGACGGTACGTCGGGGAAATTATGTCTTAATCCTGATGAAAACAGCCGGAAAGAAGCGCAAAAGCAGGCAATGATTGACCATCAAAAACGCGAAGATGTGTTAAAACAAAAGGACCAGCCGGCAGTAACGACCGACGGGGTTCAAATAGAAGTTGGCGGCAATATCGGCAATGCGAAAGACGCCGGTGACGTTGTTGAGCAAGGTGGGCAGGGTGTCGGTTTGTTGCGTTCGGAGTTTTTGTTTTTGGGCAGAAAGGAAGCGCCGTCGATTCAGGAACAGACGCAGGTTTATGATACGATAGCGAAGACTTTGGGAAAAGAGCGGAGTTTGATCGTCCGGACGTTGGATGTCGGTGGGGACAAGCCGTTGCCTTATATGCAAATGCCGAAAGAAGACAATCCTTTTTTAGGTGTGCGCGGTTTGCGTTTGAGCTTGAGACATCCCGATATTTTCGCCGATCAGATACGTTGTATTTTACAAGCGGCGGAAAAAACGAAAGTACGCATCATGTTTCCGATGTTGACGACATTGGATGAATTGTTGCGAGCCAAAGAAATCTTTGCAAAAGAATATGAGCGATTGAATATTAAAGTTCCTGTCGAGCTGGGGGTGATGATCGAAGTCCCTGCCGCTGCCGTGATGGCGGACATATTGGCGCCTCATGTCGACTTTTTTTCGATCGGTACAAACGACTTGACGCAGTATACAATGGCGGCGGACAGAGGAAACGCACAGTTGTCGACTTTATCGAACGGGTTGGATCCGGCTGTTTTACGAATGATCAAATTAACGGTTGACGGGGCGGAAAAGTCCGGTAAGTGGGTCGGTGTTTGCGGAGGATTGGCTTCTGATGAAAACGCCGTACCCGTATTGATCGGATTGGGTGTCAAAGAGTTAAGTGTCACACCGGCTTCCATAGCGCTGATTAAAGCGCGGATCAGAACGTTATCGTTCAAACGTTGTCAGAAGTTGGCGCACAAACTGATCAGTCTGCCGACTTTTGCGCAAGTGCAACAGGAAATAAAAGAATTTCAGGCAAACCGGATATAGGAGTAAAGAGTATGTGGAAAAAAGCGTTTATGTTTTTACAACAAATTGGGAAATCTCTGATGCTACCCGTAGCCGTTTTGCCGGTGGCAGGCTTGTTATTGGGGATCGGATCGGGGTTGTTGAATGCGCAGATCGAATGGATACCGAGCATCATTCCTCAGGTTATGAGCCAGAGCGGTAATGTCATTTTTGATAATATGCCGTTGATTTTTGCCATAGGGACAACATTGGGGTTGACGGATAACGACGGTGTGGCGGCATTGGCGGCTGTTACGGGTTTTTTGGTTTTACAAGCGACAATGGGTGTCATGGCGGATGTATTGTGGTACCATGTTTCACCTGAGCAAGAAACATTAGGGGTGTTGGCTCAGGCTTTGGATTATGATGTGGACTTCGCCCGTCAGATCGTATCGACGAATGTCGGGATAAAGACAATACAGACCGGAGTATTCGGCGGTTTGTTCATAGGTGTGGTCGCAGCGTATGTATTCAAACGTTTTTACCGCATACAACTTCCCCCTTATTTGGGATTTTTTGCGGGAAAGCGTTCAGTTCCGATTATAACATCATTGGTAGCAATTGTATTAGGAGCCGTTTTAAGCGTTTTCTGGCCGCCGATACAAGAAAAAATCAATCAGTTTTCAATGTGGGCGGCTTATAGCGCTCCGACGGTCGCCGGCGCGACTTACGGCTTTGTCGAACGCTTATTGTTGCCTTTCGGTTTGCATCATATATGGAATGTCCCGTTCTTTTTTGAAATCGGATCGTATACGGATAAGATGGGACAAGTCGTTAGCGGGGATATTCCGCGCTTTTTTGCCGGAGATCCGACCGCCGGCATATTGGGCGGAGGTTTCTTGATCAAGATGTTCGGTTTGCCTGCGGCGGCATTAGCCATCTTGCATACGGCAAAGCCGGAAAACAAGCTCAAAGTCAGCGGTATCATGGCTTCGGGAGCGTTGACGGCTTTTTTGACTGGCATAACGGAACCTTTGGAATTTACATTTTTATTTGTCGCTCCGATGCTTTATTTTGTGCATGCCGTAATGGTTGGTTCCGCTTTTGCCGTGATTAATTTCTTGGGAGCTCATTTAGGGTACACTTTTTCCCAAGGGGCAATAGACTTTGCGTTATTCTATTCTTTGGATACTAAACCTTGGATCATCTTTATTTTAGGGCCGATTTATGCTGTTCTGTACTATATAGTTTTTCGTTTTTTCATCACGTTTTTTGATATGAAAACGCCGGGGCGGGAAACGGACGAAACAACACCTTCAGCCCAAGTTTCCCTGTCAACGGATCAGTCTGAAAAAATGGCGATGGCTTCAAAGTTGGTTGCAGCTTTTGGCGGACGGGAAAATATAAAAAATTTAGATGCTTGTATTACGCGTTTACGTCTGATTTTGAACGATCCGTCCAAAGCGGACGACGCGCAATTAAAAGCGTTGGGAGCAACAGGGGTGATGCGGGTAGGTAATGGTGTTCAAGCCGTATTCGGAACAGCTTCGGAAAACCTGAAAACGGATATGGAGGAATTTTTACGTCATGGCGCAACACAGGCTCATGGAACCAGTGCGCCGTTGCCGTCGGATCTTTCTGATGCGGTTCAAAAGGCGTTGGGGGGAATGGAAAACATTCAAAGCGCCGAGCGTCAAAAAGATGGCGGTTTTCAGGTCAAACTGAAAGATCATGCTCTGATTGACGAACAGAAATTGCGTCAAGCCGGAATACGTCTTATGTTTAAAATCGACAATGAATTAATTTACCTGTCTCCGTTTATCCCGTAGATTTATAAAACAGGAGCAAAGTTACATGAAATCGGTTAAAGGGACGCAAACGGAAAAAAATTTGTTAATGACATTTGCTGGGGAATCTCAGGCGCGTATGCGTTATACATATTGGGGACGCGTTGCGGAAAAAGAGGGGTATCAGCAGATTGCGGCGATTTTTTTAGAAACAGCGGATCAGGAAAAAGAGCACGCAAAGAGAATGTTCCGTTTTTTGGAAGGCGGAGACGTTGAAATAACCGGCGTGTATCCGGCGGGTCAGATCCGGACGACATTGGAAAATTTGCAAGAAGCGGCGAAAGGTGAGGAACACGAATATAAAGAGTTGTATCCTTCTTGTGCGGAAATGGCTGAAAAAGAAGGCTTTCCCGAAATAGCCCAGATGTACCGTGCTGTCATCGTTGCGGAAATTTTTCATGGTCACCGTTTCAGGGCGTTACAGGAAAATATAGAAAAAAGTCACGTTTTTAAACGCGACCTTCCTAAAAAATGGCGTTGTCGCAAATGCGGGTATGTTCATGAAGGTCTTGAAGCCCCTCAAGTCTGTCCGGCGTGCCAACATCCGCAAGCTTATTATGAAATAGCTGCTGAAAATTATTAATCGTTTTTAACGCAGTTTGTTTTAACAAAAGCAGCGGATAGAAAAATCCGCTGCTTTTTTGTGGATAAGAGGCCGGCTTTAGTAAACGTTTTGGAAAGTCTGTGGTGTTTGATCAAATTTCCTGCAAAATTTTTTTTAAGGGCTTATATCAATTTGTGTAGACTGATATAAGGGGCGGAAAAATGTTTAAGAAAAGGCAGTTTGATATTTATCTGTTTATACTGTATGTAGAACAAGTATGAAATAGGCGGAACAGCAATTTGTCAAAACAAAAAACGATGCTCACCGAAAGAGCCTTCCGGATAGATGGTCATTAAGGAAAAAAGATAAAAGATGTCAAAAAAAACAGCGGAAGGAAATTCCGCTGTTTTTTTATCTGCTTGAAAGACGATCAAACTTGAGCGGCTTTTTTTTCAGCGGCGCCTTTGATTTGTTTTTTCAAACGTTTAGCTTCGCAGGACAGCTTTCCATTCGGTGTGGACAACAGGAAAGAATCCAATCCGCCGTTATGTTCAATTGTCCGCAAACCACGCGATGAAAGGCGTAAAGTGACCGTAGTTCCCAATGTTTCGCTTAACAAAGAAACGGACTGCAAATTTGGCAGGAACCGTCTGCGTGTTTTATTGTTAGCATGGGAAACATTATTACCTGTTTGAACGCCTTTTCCGGTAATGATGCAACGTTTTGCCATAACATAAATTCCTTTTATACAAAAACAGAGTTTTTCTTTTATCTTTAAAGGCGCGTTTCGTCAAGTTAAATCTATAAGGAAGCGGAATAAAAGTTTTTTACTTAAAAAAAAGCAAGGTAAGAAATTTCATTCTCTTTTGACAAAACATTCATATTGAGTTTTTTTCATTAAAAAGCTTAAATGGAAAAGAATGTAACGACAGAAAAGGAGCAGTAATGTTAAATTTTGAATTTTATTGTCCGACTCGTGTTGTTTTCGGCAAGGGAACGATTTCCGAATTAGGCCGTTTGATTGACAGGTCGAAGAAGATATTAATGATTTACGGTGGAGGGTCGATCAAACGCAACGGCGTCTATGATCAGGTGAAAAAGGCGCTGGAGGGGTATGATGTTATGGAATTTTCGGGGATGGAGCCGAATCCGAAGTACGAAACATGCATGAAAGCTATTGATCTGGTCAAGAAAGAAGGACGGGATTTTCTGTTATCCGTAGGTGGCGGTTCGACATTGGACGGGACAAAGTTCATAGCTGCCGGAGCAATGTATGACGGTGAAGATCCGTATGACATATTGACGAAAGGGATTCGGGTAAAATCCGCGTTACCGATCGGTGATGTGATCACTTTGCCGGCGACCGGTTCCGAGATGAATTGCAATGCCGTAATTTCGCGTTTGTCGACAAATGAAAAGCTTGCGTTTGATTCGGAATATGTTTACCCTCGTTTTTCGATTATAGATCCGACAGTTACATTTTCATTGCCGCTGAAACAGACGATTAATGGCATCGTGGACACTTTTGTTCATACGATGGAGCTGTATTGCACTTATGATGTCAATACACCATTGCAAGACGAATGGGCGTTGGGTTTGTTAAGGACTCTGATTGAACAGGCACCTTTGGTTTTAAAAAATCCGCAAGATTATGAAACGCGTGCGAACATTTTTTGGTGTGCGACATGCGGTTTGAATTATTGGATTTCATTAGGGGCGGTTCAAGATTGGTCGACACACGGAATCGGTCATGAATTGACGGCGTTTTACGGTATTGATCACGGGCAGAGTTTGGCTGTGGTTTTACCGCGTTTGTTAAAGAACAGGAAGAAAGAAAAACAAGTGAAGCTTGCAAAACTGGCAAGGCAAGTGTTCGGCGTTAAAACATCGGATGACAGTGAGGCGGCGGATCTGGCAATAGAAAGGATTGAACAGTTTTTTAATTCTTTAGGAATGAAGACGAAATTGAGCGATTATGGCATTGATGCGCGGGAAGCTGCCGGAAAGATACGGGATCGATTCGCCGAACGAGGAACGAAGCTGGGTGAAAATCAAACGATTGACGCACAAGTAAGCTACGATATTGTTGCTGCGTGTTAAATTGAAAACGTTCTTTAAATTTTAAATTGAAACATATTTCGCCCTTTAATTTGTTAAGGGCGAATATTTTTTATATTTATTTTAAATTAAAAAAATGAGGACATTGACATAAAAGCCATACGCGGTCTAAACTTTTGACGGGGTAGTTTAACTTTTTCGGGTTTTTATCGCATGTCCATGAAATATAAAACGTCTTTTTGCCTGTCATCGGCAGTCCTTTCTTTTCATTTGTTTGTAACATTGCCGGCGGCGTATGCGGGGACGTATCCGGACGATCCTTCCGCTTTGTCGATTGTTACCTCGACGATAGACGCGGACAGATATAAAGAAATTTATCAGACGGTCTATGATGCCTCTTTTTCTTCCGATCAACCACCTCGTACCGTTTCAGTATCCTATATGCCGCCGGTTTATGCCGAATATAATAACCCTCTGAATCCGTCGGAGGGAATTACCTATAAATCATGGACGATGCCATCCATAACCGATGTGTTTCCTGAAGCCGCTTCGATCGGTGGGGTTGTCTTGAACGGTGGCACGCCCGTATTTTCCATGTTCAACCCCGATACAAACTCGTTTGACTATTATGGTTCGGCAAGCCAAGATCAATATGATGACGGGACGTATGCAAAGGAGTTCGGTTATGAACGAGTCTCTCCTGACGGACACCGCTACTTGTTTTTTGGTAAAGCTTTTGGAGGAGTCGCAACCCCTCTTGTTTACATTGAGCCCGGTACATATGATTCAGTGGCGTTGATCGGCAATTATTCCGATGCGGTAGGCAGTAACTACATGGTTCCTTGGGCGGAAACGGATTGGGGGGCAATGACAGTTGATCTGTCCTCGTTTTATCTTATCGGGAACAGGTATGGGGATTCTTTTGGCAGCGGTCTTGGTTGGGGTTTGACGCTTAACGCTCCTGTCGTCATTCGGGATAATGCGTTGTTGCTGTTCAATTCAATTGAAGGGAGTATCGCTTATGGCGGTGCATTGTATGCTACATATGGTGCCGGAGGCAATATGCTCGTTCAAGCTGAAACTAATGATGCAATCGTCTTTGGGGGAAACACGGTGTATTCCATTGGTTCTGATGTATCTTCTTCACGCCTTATGGGGGGAGCCATTTTTAATGAAAGAAACACGGAAATAAATGGAGCGACGTTTATTAACAATTTTGCCGGTTCATGGAAAAATATGAAAGACGGTTTGATGGGAATGGGAGGAGCTATTGCGGCGACAAAAAATTTATCGGCAAGCGAGCTGACCCTTGATATTACGAATGTCAATTTTTATGGAAACGGGGCTTCGACGGCTGGTGGAGGGATTTATTTTGAAAAAGGGCAATTAAATTTGACCGATGTCGTGTTTTCGGACAACTTTATTTACAATTCAAATCAAGGCGGGGCAATTTTTATCGGCGGATCGGTTTTGGATACAAGTGCTTCTTCTTCCTCTTTAACGATATCAGCGATCAATCGTGATTCCGTGTTTACCTTGAACAAAGTGAATCTGAAAGATATTGAAACGACCGGACCGCAATATAATGACATCTATATGGCTAAAGATGATACAACATTGCAATTGAATGCCGCTGCGGGGCGTTCGATTATCATGCAGGGCGGGATCAATTCGGATGGATCAACCGGACAGACGATAACCATCGGGGACAGCTCCGGCACTTATACGGGGACAGTGTCGATCAGCGGTCAATTCAACGAAAATTTCAAAGGAAGTGTAACAGTCAACAGCGGGACGTTGCAGCTGGGTTTGTTCCCTGACCAATTTACCTTTTTCGGCGGTGATGTCAGTTTTGCCGAAGGAACGACCTTGGACAACCGCGGTACATTCGTTCTGCCCGATACAATTACATTTGCCGGTAATACGACGATCAGTAATGCGGGAAACTTGACTGTAACGGCTGATAGCAGTATCGGAAACGATACTCAAATTGTTAATAGCGGCATTTTGACAGTAACAGCGGATGTTATAAAAACACCGATATCGAACGATGGTGAACTGATATTGCAAACCTCTTTATCCCAAGAGATCAAGGGGAGTGGGACGACAACGATTGCTTCCGATATGACACTGGTCAATCTTGTTGAGAATATAGTTTCTCTCGACGTTGGCAGGACATTGACATCAAGCGCCGGCAATTTGCTGAACGGAGTGGAAAACGAAGCGGGAAGCTTAGTGTTGACGGACGGCACTCTTACGGGAGGGATAACCGGTCAAGGTTCGACGGTTATCACCGGAGATGTGTCGATCGAAGGTGCTGTAACGAATGCGGTAACGGTCGATGCGGGGCAGTCTTTGACGATAGCAGCGTCTGATTTGTTGAACACGGTTGCGAATGAGAGCGGTTCTTTGGTTTTGGGGGACGGTACCCTTTCAGCGGACATAACGGGAGGTGGAACGACGGTCGTAGACGGGACAGTTGTATCACCGTCTGCGGTCAGAGTGGAAAACGCCATAACGGTCAATGCGGGTAAATCGTTGACGATATCTGCGGATGATTTGCTGGGTTCTGTCAGCAATGAAGGTTCTCTTGTTTTAACCGGAGGGACGTTGCAATCGGAAGTTTCCGGCACGTCGGGTATGGTTGTTGTAGACGGTTCCGTTGTTTCCGACGCCTTGATAAACAATGGGGTTTCGATTAATGCGCAAAAGGCGTTGACGGCGTCGGCGGATAATATAAAAGGAAATGTTTCCAACGAAGGGATCTTGACCTTGACCGACGGGACGTTTGGTTCTTATGTAAGCGGTTCCGGTTTGACAGTTATTGAAGGAGATGTGGTATCGACGAGAGGGATTTCAAATGCTATAAGGGTAAATCCTGATTCAACGTTTCAGATTTCAGCGAACAATCTGTTTTCCGGTGTTGAGAACAACGGTCTTTTGACATTGACGGGTGGAGATTTGGATCAAGCGATATCAGGAAGTGGTCAATTGGTCATAGACGGTTATGTTGTAGCTGGATCCGATCTTATAAATGAAGTAACAGTGAAAACCGCACGGACATTGGAGGTTTCTGGGGAGAATTTGCAAGGAATTGTAAGGAACGAGGACGGCTTTGTACGTTTAACGGGCGGAACGCTGTCGAACGGGATAACCGGTCAAGGTGATACGTTTATCGTCGGAGATGTAACAACGAATGCCGGGATAACGAATACGGTTACGGTTGAGTCTCAAGGATCGTTGAGGGGGCAGGCTCAGGATTTAGGTTCGTCATTAACAGTGAATGCGGGCGGTGTTGCGCATATAACGGGAGGCGAATTATCCTCTGCGGTGTACGGAGACGGAAGGGTGGCTTTATCCGGATCATTGACGGCGGGATCAGGAATGCCGTCTTTTTACGGAGATGTAGTTTTGTCGGACGGTGTGTTGGTTTTGACGCGAGATGCCGATTTTGGCAAAGCTTCCGTAGAAATATCTTCCGGCTTGTTGGACGTAGGTGCTTATCAAATGAACTCGCAGTCTCTTTCGTTTGGAGGTTCATCTGATTTGACATTGACAGTGTCGAATGCTTCTGGGACGGTTCAATCTGGATCTGTATTTGTGGCGGACACGATTACGGTATCG
>CALXOZ010000014.1 GCA_944390195.1 uncultured Alphaproteobacteria bacterium
CTTCGACATATTCGTATTGAGCTGCTTCGCCTTCTGCAGGAGCTTCGACATATTCATATTGAGCCGCTTCGCCTTCTACAGGAGCTTCGACATATTCGTATTGAGCCGCTTCGCCTTCTACAGGAGCTTCGACATATTCATACTGAGCCGCTTCGCCTTCTGCAGGAGCTTCGACATATTCGTATTGAGCTGCTTCGCCTTCTGCAGGAGCTTCGACATATTCATATTGAGCCGCTTCGCCTTCTACAGGAGCTTCGACATATTCGTATTGAGCCGCTTCGCCTTCTACAGGAGCTTCGACATATTCATACTGAGCCGCTTCGCCTTCTGCAGGAGCTTCGACATATTCGTATTGAACCGCTTCGCCTTCTGCAGGAGCTTCGACATATTCGTATTCGACATTTTCCCCTTCGGGGGCTTCAACGTATTCGTATTCGACATTTTCCCCTTCGGGAACTTCAACATATTCATATTCGACATTTTCTTTATTAACCGATTGAGAGGTTTGTTCTGGCATAAATGAAAGGCTCCTGTAAAAAAAGAATACTATTTAATTATTTCTAGCATTTTCTGAAAAAAACATCAATGGAACAAGTGTAAAACAAAAAAGGCGGTCAGAAAACCGCCTTTTTTTATTAAGATATTTAAGCCGGTTCCCATACTTCGTCAGAACGTTCAAAACGTAAAGAAAGCAAGCTTAATTCGGAAATAAATTCTTTAGGCAAACGCTGTTGTTCGACAAAAGGACGGAAATACTTGGCTTGATCTTCTGTATCTTTCAATCCTTCCGCTTTATCAATAGCCATTAATGCTTTGAATTTTTCTTCGGTGTAATCCAGACCTGACAGATCCAAGTCCTTATAATAGGGCATCAAACCGACAGGACCTTCTTGAGCTCCGACACGGTCATGGACACGATCAATAATCCATTTTAACACACGCAAGTTGTCACCATATCCCGGCCACATGAAATGTCCGTCTTCATCTTTGCGGAACCAGTTGACACGGAAAATTTTCGGAGCGTTCGGAGCTAAACGTTTCATTTCCAACCAATGAGACCAATAATCAGCCATATTGTAACCGCAGAATGGTAACATGGCGAACGGATCTCTACGGATGCCTCCGGCACCTTCAGCGGCGGCCGTTTTTTCGGATCCCATTGTTGCTGCCAAGTAAACACCGTGACTCCAGTTGAAAGATTGGTAAACAAGAGGTGTGTTATGAGCCAGACGTCCACCGAAGATAAATGCCGAGATGGGGACACCTTCAGGATTTTCCCAATTCGGGTCAATTGTGGGACATTGACAGGCGGGAGCTGTAAAACGTGCATTCGGATGAGCCGCCGGCGTTTCACTATCCGGTGTCCAATCGTTTCCTTTCCAGTCGATCAAATGAGCCGGTTTTTCATCGGTCATGCCTTCCCACCAAACATCGCCGTCATCGGTTAAAGCGACGTTTGTGAATATGGTGTTGGCTCGACAGGATTGCATGGCATTATAGTTTGTCTTTTCCGATGTTCCCGGAGCGACACCGAAAAATCCGGCTTCGGGATTGATAGCGTAGAAGCGTCCATCTTTCCCCGGTTTGATCCAAGCGATATCATCGCCGACAGTCCATACTTTCCACCCCTTAAAAGAAGCGGGAGGGATCAGCATTGCCAGATTTGTTTTTCCGCAAGCGCTTGGAAATGCTGCGGAAACATATGTTTTTTCGCCTTCAGGATTTTCAATACCGACGATGAGCATATGTTCAGCCAACCACCCTTCATCACGGGCTTGGGCGCTGGCAATACGCAATGCCAGACATTTTTTTCCTAACAAGGCGTTACCGCCGTACCCAGAACCGAATGACCAGATTTCCCGTGTTTCCGGAAAATGTGTAATATAGGTGTTTTCAGGATTGCATGGCCATGTAACATCTTTTTCACCTTCTTCCAAAGGCATACCGACCGAATGCATACAAGGAATGAAGACACCGTCCTGACCTAAAATATCAAGAACTTTCTGCCCTGTGCGCGCCATAATGGCCATGTTGACGACAACATAAGGCGAATCGGTGATTTCCACGCCGATTTTTGAAATATGCGAACCTAAAGGCCCCATGGAAAAAGGAATGACATACATCGTTCTGCCATGCATGCATCCTTTGAACAATGAATTCAGTTTTTCACGCATTTCTTTCGGGTTTGCCCAGTTATTCGTGGGACCTGCATCGATTTCACGTTCGGAACAAATAAAAGTGCGGGATTCAACGCGCGCAACATCGGACGGGTTGGATCGGGCAAGGTAGCTGTTCGGACGTTTTTCTTCGTTTAATTTTGTAAAAGTGCCTTTTTTAACCAGCAATTCACATAAAGCATCATTTTCCTGCTTTGATCCGTCGCACCAGTGAACTGCGTCAGGCTGGCATAATTGCGCCATTTCTTCAACCCACGAAACCAATTTTTCGTTCCGTGTTTTTTCAGGTGTATAATTTGTCTGCATTACCTTACCTCTATTGTTAAACTAAAGGATCTAAATTGATTCCAAAACATCAGGAGTTTAATCGAATTTCTTTAAAAGGGGTAGTCTTTTTGAAAAAAAAGACGGCAAATAAAAAAAATGACCATATTTTTACACGGGTATTAAAAGAACGACCTTCAATCCTCCCAACGGGCTGTCCGCCATATAAATCTTTCCTCCATGAGCAAGGATGATGTCTCGCGTGATTGTCAATCCCAATCCGACTCCGCCTGTTTCGGTGTTTCGGGATTCATCAAGCCTGAAAAACGCTTTAAAGACATCTTCACGTTTATCTTCCGGTATACCCGGACCATTGTCCTCAACGCAAATTTCCAGAGTTTTATCACAAACATCCATTGTTACATTGATTTGTGTCCCGTATCTGGCGGCGTTCGTAATCAAATTCCATAAACAACGTTTTAAATCGTTGCGTCGTATATTCATAACAATGGAAGATTTGCATATGAACTGAACCGATATGCCGTTTTTATTCAAACCGGACAATGTTTCCGAAATCAGTTGCGCTATGTCCGTCGGTTCAATCTTTTCTTTTCCTTCGCCCCGCGCAAAATCAAGATATCCGTTAACCATGTGTTCCATTTCGGAAACGTCTTCAATCAGATTTTCTATGTTATCGTCTTTTTCCATCATCGCCAATTGTAAACGCATCCGTGTTAAAGGCGTTCTGAGATCGTGGGAAACACCTGCCAGCATTCTGGTCCGTTCTTCTATATGGCGCCGGATGCGATCCCGCATTTGTAAAAACGAAATGGCGGCTTGACGGACTTCTGTGGCTCCTTCGGGTTTGAAATGATCAATGTCCCGACCTAAGCCGAAATTCTTTGCCGCTTCTGAAAGTCGCAAAATAGGGCGGATCTGATTGCGTAAAAATAAAACCGCAATACCTGTGAATAATAGTGAAGAAAACAAAACCCATAAAGCGAAAACGTAGGTTGTTGAAGAAAAAAACTTTTTATAAGGCAACAGGATTTCCGCCGTATAAGCGGGTAAATAATATGTGATCAATACGCTTTTTTCTTCCGTCAGATCGCGCAAAGTGAAAGGGTAACCTAATAAACGCAAGGCGGGAACCAGTTCAGCCGTTCTGGCATCCGACTTCACTTTGATTTTTTCGGGCAAGTCTTGAGGGGGTAAAAAGCGGATGTCCAATTCGGCGGACGATCTGAAAGCTTCAACAATGATATCCCTGTCTTCTTCTAAAGGAAAAGCATCGTAAAGGGCAAAGGCTCCATTGATATCCGAAACAATGCCCAATGCCAAACGGCGGCTGACGCTTTGCCAGTGATTGTCGTAAAATAAAATACCGCTGACGGATTGTAATAAAATGACGGGCAAAACTAAAATCAATATGGCTCTGGACCATAAGCGGCGCGGTAAAAAACGCAACCGTAATTGTCGGACAATCTCATTAAAAGAAATCATTAAATCTGCTCCTTAATCGGGAATTAAAGAATATCCTTTCCCTCTGATTGTTTGAATGTAACGCGGTGTTCCTGGGTCGGGTTCCACTTTGCGGCGCAATCGGGTGATCTGAACGTCTATTGTTCTCAGATTTGTTTCATTTCCTGTCTTTTGTCCTAATTCTTCACGGGAAATCACTTGTCCCGCCCGTTCGGCTAAAAGCTGTAACAACGCCGCTTCTGCGACAGGAAGTTGAATTCTTTGTAAACCATCATATAATATGTGTTCGTCCAAATCATAATGGTGTCGCCCCAATTTGATTTTTGTCTTTTGTTTTTCAGGCGGTTTACTCATAACGCGGCGCAATATGTTGTTTATTCTTAATAAAAGTTCCCGCGGTTCAAAAGGTTTTGACAAATAATCATCCGCTCCGGATTCCAATCCCGTTATGCGGTCGTCCGTTTCACCCATGGCTGTTAAAATGAGTACGGGGATATTTTGACCGCTCCGGCGTAAACGTTTGGTAAAGTCAATACCATTTTCGTTCGGCATCATAATATCGACGACTAATAAGTCAAAAACATACCACGACATGATTTCGTCGGCTTCTGCGGTATTGGCAGCCGAAAAGACATAAAAACCGTTTTCCCGTAAAAATTTTTGCAATAATTTTCTTAAACGGGTATCGTCGTCAACAACAAGTATCATCGGAGAATTTAAAGAAAAGTCTTTTCTTTTTTCCATAATATGCTCCTTTAGTCGCGAGTGATGCGTCTGTAACGGTAAGAGAGGGCTTCGGAAATATGTAAAACGGATATATTGTCTTGAGCGCAAAGATCGGCAATCGTTCTGGCGACGCGTAAAACGCGGTGATAACCGCGTGCGGATAAGTGCATTTTTTCCGCCGCTTTATTTAGAATGTCTTCGGCTTCACAGGACAATTTTACTGTTTGAGCTAGAATACTCGGTGTCGCCTGAGCGTTTTTTGTTATGTTTACTTGAGCTTTCTTGTATCGGTGTTTTTGACGATTCAAAGCTTCGCCGATGCGAATCGCGATACTTTGAGAACTTTCCCCTTCCTGAGCTTTTGCAAGATCCCACGGGGAAACAGCCGGAACTTCGATATAGATATCCATTCTGTCGAACAAAGGACCGGATATTTTGGATTGGTATTCTTCCGCGCATCTGGGAGCCCGTGAACATTCCTGCCCGTTGATTCCCAAATATCCGCACCGGCACGGATTCATCGCCGCAATCAGTTGAAAGCGGGCAGGGTAGGTTACATGCAAATTCGCTCTTGCTATGGAAACTTCACCGGTTTCCAAAGGTTGACGTAATGAATCCAGAGCGATTCTGGAAAACTCGGGCAGCTCGTCCAAGAACAATACACCGTTGTGAGCCAAAGAAATTTCACCGGGATTTGCTTTGTGCCCGCCTCCGATTAATGCCGGCATGGAAGCCGAATGATGTGGAGCGCGAAAGGGGCGTTGTGTTATCAAATTTCCATCGCGCAACAACCCTGCGACCGAATGGATCATGCTGATTTCCAGAATTTCTTGAGTGGTTAAAGGCGGCAACAAGTCAGGAATGCAAGAAGCCAGCATGGATTTTCCAGACCCCGGCGGGCCGACCATCAACAAATTGTGTCCGCCCGCTGCGGCAATTTCTATGGCGCGTTTTGCATTTTCCTGTCCTTTGACCTCTTTTATATCTTTGACGACCGAAGGGCGGTCGATTTTTTTTAAAACAGGGGGAGGCAATATTTTCCCCTCTTTAAAACACAGGATTAACTCATAAAGGGAATCCGGAGCGATAATGTTTTTATTGCCAGACCATGCCGCTTCACTTCCTTGTGGTTTCGGACAGACGATTCCGAAACCTTGGGCATTCGCGGACATGGCGGCGGGCAAAACGCCTGATATTGGTGCGATTCGACCGTCAAGTCCGAGTTCTCCGATCACACAAAGCTTTTCGAAGTGTTCAACAGGAACAATACCCATTGCGCACAATAAACCTACCGCAATGGGCAAATCGAAATGAGATCCTTCCTTGACAACATCCGCCGGAGCCAGATTGACGGTGATTCTTTTTGACGGTAAAGATAACCCTACCGATCCCAATGCGGCACGCACACGTTCTTTACTTTCCCCGACGGCTTTATCCGGCAAGCCGACGATTGTAAAAGAAGGCAAACCGTTAGCTATGTACACTTCCGCCACAATAGGAAGGACGTCTATCCCCTTGAATGCGACGGTCGGAATGCGGGCAAGCATTTAAAACAAGCTACCAACGTGGAATATTCTGGTGTTCCCTGTAACGGCGGGGCGGGTATGCCCCTTTTTGCAACAAATCGTCTTTTCCAGGGAAAACGGACTTGTCCGTCAACCGGACAAAACCCAGTTTTTCCAATTCATCGGCACAGACAACGGCTGAAACGTATTGGTCTGATTCGCAATAAAAGACTTCGCGTGTAACGGGTTGTTGCATGATAATCGTGTCGTTTGTTCCGGGAACTATGACTTGCGTACAAGAACAAAGAACGGTAATCGTCAGGAAAAATAGCGTTTTTTTCATGTTTGTTGACCACAATAATCGGAATTCAATTTAAAAATATTCTCATAAAAATTGATTAAAAGCAAACTAACATATAAGATCTTTTTATTTAAATCAAATTTGTTTTAATTTTATGTGCTGATGTTTCAGGAGGATTGTTCCCATGTCTGAAAAGCTTAAAGACGCTCATGGTCGGGAAATTTTTTATAAAGCCTCTTCTTATGACGAAATGTTCGATCAAGACGGATCTTTTTCGCGGGCGTATGCTTTGTATGGAAAATGGTTGAATTCTCAACCCGTGGAAGTTTTGGATCAAAGAAACAGGCAGGCGGATCTGTTATTTCGCCGTATGGGTATTACTTTTGCCGTTTATGGGGAACAAACGGGGGTGGAACGTCTGATTCCTTTTGATCCCATTCCCAGAATTATTTCTTATGAAGAGTGGGAAAAATTGAATGCCGGCATTTGTCAGCGGGTGAAAGCCTTAAACTGTTTTTTAGAAGATGTTTACACAAAACGTGACATTTTAAAGGCGGGGATTATTCCTCGAAATCTGGTTTTGAACAATTCGGAATATTGCAGGGAAGTTGAAAATTTCATCCCTCCGAATCGAATCCACACTCATATTTCGGGAATAGATATTGTTCGTGTCGATCAGGATAACTTTTTTGTGCTGGAAGATAATATGCGTTGTCCTTCCGGTGTGTCTTATATGCTGGAAAACCGCGAAGTCATGATGCGTTTATTTCCGGATTTATTCAAAAAATACGACGTATTGCCGATAAACCATTATCCTCAAGAGTTAAAAAAGACTCTGTTCTCTTCAGCTCCACAGGGGATAGAATCCCCTTGTGCCGTCGTCTTTACGCCGGGGATATACAACAGCGCTTATTTCGAACACGCTTTTCTGGCGTCCGAAATGGGGGTCGAGTTGGTTACGGGACAGGATTTATTCGTGGATTCGGACGATTGTGTCTATATGCGCACGATTGACGGACCGACAAAAGTCGATGTCATCTATCGTCGTATAGACGATCAATTTCTTGATCCAGAAGTTTTCAGAAAGGATTCTTTGTTAGGTTGTGCAGGGCTGTATCGTGCCGCTATGAAGAAAAACGTGACTTTGGTCAACGCGATCGGAAACGGTGTCGGTGATGATAAATCAGTTTATCCGTATGTGCCGCAGATGATAGAGTTCTACTTAGGCGAAAAGCCGATTTTATCAAATGTGCCGACTTATACGCTGGCAAAACCAGATGATTGCAAATATGTCTTGGAACATATCGGCGAGCTTGTGATTAAAGAAACGCACGGATCGGGCGGATATGGTATGTTGATCGGACCCAAGGCAACAAAGAGCGAAATCGATCTGTTTAAAGAAAAAATCAAAGAGCATCCCGATCATTATATCGCTCAGCCGACTTTGGCGCTGTCGTCTTGTCCGACTTTGCAGGCGGAAGGGATCGCGCCGCGTCATGTCGATTTGCGTCCGTATGCTTTGATGCAAAATCCGGACAAAGTCGTTGTCGTTCCGGGGGCGTTGACGCGTGTGGCGTTGCGGGAAGGGTCTCTGGTCGTCAATTCATCTCAGGGCGGCGGAACAAAAGACACTTGGGTTCTTGGGGCTTAAAAAAGTTTACGGTTGAAACGTTCGTTATAAGACAATGAAAAATATCCGGATTCGCAAGGCGTAAAAGGAGAGGAAACGATGTTAAGCAGAACTGCCGATAATATTTACTGGATGGCGCGTATGGTTGAACGCGCTCAGGACATTGTGCGCTTGTTGGAAGCCGCGTATCGCATGGAACAACTGCCGGGCGGCGGTGTCGGTTGGGATCCAATCTTGACGATTTCGGGACAAATCGACGGCTTTAAAGCCAAATACGATCAACTGACGTCAAAAAATGTTTTGAACTTTATGATCTTTGATCTCGAAAATCCGTCCAGCGTCTTTTCTTGTATCAAAGCGACACGGGAAAACACGCGTTCCGAACGCAGTATTCTGCCCGAAGAAATGTTTGAAAGCATCAATACGACTTGGATCGAATTGCAGGGATTGTATTATGATTCGCTGGAACGAAGGGGGTTCCGCGAGTTTTTTGAATGGGTGAAAGACAGAACGGAATTGTTTCGCGGACAGACTGTTTCCATGATGGTTTATGATGACGCTTTCCAGTTCGCCAGAATGGGAACGTATATTGAACGTGCCGATTTCACGGCGCGGCTTTTAGATGTGAAGTATCATATTCTATTGCCCCCGAATGCGACGGACAAAGGCTTGATCGATTATTATCAATGGGGCGAAATGTTGCGTTCGGTCGGCGGGTGGCACGCTTACCGCAGCATCTATAAAGAAGCGCCTGTTCCTTCTAAAATTGCCGAAATGCTGATTTTCAGTCCGGTCTTTCCGAGGTCGATGAACAGCGCTTACGGGGAAATCGTAACAAGTTTAAGTGCTTTGCGCGCCAATACGTTGTCTTTGAAAATCGCTTCTCAGGAACACGCTTTTCTTCATACGGGAACGTTGGCGGGAATCCTCAAAGAGCGCTCTTTGCACGACTTTTTAACCGACTTTGTCGGTTTTACGGCAAACTTGTCCGATCAAATCAGATCCGATTTCATGCTGTAAAAAAGCGAAAAATCAAGAACGCAATCCTTTCTGTTTGATTACTTGCAACAAATTTTGAGGAGAAACTTCATAACGTTTGAAGTCACAAATGTTACTTTCTTTGATCCATAACTGACCTTCGCCGGTATTTCCTCGATGCTGTCCGGTAGAAAAATACGGATTTTCTGCAACTTCAATACTGGATAAAACCCAATACCTGATTGAATCTCTCCATACGCCGATCCAAACAAAAACGTCGCAACATTTTGGTTTGATTTGTTGGAAATTCATGTCAAAACCAAACTTGGAATCGCTTGATAAGGCTTTAAAGATCAATGGATCTCCACTTTTCCTTTTGACGGCACGAGAAGCTTTTACTTCAATTCTTAGGCCGTCCAACCAAAAATCGTATTTGCCGGAATAATTCGGATCCAAATTTTTTGTCGGCTTTTTTAATGCGGGAACTTGTTCTTTAAGATGTTTTTGCGCCCATTGTTCTCCAAATGTCCGAGGTGCCGTTATTTCGAAAACGGATAGATATTTGTTTCTTTTTTCGTAGTCTCGTCGGAGTTGCAGGTATTCGTCTAATGTTGATGATGTTTTGCGATTAAATGGACGAAAATATATTCAAAACGGTTGAACGGATATACGGCATAGACGTTTTTTATCGTTTCTTCCGATACATCTGTTGTCGGAGAAATTTGTTTTAAAAGGGAGAGCTTTTTTTGTAAATAGTTAATGAGCTTTTCCATTTAAAAACTCCTGAATATAAAGGCGTTCATCTGGTGTGATCTTATAAAAATCATAAATAAAGTCCTGCAATTTTTGTGAATGAATTTGTTTGTTCTTAATTAAATCATTGACTTCTGTTTCTATAAATCGGTTTGTCTTTTCTGTTATTCGAGGAAAAGGCAGTTGCATAAGATTGCCTTTCAGAATTTTAATGTCTCCGAACGATTTCATATAAATAAACTGAAAAAGTTCTGCGTTTAAAAATCCTAAAACCGTTTTAATCGACATATCGGGAATGGCGGGGATCAGGATATTTGCGCTGTTCAAGAATAAAGCTTTTGTATCATCGTAAGCAAAAACAGGCCTGTCGGAAATAAATTTATAAACCAATTTTTCCGTAGCTCTGTAGATTTCGTCTCTGGCCGTTTGTTGTAATTGTGTGTGATCATAATGTAAAAATTTTTTTGCGGGATTTAAAAAGTAAGGTTGAATTTCTTTGCCGGTATAAATCGGTTCCGCGTTTTTCCCGCAAGTGTCGGACAGTTTGTTTTTGTTATCTCCCGTCACGATCCCCAATCCCCAGACGCTTTGAGATAAATCAAAAGCTTTTAAAGAAAAGGCTTTTTTCAATATCTGCTCGTCGCGTTGCGTTAACAGCGCAAAGATTTTATTTTTACTTTCTTTAACGGTATGAAGGGAAGAAAAATAAATCTCTTTTCCTGTTTGAACCAGATAAGAGTCCGCCGGCTGTTCGCATGAAGCATCCAAACTGATATAAGGGGTAACAACTCCTGTAAATTCGGCCGGATAAACGGTGATTTTTTTAATACGATAATTGTTAATTAAAAATTCTCTGATGCCTTGATGAGTTTTCACATTGAGAAAAGACGCCGGCAATAAGAAGTTTAATTGTCCGCCGGAAATCAGTAAACAAAAACTCTTTTTTAGAAAAGCGGAAAAACTGTCACTATCTTTGTTTTGATCGGCTCCCCAAGGCGGATTGGTGATAATCAGATCAAAATGGCGTGTTCTGATCTGATGTTCTTCCTGATTTGCAAAAAGCTGATTTTCGCTTAAAAAGTCAAAACAGTATACATTCGGTAAAAAGTCTTGATCCTTAAAGTTTAAAATCATGTTGAATTTTGTAATCATAACGGCCAACGGATCTATATCAACGCCGAACAGACAGCTTGGATTGTGATCGCGAAATCCTGTTAAAAAAGCTCCGCTGCCGCAGCAAGGATCCAAAATCAAAGTGTCTTTTGATCCTGAAAAGCCATGAACCATTTCTCGGACAATTTTTTCAGGTGTATAATAAGCACCTGTCCTGTTTTTTTCTCCTTCGCTGCGCAAACATTGATAAACCAGTCCTAATAGATCGTGTTCATTTTCGGGAAAAGGAAAATCATATATTTCCGTAATCGGTTGAAAGGCATATTCATCTATAAGAGAGGCAACATTTCTTTTGAGAGGAATGAAATCATCATCAATTAAATTTGCTTGATGAAGCTGTCTTAATCCGACAGAAAACAATATTTGAGGAAGAGCGTATTTTTTTTGTTCAACCAATTCCGTAAGTCTTTCTAAAACAGGAATGTTTTTTAGATCCGAAAAATATTCGGACGGAATGATTTTTTTTGTGGAACGGGTTTTGTTTGCTCGTTTCGTCAGCTTATCTTCAATAGAACTGACGTTTAGTTTTTTCCAATTTCTTTTCGTTGCATTTGAAACGGGTGAAGACACTATAGATCCTATAGGCGACATTAAAATTGCCGCTAGTATATAAAACGAAAATTTTTTTATAAAGAAAAAAGGTCGGAAAGTGCTGCCGACCTTTTTCCCGTCATACTTCTTGGAGGAAGTTTAATTAACGTGATTTTCCTTTTTGTAAAGCAATTTGACGCATCGCCAGTTGTTGTTCGATCTTGTCCATCGTTTTTGCGGACGGCTGCCAACCGAAACGGATACCGGTTGCTTGTTTGATCTTTTCGATTCTTTTGATGACGGAAGTATTAATGGATCCCGTTCGCATATTATGTAAGTAAGCATTAATGTCATCAACATTGTATTGTGATGTGATGCCGATCAATGTTCTGTATGTTTCGATCAGATTGTTTTTATTGTGATTTAGCCGTTTTAATTCGGGATTGAGTTTTGTTAATTCCTCGATTTCGTGATTGATTTCTTTGAGCGCTGCGGGCAGTTGATCTTTTAACGTTTCTCCCGCCTGCTTGCAGATCGGATCTTCTGATTTTAAAAAACCGGTAGCAATAGAATATTTTAAAAAACGTTTGCGGTATCCGTATTCGGCAAAAGCGGGTTCTTGTCCGTTGATGAATTGATAACGTCCCGCAATACCTTTCAGCCCCGTTTCATCTTCCATTTTGACCGCGTGAGCCGTATATCTGGGACGACCGTCAACCAGATATTTCCCCCTGCGGTTATAAGCGTTTTCCATATATTTTACGGCGTCTTGAATCGAAGAATATTTATCAGACATAATTGTTTGCCCTTTCAAACTTTTTTCAAAACATAAATCGAAAAGATTGAGCTGTCAAACTTTTTTTTTGCGTTATGACAAAGAGCTGTTTTTTTTCTTTTCGGCGGTTATTTTTTTTATGACTTTTTGCATCAAAGTCGAGAACGGATAGTTTTTGAACTCTGCCGGAAAAACAAAAAAACCGTCAAAGCCTTCGGGTAAAGAATCGACTTGCGTTTTAACGATGGTCAAAGTCAGATCGAAATGCGTAAAGATGTGTTTTACGGTTTTATCCGTGATGAGCCATTGCGCTTCAAAAAAAAGAAGCAGATCAGCGTTTAATCACAATGTATAAACGTCCGAAAGAAAAAAACGCCGTTTATTCAAAGAAAAGAAAAATTCTGCTGGATGCGCAACAAAAAAGAAACGTTCCGACTGAACGGCAGGATTTTAAGTCCTCGACCGAACAGTCAACGTCAGGCGATTACTATTTCGTTCCTGACGGCGAACGCTTGAATAATAATATATCAATGAAAAAGTTTCCTGTCAATCTGAACGAAGCGGCTATGCCGGAATCGGGGATAATTGAAGACGTTGCAAAACTGAGCGTCTCTGTAAAAAAAATAAAAGATAAAATCGGTGTTCCTATTCGCATGGGTAAAGTGCGTGGCGGAAAAAATGTTTTGGGGCAGTATTATCCGAATGAAAAAATGATAAGGACGCGTTTCGCTAACGATATTGAAACCGTCACGCATGAAGCCGGACACCACATTGAAAACATCGTTTTCGGAGGGATCGGAAGCAAAAAAGCCATGCCGTTTTACAACGAATTAAGTGCAATTGCTACGAAGCCGAGAAAAAACACAAAAGCACTGAAAAACGCCGAGGGCGTCGCCGAGTTTATTTCGGCCTACGTCGTCAACCCCGAATTGGCAAAAGAAAAGTGTCCGAAATTCTTTGAAAAGTTTGAAATAAAAATGAAAGAAGAGTCGCCCGAATTGTTGGAAACGTTGCGCGAAAGCCAGACAATCGTCCGGCTTTGGGTTGAACAGCCGACCGTTGCCAGAGCAATGAGCCGGATCGCTTTCGACATTCAAAAACCGAAAATAACGTTGAAAGAAAAAGCCGCAAGGGCATATGACTGGTTTGCCGAAAACATCGCGGACGATTTGTATCAGGTCGGGAAAGTCAGCGAAAAACTGTCCGTCGATCCGGAAGATGCCAAAAGCCCGTATTTCAGAGCAAGAATGTTGCGCGGTCTGCCGGAAGCGAAAACAAAATACACTTTGACCGAAAGGCAAATTGATTTTTATGGAAACGATATCGGCGAAAACCTGAAGGAAATTCTAAAGCCCATAAAGAGAAAATGGTTCGGGCTTAAAAAATGCGCTTTGGATATGCGTGATAAGCGTTAACTATTGTTGTGTGATGTAATGGCGATCAATGTTCTGTATGTTTCGATCAGGTTGTTTTTATTGTGGTTTAACCGTCTCAATTCCGGATTGAATTTTATTAATTCCTCGATTTCGTGATTGATTTCTTTTAACCTAACGGGGAGCTGATCTTTCAACGTTTCATCCGCTTGCTGGCAGATCGGATCTTCTGATTTTAAAAAACCGGTAGCAATGGAATATTTTAAAAAACGTTTGCGGTATCCGTATTCGGCAAAAGCGGGTTCTTGTCCGTTGATGAATTGATAACGTCCCGCAATACCTTTCAGCCCCGTTTTATCTTCCATCTTAACCGCGTGAGTCGTATATCTGGGACGACCGTCAACCAGATATTTTCCCCTGCGGTCATAAGCGTTTTCCATATGTTGTACAGCTTTTTGAACGGAAGCATATTGAGTTGTCATGATTGTTTGTTATTTCGAACTTTTTTGGTGAGAATAATAAAAAAGATTGATCTGTCAAACATATTTTGAAAAGACGGTTTCATATTTCCGAAGCAGTGTGTTTTGTCGGGATGAAAAAGTCCGATGATACAGATCAGGCAAGCTGTTTAAGTGTAGAAAGTGAAGTTTTTTGGGAAAACGGTAAGAAAACGTTTGGCAAGATGGGGCAAGAATTATTTTTTTTCGTTAATAACTTTTTTTATGACTTTTTGCATCAAAGTCGAGAACGGATAGTTTTTAAAATTTTCCGGAGCTGTAAAAAAACCGTCAAAGCCTTCGGGTAAAGAATCGACTTGCGTTTTAACGATGGTCAAAGTCAGATCGAAATGGGTGAAAATATGTTTGACTGTTTTCCTTGTCATGTGCCAGTCGGCGGGGAAGGGAAAAGATTCATCCGTATTCCAAGGCAGTTCTGTCAGTCCCGACAGCAAGCCTTTTTCAGTGCGTTTACGGATTAAGACTTGAGCGCAGTTATTTTCAATCCAAAAAACATACCCTTTTTTAATTTCTTTTTTGAGTTTTGAAATATTCGGAATGCTTTCCGTTTCACCGGTTTTATAAGCGATACAGTCGTAATGAAGGGGGCAAAAAGTGCATAAGGGGGAGCGCGGCGTACAGATACCGGCTCCCAGATCCATCATGGCGGAAGCATGATCGGCGGGGCAAGAGGAAGCTTGTGTCAATTCTTCGGCAAAAGCGTTGATTTGATCCATGATCGTTGCAACGGGGGCTTCCCAACCTTTTAACCGAGTCAAAACGCGAATAACGTTTCCATCAACGACGGCTTCGGGTAGGTTAAAGCCGAAAGAGGCGATCGCCGCCGATGTATAAGAACCTATTCCCGGCAATTTCATCAGTTCTTTTCTGTCGGAGGGAAAATGACCGTTATGTTTATTCATAACGACCTGAGCGCATTCATGTAATTTTCTTGCTCTCGTATAATATCCCAAACCCTGCCAAAGCAACAAAACGTCTTCAATCGGGGCTTTTGCCAGATCCGTTATTGTCGGGAAACGTTCTAAAAACCGTTTAAAATAAGGTAAAACGGTCTTAACGGTTGTTTGCTGTAACATGATTTCGGATATCCATACTTCATAAGGGTTCGGATGAGCCTTGCCTTTAACCCTCCAAGGCAGGTTCCGAGCGTTTTTTTCATACCATTTTGATAATTTTTCGGTTACAGTCATAACAATACAGCCTATCGGAAAGATAAGGCGAAAACTTAAAAAAAATCAATACTTTTTTAGTGAGGATATGATGCAAGGAATTGTTTTAGAGATTGATTTAAAATCGGATACGGGAATGATCCGCGGTGATGACGGTGTTCGTTATGAATTTCAAATCCAATCTTGCAAAAACGGCGTTCCGTTGGAAGGAGCGCGTGTCGATTTCGAAATTGAGGAAAAAACGGCACGGGATCTGTATGTTCTGTCGACTTCCGTCAAAGCGAAATTAGATTGGCTCTTTTGGTTTTTATTTTCTTTTCGCGGGCGTATCTCCAAAGACCAATTGATTGTTTTTCTTGCAAGCTCTCTGTTGATTTTGCCGTTGCCCGTCGTTTGTGCGACATGGTCCGGCATTTCCGCTTTCTTTACTGCCGGCTGGTTGGTCGTTTTTTATATTTTTGCGGCTGTTATTGTTAAAAGATTTCATGATTCAAACGCTTCCGCCTTTTGGCTGTGGTTTACAGTTCTGTTCGCCGTTTTCATAACTTTGATTATGACACGCGTCTTAAATCTGGCTTTTATCGGAACGACGGCGCTCTATATGTTATTGGCTTGTTTTTCATTGGTGGCGATTTTCTGTCTGTACTTATGCTTCACCCATGGCACAATCGGAGAAAACCGTTACGGTAAAGAACCTTATTCCTGTCGGACAATTCGTCTGAAATAATATTTATTTTCCTTGATTTGGGAAAAAAAAGCGCTAAGTAATAAATAAAAAAACTTAGCAGTGAGGGTGGTTATGGCTGAAATGAATGCGGTGAAAGAGCCGCAAGTGAAGTACTTGAAAGATTATAAGAAACCTGATTTTAAAATTGATTCGATCGATTTGATTTTTGATCTGGATGAAGATGATACGCAGGTTGTTTCGACATTGAAGATCTCGAGCGATTATGACCGTTCGTCAGGAGTACGGCCTTTGGTTTTGGATGGAAATCGTTTGACGTTCAAATATATCAAATTGAACGGTCGAGCCATGTCGCCCGAGGATTATGCTGTTACGGATCAATCGCTGACGGTCTTTAATCCGCCAGATGAATTTACGCTTGAAATCGGGACGCAAATTCATCCGAAAGCCAATACTCAATTGGAAGGGTTGTATTATTCTAACGGCACTTTGTGCACGCAAAACGAACCAGAAGGATTTCGTTGCATCACATATTATTTGGATCACCCTGATGTCATGAGCAGTTTTACGACGACATTGATTGCGGATAAGAAAAAATATCCCATCTTGCTTTCAAACGGCAACCCGATCGAAACAAAAGATCTGGACAACGGCAAGCATATGGTCGTTTGGCGGGATCCGTTTAAAAAACCGTGTTATTTATTCGCTGTTGTCGCAGGGGATTTGGCTTCTTTGCATGACATTTTTACAACGAAATCCGGTCGAAAAGTGCAGTTGGGGATTTATGTCGAACACGGTTACGAAGATCAGGCTTCGTTTGCGTTGGAATCTTTAAAAAAAGCGATGAAATGGGATGAAGATGTCTACGGGTTGGAATATGATCTGGATTTGTTCAACATTGTCGCTGTTTCCTACTTTAACATGGGGGCTATGGAAAACAAAGGGTTGAATATTTTTAATACTTCATGCGCTTTGGTTGATAAAAGGGTCGGAACGGATATTGACTTCGCTCATGTCGAAAGTGTCATTGCTCACGAATATTTTCATAATTGGTCTGGCGATCGCGTTACGGCACGAGATTGGTTCAACTTGTCTTTAAAAGAAGGATTCACCGTATATCGGGATCAGGAATTTTCCCGTGATATGCACTCACGCGCTTTAAACCGCATCAACGATGTTTTTAATCTGCGCACATACCAATTTCCTGAAGATGCCGGTCCTCTGGCACATCCAGTTCGTCCTGAATCTTATTTAGAAATCAATAATTATTATACCGCGACGGTTTATGACAAAGGCGCGGAAGTCATTCGTATGTATGAAAAGCTTTTCGGCAAGGAAAACTTTTTAAAGGGATGTTCTTTGTATTTCGCCCGACATGACGGACAAGCCGTTACAATCGACGATTTCGCAAAATGTCAGGAAGATGCGAATCATACGGATTTAACTCAATTTAAACGTTGGTATTCTCAAGCGGGGACTCCTGTCGTCACCGCAAAAGCGGACTATGATGCTGAAGCGAAAAAGTATATCCTGACGTTGAAACAGGAAACAAAACCGACACCGGGACAACCTGAAAAGTTGCCGTTTGTCATTCCTTTGGCTATCGGGTTGATTGGAAAAGACGGGCAAGACATACCGTTGCAATTGGAAAACGAAAGCAAAGCGGTCGGAACGACGCGTGTGTTGGTTTTAGACAAACCGGAACAGAAATTTGTTTTTGTCAATATTGCGCAAAAACCCGTTTTGTCGGCGAACCGCGATTTCAGCGCTCCTATTCATTTTGTCATGGATTATTCCGACGAAGAACGCATCCATCAATCATGTTATGATTCCGATTTGTTCAACCGTTGGGATGCCTCGCAACAATATGCGGTCAAATTGATTCTGGAAATGATAAAAGAAGTTCAAAACGGCAAAAAAGAACCTGATGTGGATGAAAACTATATCAAATTATGGGGAGGGTATTTGACGGATAAAAATTCTGATCCGGCTTATATTGCCCGTTTGATCATGTTGCCTCAGGAAAATTATTTGGCGGACAAAATGGATGTTGTTGATGTGGACGCCATTCATAGTGTGCGTTCCCGTATGAAAAAAGTGTTGGCGGAACGCTATAAAAAAGAGTTGCTGGAAGTCTATCGTGAAAATGATATAAGCGATAAGCCGTATCGTTTCTCGACAGAAGATGCCGGCAAGCGGTCTTTAAAAAATATGGCGCTGTCTTTTTTAGGCAGTCTTGAAATTGATGAAATCGATCAAATAGTGCAACATCAGTATTTTAATGCGAATAACATGTCCGATCGATTGGCGGCATTGAATGTCTGTTCGAATTCAAAAGATCCGAAACGCGATGAAATTCTGGAAGATTTTTATCAAAGAAACAAACATGACACAGGTGTAGTGAACAAATGGCTGTTCTGTTGTGCTTGCGCTGACCGTCCGGATGCGGTTTCCGCCGTGCGCCGATTAATGGAACATCCGGCGTTTGAAATGACAAACCCGAATAAGTTACGTTCCGTGATGGGGGGCTTCGCTTATAATCAGCCGGAATTTCACAAGGCGGACGGATCCGGTTATGCTTTGGCAGCGGAAATGGCAATAAAAGTTGACGGGTTCAATCCTCAAATGGCTTGTCATATGATCCGTCCGATGATCAGGTGGAAACGCTTTGATCAAAAACGGCAAGAGCTTATGAAAGCCGCTTTGAAAAAAGTCATTCAAAAAGAAGGGATATCGAAAAACGTTTATGAACTGGTAACGAAGTCGTTGGCGGAATAATTGATGTAAAAGCAAAATGACGCTGTTTTCTTTTTTTCGGAAAACAGCGTTTTTTTTTCTTGTTTTAGACAAAAAATATGAGTAACATTGACAAGATTTAGACAACTTTCAGACCTTTTACAGGGGGAAAATCAATGTCGGAAAATAAGCCGAACGTCAAATATTTAAAAGATTATAAAAAACCGGATTACAAAATAGAATCCGTTCATTTGGATTTTGATTTGGATGAAGAAAATACACAAGTCGCATCAACTTTGAAAATCAAAAGCGATTATGATGCGGCAAGCGGTGAAGTACGTCCGTTGCATTTGGACGGCGACGAATTGACTTTGACATCTATAGCCATTGACGGTCGCCCCTTGAAACCGGAAGAATATGTTGTTGATGACAAGGGTTTGACGATATTAAATCCTCCGAAAGAATTTGAACTTTCCATCGGTACGGAAATACACCCGAAAGCGAATACGAAGCTGGAAGGTTTGTATGTTTCAAACGGAATGTTTTGCACCCAGTGCGAACCGGAAGGTTTTCGCCGTATCACCTATTATTTGGATCATCCGGATGTTACCAGCGTGTTTACAACAACTTTACGGGCGGATAAGGAAAAATTGCCGTGTCTTCTTTCCAACGGCAACTTGATCAAAGAAGAAAAAATGCCCGACGGAAGAACGGCGGTAACATGGAACGACCCGTTCCCGAAACCGTCTTATTTGTTTGCTTTGGTCGGCGGGGATTTGGATTATATCCATGACAAATTTACAACCATGTCCGGTCGGGAAGTAACATTGGGTGTGTATGCGAACAAAGGTCAGAAAGACAAGTTGGGATATACGATGGAATCCATCAAGCGTTCGATGGCTTGGGACGAAAAGGTGTTCGGTCGTGAATACGACTTGGATCTGTTCAATTTGGTCGCTGTTTCCGATTTCAACCAAGGCGCAATGGAAAACAAAGGGTTGAACATATTCAACAGCGCCTATGTCATAGCCGATGCCAATACGGCGACGGATTCGGATTATGCGGGGATCGAAGGCGTTGTCGGTCATGAATACTTTCATAACTGGTCTGGAAACCGCGTTACGGTGCGGGATTGGTTTAACTTGTCTTTAAAAGAAGGGTTGACCGTATACCGTGATCAGGAATTTTCACGCGATATGCGTTCACGTTCAGTTAATCGTATAGATGATGTTTCAGGCTTGCGTGCCGGTCAGTTTGCAGAGGACGCCGGTCCGACCGCTCATGCCGTCCGTCCGGAATCATATGTCGAGATCAATAATTTCTATACATCGACAATTTATGACAAAGGTGCCGAAATCGTTCGTATGTATGAAAAAATGCTCGGTAAGGAAAAATTCCGCCAAGCTAACGATCTTCATTTTTCCCGTAATGACGGGAAATCGGTAACGATTGACGATTACGCGAAATGTATGGAAGATGTCAGCGGAAAGGATTTGACGCAATTCAAACGTTGGTATTCTCAAGCCGGAACGCCGTCTGTGTTTGCAGAAGGGGTTTATGACGAAAAGAATCAGACCTACACCTTAAAATTGAAACAAGTAACAAAACCGACACCGGGACAGGATACGAAGTTACCGTTTGTCATTCCTATGGAAATGGGTTTGTTGGGCAAGGACGGTAAAGATATGCCGTTGCAGTTGGCAGGTGAAAAAGAGGCTCAAGGAACATCGCGTGTGATGATTTTGGACAAGGATGAAGCCGTTTTCACTTTTGTTAACGTGAAAGAAAAACCTGTCTTGTCGGCGAACCGCGATTTCACAGCGCCGATTAACTTTTATATGGATTATACGGATGCCGAACGTGCTCATTTGATGGCGCACGATTCCGATCTGTTCAACCGTTGGGATGCAGCACAGCAGTACGGTGTCCAGAAAATGATTGGTATGGTCAAGGATATCCAAGCCGGTAAAGAACCTAAAGTAGATGAAGGTTATTTGAATGCTTTAGGGTCTTATTTAAAGGATCCGGATCTGGATAAGGCTTTTGTTGCAAAAGCTTTGGATTTACCCAGTGAAAAATATATCGCCGATCAGATGGATGTTGTCGATGTTGACGCGATTGCCAAAGCGCGGAAAATGGTTTCCGATGCTTTTGTTCAACGCTTTGAAAAAGATTTGGTTCGCGTCTATGATTCTCTGAATGTCGAAAAACCGTTTGAACCGGTTGCCAAAGATGCCGGTGAACGGGCTTTGAAAAATAAGGCGTTGGCTTATTTGGCATCGACTGAAAAACCGGAACATATGGATCGTGTGACGAATCAGTATGAAAAAGCCAACAATATGACAGATCGTTTTGCCGCATTGAATGTTGCCGCGAATATGCCTTCCGGTAAACCTGTTGTGGACGACTTTTACAAGCGTTTCAAACACGAAGAACTGGTCGTCAACAAATGGTTGGGAGTCGTTGCTGCGGAAGGATTGGAAAGCGCGAAATCGGCTGTTGACCATGAAGCGTTTTCAATTACGAATCCAAATAAAGTGCGTGCTGTTATGCGGCGTTTTGCTGGAAACCAGACCGCTTTTCATGCAAAAGATGGTTCCGGATATGAGTTTGTTGCCGATATGGCGCTCAAGTTGGACGGTATTAATCCTTTGGTCGCAGCCGATACGGTCAAGCCTTTGACATCGTGGCGGCGTTTTGATCCGCAACGTC
Organism: uncultured Alphaproteobacteria bacterium; assembly: GCA_944390195.1. Taxonomy (GTDB): domain Bacteria; phylum Pseudomonadota; class Alphaproteobacteria; order CAAGCB01; family CAG-977; genus UBA11549. Next base: position 21,489 of record CALXOZ010000014.1, read on the forward strand.
AGGCGTTGATGAAAGCGGCTCTTGAAAAAGTGATGGCGAAACCGGGATTGTCGAAAAATGTTTATGAAGTCGTTTCAAAGTCTTTGGAACAAGCGGATTCGAAAAAATCAAAGATATTGGAAAATAAAGCGAAAATGCAGAAAAGAGTCAAGACAGACGCCTTTTTGAAAAAACAACCGTTGAAAGTCTTTGTTTCCGGAGCCCGTAAAACAAACGAACCTCAATATGTTTCGGCTTTGACAGGCAAAAAAACGAAAAACGTTCCGGCACAAATCAATAAAAATTTGCTTGTGCAACATAAAAGCCAAGGGCGTTAAAATTTAATACCATTTTTTAACCGCCGGACAGTTTTGTCCGGCGGTTTTATTATTTTGTGGGAATGGATTGTTTTTCTTGGTATAAATAGAATAAAGCCTTTTCTTTTTAGAATTTTTAGAAGGGACATTTTTCATGAACTTTAAAAGTGTTGTTTTCTTTTCAACTGTTTCTTTTTTTGTTTTAACCGGTGTTGCAGAGGCTCAAAGCAAATATACGACCGCTCAAGACCAACAGCCGAAGTCTATTTGGGAAGATGAAAGTGCGGCTAATCCGTATTTTAAATCTTCTCGCCCAAAAGCGTCTTCGGCGAGTGCTCAAGAAACAAAGAAAAAAGTCAGAGAACCTAAAAGATCAACTTTTAAACGCCGTGTGTATACGGGACCTTCCAAAGCGGAGATTGCTGAAGCCGCATCTAAAAAAGCTGTTGAAAACTTTAAAACCTTTATGTCAAATGAAAATTACGATGTGAAATATGGCAACATTTCTTATGATGTTGCAGGGGATTCTTTGTCCGTAACGGATGTCAGCATGGTTCCGAAAGTCAAAGAAGGGCAGGGGAAGGTTGTTCCTTATTATATGACAGCGAAAGAAATTACATTGAGAAATTTCAATATCGGTGAAAAAAACGGGAAGCCTTTGTTAAAGAACGGGGAAATGAAAGCCAGAAAAATCGAGATCCCTGTATGGGATGAAAATGCCGTTAAAAAGGGGAAAATAGAAATATCCCAATTGACCATGAACGGTGATGTCCCTGCATATATGAAGGCTCAAGGGGTCGGAGAGCTTGATAAAGTGGAAGCACGAGATTTTCGTTCGGAAACAATCATCAATGAAACAATATTGAACAATGTCGTCCGTTCAAAGATTTTTTCAGCCTCGACAGTTTCATTTTCCGGTGTTGAATTGCAAAAGGAATTAATCGAGTCTTTAAAATATCAAAGCTTGGACGGATTGAAATTTGAAACGGCACGGGTTAATACCCGTCCTGTTCCAACGTTGGACGGGGTTGCCGCCGCAATGACATCTTATTCGGCAAGGATATTGAATACGGACTTGGTGGTCGGTGCCAGATTAGAAGCGCAAAAAGAAAATCCTGATCCGAATCTTGAGCAGTTGAAAAAAAATGCAGAGGAAAATAAAGCCGCTATAAAAGCTGTTGAAGAAGAAATGGGGCAAGCTTCAGACCACTCTGAAAAGACGGAAGAAAAAGCGGATACGACAAAAATAACTGATGCATCAAAGAAATCCGAATAAAAATAAAGACCAAAACAATGACTCAAACGACACAGAATCAAACCGAACAGGAAAATCAGGGCGTTTACAGTGCTTTGACGAAACGTCCGGCTCCGAAAGTTATGGATACGTCCGATGCAAATATCAGTTATGTCGCCGGCGTTCGAATCGTAGATGAAATTAAAGAACGTAAAAACCGTTTTAACGGATGGGAAAAAGATGACAATGCCTTGCTGGTTGTCCTTTCCCTTTCCCAAGGTGAAACGGATAAGTTTATCGGTGCCGATTTGTCTCAGGTTGATTTTTCAGGGGCGAATTTATGTTCTATCAATCTGCAGAATGCCGATTTGAGAAATGCCAATCTTGCCGGAGCCGATTTGCGTGGAGCCGATTTGCGTGGCGCTGATTTGCGCGGTGTCAATTTGGAGGAAGCTGATCTGGAAGGGGCAAATCTGGAAGGAGCTCTGTTAGATGGCGCATATTTGAAAAATGCGAAAATCACAGGCGTAAAGTTGGCAAAACAAGCCCTGAACGAGTTGGAAAAAATGCAGCAGTTGCAGCATGACGCCGAAGAAGGGAAAGTCGATTTACGCAAGGTGAATTTGAAATATTTGGATTTGCGCCGCTTGGATTTGCGCGGTGTCGATTTGACAGGAGTTGACTTGTCGGGGGTCAATCTTGTCGGAGTGAACCTGACGGGGGTGAAGATAGATCCCATGTATTTGGATGGTACTTATGCTTTTAAACAGATGCCGGGACGCAAAGTCGATATAAAAAAAGGCAATGTTGCAGGTTTGGATCTGACAACGGCGAATCAAATGAAATCGAAATTGGCGGAAGTCGAGGTTTTAAGAAGAAAAAGAATAAATGATCAGGAGGAAGCTCAAAAACATATTCAAGAAATCAATCGGGTAACGGAAGAGATTGCTCGGCGGGAAGAACAGGAAATAACCGAGTTTCGTAAAAAAGCTTTGGATCAACAAGTCAGTATGCAGGCGTTGTCTGAAAAAGAATTGACTCCGGAAGTGGCATTTTTACGCGAACGCCGGTTAAATCAGGCAAGTCCGGAAGAATTGAAAGCCCGTCTTCAAGACGTTGTTTTGGAAAAACGTCCTGCTTTGAAAAGCGGTGCGAGAAGTCTTGTTACGCGCAGACCGCGCCGTAAAGAAGAGTTGCCTCCCAGTAAATATGATTTTCCCATTCTTTATCCTGTCGACGAAGAAGATAAGCAAACGCCGAAAGCATCTCCGGTAAAAGATGTGGTGAAAGTCGCCGAACAGGTTTCAGGTTGTGTAAAAAAAGTGATACAGAAGGTTTTCCCCCGTTCCCGTATGCGGGTGAAACGTCAAAGACAAAGGAGCTAGGATATGGATCGCTATTCCATGCTTCCATCCCGCAGGGATCCGAACTTTGCGGAACATTACAGAGCTTTGGATTGGGTACTTTTGGGGTTTTTTATTTCAGCCCTTGCCGCTTTTTTATTTTCGTTAATTGCTTATCCTTTAGGGCATATGATTTCCCATAACTTTTCAGTTCAAGCTTGGGAAAATGTGAAAAGTTATTATGTTTATTTGAAATCCCATCCATTTTTTTATTTTAAAAGTTATTTTCGTTGGATGATCACATTTGCCCAAGATCCATTCCAAAGTTTTTCCATATGGATTCCCGCCATGCCGATATTCATCTTTATCGGGGGAGCTATCTTAACAATTTATACGAACCCGTATTACTTTATGCAGCTGGATCAGGGGGACGGGCGTCTGGCTGATGACAATGACGTTAAAAAGATGGGGCTGTTGAACGGTATTTCTTTTGTTTTGGGATTGTGGAACGACAGGCATACTCTGAGAATGAACAATTATATGTCTTTGTTGGTTATCGGCGCGCAAGGATGCGGAAAAACGTCGGGAGTGGTCATTCCAAGCATTTTGTCAAACGATGACAAATCCATGATCATCAATGATAAGAAAGGGGAATTGTTTGAATTGACCGGCGGACATCGCGCTTCGTTGGGACCTGTTTTCCGCATGGATTTTTTCGGGTTGGACGACCCTGAAAAAGGCGTTTTCTGGCCGACATGGAATCCTTTAAGCGATCTGGATTTACCGCCGCCGTCTCCGGGTCGGCAGGGGTATATCGGCGGTTTGGCTTATTTTTTGTTGGGAGACGGTCCGACAGGGACGGATCCGTACTGGATTAAAGCGGGACGTGCCGCTTTGGAAGGATTTATCAATTATATCTGCGATAAATGCGAACAAGCGCGTGCCAATGATTACTTTTTGCAACGTTTGTATGAAGACGCCATGGATGAAGAGGATTTTGAGGTTCTGGAAACCTATTATGAATCCATGGAAAAAAGTGTGGCTGTGAAACAAGCTCTGAATCATTTGCGAAAACGGACGCTGACTTTTAAAAACTACGTTCCGATCGGAAAATGGAATCCCATTCCGGAAGCTTGGATCGGACGGCAAGCGAGCTTTCCTTTGTTAATGGACTTTATTACAAAACAACAACTGGATATTTCTTCGGAATTGCGCTCTCGAAGAGACGCAGGGGATCCGGTCGCTTTTAAAACGGATATCTGGGCTCAAATCCTTTCCGATATCGTGGAAGAAACAAAGTATTTCGGTTATAACAGAAGAGCCCTGGTCGAAATCAGCCAAATAGCCGCCTTACCGAAATCTCAACGTTCTTCCGTTCTTTCAATGGCGCTGTCCGGTTTGGCTCCGTTTAAAAACGCCGCTATTCGTATGCGTATGGCTTCCAGCGATTTCGGGAGCGTCCAAATGCGCGGTATTAAAAATCCGGTTACCGGACAATGGGAACCCGTTACTTTTTACCTCAGTTGCCCGATCGACGGTATGACAAACGCCGTTATGACCATGTTCATTAATATGTATTCGGGTACGTTGACAATCTTTGACGTTTCTGAAGGTCCTTGCGGACCATATCCCGTTTTATACATTTTAGACGAATATCAAAGTATGTCCGATTTTCATGTGGCGGATTCCATCGGAACCGGCTTGGCAAAACATTACGCTTTTTTATTGACGTGTCAGGATTTATCTCAGCTGTCCGGACGTTATGGCGGAGAGCTGGATACGATCATCGGAAATACGGGAGCGAAAATATTCATGCGCTGTAACAGCCGTCAAACGGCCGAACGTATTAACGCTTTAATAGAAAAAAAGACCTTTGTCATCTTTTCGGAAAGCCGTTCGGAAGGTTTGGGGTCGGGAACGACGCCTTTATCCGATAAACATATCAGTTACAATACAATGGGCGGACTGATCATTTCCAATTCGTCAATTATGAATATGCCCTTTGGACGGCAATACGCTTTAATTCAAAAACATTACAACCGTCCGATCAAACTTAAGACTCCTGTTTATTTCAAAGACAGGGAAATGACGAAAAAAACAAAAGTACCGCCGCCGCCGCCTTTGCCGGTCGCCATTTATAATCAACGCAACGAAGAGGATAAATTGCCGCCTCCGGAAGATATGTCGGTCGAACCAGCCTATATGCAGGCGAAAAAATTAGCGGATCAAGAAAAGGAAGAGGAAGAAGAAGCCCTCAATCAACAAGAATAGAAGATCTTTTTTATATCTGTTCAAAAAAGACAAAAGATGATATAAAAAGTCAATTTTTTAGGAGGATTGTGATGCAAGCTGTCGAAATAAAAAAAGGAATCTATTGGGTTGGCGTAAAAGATTGGAATTTAAGGGAATTTCATGGTTATACGACTTCTCGCGGATCAACTTACAACGCTTATTTGATCATTGACGATAAAATTACATTGATCGACGGAGTCAAAGAACCCTTTACCGATCTGTTCTTACAACGTATCGCTTCAGTCGTCGATCCGTCAAAAATAGACGTTGTTGTCTGTAATCATGTTGAGATGGATCATTCCGGAGCTTTGCCCGCCATCATGAAAAAAGCGGTAAATGCGACGTTGTATTGCCCCGCTGCGGGACAGCGCGGTTTGCAAATGCATTATGATACGCAAAATTGGAAGATCCATGTCGTTAAAACTGGAGATACACTGAATATCGGAAAACACACATTGACATTCGTTCAAATGCCGATGGTGCATTGGCCGGATTCCATGTTGACTTATGTCGCTGACGAAAAGTTGTTGTTCCCGAATGACGGGTTCGGACAGCATTACGCTTCGGACGGGTTGTTCGATGATGAAAATTTGGACATCATTATTGATGAAGCGAAAAAATATTATGGTAATATTGTTTGGCCGTACGGGGCTCAGGTGCAAAAGGTCTTGGAGATTGCTTCAACGTTGCAGATTGATATGATTGCTCCGAGCCATGGTGTCATTTGGCGTAAACACATTCCTGAAATTATCGAAAAGTATAAGTTATGGTCGTCTTATGGATCTCATGACGACAAAGCGGTTGTTGTTTATGACTCCATGTGGGGGTCTACGGAAAAGATGGCTCGGGAAGTCGCTGCGGCTTGGGGTGAAAAAGGGCTGAAAGTTACCTTGTGTTCGTTAAAGTACAGTAATGTTTCCGATGCGATTAATGATATTGTTGAAGCAAAATATGTGGCTTTGGGATCTCCGACGTTGAATTCCGGAATATTACCGACAATGGGGGCTTTTTTAACCTATTTGAAAGGGCTTGCCCCTAAAAATAAAGTCGGTTTCTGTTTCGGTTCCTACGGTTGGAAAAAAGATGCTCAAAATGAGATGCAAGACATATTGACACAGCTTGGTTGGAAAATGCCTCAACCGATTGTGACGATTAACTGGCGTCCGACACCGGAAGGGATGAAGTCGTTACATGAAGCGGCGTTGAAAGTTGTTGAAGGATAATTTTATTAAAGCCTCTGTAAATCAGAGGCTTTAATTTTTTATGGCAACGGGTTTATTCTTTGACATTTTTTTGATTAAAAAAACAGTCGAGTGGAAATATTTGTCATTTTGAAAAAAAATGATATCGCAAAAAATCTATGTATGAAGGCTCATAATAGGGCGGGTGTTTATTTATGTTTCTGAAAAATTGATTAAGAAAATTTGAAAGGGATAGCGCGGTTTTGGTTACTTGGAATTTAAAGTGGGGACGGGAGTCGGGAATGGAATGTCAACTTACTTTCCGGATCCTAATGATGTATGTTTTCAAAAAAAATGCACCCTTGATCCGCAAAAGCATGTAGAATTTTAATGCCGATTTATGAAGAATTATCGACAAAAATACAAAGATTCCTTTATTTGAAAAAACGATAAATTGTCATGATTGCCGATAAAAATTAAAATGTCAAAGAGGTGTGAATAAAGAAAATTTATAAGCTTTCAAATTTGAATGCTTTTTATGAATGATAAACGGATTTAGAAGACTTATTATGAAGGTGAACCGTTTATACAAGATCCGGAGTTTTTTTTATTCTTTAAGCGTGTCTGAAAAAAGGAAAAGCTGTTCATAATGTTTCCGGTTTAGAATATGATGAACCGGTGGACTGTTTTTTCGGAGAATGAAAAATAATTTTTACGGAAAAGGGTCTATTCGTCTTTGATGTATATGAAGACGACAGGATTTTCATTTGTTTTCAATGTAAATCAAGTTTGTTACTTCATTAAGGAGCTCTCGTAATTGAGCGATAGAAAAGTCTGGCGAATGTTGAAAAGTATCAAAAATCATTATGATTTTTTTTGAATACATTGCCGGACTGTGGGAAAAGGCATCTATACGGAAAACGGCTTTTTTTTCATTCAACAGCCATTGTTTGTTGAGGGCGAATAAAACTTGATTTAATGAGGAAACAGCCCGAAAAAGAAGTCCTGTCAAATAGTAATGATCATTTCCTGCCATGTTTTTTTCAATAAGAGCCGTCGAAAAATTCGCTTCAAACATGAAAAAATCTATTAAAGCCTTTTTTAAAGCAAGCGGATAAAGTTCCGCTTGTAATTTTTTACGGATGAATTTTTCTTTTTTTGCATATAAAATTTTACATGCAGCCAGTTCGCCGCGATACATCAAATCCGTAAAAACGTGAGGATGTCCGGTTTGATAATGGCAGGAAAACAATCCTGATTGCGTTTTGCTAACGATCTTTTTCACTTTTTTCCAATCTCTGAAAATGAGGTCGACATTAATGCCGTTTATTAAAAGCCAGCCTCCGCAATTCACCCATTTTCCCCATCCGCCTTGCGCACAAATCAGGTTTTCTTGATGCCGGTCATCCAGTTTTTTTGCAATTTTGTTCAATTCTTTGTAATCAATTTCATCTTTGTCATAATAAATGCCGATATCAACGTCGGAATTGCTTGTTGAACTTTGAGTAGCTCTCGATCCTCCCAAGACAATCGCTTGAATGAAACGACAATTTTCATAAGCCTTTGTAACTTTTTCAAGTATGTCATCAATCATGTTTCAAACTGTCAATATGAAAAAGAATTGCTTTTATACCTGTATATGAAAGCAATTCTTATAAATGTATTGTTGTTTTTATAATTTATGTTGCGGCGGTAAATGGGCTTGTCTGCGAAATTCCAGATTTTGCAATAAAAATTGGTGTAGACGTTTTTGTACCTTGCCGTTGACACTGTCTTCGGGATAACGCCCGTTTTCATCGCATTGTCCGGCAGGCAGTCCGGTCAGAATTTCAATGCCTTCGTCGATTGTCGCAATAGGGTATATATGGAACATGCCGGCTTTGCAAGCTTCGACGACATCTTGGCGCAACATTAAATTAACAACGTTTGTTGCCGGTATCAATACGCCTTGGTATCCTGTTAATCCACGCATCCGGCAAATATCGAAGAAGCCTTCTATTTTTTCGTTGACACCTCCGACCGCTTGGATTTGACCGAATTGATTGACGGATCCTGTGACCGCCAAGCTTTGTTTGATCGGCACGTTTGATAAAGCCGACAACAAAACATATAATTCTGTCGAAGAAGCGGAATCTCCGTCGACTTCACTGTATGATTGTTCAAAAACAAGCGTTGCTTCCATGGATAAAGGGGCATTTTGTGAAAAACGGGATGCCAGAAAGCTGGATAAAATTAAAACGCCTTTCGTATGCAACGGTCCCCCGAGGTCGACTTCGCGTTCTATGTCAATAACGTCACCGGTTCCCATACGCGCCAGACAGGTTATTCTGCTGGGTTTTCCAAACGAAAGTTGCCCGAATTCAAAGACAGCCAAGCCATTGATTTGTCCGACAACCGCACCGTCCGTATCAATTAAAACTGTTCCCCGTTTGATTTGTTCCGTCATTCTTTCTTGAATACGGTCGGAACGTTTTATTTTTGATATAATGGCTTGATCGACATGATTGCGCGTTATGACCGGAGATTTTGCATCTGTAAAAGCGCAATAATTTGCTTCTCGGATCAAGTCGCTGATAGAAGCTATATGAGCTGTTAATTTTTGGCTGTCTTCCGCCAAGCGTGAAGCATACTCGATTAATCTTGCAACGGCTTCCTTTGTTAAGGGACGAAGCTTGTTGCGGCGAGCTTGTGTTGCGATCAAACGCACATATTTTGATATGTTTTCCTGCGTTTTTTCCATGTAAGGGAAAAAGTTCGCCTCGACTTTGAACAATTCCATGAAATCCGGATCGTTTTCCGCCAGCATGTAATACAAGTCGGGTTCTCCCAACAAAACGACTTTCACATTTAAAGGAATGGCTTCGGGTTCCAGAATAGTCGTCATCATACCGTCGGAAGACGGCGGATCCATGGTTATTTTTTTTGATTTTAAAGCACGTTTAAGGGCTTCCCATGAATTTGGTTGATCCAAAAGGTCTTTGGCTTTTATAATCAGAAAACCGCCGTTGGCTTCGTGCAGGGCACCGGCTTTGATCATATTGAAATCTGTGATCAAAGCGCCGTATTGTTGTTGGCGGTCGATGCGTCCGACAAGATTGGTCAGAATGGGGTGATCCAAAAAGATTAAAGGAGCTCCGCTTTTATTGGAATGGTCGACCAAAACGTTGACTTTGTAACGGCGAAAAGCCCCATCCGTCTTTTGTTTCGGCAAAACAGGCAACGGTTGTTCCTCTTCTTGTTGCTGTAAAGCGGATTGTTCTTCTTCATCTAAGAATAAATCAACATTTTCAATGATATCGTCATAGATGTTTTGTAAAAAAGAGGATACGCTTTTATTTTTCCGGTATTTTTTCTTCAGTTCGTCAATCAGGTGCTTTATGGCTAAAGAAGCGAATTTTTCGTTGAGTTGTTGCACTTGTTCGCGTTGTTCTTTTTCCCATTTTGGAATATCATTGACGGCATTTTCCAATTCTTCCTGAGCGGCATTCAATTCGGCAAGAACTTCTTTTTGTTCTTCTTCCGAGAGTTTTTCAAATGCCTCCGGACTAAGGACGTCTCCGTCTTTTGTCGGAGCGACAACCAAACCAACAGGCATACGCAATACGGACACATTCTTTCCGGTAGTATGTTTTTGAATGTCGTCGAAATATTTTGTTTTTTGCTCGCGAAAAGTGTCTTCAATCGCCTTTAATTGAGTTTTGTATTCTTCTCCGTCAAATACGGCAGGCAGGGCGACTCTGATTTCTTCGATCAGCTTATCGACGGCTTTGGCAAAATTTTTCGCTTTGCCCGCCGGCATGCAAATGGCAATCGGCTTGTAAGGGGTTTTAAAATTATAAACGTAACACCAATCATGAGGTGTTTTGTGTTTTTTTGCGGCTTTTCCCAATATTTGACGTACCAAAGAGGATTTTCCCGTTCCTTCGGGACCGATGCAGAATAAATTATAACCGTAAGAATCAACATTAATCCCGAAATTTATGGCATCAATGGCTTGTTCCTGTCCCAAAGGTTGGTTAAGGTCTTCTAAATCCTGTGTTGTTTCAAAAGACAAAAAATCCAAATCACATTCACTATACAACTGTTGATAAGGAAGGGCTGATATCATTTTGAAACCTCTTTAATTTATAATAGCACTGTTAAAATCCACCGATTGTCATTCCATAATGTTGAATGACTTGTTTGTATGATGATAATCACGCTTATGGTAAAAAGTAAAGTTTCATAACAGGATAAAAGATAATTTCCATAAGACGGAAGCTGAAAAAAAGACGAAACATAATGAAATTTTGACATGTAAATCGAAAAACTGTTTTTTTTATGCAAATTTGTCAACGGGATCTGTTATAATTCCGATCTGTGAAAGACGGGGCGGGATATGCAGCAAGCGCATATAAATCAGGAAATTATAAAAAATTATCGCATTATCTGTGAACGGGAATCTCAAAATATAGAAAATTGGTTGATTTTGGGACGTTGTTTGGTGGATATGCAACAGTATGAAGAAGCGGAAAAGGCGTTAACAAAAATTTTTGAAGAGGGACGTTTTTTCTGTTTTAAAAACGGTGTGCCGCGTTTACGCATTTCGTCTTTGTTCCATTGGCGGCGCAACCGTTCTCTTTTTGCAAGAGCTTATGCCGATTTATCCATGATTTCATTGCATCAGGGAAATTTAGCCGAAGCCGAACGGTTGTTGGTTATGGCTATGATCGTTTTTGAAAAGGAAAAAAATGATTTTGAATATGCGCGGGCAGCCAACCGTTTGGGAATGGTATATCGTTTGGTTGGCGCCTTTGAAAGTGCGGAAGAGGCTCATTATCGTGCAAAAGAACTGGCGAAACAACATGGCTGGACATTTGTTTTGGCGGAAACGTTGGGAAATCTGGGAATGGTTTATGAAGGAAAAGACCGTTTCGATCTGGCTTTGGAACATCATCAAGAAGCATTTGAGCTGTTTAGCCAAAATGAAAAATATGCTTTTGAAGCGGCTTGTCTGTTGCGTCAAATCGGTTTGTGTTTGTTGCGAAAAGGGTGTTATGAAGAATCTTTGACTGTTTTTGAACGCGCTGTAAAGGCGTTTGAAGATATGGGGGATCTTGTTTTTAAAAGTAAAATATTGAACGATATGACGCTGGTTCATAAGGCAAGCGGTGATATGGAACAAGCTTTGAATACAGCCCGCCAAGCCGTGCAATCCGCCGAAGAATCAAAAGACAGGCTTGAGATGGCGGCTAACCGTCTGTTATATGCCGGATTAAAACTGGATCTGGACGCGTTTGATCCGGAAATTGATACATTGTTGTTTTCCTCTTTGAAATCTTTTAAAAAAAGGAATAAAAAAGCCGAAAACGCAAATGTTTCGGCTATGATCGGTTTAATGTATTTACGGCGAAACGAGCTGGATAAAGCTGAAAGCTATTTTAAGGATTCTATTCATATAGAAGAAATGTTGCATCGTAGCTTGGGAATGGCTTCGGATTACAGTAATCTAGGGTTGATCGCCCGTAAAAAAGGACAGAATCAAAAGGCGATCGAATATTGGACGAAAGCCGCCGCTTTTTTTGAAAACAGCGGCGATTCGGATTCTGCAAATTATTTTAAACAACAGGCTTTGCTTATTTCCGGTCAGCAGGAAGTTCCTTGTGCTCCTGATCGGAAGAAATTTCTTCCTGTGGTAAAATAGGTTGTAATTCAAAAAGTTCAAACTCCGGATAAAGCGGGGCTATTTTGAACACGACCGTTATTGCGCGATGCGGTGTGGTGGTGTTTTTTTGTTCCTGAATATGATCGACTTCGATCCCGCGATGGGTATATATATGGCTTGTCGGTCGTCTGGAATAAAAAGGTTTACGCGGTTCAACGGAAGGCATTTCCTCTTGAAGCCGCAATTGTGCATGAGTGCCTAAATCTTCCAGTAGCCAGCTCCACCCCGTGGCATTGAAGTTGCCCATCAAAATGACGGGTTCATCGCGTCCGCGGATAAAATCGGCAATAGTATAAATGTCTTTTTTTGCTTTTATATAAGCTTCTTTACTCCAAGGGTTCTGAAAATCTGCAGTGATCAAAGTTATTTTTCGTGTTCCCGCGATTCTGGAAACCCATAATCCTTTTTCTTTAAAAACCTGCCCCCGATCGGCACTGGGCGTTTTCGCTAAAATCAAATTCAGATTACCGTTATCATCTTGTTGCTGGTTTTGCAAATGATACTGACCGATCAACTCGTTTAAATGGCGATAAGTTTCTTTGGATACATGAGTTAAAACAATCAGATCCGCTTGGGAATTTTTTATCAGTTCACGGATTTTTTCAATTTTGTTTTCTGAACCCGACAAATTTTGGTATGTCACCGTGAATTGATGAGCATCTTGTGTTTGATTTCTTTTTTGAAAAAAGTGAGAATGAGATGCGATTAACGCGCCGTTAAGTATGATCAGAACGCAAAAAAGAAAGGCTTTTATCCATTCCTGTCTGAAACAGCACCAAACGAACAAAATAAAGCTTAATCCCGCTGCTTGGATTTTAAATTCTCCCAAATAATCCAGACGCCAATCCATGTCGCGTCCGAATGTCCCCAATAAAGTCAATACGGGAATAAGAATGAGTAGTCCTATTGTAAAATAGTGCTCTCTTTGGATAAACTTGCGTTTTGACAGATACCCCATTTTTTTATCCTGAAAATAATTCTGGTAAGTTTTTTAAAATCAAGGTATAAGCTACTGTCAATTATCGAATAACGCAACCTTTTATCGGAAAAAGGAAAGAAATGTTCTCTTTTTTAGAAAATTTTTTTGATGTCTTTCATCAGGCAAATGAAATCGTTGATCCTGTTTTATATTGGTTTTTCAATATATTAATTGTCATTTCAGTTGTTTCTGGCGTCCTATGGGGGTATTCGAAAGGCGTTTTTAAAAAATTTTCAGAAAATAAGGAGGCTTTCCGCAATCATTCCGATTCGGAGCATTCGGAATCTTTTGGTTTCGGGAAAGTCGAATATAATCCGGCTTTTCAACAAAACGGTATGGAAAAACAAGAGTTGAATGAACGGAAAGCTCAAGAACAATTGACAGAGCTGTTTGAATTGCCTCAAGAAACAAACGGACTTCCTTCTACCCGATTGCAGATTGACCCCACAAAAGAAAACGACTGTGCCGTATGTTTTAAAAATGAAATTTCCGACACTTTGAAAGAACAGTATAAAGAGTTGATATCGGAAATTACCATGTTGACGCAAAACGGGTTGAATTCGTCCCAGATTTCAAATGTGTTATTTGCTCAAACACAAGGACGGATTCCTGTTATGGAGTTGTTGCCTTTGATTGAATCGATGATGTTTTTTATGAAAATCAGCGGGGAAACGGAAAAAGATACGGGGGTTATCGGATTAGATCCTTTATTTGAAAAAAAATCTGCTTTAAGTTCTTTGAAGCGCGGAGATTATCAAGCCGTCTATGATTGTTTGCAACGTTACGCACAGCATGCCGAATCAAAAGCGGAAGCAACTCGACGCGGAGATGTCCGTGAAGCGGCTTTGAAAAAAGCGGCGGACGCCTATCGTGCATTAGGGGTGTTGATGCGTCCATTTGATTCGGAAAAAAGTCTTGATTATTTTGAAAAATCAAGACGTTTTGATAAAAACAATCCGATCACGACAGCTTTGTTGGGGCGTGTTTGTTATGAAGACGGAAAAATAGTACAGGCTCGGGATCTGTTTACAAATATCGGGCAGGAAAATTTTCAAAACGCTTATGCCGTCCAATACGCCTACACAATGCTTTCCAAAATCAGAATTCAACGGACAATGATCCATGCGAAACGGATCCGTCAGGAATATGAAAAGCATTCCGATGAAATAAAAACACGTCAGAAAAAAACGCGAAAATTTACGTCTTTTACGAAAAGGTATCGTAAAGCGAAACGTAATGCTTTGAAGTTTGTCGTTCAGAGCCAGCAAGAATATGCAAAAGAATATAAAATTGTTTAGAAACCGTTTTATTTTCTGTTTCTTTTAAGTTATTCTGTTTTAGCCGTCCGTTTTTTTAGTGGTATTTTCTCTCCTCCGTATAGCCACGCGAAGATGCGGGCGGTTTTCTTTTTTTATAAGAGGAAAGTTGACTGTCGGAAGCTGGTTTGGCGGGTAAATTTTTATTTATTTGAAAACAACCGGACGCCAGTTGAAAGATTTGGCAGGATCCGGATGGGGCTTCCGTAAGATGAAATTCAACAAACGAACCCACCACGATTTTTTAGGACGCATGCTTTCTTGATAAGCGAAGATGACATCTTCCAATTGTGAAAATGAAACGACTTCATTATCGAAATTACCCGTAATACAGCCGGATGTAAAACGATGGCAATTGTTGAAAAGAACATTATAAGGGGTTTTTTGGTTTATTTTTTTCTTTGCGCGTCGGACAATTGCAGTGGAACAAAGCGGTTCATCCGTATTCCCGTAACAAGCCGTATAAATCCGGTTTGATTTCGGATTTGTTCCCGGTGGAAAAAAACTTGTTTCATTTTCTATTTTGATTTCGCTGTGCCGGTTTAAACTGACAATTTTCCCATGCCCGATATACACACCGGTATGTTCCAGCAATACTCCCAAGTCGCATTTTAAGATACATCCTTTAACAGCGAAAACGTCAGGTTTGGAATATGTTTTGGAACGTTTTTTTTTAAAGTTTTTTTTTAACATATGAAAAAAACGTCTGCGTTTGTTCATAAAACCATCCTCTCGAAAGATTCGGGGAGCTATTTTAGCTGAAATTTTTAATTTTTAAATATGGATTAAAAAAAAACTTCTTTCTTTGAAAAATTAGTATATATATAGCTTTTAAAACAAATTTTGCTGTTTTTTCAAGCTCAGGAGTTGCCATGGAAAAACCTTCCGTTCCTTTATTGGAACTAAAAAGCGTTACGAAATTTTTCGGAGCAAATAAAGTTCTCGACGATATCGATTTAAGTATTAATGACGGCGAGTTTTTAACTCTTTTGGGGCCATCCGGATGCGGTAAAACAACATTATTACGTTTGATCGCAGGTTTTGAACGTCCCACAACAGGCAAAATTGTTATGAACGGGAAAGAAATTTCTCATTTACCGCCGAATCGACGGGCTGTCAATACGGTTTTTCAACAATACGCCTTGTTTCCGCATATGACGGTTTTTGATAATGTGGCTTTTGGATTGAAAATGAAAGGATTCCCGAAAGAGGAAATTGAAACGGAAGTCTTTCAGGCTTTGGAAAAGGTGAAAATGAATATGTTTTACCTTCGTTATCCGGCGGAATTGTCAAGCGGTCAACAACAACGGGTCGCCATGGCACGCGCGTTTATCAACAACCCTAAAATCCTGTTGCTGGACGAACCGTTATCGGCTTTGGATTACCGTTTGCGTCAGGATATGCAAATAGAATTGAAAGAATTGCAGCGCGATCTGGGAGTGACATTTGTGTATGTAACTCATGATCAGGAAGAAGCTTTGGCTATGTCGGATCGTGTCGCGGTCTTGAATGAAGGGATCATAGAACAGATCGGAACACCCATTCAAATATATGAAGAGCCTAGAAATATGTTTGTCGCCAAGTTTGTCGGTGAAATAAATGTATTTGATGGCATGGTGATCAAAGTCGGGGATAATGATTTTGAAACGATAGTCGAAGGAATGTTTTATCGTTTGCGTAAACCGTCTTCGTTTGAAATTGTGCGCGGCAGCAAAATAAAAGTTTTATTGCGTCCGGAAGATATGGTTGTCAGCAAAGTCAACGATCCTGAGGCGGAAGCTCCTGATAACGCTTTGCGCGGTGTTATCAGCTTTTTGGTATATAAAGGGCGGACGATCGATTTGTGGATTCAAACGGCTGGAGGCAACATGGTCATGGCAACCCAGTTTTTTAATGAAGACGACCCGCATATCATTTATGAAATCAATGACGTGGTAAATGTTTCGTGGATAAAAGATTGGGAGGTTATTTTACCCGATGTTTAAATCAGCCGATAATTTTTGCCGCCAAGCGGTTTTGTATTTTATTTTTATATGGTTCGGCGTGATGGTCTTTGCGCCGAATTTGCTGGTTTTATTAGCCAGCTTTTTATCTCGGGATCCCGTTTGGTATTTGCGTCTTCCCTTGAATTTACAAAATTATGTCGCCTTGTCGGATCCGAAGTTGTTGTCGGTGATATTGAAATCGTTGAATTTGGCTTTTTGCACGACATTGTTTTGCTTGGTTGTGGCTTACCCCTTTACCTATTTCATTGCGCGTTTTGCAAAAAAATACAGGGCTTTGTTTTTGATGTTGATCATCGTGCCGTTTTGGACAAATTCATTGATACGCAATTATGCGTTGATTTCCATTTTAAGCGAAAAGGGGATCTTGAATACGTTTTTAATTAAATGGGGGATTATCACCGAACCTTTGAAAATCTTGTATACGAACTTAGCCGTTTTTATCGGTATGGCATATACACTACTGCCTTTTATGATTTTGCCTTTATATGCGACGTTGGAAAAGCTGGATAACAGTTTGTTGGAAGCCGCCGAAGATTTGGGGGCAGGGGCGATAGCGGCTTTTTTCCGCATTGTTGTTCCGGTGAGTACTCCGGGAATTGTTGCCGGTTGTATTATGGTGTTTTTACCTGCTTTAACATTGTTTTATGTGTCCGATATTCTGGGCAGTGCGGATTCCACTGTTGTCGGTAGTGTTATCCGTGATCAGTTCATGATTGTTAAAGATTGGCCTGTCGGATCTGCTATTAACATTGCTTTGACAGTGTTTATGCTGATTTTATTGCATCTTTATTATAAAAGCGGAAATTCGATCGATCAGGAGCGTCCGTTATGGTAAAGTTCCTTAAATATTTTTATATTTCATGCGTGTATTTGTTTTTGTATGTGCCGTTGTTGGTTACGATCGTTTTTTCGTTTAACGATTCCGCTTTTGCAGAAACATGGAACGGTTTCACGGTCAAGTGGTATGCTTCTTTGTTTAACGATAAAAGTCTGATACATGCGGCTTTGCGTTCATTGTTTCTAGCCGCTTGCGTGGCGACGTTTTCAACTGTTGTCGGTACGATTATGGCAATTGCTTTGCACCGTTACCGTTTCATAGGGCAAAAAGTCGTTTATGGGTCTTTATCAGTTATCATGCTTTCTCCGGAAATCATACAAGGGATTTCTTTGGTGATGATTTTCGTCATATTGGGAATTCCTTTAGGTTTTACAACATTATTATTATCCCATAGCGTTTTTTGTTTTCCCTTTGTAACGATGACCGTTTTAGCAAGGTTGAAGGGGGTTAAGCGCGATTTATCCGAAGCGGCTGCGGACCTTGGAGCAAATGACGTTGACATCTTCCGTTTCATTTTAATTCCGTTGATATTGCCGGCTTTATTCGCCGGATGGCTTATGAGCTTCACCCTTTCTTTGGATGATGTCATCATCAGTTTTTTTGTCAGCGGAAGCCGTTATGAAATTTTGCCGTTGAAAATTTATTCAATGGTCAGAACGGGGATTCAGCCAGATGTGAATGCTTTGTGCGCTGCGTTGTTCTTTTTAACGTTTTTCGTTGTCATGTTTTCCTATCGCTTGGTGCGTTCTAAAAAATAGTGTGTTACCATGCCAAAGCGATAAAGCCGTTATGATTAAATGTGTCAAAACGGTCTGGAGTTTTTAATGCCGAATAGCAACCGGATAGCAATAAGTATAGGGATTTTTTATTTTTAATATACCTCTTTTTCCGACTTTAAATGATTGAATTGTTTTAGCTTGAAGCTTTACAATATTTTTACCTGTTGTTAGGATAATCAAAAGATTGTGAATCCAACAGTATTGTTTTTTATGGGGAAAAAAATGAATTTATCCAAAGGCTTTTCAATGTTTTACGGCAGCCGTGCCTTAGAAAATAAAATTGATGAATTTTTAGACCGTATTTCCGAAGCAGGGTTGATTTACAGAAAGGCTATCCATGTTTTTCTGGAACACGGTGTAACGGAAGATTTCGTTACCCACGCTGAACAAATCGGACACATTGAAAGCCGTGCGGATGAATTGCGTCGGGAAATCGAAACGGGATTGTATGAACAAAACTTGATCCCTGATCTGCGCGCAGATGTGTTAAGCTTGGTCGAAGATTTGGATGCCATTTTGAACGCCTACGATTCTAGCGGATATCGTTTTACGATCGAACAACCTGTTTTTCCGGCGACATTGCATCCCGAAATGTTGGCTATTGTCGAATCGGTTACAAACTCGGTTGAACAAATTACAATTGCCGCCCGTACATTTTTCAGAGATTTCAATTCTTGCCGCGATTATATTCATAAAGTCCGTTTTTATGAAAGTGAAGCGGATCGTATCAGTACGAAAATAAAACGTGCCGTATATTCTTCCGATTTGCCTTTGGCTAATAAAATGCATATATGCAGCTTTGTCGAAATGATTGATAACTTGGCGGACATGGCGGAAGATATTACGGATAAGTTGGCAATTTATGTTATAAAACGCGATAATTGATCCTGTCTGTGAAAGGAAAACTGTAAATGGGAATGACAGGATTATTCTTTTTATCCAGCGGGTTGTTTTTGGGATGGTCTTTGGGGGCGAATGATGCCTCGAATGTTTTCGGGACGGCCGTCGCATCGCGTATGGTGAAGTTTAAAACCGCCGCTTTGTTATGTAGCATTTTTTTGATGCTGGGGGCTTTGGTTGACGGTGTCGGTGCCGCACATACTTTGGGGGCTTTGGGGGCTGTCAACGCAATTGGCGGGGCATTTGTTACTTCGTTCGCAGCGGCTTTTACCGTTTTTTTAATGACTAAATACGGGTTGCCGGTTTCAGTCTCTCAGGCTGTTGTCGGAGCCATCATCGGGTGGAACTGGTTTACGGATTCTGTAACCGATCTTTCTTCCGTCGTTAAAATTGCCAGTACATGGGTGGCTTGTCCTGTTTTGGGGGCAATCTTCGGTGCTCTTATTTTCGCGCTTTTCCACAAGATTTCAAAACATATCCACTTGAGTCTGTTACAGCGCGACGCTTTGACACGTCTGGCAATGATCGTTACCGGCGCATTCGGTTCTTACGCCTTGGGCGCAAATAATATGGCAAATGTGGTCGGTGTCTTCATTCCTGTTGTCCCTTTTACGGAATTTTCTTTTTTAGGGATGGATATCTCTCCGGTGCATCAACTGTTCTTTGTCGGTTCCGTAGCTGTCGCCGTCGGTGTTTATACATACTCTTATAAAGTCATGATGACTGTCGGTAAGGGATTGTTGCCTTTATCCCCCTTTGCTTCCTGGGCTGTGGTTTTATCTCAATCCGTTGTATTGTTCATTTTCGCATCGGAAGGTCTGGAATATTTTTTAGCATCTCGAAATCTGCCGACAATTCCTCTTGTCCCCGTGTCATCAACTCAAGCGGTCGTTGGTGCCGTCATCGGCATCGGAATTTATAAGGGAGCGGCTAAAAATATTGATTGGACTGTTTTTTTGCGTATTATGTGCGGATGGGTTATTACACCGGTTATTACAGCTTTGGTCTGTTTTGTTTCATTGTATGTAATGAAAAATTTATTCGACCAACCTGTTCATACGCCGAAAACATATATAATATCTCACGGGGTTTTGAAAGAATTTCAAGAGCACGGTATTCAAGCGAACTCTTTGCAGTCGTTGGTCGGAAAGTCGTATGAAACCGGAAAGGCCATTGTTGCAGATGTAAAAAAACATCTTGATTTGTCGAACAAGCAAGAGCTGTTGATATTGAAATATGCCGAAGTCGTTAAATTAAAGATTGATCCCACAAAAATAAACAAACTGTCCGATCATCTGTTTTCCGCCGAAGAAAAAGAAAATCTGGCGGCGTTGTCAGGAAAAGAGTTTAATTATCGTTGGGAATTGGAAGACGCTTTGATCCTTAAAAATCCCTCATGGAAAAAACAGCCTGAAACGGTTTTGAATAAAAAAATCAATAATGAAATTGCAGAACAGTATAAAATGATAGAAGGTGTTTTCAAATGGGAACCTCAGGATTAGTTTTTTTGTCCAGCGGTTTGTTTTTAGGCTGGTCTTTGGGTGCAAACGATGCTGCAAACATTTTCGGTACGGCGGTCAGCACACGCATGGTGAAATTTAAAACCGCCGCCATCGTATGTAGCGTGTTTATCATGTTGGGGGCTGTCATCAGCGGGGTAGGGGCCGCCTACACTTTAGGATCGTTGGGGGCTATTAATGCAATTGGTGGAGCCTTTATTACGACTTTTGCCGCCGCCTTCACGGTTTATTCAATGATAAAGTGCGGTTTGCCCGTTTCAGTGTCTCAGGCTGTCGTCGGCGCCATTATTGGATGGAACTGGTTTACGGATTCTGTAACGGATGTCAATTCCATTGTAAGAATTGCTTCGACATGGGTGGCTTGTCCGTTGTTATCTGCAACATTTGCCGCTGTCCTTTATATAGTATTCAAGTATTTGTTAGGTTCTGTCAAAGTCCATTTGTTGTATCGTGATGCTTGTACACGAATGGCAATGATTTTGACAGGAGCTTTCGGTGCTTATTCTTTGGGGGCAAATAATATGGCAAACGTTGTCGGGGTCTTTGTCCCAGTCGCTCCGTTTGCAGAATTTTCTTTCGGCGGGTTGCATTTTTCCGCTGTTCAGCAGCTGTTCTTTGTCGGTTCTGTTGCAACGGCCGTCGGCGTTTTTACTTATTCCTACAGGGTCATGGGAACAGTGGGAAAAGGATTGATGCCTTTGTCTCCTTTTGCGGCTTGGGTCGTTGTTTTGGCTCAATCCATGGTGTTGTTTGTTTTTGCCTCCGAAGGGTTGGAATATTTTCTTGCTTCTCATAATCTGCCGGTCATTCCCCTTGTTCCGGTTTCTTCAACACAAGCGGTTGTCGGTGCCGTTATCGGAATAGGATTATGTAAAGGGGCTGCCAAAAGCATAAAATGGAGTGTTGTCGTTCGCATTATGTGCGGGTGGGTCATTACTCCGGTTATTGCGGCGATCATTTGTTTCTTTTCATTGTTTTTCATGCAAAACGTTTTCAATCAAAGAGTTTATGTCCCTAAAACGTATATGATGTCGGATAAGGTGTTTAACCGTATCGTTGAAGCCGGATTTTCGGGGAGTAAATTGACAACATTGAAAGGCGAGCGTTTTTCCTCGGGGATTGAATTTATTGATACGGTTGAAAAGCGTTTGGGGAAATTGTCGAGCTCCGAACAACAAAAGCTGTTGGATATCGCCGAGTATGTCAGAATTGTTATAGAACCCGATAAAATTGACAATTTGGACAACCGTTTATTTTCAAGTGAAGAACTGGAACAAATTAGGAAATTAAGCGGGAAGCGTTTTTATTATCGTTGGGAATTACAAGAAGCTTTGGTTAAGATCAGTAAAAATTGGGCATATTTGCCATCGACGATTTTAAACAAGCAATATAATAAGATGTTATCTCAAAAATTAACTGTTATTGAAAATAACTTTATTGTGCGTACTGATAAAAAACGACAAAATAATTGTTGTTATTCCGATTAAAAGAAACCCCGCTGAAGACGCGGGTTTTTTTTATCGTATAAAGGAACTTTCGTGCCAATTAATGGCTTAGAAAAGTTTACATTCATATAAAACATTTTTTACACAATCGTTGTTGTCCTAACCAAAGTGATTTCGCCTTGTTACTGATTTTTTGATACGATGAAAGCGAAACTGGCGGGCTGATAAATATTGATATCGAAGGATTGCTCTGAAGGATCTACATAAAATATGAAATGGGAGTGTGGATTATTTTGCACTGGGGTAATGCCGTTAAGTGTTTCATGGTAAAAAATGGTATGAAACAGGTAAAATGCCATGCAAGTTATATGAGTGGAATGGGGCGAACGTTCCAAGATCTGAAATGTTTCTGATCATATACATAGGTTGGTCGAGATGGCGCTGAAGATAAGCGTTTCCGTTTTACACACTTTTAAAAATATGGAGGATCCTTTAAATCCATGAACAATGAAATGATATCAAATATGAAATCGCACAGAAGAGTCCCAAAGCAAAGGCACATTAATACAATACAGGAGGGAATACACGAAAAATCATCAAACACATAAAAAATCAGTTATCAGAAAACGACTTTTGATTAAGCGGAGTTTGATTTGTTTGCTTCGTGTATGTCATGAAAGTAACGGAAGATCCGCGCCGGAATGCCTTAATGCCGCCAGTGGAATGAGGGGGAGGGTATATCAAAAATTCTGCGTTTTACGAAAAGGAGACATTTTGAAAACATTGTTTTTATTGTTGATAAAAAAGTTGTTTGCAGTGTTTATTTCGTTTTTCATAAACGGGATTGAAAAATGAACTTGTTTAAGTATATGAGGTGCTTTTAGCACTGAAGTTTGCTCTGATGACGAAATCATTTTGTTACGAGAAGATTAAAAGTTTCAGTTTACAATAATGTTTGTTTTACAGTGATGGAAGGAAACATGTTTTCTTTTATATCATTTAATATTCTTCAATTTTGAGTACTTACTTTTATGATTTTTATACGGGGCAATCAAAATGCTGTCTTATTTTATTAAGGGGGCTTGATATACGGATATATTTTTGTTTTTAATAGCATGCGTTTTTCAAAATTACAGATCGTGTTGGCGTGTAGGATATTTTTTGTGAAAAAAGATATACAGATTTTTTTATTTAATCATTTTTTTATTGTGATTTTTCACTTAGGGCGTTTTTATTGTTGTCGCGGATTCTTGAATATTTTTTTGAAATTTTTGAATACTGAGGCTGTATGAAAAACCCCGTATTTTATTACGGGGTTTAAAATTTTATACGAGGTTTAAAAAATCATTCTTCCAATTCATCCGGTGTTTGAAAAATCGCTTTTTCCATTTCTTTTTCTTCTTCCGAAAATAACTCCCGTTGTTCCGGTTGTCGTTTTGAATTGACAGGGAGGTATTCTTCAACGATAGGTTCGCCTTTTTGAGTTGTAACGTTATCTGATAAATTTTGATCGTTATTATCCGGCGTTAAGATATGTTCTTGAGGGATTGGTTCACCGACAACAGTTGTTTTTGTTTCGTTTTCAGGGATATCGACCGGTTCATATTCATAAGGTTCTGCAAAAACAGTCGTATCTTCCGTTTCAGAATGCGTTTCAACAGGTTCTCCGATTTCTGTTGTTACCGGAGATTCTTCTATCGGAATAAGTTTGAATTTATCTTCTTGTTCTTTTTTATTTTTTTTCACTTCCGAAGATTTAAGTTGAATCACAACTCTTTCAGGTTCCGGAAGTGTTGATATTTCATTTCCGGTTTCACTTGAAATACGTTCCGGATCGACAGGAAGCTCGATTTGTTCTTCTTCATCGGAGGGTTCAGACGAATTTTCGGCAGAGAGATTTTCATCTTCTACGGATATTTTCAATTTAGGCTGAATGGGTTTCAGTTCGATGGGATTTTCCAAGATTAAAGGTTGAGGGGCGGGCGGTTCAACTGTTTCCCCTTGGCATTTCAGAACCCAGATATCATAAACGGGGTGATCCATGGCGGATAATGCCGGAGACGAAGAAAACATCCATCCCGAAAAGAGCTTTAATTGTCCTTCTTCTTTTTTTTCGACAATATCCAAGAAGGTTGAATTTTCAGGCGTTTCTTCCGGAGGCTTTCCATAACATACACGGACATAAATATCCAATGCACCGAAAGATGTTTTTTCTCCCACGTTAACGGTCATGGTATTAAGACGCCCCGTGATTTTATCCAAACCTTGCAATACGACTTGGCGATAAGAAATGTCTTCCGCATGGGCGAAAGAGGAAAATGTTAAAAGTCCTGTCAGACCGATGAAAAAAAGGTTGGGTTTCATAGAATTACTCTTCGTTTCCTGTCGCTAGAAAAATAACTTCGCTGATCATGTCTTCCAATGAACGGAAGTCTTTTGTTTTTGAGATTATATCGCCGTTTTTCAATAAATCGGAGGACTTTCCAGGGATAAGCTGAATAAACGTTGATCCCATCAGTCCGTCCGTTGTAATACTGGCGACGGTGTCTACGGGTAATCGAATGCCGTCCTTTATATTTAAAGTAACTTTTGCCATATATTCAGGGGTTAAACTGAGACCGACGACGGAACCGACTTTAATTCCGCTGATACGGATATCATTGCCGCTTTCAAGACCTCCGGAACGCATGAATACGGCGGTTACTTCATATCCTTGTTGCGGTTTTGCGTCAATTTTGTTCGCGGCGAAATGGACGAAAAAAGCGGCGACAAGAATGACAAGGATTCCCAAAACAGTTTCAATAGGGCTTTTTTTCATTGTTAACCTCTGAAATTTACGGACACTTGTGTTTTTGTTTGTTGGCTTTGGCCATGGAAATTACTTTATCAAGCAGGTTTTGCAGATTAGGGGAATCCTGTGTAAATTCGATGAAATCCCCTTCCTGTAAGACTTCTTCTGATCCTCCGGGCTGCAATTCTATATATTTTGAACCGATCAACCCGCTGGATTGGACGGCGGCACCGCTGTCATCAGGCAATACAATGCTTTTAGGAAGATTGAAACGCACGATGACACCGAAATAATCGTCTAATTGCAAAGATGTTATTTGTCCGACCTTTATTCCTGCCAGACGGATATCATTGCCGACGATCAATCCTTCGGTTTGGTTGAAACGCGCTGACAGGGTGTAAGTGTCAGCTTTATTTTCAGCAAGCCCGGATGTCCCGATAAGGTAAAAAACAATAAGAGCTGCAAAAAAAGTTATGGCACCCGCGATCAGTTCTTTTTTTTCAACAGTCATAGTTTATATGTATTCCACATTAAGGATTTCATAAGATTTTCCACCTCTCGGAGATGCGACTTCGACACTGTCTCCCAAGGATTTTCCGATTAATGCCCTTGCCAGAGGTGATTGGATGGAAATCAATCCGTGTTCCAAATCGGCTTCATATTGCCCGACGATTTGATAGGTCTGTTCAACTTCGGTATCTTCATCCATCAGTACGACAGTGGCGCCGAATACGACTTTATCACCTTTTAAAGCTGCCGTATCAATAACTTCCGCACAGGAAATGGCATATTCCAATTCTTGAATGCGACCTTCGATAAAGCTTTGCTTTTCCCGTGCGGCGTGATATTCCGCATTTTCGGACAAATCACCGTGAGCGCGTGCTTCCGCTATTGCGGCAATAATGGCAGGACGTTCAACGACTTTTAAATTCTTTAATTCTTTTTGCAGGCGTTCAGCCCCTTTTTTTGTCATAGGCACTTTTTGCATTGGGTTAAATCCTTTTTTAAAGACAACAAAAAAAACAACTCTTTCAGTTGATTGACTGAAAAAGCTTTTTTATCGTAAGCGTTATCATACAGGTGTTGTTTTTTTTCTTCAAGAGTAATCAAAAACATCAGCTTGCCAAAATATGAAAAACGGTGTTTTATTGCAAAGTGTTTTAAGTATTTCGATTTAATTTATAAGGAGTATTGTTTATGTTGCGAGAACAATTGAAAGCGGCGTTGAAAACGGCAATGATAGAAAAGGACACGCATAAAATTTCGACAATCCGGTTGATTTTGGCGGCTGTTAAAGATCGGGACATAGCTTCCAGAGGAACCAGTAAGGATGGTGTCATTTCCAATGAAGATATTTTGCAGCTTTTACAGTCTATGATCAAGCAACGCAAAGACAGTGTGGCTATGTATGCCAAAGGGGGGCGGCAGGATTTGGTCGACAGTGAACAAAGTGAAATCGACATCATTCAGTCGTTTTTGCCGAAACAAATGGATGAGGCTCAGATCCGGGCGGCTGTTGAAGATATTATAAAAACGACGGGAGCCGCCGGTTTGAGGGATATGGGAAAAGTCATGGGGCTGTTGCGTGAACGTTTTGCCGGTCAAATGGATTTCGGTCAGGCTTCAGTCATGGTGAAAACCGCATTGGCGGCAAAATAGACGGTAAATGAGCATCCCTTCTTCTTTTATTCAAGAACTTCGTTCCCGAGTGTCGATTGTTAGCGTTGTTTCTCAAAGTGTGAAACTGAAACGGCGCGGAAACGAATATTGGGGCTGTTGTCCGTTTCACAGGGAAAAGACACCTTCATTCACGGTAAGTGATGAACGGGAGTATTTCCATTGCTTCGGGTGCGGCGTTCATGGCAGCGTTTTCGATTTCGTTCAAAGGATGATGGGCATAAGCTTTCTTGAGGCGGTCGAGTATCTGGCACATTATGCCGGTATGGAAGTCCCGAAGCCGCAGGCAAGAGACAGCGGGATCGAACGTAAAAAAAAGGGGATATTGGAAGCTTTGGAAGCCGCTGCGTCGTTTTTTGAAGACCAGCTTAAAAAAACGTCGGGGCAATCGGGGTTGCGTTATTTGCGCATCAGAGGATTGAGCGATGAGATTATTCGAAAATTCCGTTTGGGTTTTGCACCGTTCGGTAATATGTTGAAAGAACATATGTTACAGTCGGGATTTAATGAAGATATCTTGATGGAAGCCGGATTGCTTTTGAAATCCGGTCAGGACAATGAAACTTTTGATTATTTTAAAAAACGTGTCATGTTCCCGATATTCGACCGGCACGGGAAAGTAATAGCTTTCGGCGGGCGTATCACCGGAGATGGAGAACCGAAATACCTTAATTCCCCCGAAACGTCTGTTTTTTCCAAAGGAGATAATTTGTATGCCTTGCATTTTTCCGCGGAACAGGCGCGCAAGACGGGGGAAATTATTGTTGTCGAAGGGTATATGGACGTCATTGCCATGGCAAGCGTCGGGATTGAACGCGCAGTCGCCCCTTTGGGTACGGCGTTGACACCGCAGCAAATTCAATTGTTGTGGCGTTATGCGCCGGAACCTTTATGTTGCTTTGACGGAGACAAGGCGGGACAGCGTGCCGCCCAACGTGCCGCAGATCGAGCTCTTCCCCTGTTAAAAGCTGGATGTTCTTTGCGCTTTGTTACTTTGCCCGATAATCAAGATCCGGACGAATATATAAAAAAATATGGGAAAGAAGCATTTGAAAATTTTCTTCAAACACAATACAGACCCTTGTTTAAACAATTGTGGCAAACCTTGATCCAAGGACGTTCCTTGGACACTCCGGAAAGAAAAGCCGCTTTGAATAAGAGTATTCTTGAATGTTTGGACAAAATCCAAGATCCTGTCGTTAAAAATTTTTACAGACAAGAATTTAAAACCTCTTTGTGGGAAATAACCTCATATCAAAAACGACAGTCAAACGTAAAAAATTTTTCGTATTCAAAAAACAATAAAAAGCAAGATGTTCCCATTCATCCGGTATTATCCCCGCAACAACATGAAACGCGTATGTTGCTGGCTTATGTATTGTTGTTTCCTGAAATTGTGTCCGATTTCGTCGAAGAGTGTTGCAAATGGAAAGGCTTTGACGATTACCAGAACAAGGTTTTTTCAGATGTAATCAATTTGATTGTCTCCGATCCAGATGTTTGTGCTCAAAATGTAAAGGAATATCTGACCCGAACGGATCAATTGAAAATCTATGACTTGCTATCCGCGGAAATCGAAATGCTGAACAGAAAAAAAGCGTATCCTCAAAACATACATGAAGATATTGCCGCTTTGCTGACGGGAATGACAAAAAGGGCTTTGCGTGCTGAAATGCAGTCGCTTGCTGAAAAAATAACGCGTGCGGACGACAATGAAGCGCATGATTTATGGGAAAAATACCAAAATTTGTTAAAAGAAGAAACAAGTCTTGCATAAACGGGCGCTCATGCTTATTTAGTTATTGACAAAACTGCTTTAAAAACATAAAAAATGCAGAATTGACCGGATTCTTTCCGGATGTATTTCGCGTATTCCTCGCAATAAAGGTAAAGGCTATTATGAATACTTCCAGTGCCGAAGAAGAACTCAATCCGACAGAAAATGCTGAAGACGCTTTGTTGGATACTTTGAGCGTTTCGCTTAAAAAGTTGTTAAATAAAGGAAAAAGTCGCGGTTATATTACCGTTGACGAATTAAATGGAGCTTTGCCGCCTGAAAAAGAATCATCTGAAAAAATTGAAGATGTCATGGCAATGATTTCCGATATGGGGATCAATCTGATCGAAAATGATGAAGCTGAAGAAGATAATGCCGATAATGATGATGATGACGGGTTTAAGCTTGATGAAATAGAAGTCAGCAGGACGGACGACCCCGTAAGGATGTATCTGCGCGAAATGGGAGCCGTGGAGTTGTTGTCTCGGGAAGGGGAAATCGCTATTGCCAAGCGAATTGAAGCCGGACGGGACTTGATGATCGGCGGACTGTGTGAAAGCGCTTTAACGGTTAAAGCATTAAACGGTTGGTATAATGCTTTGCTTTCAGGAAAAATGTTGTTGCGTGATATCATTGATCTTGAAGCAACGGCCGGATCCGACGACGGGACGGCTCCGTTATCGCTTGTTTCCGCTTTGCCCTCTGAAACCGTTATGACTCAAGAAACGTTGCAGCTTAAACAGGAAAGCCGCAATGAAATTGAATCCCCGATGACATATGAAAAAGAAGACTCGGTCGAAAACACTGACGAAGATGAAGGGGAAGAGGATGAGTACGACGATTATGATACGTCGGACGAAGCTGAGGAAGAAGACGAATTCGATGATTCGGAGGAAAACGGTATAGAGGATTCTGAAGAAGACTATAAAGAGGATGTCGACGATGATTTCGATGACCGCACAGATGAAACTGAAGAAGATGATGAAGATGTCGCCGGTGAAGAAGATTCGCTTTCCGCCTCTTTAGCTCAAAGGGAGCAACTTCTGATGCCTCAAGTGTTGGAACAGTTCGATCAAATTCTGACAATGCATCAAAAGTTGAAAAAAGTCCAAGATCAGCGTTTGTCCTATCTGAAAAGCATGAAGCCCGTTCCTGCAGTAACGGAAAAAAAGTTCGAAAAGATAAAACAAGAACTCGTTTCTTTGATGGAAGGTGTGCAATTGAACCCGACTCGCATAGAAATGCTCGTCGATCAGTTGAATGAATATAATAAGCGTTTAATGACATTGGAAGGCAAAATGTTACGTATGGCTATCAGTTGCCGTATTAAACGCGAAGATTTTCTTGAGGCCTATAAAAAATCGGAATTTGATCAAAATTGGATTGAAAAAACAACGGGAAAGGCATGGAAAACATTTACGGAAAAGTATGCTAAAGAAATCGCAGACATTCGCGCTTCGGTCGCCTCTATGTCGGAAGAAATCGGTATGCCGATTTTTGAATATCGCCGTATTTGTTCCATGGTAAGAAAAGGGGAACAGGAGGCAAGCCGCGCCAAAAAGGAAATGATTGAAGCGAATTTGCGTTTGGTTATTTCCATAGCCAAAAAATACACCAATCGCGGGTTGCAATTTTTGGATTTAATCCAAGAAGGCAATATCGGATTGATGAAAGCGGTTGATAAATTTGAATACCGGCGCGGATACAAGTTTTCAACTTATGCGACATGGTGGATCCGTCAGGCAATAACCCGTTCGATCGCGGATCAAGCTCGCACGATCCGTATTCCTGTTCATATGATTGAAACGATTAATAAGCTTGTTCGCACCAGCCGGCAGATGTTGCACGAAATCGGAAGGGAACCGACACCCGAAGAGTTGGCTGAAAAATTGTCGATGCCTTTGGAAAAAGTGCGTAAGGTTTTAAAAATTGCCAAAGAACCGATTTCTTTGGAAACACCGGTCGGCGATGAGGAGGATAGTCATTTAGGGGACTTTATTGAAGACAGAAATGTCGTTCAACCTTTGGATGCTGCCATTCAGACAAATTTGCGTGCGACGTGTACGGCTGTTTTGTCAAGTTTGACACCGCGCGAAGAGCGGGTTTTAAGAATGCGTTTCGGGATTGGAATGAATACCGATCATACATTGGAAGAAGTCGGACAGCAGTTTTCCGTAACACGCGAACGAATCCGTCAGATCGAAGCCAAGGCTTTGCGCAAATTGAAACATCCGAGCCGATCAAGAAAACTTCGTTCTTTCTTGGATAACGGATAATCTTTTAAAGGAGGGAAAAGCCCCTCCTTTTTTTATAAAACGGTAGACAAGTGATAAAGTCATTGTTTTTTTTATCATCATGCCGGACTGATACCGAGATTAAATGGATTTTGTTTTTCTTTCCTATCCGGAAAATTGTTTTGTTTCAGCTGTACAGTTTGGGGAATGACTCTTTTGTTTTTTTATTTAAGAGTCGGGAATTTTTTTAATTTTCAAATTTGAGTACAAAATTTTGTCGTCTTCTCTGAATGGATTTTGTTTTTAAATTGACGATTCTTTTTGTATCAGTAATTGAACCGGATTTTCCAATTTTAAATGGATGGAATTTGATGGCGTTTTTTAGAAGTTCCTTTTCGCTTTGAAGTAAAAAGAAAGAATGGATATTTACGAAAATACAAATAAAAAGTTGAAAAATTAAAGGTGAATATATCTTTTTATAGATGATAGCTTTTGAAAAGTAAAAAAAATGAAAAATTTTTGTATTTTATATTGAAAAATAAAAAAAGATTGATATTTTAACAGATGGGTCCATAGCTCAGTTGGTTAGAGCGGGGCGCTCATAACGCCTTGGTCGGGGGTTCAAGTCCCTCTGGACCTACCATGAAGGGGAGGGATACTCCTCTTTTTTTTGTATGTACCGGATTTAAAAAAGTTGAGTGGTTGTAAGAGAGGCTGAAGTATGTTCCGGCACCATTTTCTTGTCTAAGAAGAAAAGTCTTTTTCCGATCATTTGAACAGCAAATATTTTCTTTGAAATCTCTTTATTAAAGTAGGGCATGGTAAGATTTCATCAGTGTTAATATATGATATTCGATCCGTTGATATATGGAAAAATGGTGGAAAAACCGAATGGATTTATTTGTTCTGATAAAAAAATGACAAACTAGGCATTATATTCGTGATTTTTTTCCCTATAATGGACGGGGGAATTTTTTCATTTTATTTTGAGGGCGGGAAGAAAAAAAATAAAAATTTTGTAGAAAAGACTTGCTTTTTATGTCCAAGCGTTTTATATAGCTAACAGTGAAATAAATCACGATTAAGTATCCGGTAAAAAGAATCGGATAAATGATGGACAACTCGCATGAAGCTTGAAAAGGTAAAGATATGGTAAGCGAAGTTAGAACAGCAGAAGATTTGGAGCAAATTATCTCTAAAGCACACGAAGCGCAGACCGTTTACGCAACATATACGCAAGAACAGGTCGATAAAATTTTTAGAGCCGTTTCTTTGGCGGCAAATAAAATGCGTATTCCTTTGGCGAAAATGGCTGTTGAAGAAACAGGTATGGGAGTCGTGGAAGATAAGGTTATTAAGAATCATTTTGCTTCCGAATATATCTATAATAAATACCGTAACATGAAAACATGTGGCGTTATAGAAGAGGATAAAGGAAACGGAATCAAAAAAATAGCGGAACCGGTCGGTGTCATTGCCGGAATTATTCCGACGACAAATCCGACGTCAACAGCAATTTTTAAAACATTGATAGCCTTAAAGACGCGTAACGCAATTATCTTTTCACCTCATCCGAGAGCAAAGAAATGTACAATCGAAGCTGCAAGAATCTGTTTGGAAGCTGCCGTGAAAGCGGGAGCTCCGGAAGGGATTGTCGCTTGGATTGACGAACCGTCGATTGAATTGTCGGATCAATTGATGAAACATCCTCATGTTGATTTGATATTGGCAACAGGCGGTCCCGGCATGGTTAAAGCCGCTTATTCTTCAGGTAAGCCGGCATTGGGTGTCGGTCCCGGAAACACGCCTGCCGTAATTGATGAAACAGCGGATATAAAAATGGCGGTTTCGTCGATTTTATTAAGTAAAACGTTTGATAACGGTGTCATTTGCGCTTCGGAACAATCAATTATTGCCGTCGATGATGTTTATGATGCTGTTAAAGAAGAATTGTGCTATCGCGGCGCTTATATCTTGAACGCGGAAGAAAAAGAAAAAGTCGCTGCCATTTTGTTGACGCCACGCGGTGTCAATCCGGAAATCGTCGGACAGCCGGCTTATCGGATCGCTTCTTTGGCTGGAATACAAGTTCCTGAAAATACAAAAGTTCTGGTCGGTGAAGTTGAAGACGTTACAACGGCGGAACCGTTCGCCCATGAAAAACTGTCTCCGATTTTGGCATTGTACCGTGCGCAAGATTTCCAAGAAGCAACGGATAAAGCTTATACTTTGGTTGATCATGGTGGTGCGGGGCATACTTCCGTGTTGTATACGGATCCCAGAAAAGACGATCGTATCAAAGCTTTCGGCAATAAGATCCATACGGGACGCATTTTGATCAATACCCCTGCCGCTCACGGGGCTATCGGAGATCTTTATAACTTCAGGCTGGAACCGACATTGACCATCGGTTGCGGTTCTTGGGGGGATAATGCCACCAGTGAAAACGTCGGACCGAAACATTTGTTGAATATTAAAACCGTCGCAGAAAGGAGAGAAAATATGCTCTGGTTTAAGGTTCCGCCAAAAGTATACTTTAAACGCGGAGCGATCGATCTGGCTTTGCGTGAATTGAAAGGCAAAAAGAAGGCTTTCATCGTTACAGACCGTTTCTTGTTCGATTCCGGTATGGTCAGCAAAATTACAAATGTCTTGGAAGACATCGGTATCGACTTCCAGATATTCTTTGATGTCAAGCCAGATCCGGATCTGTCGACAATCAACACAGCCTTTACAATGGTGAAAACTTACGAACCTGACGTCTTTATTTCCATGGGCGGCGGTTCTCCTATGGATGCGGCGAAAATCTTATGGTTGATGTATGAACAGCCGGAAATCAAGTTTGAAGATGTCGCTATGCGCTTCTTGGATATCCGCAAGAGAATTTGCGATTTACCGGCTTTGGGTAAAAAAGCGGATATGGTCGCAATCCCGACAACCTCCGGAACAGGGTCTGAAGTTACACCGTTCGCTGTTATTACGGATGACAAAACGCATATCAAGTATCCGATTGCCGACTATGCATTGACACCGACAATGGCGATTGTCGATCCTGATCTGGTCGATTCAATGCCTCCCGGATTGTGTGCCGCCGGTGGAATTGACGCTTTGGTTCATGCTATTGAAGCTTATGTGTCGGTAATGGCGACAAACTTTACAAATTCGATGGCTTTGGAAGCTGCTAAGAAAGTCTTCAAATACCTGCCGCGTTCGTATCATGAAGGAAGAAACGATCCGTTGGCTCGGGAAAAGATGCATTATGCGGCGACAATTGCAGGGATGGCTTTTGCGAACGCTTTCTTGGGATTGTGCCACTCCATGGCTCACAAGTTGGGTGCCGCCTTTAACATTCCTCACGGAATAGCCAACGCTTTGTTGATCTGTCAGGTTATCCGTTTCAATTCGGCTGATGCTCCGACGAAACAGGCTGCTTTCTCGCAGTACAGATATCCTAATGCCAAAGAAAAATACGGGCAGATTGCCAACCAGTTGAAAAAAAAAAAAAAAAAC